>NZ_JBLXFX010000003.1:0-519013 GCF_048261495.1 Salipiger sp.
GTCCCGCTACCATTCAGCGCACCATGCTACACAATTGTTTTTTTTGAGTAAAGTGGTGCCCGGGGGCGGAATCGAACCACCGACACGAGGATTTTCAATCCACTGCTCTACCCCTGAGCTACCCGGGCACGGGGAAGGGCGGGGCCCTTCGGGTGGAGGGGGGATAGCCGAGGCTCCGGCCGGTGTCCAGAGGGTTTTTCAGGGAAATTCGCTCTTGCGCGCAACTCCCTTCCATCCGGGCGCGGCTGCCGCTAGATCTCCCGCATGACACGCGTTTTTCAGAGCCTCGACGGCCTTCTCCGGCACGGTTTCGACACCGTGATCGACGTCCGCAGCCCTGCGGAGTTCGAGGAGGATCACGTGCCGGGCGCGATCAGCCTTCCGGTGCTCGACAACGAGGAACGGGCGCGGGTCGGGACGATCTACAAGCAGGAATCGCCGTTCCGCGCGCGCAAGATCGGGGCGGCGCTGGTGTTCCGCAATGCAGCGACCCATATCGCCGGGCCGCTGGCCCATCACGAGGGCGGCTGGCGGCCGCTGGTCTATTGCTGGCGGGGCGGGCAGCGGTCGGGCTCCTTTGCCTGGATGCTGCAGCAGATCGGCTGGCGGGCGGAGATGGTCGAGGGCGGGTACCGGACCTATCGGCGGCTGGTGACGCGGGCGCTCTATGACGAGGCGCTGCCGTTCCGCATGGTCCAGCTCGGCGGCTACACCGGCACCGCCAAGACGGCGCTTCTGGGGCGGCTCGCGGCGCGGGACGTGCAGGTGCTGGACCTGGAGGGGATGGCGCGGCATCGCGGCTCTCTCCTCGGGGACATGCCGGGCGGGCAGCCGTCGCAGAAGGCGTTCGAGACCGCGCTGGTCGGGGCATTGCACGGGCTGGATCCCGCGCGACCGGTCATCGTCGAGGCGGAGAGCAGCAAGATCGGGCAGATCCTTTTGCCGCCCTCGCTCTGGGAGGCGATGAAGCAGGCGCCCTGGATCGAGATCGCGGCGCCGCTCGAAGCGCGTGCGGCCTATCTCGACGCGGCCTATGACGACGTGCTTTCGGACCGCGAGGAGCTGAAGCGAAAGCTCGCTCCGCTGCGCTACCATCGCGGCCATGCGCTGGTCGAGCATTGGGAAACGCTGATCGGCGCGGGCGAACGTCTGGCACTGTGCCGGTCGCTGGCGGCGGATCACTACGATCCCGCCTATGACAAGTCCATGCGGGCGATGACGCCGACGGTGCTGCAATCGTTCCGGACCGAGACGCTGGGTCCGGCGGGGCTGGACGATCTGGCCGACCGGATCGCGGCGGCGCTTCAGACGATGTCGATCTGACCGAAGCGATCGGTGACGGTGCCGATGAGCGCGGCGCGGATCCCGGCGGCCTGCAGCGCGGCGAGCGTGGCGGGACCGTCCCCGACGCAGGCCAGCAGGCCTCCGGCCGTCTGCGGATCGAACAGCAGGTCGTGCAGCGGGTCCGACGGCAGTCCCGGCACGGCCTTGCGGTTCTTCGGGTAGAGGGTGGAGCGGACGCCCCGTGCCGACAGCTCCCGTGCGCCGTCGAGGCAGGGAATGCGGTCGATCCGCAGCTCGGCCCCGGTTCCGGAGGCGGCGCAGATTCCCTGCAGGTGTCCGGCAAGGCCGAAGCCGGTGACGTCGGTCATGGCATGGGCATGGCGCAGGAGATCCGCGGCGACGGTCTGCGGTCGGGTCATGCTGGACAGCGCCGCGGCGACCGAGGCACCTTCGGCGAGACCGGCCATTTCGGCGGCCATGATGACTCCGCTGCCGATCGGCTTGGTGAGGATCAGCGCGTCGCCGGGACGGGCGCCGGAGAGGGTGATCGGGGCGTCGTCGCAGAGCCCGGTGATGGTGAAGCCGATGGTGGTCTCGTCCCCCATCGAGGAGTGTCCGCCGACGATCTCGGCCCCGGCCTCGCGGAAGATCCCGGAGGCGGCGGCGAGGATTTCGGAGAGGCTGCGCTGTGCCAGCGCGTCCGACATGCGGGGCAGGGTGATGTTGGCGACGGCCGCCTGCGGCGCGGCGCCCATGGCCCAGATGTCGCCCAAGGCGTGCACGGCGGCGATGCGGGCCATGGTGACGGGATCCTCGACGAAGGCGCGCAGGTGATCGGTGGTGAGCACCTGGCGCCGGCCCCCGGTGGTGAGCAGGGCGGCGTCATCGCCCGGCAGCGGCGTCACGTCCGAGCGCACCGGAGGCGGCAGCACGGCCAGCGCGGCGGACAGCGCGTCGCGCCCGACCTTGGCGCCGCAGCCGCCGCACATCGGCTTGTCGCCGAGCGCCTCCTCGGTGCCCGCGGCGCGTGGCACGGGATGCCGTGGTGCAGGCATGGCGGGCAGGCTGGCGAACCTGCGCATGAAGGTCCGGTCGATGCGATCCTTCCAGCGCCAGATCAGCGGTCCCGAGAGCGTCAGGCCGAAGCGGTCCCCCAGCGCGGATGTCCCGCCCAGCGAGATCAGCTTGAGATAGTCCCGTTGCGGCCTGTAGCGGCGGAAGGAGTCGGTTCCGGCCAGCCGGGCGCGCAGATTGTGCAGCAGGATCGGCGCCTGCCGCACGGCAAAGACTCCGGCCTTGGGGCGCGGACTGTCCACCATGTGGGCGCAGTCTCCGGCAGCGAAGACATCCGGGTCCGAGCTTTGCAGCGTCGGGGAGACCGCGACGAAGCCGCGTTCGAGCGTGAGCCCCGTGCCGGTGAGCCAGCCCTGCGGCTGCGCGCCCGCCGCGCCGGCCACGAACCCGGCCGGGATCTGCCGCCCGTCGGCGAGCGCGACCCCGGTCCCGGTCACGGCGACGACCTCGGCGTGTTCGATCAACGTGACTCCCTGCTGCTCGAGGGCAGCCCTGAGCCGCGCCGCCGCGCCGGGGCGCAGCGCTGCGAGTGCGGTGCCGCGGTCGATCAGGTGCACCGATCCCGACCGGCCGCGCCGCTTGAGCGCGAAGGCCATGGCGGCCGCCAGTTCGGCCCCCGCCACGCCGCCGCCGATCACGCAGACATCCGCCGGGCCGTCCGTGCACAGCCATGTCTCCCAACGGGATGCGAAGGCCCCGAGCGGTTTGGCGGGGACGCCGTGGTCGGCAAAGCCGGGCAGATCGGGCATGGCCGAGGTGATGCCGATGTCGAGCGATGCCACGTCGAACCCGATCGGCGGTCGACCGGGGACATGGATCGTGCGGGCCGCAAGGTCGAGACGGTCGACCGCGCCGAGAACGATCCGCGCCCCGGCGACGCGCGCAAGCCTCACCAGGTCGATGTCGAGCGCCCTGCGCGGGTAGTGCCCGGCCACGAACCCCGGCAGCATTCCCGAATAGGCCGTTGTCGGGCCGGGGTCGATCAGGGTGAGACGCGCGCCGGGCAGCGGCGACATGCCCCACATCCGCAGGACCAGGGCATGGCTGTGCCCTCCGCCGATCAGGACGAGGTCGCGGGTCAGGGGCAGGGTGTTCGGGGTCAACGGGCGGCGCCTTTCCTGGTGTGGTGACGCCTTAGCAGTTGCCCGCGCGCCTGCCCATAGGGCGGCGGCGGAAGAAAGGGGCGCTGCCCCTCCTGGCCTGCGGCCAGTTCACCCCGGGATATTTCGGGCCAGAAGAGGCCTTGGCGGGGAGAGAGGCCCGTGTCGGTGGAGGTGATTTCCCGCCGGGCGGGAATGGCTGTCCGAAGGGCTGGGCGGGGCACGGGGTTTGGTCGGCGGGCGAGGGGATTGCGTTGGGACAGTATGGCGAGGTCGCGTCAGGCGGGAGGGTCCGCCCTGGCGCCCCGGTTGCCGGGGAGGGTTTCCTGCAAGCGTGGCGATTGTCTCAGCATGGGGATGCCGCGTTTTTTCAGCGCGCTTGTCGCGCATCTTCGCATCGATGGGTGGCTTGCCACATCCCTGCGCCGGAGCCTGCGCAGTTTCCTTTTAACTCGGCGATGCCCACCGCCGTGATGGTACCGGAGCGCGGACCCGCCGCAGCAGGCCGGATCTAGGTGTGCTCCCCCCGCCACGCCGGGCGCCGGTACCGGACACCGGTGTTTTCGTTCGAGGGCCGGGCGGGCAGGAAGCCCGCCGACAGGCCGGAAATGAGGTGCTGATCCGCGGCGATGCGGACGGTGGCGGGTGGCGGTCAGATGGAGACCTTGGCCAGAAGCGCCTCGCGGTCGATCTCGCCGGCCTTTCCGGCCATGGCGACCGAGCCGCGGGTGACGGCGACGAAGCTGTCGGCAAGGTCCCACATGAAGTCGAAATATTGTTCGACCAGGATGATCGCCATGTCGCCCTGGTCGCGCAGCTGGGAGATGACCCGCCCGATCTGCTGGATGATGTTGGGCTGGATGCCCTCGGTCGGCTCGTCGAGCAACAGCACCCGCGGCCGTGTGATCAGCGCGCGCGCGATCGACAACTGCTGCTGCTGGCCGCCGGAAAGATCGCCCCCGCGCCGGTGCAGGAATTCCTTGAGGATGGGAAAGAGTTCGAAGATGTGCGGCGGAACCTTGTGCTCGGAGCGGGGCAGGCAGGCGAAGCCGGTCTCGAGGTTCTCCTGCACGGTCATCAGCGGAAAGACCTCGCGGCCCTGGGGCACGTAGGCGATGCCCGCGCGCCCGGTCTGGTAGGCGTTCAGGTGCGACAGCGGCTTGCCGTCGAGCGTGATCGAGCCGCCGCTATAGGGATGGCGGCCCGCGATGGCCTTCAGCAGGGAGGTCTTTCCGACGCCGTTGGTGCCGGTCACGGCAGTGACCTTGCCGGGTTCGGCAGTCAGCGAGATCCCGTGCAGGATCTGGCTCTGGCCGTAGTGCAGGGTGAGATCTTCAACGCTCAGCATAAGGGGTCCCCCGATGCAAATTCCTTTCAAGGAATTTGCAAATCTTTTTCAAAAGATTTGTGCCGCCCATGATCAGCGGCCCAGATAGACTTCGATGACCTGCGGGTTCGAGGTCACGTGATCGAGCGAACCCTCGGCCAGGACCGAGCCTTCGTGCAGCACCGTCACCTTGCAGTTCAGGCGGCGGACGAATTCCATGTCGTGTTCCACCACGACGACCGCGTGCTTCTCGGCGGCCCGGCGCAGCAGGTCCGTGGTGTGCTCGCGTTCGGCCGGGGTCATGCCCGCTGCCGGTTCGTCGACCAGCAGCAGACGCGGGTCCTGCGCCAGGAGCATGCCGATCTCGAGCCACTGTTTCTGGCCGTGCGACAGCTCTCCGGCGATGCGGGGGAGTTCCTGCACGAGGCCGATCTCCTCCGCGATGGCCTCGATCCGCTCGGCGCCGCGTCGGGTCTTGCGATAGACCAGCACGTCGAACGGGCTGCGCTTGTTCTTCAGCGCCATGGCGAGGTTCTCGCGCACGGTCTGCGCCTCGAAGACGGTGGGTTTCTGGAACTTCCTTCCGACCCCCGCCATCGCGATCTGGCTTTCGGACATCTTGAGGAGGGACATGGATTTCTCGCCGTAGAGGATCTTGCCCTGCTGCGGGCGGGTCTTGCCGGTGATGATGTCCATGAAGGTGGTCTTGCCCGCTCCGTTGGGGCCGATGATGGCCCGCAACTCCGGTTCCCCGATCTGGAAGCTCAGGTTGTTGATGGCCTTGAAGCCGTCGAAGCTGACCGACACGCCGGACATTTCAAGCAGCGTTCTCATCTCTCTTCCTCTCCTTCGACGGTGCGGCGGGCGCCCTTGTCCGGGCCGAAATCGCCGACGCGTTCGGGAACCGCGTGGCGGGAGGTGATCAGGTCGAACAGGCCTCCGATGCCCTTGGGCGCCAGCAGGGTGACCGCCACGAAGGACAGGCCCAGCAGCACCAGCCACCAGTCGGTCCATTCGATCGTGTAGAACCCGAGCGGAATGTTCGGCGCGCCGCCGCCGGTGAACCAGCTCGACAGCAGCGACACGACGGCCGCGCCGAGGGCCGCGCCGTAGAGGTGCCCCCGCCCGCCGATGGCGACCCAGACCGCCAGATAGATCGAGGCGATGGGGGCGATTTCCGCCGGGTTGATGATGCCCGCCTGCGGGTAGTAGAGCGCCCCCGCGAGGCCCGCGACGATGGCGGTCACGGTGAAGACGAAGAGCTTGTAGCTTTCGACGTGGTAGCCGAGGAAGCGGACCCGGCCTTCGTTGTCGCGGATGCCGCGGATCACCGATCCCATCTTGCCCGAGACCACCCAGGAGAAGAAGACGTATCCTGCGGCGAGCGCGGCGGCCGAGGCCCAGAAGAACCAGATCGACAGGACGCTCTGCGGGACCTCGCCGAGGCCCGGCAGGTTCTGCAGGCCCGAAAGGCCGTTGTTGCCGCGCAGCCCGCTGTCGTTCTGGAAGAGGTAGAGCGAGAGCGCCAGCGTCATCGCCTGGGTCAGGATCGACAGGTAGACCCCGGTGACGCGGGAGCGGAAGGCGAGCCAGCCGAACACCAGTGCCAGCACCCCCGGCACCAGCACCACCAGCAGGATCTGCATCACGAAACTGTCCGCGAAGTACCAGATCAGCGGAAACTCCGAACTGCCCACGACCCCGAAGATCTGCGTGCCGATCGCGTCGTGGATCTCTTCCGGGGTGGGGGGGATCGGCGCGGCGGCAAGGCTCTGGGCCAGGATGATCTCGGTGCGGGCATACATCAGCCACATGCCGATCATGTAGCCTCCGAGGCCGAAGAACGCCATGTGACCGAGGCTGAGGATGCCGGTGTAGCCCCAGACCACATCCATCGCGACGGCGACCAGCATGAGGCACAGGGTCTTGCCCAGCGTCTTCACGAAGCTGGTGGAGATCGCGCCGGAGCCTGCCCCTGTCGACAGCACGGTCACGACGAGGGTGAACAGGGCGAGGGCGAGGAGGAACCAGAAGATGGAGCGGTTCTCGGTCAGGAAGCTGCGCGTCATGCCTTCTCTCCCGCGCCGATGGGGGCCGTGGAGGGGGCGCTGCCCCCGTCGCGCGCCGGGGCGCGCTCTCCCCCGGGATATTTTCCGCCAGAAGAGGCCGCGGGGCGATGGGAGGGCAACATCGGGCTCCGGATATCCCCGCCCGTGGCGGGCCGGAACGCCCGGCCTGTCGCGGCCATGCAGAAGAGGGTGCTCATGGTGTCAATCTCCGGCTGCGCGGCCCTTGAGGGCGACGATGCCCTTGGGGCGGAACTGGATGAACAGGATGATGAAGAGGATCATGTAGGTCTGCGCCGCCAGGGTGTTGGACGGGTTGAAATACTCGATGCCCTTCTGGAGGATGCCGATGAGGCCGGCGCCCGCAAGCGTGCCCCAGACGTTGCCCACGCCGCCGACGACCACGGTCATGAAGCTCTGGACGATGTAGTCGGCGCCCATTTCCGAGGTGACCTTGGCATAGAGCCCGATGGCAACCCCGGCGATCCCGGCGATGCCGGAGCCGAGGCCGAAGGTCAGCATGTTGATGCGGTCGGGATTGATGCCCATGGAGGCCGCCATGCCGGGGTTCTGCGTCACGGCCCGGACTTCGAGACCGATGCGCGTCCTGTTCAGGATGAACAGGATCAAGCCGAGGAAGATCAGCGCCAGCACGAAGATGGCGATGCGGATGTTGGCTATGCCGACCACGTCGTTGATGACCCAGGCGCCGTCCAGCCAGGCCGGAGAGGTGAGCGGGCGGGCCTGCGTGCCGAAGATGTTCTTGGCGAGCTGCTGCAGCGCGATGGAGATGCCGAAGGTCGCCAGCAGCGTTTCCAGCGGCCGGTGGTAGAGCCAGCGGATGATCAGGCGCTCCATCGCCACGCCGGCGGCGAAGGTCACCGCGAAGGCCATGGGGAGCGCGACGATCAGCGACAGCGTGTAGTCGGGGATGATCTGCTGGACCACGTAGCCGGTATAGGCGCCCATCATGATGAATTCGCCATGCGCCATGTTGATCACGCCCATCACCCCGAAGGTGATGGCAAGCCCGATGGCGGCGAGGAAATAGATCGAGGCCAGCGACAGCGCGTCCAGCCCGAGGTCGATCAGCTGGTTGAGGAAGACGCGGTTGTCGATCTCGTCCAGTGCCTCGCGGGCGGCATCGGTGATCGTGGCGTCCCTTTCGTCGTATTCGAGGTAGAACACGTGCGAGGCGACGGCCGCATCGCGGCCTTCCGGGGTGACCAGGGGCGGCACGGTTCCGGCGGCGGCAAGTGCGGCGTAGGCCCGCGCGCGGCCGGCTTCGGTGGCAAGCTGGCCGATGGGAATGCCGCCGACGGTGCCGCCGTCGATGTTCTCGGTCAGCAGCGCCTTGATGCGCTCGCGATCCTGCGCGGGCGGGGCGAGGTTCGCCTCGACCAGGCGGGCATAGGCTTCGGCCTCGCCGAGGTCGTCGCCGACCTCCAGCACCTGCGCGACATTGATGCCGGCGGGCAGGGTCGCGGCAACGCCGGGACGGGTGGTGAGGATCTGGTTCAGCACCGCGCGGACTTCGACGCTGATCGCATCCGAGAGGGCCTCGATGGCGGCGATGCGCTCTTGCGGGCTGTCCCCGAAGGAGGCGGCCAGCATCCCGGCCAGCTGTTCCTTGCGGGCGCGCAGGGTGGGGTCCTGTTCGGTTTCGATCGAGGCGCGCAGCGGTTCGAGCTGGTCGGCCGCGGGGCGGCGCGCGATGGAATCGAGCGCCGAGGTGCGGCGGGCGAGGTCGGGATCCGAAAGCTGGAACTGCACAAGCGCCGTGCCGATGACCCGGCGCACACCGCCGTTGGGGCGGATTTCGGTCATGTCGTCGCGCGGGGCCGTTCCGGCGTCGGCGCCGGTCGACACATCGGTCAGCGCGTAACCGTCGCCGCTGCGCTTGGCGTAGTAGAACAGGCCGTCCGAAGCGCGCTGGAACACGCCCTTGTCGGACCATTTCTCGAGAAAGGTCGAGACTTCGGGCAGACCCGACGCGATCAGGGCGTCGATCAGCGTGCCGACGCTCTGACGGCCGGGATTGGCCACCTCTTCGGCGTGGGCCTGCAGGACGGCCTGCAGATCCTGGTTCTGCGCCCGGGCCGCGGCCGTCGGCAGCGACAGGGCCAGGCAGAACGCAAGTGTGACGAGAAGCGCACGCAGCATGGGCGGCCTTTGCAATTTGGATCGGAAAAGGAGGGAGGCGGGGAAAAGGTCCGGCGGGCGCGTGAGGGAGACCGCGCGCCCGCCTTCCGTCGTGTCAGCTCAGGCGATCAATAGTTCGACTTGATCTGAACGCAGGTCTTGGTCTCGGTGTTGTACATGCCGCAGCCGAGGTCTTTCCAATCGGAGGTCAGCGGCGCGGATTCCGGAAGGTAGTCGGTCCATGCATCGCCCGGGACCGGCTCGGTCTGGGAGATGATGTCGAACTGGCCGTCGGCGCGGATCTCGCCGATCAGCACCGGCTTGGAGAGGTGGTGGTTCACGCCCATCACGGCGGTGCCGCCGGTCAGGTTCGGGAATTCCTGGCCCCACATGTGTTCGCGCACGGCGTCGACATCGGTGGTGCCGGCCTCTTCGACCGCCTTCACCCACATGTTGAAGCCGATGTAATGCGCTTCCATCGGGTCGTTGGTGACGCGCTTTTCGTCGCCGATGAAGGCGTGCCACTCCTTGATGAATTCGGCGTTCTCGGGGGTGTCGGCGGTCATGAAGTAGTTCCATGCGGCCAGGTGGCCGACGAGGTTCGAGGTATCGAGACCCGACAGTTCCTCTTCACCGACCGAGAAGGCGACCACGGGAATGTCGTCGGCGGAAACGTCGGCTGCCGCGAGTTCCTTGTAGAAGCCGATGTTGGCGTCGCCGTTGATGGTCGAGATCACGCCGACCTGCTTGCCGTCCTCGCCCAGTTTCACCACGTCGCCTACGATGGTCGACCAGTCGGACTGACCGAAGGGCGTGTAGTTGACGAAGATGTCCTCCGCCGCGATCCCCTTGGCCTTCAGGTAGCTTTCGAGGATGTTGTTGGTCGTGCGCGGATAGACGTAGTCGGTGCCGAGCAGGGCGAATTTCTCGACGCCGAGTTCGTCGAGGAAGTAATCCACGGCCGGGATCGCCTGCTGGTTCGGCGCGGCGCCGGTGTAGAAGACGTTCTTGGACGATTCCTCGCCCTCGTACTGGACCGGGTAGAAGTAGAGCGCGTTCAGTTCCTCGAGCACCGGCAGAACCGCCTTGCGGCTGGAGGAGGTCCAGCTGCCGAAGGTCACGACGACCTTGTCGTTGGAGATCAGTTCACGCGCCTTTTCGGCGAAGAGCGGCCAGTCGGAGGCCGGATCCTTTACGACAGCTTCCAGCTCGCAGCCCAGCAGGCCGCCGGCCTTGTTCTGCTTGTCGATGAGCATCAGCATCGTGTCCTTGAGCGTCGTCTCGGAGATCGCCATCGTGCCCGACAGCGAGTGCAGCACGCCCACCTTGATCGGGCAGTTCGCAGCCTGGGCCGAGGCGGCGTTCGCCGCGAGCAGCGCAGCGGTGGCCACACCCGAGAGTTTCAGCGTCTTGATCATGTCGTTCTCTTTTCCATCCCTTGAGCACGGCGCATATCGCAGCCCGAACGGCGCTGGTCGGTCCCAGTCCGGTTCGGGGCCAGGCTGCCCGCCGCTTTGCGTTTTGTTGTGCCGCGCCGCCGATTGTTTTCACCGGCCGCGGCGTCCCCGTCGTGTCCTTGTCCAGGCACACGATTCCAATAAGCCATGGCTGCCTTACCTCCACGGCAATTTGGGGTAGGGGCCGGGGAGCGCCGGGTGGTGATTAAAATGCGGGCGAAAATTTCGGTATATGGTCACATATTAATCATATTGGGAGTTGACCGGCCGGGCGGGGGCCTCCGACAGGCCTTCCGGGGCTCTCGTGGCGCCCGAACTGGGGTGCGACGCCCAATTATTGGGCGCTGCCCCCGGGGGATTTTTCCTTTTTTTCCACGGGGGGCTTTCCCTTCTGCGCGGAGTGGTGAAACTTGGCTCAAGAGCAAAGGGGAAAAAATGAGCGTCAACGAGCCAGCGATCTTCAACGAGATGATGAGCGGGACCGACGTGCGGTCGCCGTATCGGAGCCTCGAACAATGGCACCGCTCCATGCCCAGGGAATTGCGCAGTCTGAAGCAATCCGAAGCCGAAGCGCTTTTCCGCAGGGTGGGCATCACCTTTGCGGTCTACGGCGAGGGCGGAGATCCCGAACGTCTCATTCCGTTCGACATGTTTCCGCGCGTTCTGACCGCCGAGGAGTGGCGCAAGATGGATCGCGGCATCAAGCAACGCGCCGCCGCGCTCAACGCCTTTCTCTGCGATGTCTACGACCGCCGCGAGATCATCCGCGCCGGCCGCATTCCCGAACACCTCGTGACCAACAACGACGCCTACGAAAAGGCCGTTGTCGGGTTCCGCCCGCCGCGCGGCGTGTTCAGCCATATCGTCGGCATCGACCTCGTGCGTACCGGCCCCGATCAGTTCTACGTCCTGGAAGACAACTGCCGCACCCCCTCCGGGGTCAGCTACATGCTGCAGAACCGCGAGATCATGATGCGCATGTTCCCGCAGCTCTTCCTCGAAAACCGCATCCGTCCGGTGGACGGCTATGCCGGGGCGCTGAAAAAGACCCTGGCCTCGGTCGCGCCGGCCAAGTGCATGGGGGAACCGAATGTGGTGATCCTGACGCCGGGCCAGTTCAATTCGGCCTATTACGAACATTCCTTCCTTGCCGACCTCATGGGGGTCGAACTGGTCGAGGGGCAGGACCTGTTCGTCGAGGGCGATTTCGTCTGGATGAAGACCACCGAGGGCCCCAAGAAGGTCGACGTGATCTATCGCCGGCTGGACGACGCCTTCATCGACCCGCTCTGCTTCCGCCCGGATTCCATGCTGGGCGTGCCGGGGCTGATGAACGTCTACCGCTCGGGCGGGGTGACGATCTGTTCCGCCCCCGGCGCCGGGGTTGCCGACGACAAGGCGATCTACACCTACGTGCCGGAAATGATCCGCTTCTACCTCGGCGAGGAGCCGATCCTCGAAAACGTGCCGACCTGGCAATGCGCCAGGAAGGACGAATGCAAGTACGTGCTCGAACATCTCTCCGAGCTCGTGGTGAAGGAAGTCCACGGCTCGGGCGGCTACGGGATGCTGGTCGGGCCCAAGGCGGACAAGTCCACGATCGAGGCCTTCGCGGCCAAGATCCGCGACAATCCGGACAATTACATCGCCCAGCCGACGCTGGCGCTGTCGGCCTGTCCGACCTTCGTGGACGAAGGCATCGCCCCGCGGCACGTCGACCTCAGGCCCTACTGCCTGGTCGGCGAAACCATCGAACTGGTGCCGGGCGGTCTGACCCGCGTGGCGCTGACCGAAGGCTCGCTGGTGGTGAACTCGTCGCAGGGCGGCGGGGTCAAGGACACCTGGGTTTTGGCGGAATAGGGCGGGGAGGAATATCATGCTGAGCCGCACCGCGGATCACCTTTACTGGATGGCGCGCTACCTGGAGCGCGCCGAGACCACGGGCCGGTTGCTGTCCGTGGGTGCGCGCAACGCGCTGCTGCCCGACATTTCGGGCGGCTACCGCAACGATTGGGAGGCCGTCCTGCAGGCCAAGGGCTCGCTCGACCTGTTCCAGGAGAAATACGGCGACGCCAACCAGCGCAACATCGAAACCTTCCTGTTCTTCGATGCGGACAACCCCGCTTCGGTCCTGTCCTGCATCAACGCCGCCCGCGAAAACGCCCGCGTCGTGCGCACCGCGCTGACATCGCCGGTGTGGGATGCGCTGAACACGGCCTACCAGGAATTGCGGCAGTTCCAGCGGACCGAGCGCAGCAAGCTGTCGGTCAACGACCTCACCGACTGGACGATGCGCGCCTGCCACCTCGTGCGGGGCTGCATCTCGGCCACGCAGTTGCGCAACGACGGTTACGATTTCATGGGCATCGGCACCTCGATCGAGCGGTCCGACAACACCGCCCGGCTGATCGACGTGAAATATTACGTGCTGCTGCCCTCCGTCTCCTATGTCGGGTCGGGGCTGGATCAGAGCCAGTGGGCGCTGCTGCTGCAGTCGATGACAGCGCAGCGCGCGTTCAATTGGTCCTACACCGGCGAGATCACGGCGGCCAAGATCACCGACCTGCTCATCCTCAACCGCAAGTTCCCCAGATCCCTGCAATCCTGCGTGCAATGGACGTGCGACCATCTCGACAACATCGCCGAGAACTACAGCGCGGCCACCAGTGCACAGGAGGTGGCGCATCAGCTTCTGGACGAACTGAACCGCGTGACGGTGGATGACATCTTCGACGAGGGGCTTCACGAATTCCTTGCACGGTTCATGGCCCGCAACGCGCGCTTGGCCAATACCGTGCACGATGCCTACCTGCGGGGGATCCCGGCATGAAACTCACAGTGCGCCACGTCACCCGCTATCGTTTCGAGGAACCCGTACGCGGAGTGGTGCAGTCGCTGCGGCTCTGGCCGTCGGACTGCGCCTCGCAGAAGATCCAGTCCTGGTCGGTCGAGACCGAGGGTGCGCTGCGCGGGGCCCAGTTCCGCGACAGCGCAAGGGACTGCACGGAACTCGCCTCCTGGCGCGGACCGCTCGAAGAGCTGTCGGTCGTCGTGACCGGCATGGTCGAAACCACCGACCAGTCCGGCGTGCTGCGCGAACACCGCGAAAAGGTGCCGCCCTCGGCCTATCTGCGCCAGACCCGGCCCATCGCGGTCGACAATGCGCTGCGCGACCTGTCCGAAACGGCGCTGAAGGGGCTCACGTCGGCCTCCGATCTCGACCGGGCCCATGCCCTGTCCGGGGCCGTGGCCGATGCCATCGCCTATGTTCCGGGCGAAACCAGGGCCCACACCACCGCCGCCGAGGCGCTGCACGGCGGTTCCGGCGTCTGCCAGGATCATGCCCACGCGCTGATTGCCGTGGCGCATGTGGCGGACATCCCGGCGCGCTACGTCACCGGCTACCTGCATTCGGACGAAAGCGGCGCCGGTCACGAGGCGAGCCACGCCTGGGCGGAGCTTTTCGTTCCGACGCTGGGCTGGGTCGGGTTCGACGCGGCCAACCGCTGCTGCCCGGATGAACGCTACATCCGGCTCGGCTCCGGGTTCGACGCGCAGGATGCCGCGCCGATCCGCGGCGTGGTGCAGGGATCCTCTCCCGAAGAACATCTCGAAGTCGAGGTCGTGGTGACGGCAGGGCAGCAACAGCAGCAGTAATCATTCCGACATTGCTATCTGTCAGCATTGCCGCCAGGGTCCGGCGACTCTATAGCCGACGCCGGGCCGGCATGATGATCGGGGGGATTCGCGGATGACCTATTGTGTGGGATTGCTGCTGGACGCGGGCATCCTTCTGCTGTCCGACACGCGAACGAACGCGGGGCTCGACAATATCTCGACCTATCGCAAGATGTTCCTGTTCGAGAACCCCGGCGAACGCGCCATCGGGATCATGACGGCGGGATCGCTTTCCGTCACGCAGACGACGCTGGCACGCCTCGGCGATGCCAATGACGATCCGGACTCGGACCGGTCGATCCTGCGCGCGCCGACCATGCTCCAGGTGGCTGAAATCGTCGGCAGCACGCTGTCGGATGTCACCGCAGAGGTTTCGGCCAAGATGGAGCGGATGAGTCAGGGCGCTTCCGCCTCGATGATCGTGGCGGGACAGCGCAAGGGCGGCCCGATGCGCATGTTCCTCGTCTACCCCGAGGGGAATTTCATCGAAGCCACGGCCGATACGCCTTTCCTCCAGATCGGAGAGCACAAATACGGCAAGCCGATCCTCGACCGCGTGATCGAAGTGGATACCTCCCTCGCGGATGCGGAAAAGGCGGTTCTGCTGTCGATGGATTCGACCCTGCGCTCGAACCTGAGCGTCGGCATGCCGCTGGATATGGCGATCATCGAACGCGACGCGTTCCGCATTTCCCGGACGCGGCGGATCGAAGCGACGGACGAAGGGTTCAAGCAGATGAGCCATTCCTGGTCCGAAGCCCTGCGCAACGCGTTCCAGGAAATCGACCCGATCTGAACCAAATCGCTTCGGTCGACCGTCAGAACAGGACGATCTCTCCGGATTCCGGTTGCGGTTGCGGCGCGACGACCGGCGCGACGGTGTCCACGTCGCCGGGCACGACGAATTGTTTCACCCGCGCGTCGGTCGGCCAGAACCGGATGCGTCGCGCCGAGGTTCCGCCGGTGCTTTCCGACGCGAGGGCGATCGCTTCGTTCTGCAGGAACTCCTTGGCAAAGGCGACATTGGACCCGCCGATGTCGCGCAATTGCTTGATCATGTTGGCGCCACCGAACAGTTTTGCCACCAGGCGGTCCTTGCGCGCGCCACGTTTCAGCAGCCCGTTGATGAGCAATTCCATGGAATAGGCACCGTAGCGGACATTCTCGCCCTCCTTGCCCGCACGTTGCGGCAGCAGGAAATGGTTCATGCCGCCGACCTTCGCGACGGGGTCCGTAAGGCAGACGGCGACGCAGGATCCGAGGACGGTGGAAAGCACCGTGTCCTGATCGTCGGAGATCCGGAATTCTCCCTGGATCACGTTCACCAGCTTTTCGTTGCGGCCAATCATTGTACACCTGCCCTCCTGGTCGTGCGCGACGCGGGTTTCGTGCTGGCGCGGAGCAATGCCGGGCCGATCCGGTTCAATGGAAGAACGGAGTCCGCGGCATCCAGCAGGGCCGCCGCGCGAGGCATGCCGTAGACGACGCAGCTTGCCTCGTCCTGCGCGAAGGTCACCGCGCCGTTGTCGCGCAATGCCTTCAGCCCTTCCGCGCCGTCCCGTCCCATTCCGGTCAGCAAGGCCGCGACCGCGCGACCGGCGCCGGGAACGGCAGACTGGAACATCGCATCGACCGAAGGCATGTGGCCCGTCACCGGTGCGCCGGGGCGAAGCGCCGTGCGCATCGGCTTGCCGCCCGTCAGAACAAGATGCGCCCGGCTGCCGGCGGCGACCACCACCTCTCCCGGTCCGACGGTGTCGCCGTCGCGCGCGGGACGGACCGTCGCGGCACATTGGCGGTCCAGCAGACGTGTCAGGCTCTCCCCGAACCCGCCCCCGGTGTGCTGTACGATGAAGGTCGGTGGGCAATTCGCGGGAAAACTCGACAGAACGGTGATGAGCGCATCGACCCCGCCGGTCGAGGCACCGATCAATATAAACCGTTCCGTACCGTTTGAGCCGGTCGCAACCGGGCTCGGGGGGGCAGCCGGTGCGCGGGTCGGCACATTCCGGCGCGCGGTTCTGGTGAGAGAGCCGAGCGCTTCCGCGATCACGTCCGGCGGCGAATCCGATTCCATTGAAAAGAGGTCGGACTTCTGGTCCCAGGGCGAGGTGTTGCCCTGCGTCATGCGCGCACGATCCGTCACCACGAGCCAGCGCACATCAAGAGCGGAGAACAGGGCGCGCATGACCTCGAATTCGGCCTTTTGCGCAAGCTTTTCCTCGATCAGCACCGCCATGGGTTCGAGGTCTTCGACCTCGGAATAGGTTTCCATCAGGTCGCGGGTCTGTGCGAGAAGCTCGATCTCGGACCGGGCGGAGAGAGAGGACGCAAGTCGGCGGCGCATGAGACTGTCCGAATGCGCGACGATGAGTGTAATCTTCTGCATGATCAGCCCCTTCAGGTGTGCTGGCGCCGGTAGAAGCCTGTCATTCCGCCGAGTGAGGAAATATTTCCGTGGTGCCGCTGCCGGGCTGAAACCCTTTTGGGAGGGGTGATCATACGAGCGCCCGTTCTCATTTCAAAACAGCTCGGGTGCGTTCGGAACCAATTGCTGCAAGTGACCCCCGCCAAGCCGGATCGCGAGTTCCCTGAGGGGCACGGCGCGGAGGTCCTCTGCGAGATCGAGATCGGACTTCTTGTCCAGTTTTCTTGACAGCCCTTCGGCATATCCGGCCAGCGCGTCAGTCGACTGCGCCAGCATGTCGAGTTCCTGAAGCGCGGTGATCGCCCCGGTTCCGAACCGTTCCTCGCTATCGGCATAGAGGTGCTCCATCCCGTTTTCCAGCCGTTCGAGGCGATGCTGCAGATGTCGGATTTCCTGCGACAGCAACCAGGCTGCCTCGCTCGCCGAAAGGTGTAGAAGTTCTCGTCCGCTCATAGGCGACCCACCACGCTCTCGATGCACTGTTTCATCGAAATCGATGTGAACGGCTTCTTGATCATGTTGTTCAGGCCAAGCTGTTTGGCCTGTGCGACCATTTCCGGCGTGGGCTTGCCGGTGACCAGAATGAACCCCATGCGTTGTGTGGCCTTGTTCTGGCGCACGGCCTTCAGCAATCCGAGACCATCCATGTTCGGCATGTTGAAGTCCGAAAGGACGAGATGAACGGGGTTGGCGGCAAGACGGGTCAGCGCCTGCTGGCCGTCATTTTCGGTCAAATAGTTCTTGATGCCGATTTCATCGAGCGCCTGCGTGATGAGACCACGGCTGGTGGCCATATCGTCCACGACCATGACGCGCAGGGAATCCTTCAGACTCATTTTCGTCTCCTAGTTCTCAAGAGCGCTGCCCGAACCGGCAATTTTTCGGTAGGTTGTCACCCCCGCGGTGGTGAAGCCGTCCATCGCCGGGCCGGTCACACGTTCGGAGTGGCCTATGAAGAGATATCCGCCGGGACGCAGTTTATCTGCGAATTTCGACCACAACTTCTGTTGCGTTTCATGATCGAAATAGATCGCTACATTGCGGCAGAAGATGGCATCGAACGGCCCCTTGAACGGCCATCCCACCATGAGGTTTAGCTCCCCGAAACTGATCATTTTCCGTATCTCTTCGTTGAACTCGAAGGCGGAAGGGGCATCCGGACAGAGCCGTGTCCATTTGCTTTGCAGAGCCGGCGCGATGGCAGATTTCTCTTCGTTGGAATATCGCCCGCGCTTTGCCCGCGACACGACTGCCGGATCGATATCCGTAGCGAGAATGCGGATGTCCCGCCTTGCGGCGTCCGGGATGGTCTCCAGCAAAGTCAGGGCTATGGAAAACGGTTCCTGACCCGACGAGCATCCTGCGGACCAGATGCGGGCCTTGCCTGTCTTGCCGAAATCCGGGGAGAGTTCCGACTTCAGTGTTTCAAAGTGATGCTTTTCACGGAAAAAGCTGGTGACATTCGTCGTCAGAGCGGAGATCAGTTCCAGCCTTTCCTCGGACTCGTCTGCGGTTTCAAGGAGTGTCAGGTATTGCTGGAAGCTGCCGACCTTCCGGGCGCGGAGGCGGCGCGCCAATCGCGAGTAGACGAGCGGCTTCTTGCTTTCGGCAAGGCTCAGCCCGAACTCCGCCCGCGCCAGTCTGGCAAGGGATTGAAAATCCTGGTCGGAGAAACTGAATTCCCTCTGACCGTCCTCTACGGCCGCGAGGCTCATACGGCCACGCCTTTTTCATTGTCGAGCACTGCATCGAGGTTGACGACCCGGACCATGGTTTCGCCGACCGAGATCACACCGAGGATTGCCTGCCGCGCCGCTTCGGATTTGAGGTCGGGTGTTTCCTGTATGGCTGATTTCCGGACAGAGAGAATTTCGGACACGGACTCGACAAGCAAGCCGACTGTCGTATCGCCCGAAGCCGTGACGATGACGACGTTGCGCTCGTTGTCAGCCGTTGAGCCGAGCCCGAACCGAGCTGCCAGATCGAAGATCGGGATCACCGCGCCGCGCAGGTTCATCACGCCCAGCACGTCATCCGGCGTGTGAGGCAACCGGGTCACCGGGGTCCAGCGACGGATTTCACGGATCTGGGTGATCTCGAGGCAGAAGCTCTGGTTGCCGGCAGAGAAGGTGATGAATTCGAATTGGGTCTCGGTGGGTCCTTCGGTTGCATCAAGCATGTCGAAGCTCCATTCTGGGTGGGGTCGAGGCGGGGAAATAAGGGGCGGAGGGCTGGAGTTTGACCAGTTCCTCCGGGTCCAGGATCAGGGCAATCTTGCCATCGCCCAGGATCGTGGCGGCGGAGACGCCGGCGATGGCGCCGTAGTTGCTTTCCAAGCTCTTGATCACGACCTGGCGCTGATCGTGAATGGCGTCGACGCGAAGGGCCGCGAGGCCCTGCTGTTCGGTCGTTACCAGCAACAGGACGCCGTTGCTTGCGTCTTCCTCACCGGGGGACAGTCCGAGGTTCCGGGCAACATCCACGATCGGCACGTAGGCGCCGCGCACCGGGATGACCTGACCGTCGGTACCGATTCGGTGCAAATCGCCGCGGCTCGGCCGGATGGTTTCGATGATCGAGGAAATCGGTATCACCATGGTCTGATCGGCGACCCGGATCACGAAGCCGTCCATGACCGCCAGCGTCAGCGGCAGCACGATGGTGAATGTTGTCCCCACACCGGGCGCGGATGTGATCGACACCCGGCCGCCGAGGGCCGCCACGGCATTCTTGACGACATCCATGCCGACCCCGCGCCCGGAGAGGTTGGACACTTCGCCGGCGGTCGAGAAACCGGGCAGGAACAACAGATTGTCGATTTCCGGTTCGGTCAGTTCCGTGTCTGGGGGCACCAACCCCTTTTCGATCGCCTTTTCGAGAATCCGGGGCCGGTTGAGACCGGCGCCGTCATCCGCGATTTCGATGAAAACGCTGCCGGAGCGGTGGGAGGCGGACAGGCGGATGCTGCCGATCGGGTCCTTTCCGGCTTCATCGCGAAGCGCCGGCTTTTCCAAACCGTGATCCACCGCGTTCCGCACCATGTGAGTCAGCGGATCTGCCAGCCTCTCGATGACGGTCTTGTCCACTTCGGTGGAGTCGCCGACAGTCACCAGCTTGGCCTTCTTGCCCGTCGCCTCCGACGCTTCGCGGACAATGCGGGACATGCGCTGGAACAAGGGTTTCACGGGCTGGGCCCGAATGGCCATCACGCCTTCCTGGATGTCGCGGGCCAGCAGCTTGTAGGCTTCCAGCTCGTTGGTGAGATGCGCGACCGCCGGAAGTTCGAGTTCCTCGATGCGTTGGGAGATCATCGCCTGGTTGATGATGAGCTCCCCGACCGTGTTGATGAGACGGTCGACGCGTTCAAGGTCGACGCGCAGGGTCGGTCGCGGTCCCTTGGCTTCCTGCGCCGCGGTGGGCGCCGCCTTCTTTTCCGCCGGTTCCGATCGTTGTGCCGCCTTCATGATTGCGGGGGCCGGTTGCGGGGCCGGCGCATCGGTCACCGGCGAGGCCGAGGCCAAAGGGAGGGGGGCTTCTTCGACCTCCACCGCGTTGTCCCGTTCGGGAATATCCTCGGTCACCGAAATGTCGAGATCGCAGAGGGAATCGACGAATTCGAAGATTTCGTGAAGAACGGTTTCGTCTTCGGTGGTTTCGAGCGACAGGGACCATTCGATCACCGCATCGTTCGGGTCGAAGGCATCGAATTCAGGGAGTGCCGCCAGGTCCGCCTTGACCGTCAACGCCCCCAGCTCTGCCAAGGCATCGAACAGCAGCAGCGGCTCATGGCCGTTTGCATAGAGCGAGGGCTTCGGTTTGAAGCGGATGTCGAACCTGCGCAGGGACGGGGAATCGCCCGGCAGGTCGAGGTCGATCGGTCCCGCTTCGAAATCGAGTCCGAGCGCGTCGAAGGTGAATTCCTCCTCCTTGTCGGCCTCGCCCAGGTAGGTGCCGAGTTCGGCCAGGATCGCCGCCTCGGATTCGCCGTTGGGCTCGCGGTCGTCCCGCGCCGCTTCGACGAGGTCGGCGAGCTGGTCGCCCGAACGGTGGAACAGGCGCATCAGCGGCTCGTCCACCTTCAGTTCCTGCGAGCGGACCTTGTCCATGACCGTTTCGAAGGTATGGGCAAAGTTGACGAGGCGGTTCAGCGCGAAGGCGCCGGCGCCGCCCTTGATGGAGTGGACGGCCCGGAACACGGCGTTCACCACG
Source organism: Salipiger sp. (assembly GCF_048261495.1). Classification (GTDB taxonomy): domain Bacteria; phylum Pseudomonadota; class Alphaproteobacteria; order Rhodobacterales; family Rhodobacteraceae; genus Salipiger. The sequence continues at coordinate 20,766 of NZ_JBLXFX010000003.1, forward strand.
TCCATGTTCTCGGCGTCTTCCTCCATGCTGGAGAGCCCTTCGACGAGGGCTTCGAGGAGTTCTTCGCACTCTTCGAAAAAGGTATCGCGGATCGAGTTGCCTGACATCGCTTACACCACGTGACCTGTGAGACGGCGCAGCACCGAGACCAGCGATGCGTCGTCGAAGGGCTTCACGATCCAGCCGGTCGCGCCGGCGGTGCGTGCCCGCGCCTTGAGGTCGGCGCCGCTTTCGGTGGTCAGCACGATGATGGGAACGGTGGTGCGGTTCGGTCCGGTGCGCAGGGTCTCGATCACCCCGAAGCCGTCCATGTTCGGCATGTTGATGTCGGTGATCACCACGTCGGGCTCCACCTCGGAGAACTGTTCGACCCCTTCGACGCCGTCGCAGGCCGAGTGGTATTCGAACCCCGCGCCTTCCAGGGAAACGCGCAGAAGGTTCCGGATTGTGCGGGAATCGTCGATCGCGAGGACTTTGGTCGTCATTGCATCGTGTCCTTGTCGAAATGATCGGGAGTCAGTCCGAGCCGCTCCAACCCGGCTTCGAACGTCACGTTGGTGTCGGTGATCCGGAACCCGTGTCCCTCGGAATTCCACTGTTTCTCGGCTACGAGGAGGATCTGGAGCCGGTGGGAATCGAGGCGTGACACATGCTTGGCCGAGATCGAGACCGGACCGTGACGGGCCCCAAGAAGGAACGGCACCAGAGGATCCTCGCCATTGCGGTTCCGGGCGGGTTCTAGAACGTGGTAATGCACATCTGTCATCTTGGGGTCGGCACCTTTCGCAGTCTCGCGGCCGGGAGGATCCGGCTGGGCATGCAGCCTTGCAGCTCCCGGAAAGACATACGGTCGGTGTCTTAACAAAGCGTTCTGGCGCATCGCGAATCCCGCCGGATTCGGCCGTCGGCCTTGAAAGCCGGGGCGGAATTATCCATCACTTGCGAAACATCGCTGCGAACCGGGGGAAGAACGATGGTGCGAAACGGGGGCCGGTTGCTGGTCGAGACACTGATCGCGCTGGGGGCCCGCCGGGCCTTCGGCGTTCCGGGGGAGAGCTATCTCGCGGTGCTCGACGCGCTGCACGACACCGGCGGTGTCCTGGATTTTGTCAATTGCCGTCAGGAGGGTGGGGCGGCCTTCATGGCCGCGGCCCACGGCAAGCTGACCGGCAGTCCCGGCATCTGCATGGTGACGCGCGGTCCCGGCGCCACCAATGCCTCGATCGGGGTTCACACGGCGATGCAGGACAGCGCGCCGATGATCCTGCTGGTGGGGCAGATCGGCACCGACATTCGCGAGCGCGAGGCCTTTCAGGAGGTCAATTACCGCGCGGTCTTCGGAACCCTGGCCAAGTGGGTGACCGAAATCGACCGGGTGGAGCGAATCCCCGAACTGATCGCGCGCGCCTGGGTGACGGCGACAAGCGGCCGCCCCGGTCCCGTCGTCATCGCGCTCCCCGAGGACATGCTGATGGAGGAGACCGCCGTCGCGCCGATCTCGGGGGCGCCGCGGCTGCACGCGCCCGATGCCTCCGCCACGGCCGTGCAGGAGGCGATGGCCCTGCTCGAAACCGCCCGCAAGCCGCTGATCCTGATCGGCGGCAGCGGTTGGGACGACGCGGCGCGCAGCGCGCTGCAGGGCTTTGCCGAACGCTCGGACATCCCGGTGGCGTCGTCCTTCCGCTACCAGGACCAGATCGACAACGGCTCGGCGGTGTTCTGCGGCGATGCGGGCGTGGGGATGAGCGCGCATACCAAGGGATTGCTGAAGGAGGCCGACGTGATCCTCGCGCTCGGCATCCGCTTCGGCGAGAACATGACCGACGGCTACACCCTGCTGACCGTGCCCGAACCGGCGCAGAAGATCGTGCACGTGCATGTTTCGGACCGCGAGATCGGCAAGGTCTACCAGCCGGTGATCGGCATCCACGCGGCGCCGGAGCGGTTCGTGCAGGCCCTGCCGGAGCGCATCGCGGGCCCCTGGGCCGACTGGCGCCGGAAGGCGCGGGAGGGCTACCTCGCCTTCATCGACAAGGCGCCGGCACAACCGGGGCCGGTGGACATGGTCGCGGTCTGCCGCTCCCTGCGCGGCCGGCTCGACGGCGAGGTGATCCTGACCAACGGCGCGGGCAATTTCACCGTCTGGCCGACGCGCTTCTTCCGCTTCGGGCCGGGGATGCGCCTGCTCGCGCCGCAATCGGGATCCATGGGATACGGCATTCCGGCGGCGGTCGCCGGAAAGCTCGAACGCCCCGGGGCCACGGTGATCTGTTTCGCCGGGGACGGCGATTTCCAGATGACCTGCATGGAACTCGCCACGGCGGTGCAGGCCGGAGTCGCGGTGGTGGTGCTGGTGGTGAACAACGGCACCTACGGCACCATCCGCGCCCACCAGGAACGCGAATTCCCCAGCCGTGTCAGCGGCACCGACATGACCAACCCGGATTTCGCCGCCTTCGGGCGCTCCTGCGGGATGCATGGCGAGCGGGTCGAGCGGACGGAGGATTTCGATGCGGCGTTCGGACGGGCCCTTGCCTCGCCGACCGGCGCGGTGCTGGATCTCGTGGTGAGCAAGGAGGCGCTGACCCCCTACCGGACCCTGACCGAAATCCGCGCCGCCGCGCTGTCGTCCTGACACGATGGCACCGGGGGCAGAGGCCGATGTCGCGATCATCGGCGGCGGCATCGTCGGGCTCTCGGTCGCCTGGGGGCTGCTGAACCGGGGGCACCGGGTCGTCGTGCTCGACGGCTCGGACGGCAGTTTCCGCGCCAGCCGGGGCAATTTCGGGCTGGTCTGGGTGCAGGGAAAGGGGGCGTCGGCCCCGGCCTATGCGCGCTGGACCCGCGCCTCTGCCGCCGCCTGGCCGGGCTTTGCGGAAGACCTGCGCGCCGCCACCGGCATCGATCCCGGCCTTCGCCGGAACGGCGGGCTGGACCTGCATTTCACCGAGGACAGTCTCGCGCGGACCGTGGCCCGCTACCGCGGCCTCGCCGAGGCGCTGGGCGGCGACGACTTCGAGATCCTCGGCAACAACGCCCTGCGCGAACTCGAACCCGAGATCGGGCCGGCGGTCGCGGGCGGGATCCTGCATCGCAAGGACGGCCATGCCAACCCGATGCGCCTGCTGCGGGCGCTGGCGCAGGGCGTGCGGCAGCGGGGCGCGCAGGTCCTGGTCGATCGTCAGGTCGTCGCGGTGGAAAGACGCGACACCTTCCGCTTGCGCTGCGCGGACGGGGGCATCGTCGCGGCGCAGCGCGTGGTCTTGGCCGCCGGACTCGGGGCGGCGACGCTCGGGCCGGTGCTGGGGTTCCGCGCGCCGATACGGCCGCAGCGGGGGCAGGTGCTCATCACCGAACGGCTGCCGAAGCTGTTGAACTATCCCTCCGTCATCGCCCGGCAGGTGGACGAGGGCGGCATCCAGATCGGCGCGACGGAGGAGGAGGTCGGCACCGACGACGGCACCACGCCCGAGGCGATCGCCCGGATGGCCGCCGATGCGGTGCGCGCCTATCCGGCGCTGGCCCGCGTGCGGCTGGTGCGGTCCTGGGGCGCGCTGCGCATCCTCACCCCGGACGGCCTGCCGATCTATGCCGAGAGCCCGGACATGCCCGGCGCCTACATGGTGACCTGCCATTCCGGCATCACCCTTGCCGCCGCCCATGCCCGCCTGCTTCCCGCCTGGCTCGACCGGGCAGCCGATGCACCCGACCTGGAGGCGTTCCGTGACAGCCGTTTTCCATGACCTCACCCCCGGCATCCGCCGGGTCTCCGTCCGTTTCGGCGACAGGTGGCTGGAGCTTCCCGACGGCATGACGCTGGCGGCGGCGCTCCTGGCCGCCGGGGTGTCGACCTTTCGCCGGACCCCGGCAAGCGGCGCGCCGCGCGGGCCGTTCTGCATGATGGGCGCCTGCCACGACTGCCTCGTGCTGATCGACGGAGAGCGGGTGCAGGCCTGCATGACAGAGGTGCGCGACGGGCTGGAAGCCGACCCGGCGGGGGGCGGCGCATGAAGGCCGACCTGATCATCCTGGGCGCGGGGCCCGCGGGCATGGCGGCGGCGCGGGTCGCGGCGGAGCAGGGAATATCCGTGCTGATGCTCGACGAACAGCCCCGCGCCGGGGGGCAGATCTACCGCGACGTGGCGCGTGCCGCCCCGCTTCGGGGGACCATGCTCGGGGCCGAGTACACGGCCGGGCAGGCGCTGGTCGCGGCGCTCGATCATCCGGGGATCACCCATCTGGGCGGCGCGCGGGTCTGGGACGTGACCGCGACGCGCGTCAGCTTTGTCCGCGAGGGCCGGGGGCAGGTGGCCGAGGGGCGGCGGCTGCTGATCGCCACGGGGGCGCTGGAACGCCCCATGCCGCTGCCGGGCTGGACCCTGCCGGGGGTGATGACGGCAGGCGCGGCGCAGATCCTGATGAAGCAATCCGGCGTCGTGCACGAACGGGCGGTGCTGGTGGGCGCGGGGCCGTTGCTCTACCTCGTCGCGGTGCAGCTTGTCCGCGCCGGGATGCCGCCGATGGCGCTGGTCGAAACCTGCGGCCTGCGCGACGCGGCGCGCGCGCTCGGTGCGCTGCCCCGCGCGCTGTTCGGCGCCGCGACGCTGGCCAAGGGCGGCTCTCTGCTGGCCGAGCTGCGGCGCGCGAAAATCATGCGATTCCGAGGGGCGACGGACATCGAGGTTCTGGGCGACACCGCCGCGCAGGCGCTGCGCTTCCGGCAGGGACGGCACCGGCACCGGCTGGCCTGCGACACGATCCTTCTGCATCACGGCGTCATTCCGGACACCCGCATCACCGGTGCGCTGCGTCTGCCGCATCGCTGGGACGCGCGGCAGCAGGCGTTCCGCCCGGTCGCCGATCGCTGGGGCAGGGTGGCAGCCGGGGTCTTCGTGGCCGGGGACGGCGCGGGGATCGGCGGCGCCAAGGCCGCCGCCCTGCGCGGAGAATTGGCCGCGCTCGAAATCGCCCATGATCTCGGGGCGCTCGGCCATGACGGGCGCGATCTGCTGTCCCGCGTGCCGCGCCTGAAGCTGCGCCTGGAACTGGCGCCGCGCGCCTTCCTCGACCGTGCCTTTCCGCCGAGCAGGCAGGCGCTCGCCCCGCGGGACGACACCCTCGTCTGCCGTTGCGAGGAGGTGAGCGCGGGCGAGATCCGCCGCGCCGTCGCCTGCGGGGCGACGGGGCCGAACCAGGCCAAGGCCTTTACCCGCGCGGGCATGGGGCCCTGCCAGGGGCGCTATTGCGGCCCCGTGCTGACCCGCATCATCGCCGATGCCACCGGCCGGAACGAGGACGAGACCGGCGCGCTCCGCAACCGCGCGCCGCTGGTGCCGGTGACGCTGGGGGTGCTGGCCGCCTCTGCCCGGGATCTATAGCCGCGCCATCACCTCGTGCATCAGCCGCTCGGCGGCGCGCGACAGGCGCTGGCTGCGACGGTGGATGACGAAATAGGGCGAGACGCGGATCGGCTCCGACAGGTCGATGATGCCCAGCCGCGCACGGAACTCGCCGTGAATCAAAAGGTTGGCGACCTCTTCCGACACCGGCGCCAGGGTGTCGGACCGCTCGATCAGCGCCAGCATCACCATGAGCGACGCACTGGAGACGATGTTGCGCGGGGCGGTCAGGCCGGCGGTGACGAAGGCCTGCTCGACCGCGGTGCGAATCGGCGAGCCGCGCTCCTGGATCACCCACGGGTAGCCGGTGAGCTCGGCCAGCGCGACCTCCCGCCGCTCGGCGAGCGGATGCGACGGGCTGACCATGAGCGACACGACCTCGGCCCGCGCCGGCTGGATGTGGAAATCCCGGCTGTCGCGGCCGGGGGGCAGGCGGCCGAGGATGAAGTCGAACTGCCCCGCCTCGAGCCCGCGCATCAGCACCCTCGAAGGGCCGACCTCGACACTGGTTTCGAGGTCGGGAGAGGTTTCCTTGATCTTCAGCAGGGCGGGCACCACGCAATGCGCCGCGGGCCCGGTGACCGAGCCGACCCGCACCTTTCCCGCGCGGCCGAGGTTGATGCCGCCCACCTCGGCCTCGAGCGATTCCAGCGCGTTCAGCGCGGCGCGGGCGTGGCGGATGAAGGCCTCGCCCGAGGGCGTGGGCTGCATGCCCTTGGGATGACGTTCGAACAGCTTGGCGCCGACATCGGCCTCGATCTCGGACAGGGTCCGCGAGGCGGCGGGCTGCGACATCGCCAGCGCCGCGGCGGCGGCCTGAAGCTTGCCGCTGTCGGCGATGCGCACCACGAGACGCAGATGGTGCGGGCGGAGTTTGCGAAGCAGGTCCATGCGGTCCACATACCACGGATGATATGCAAAACGTACCTAATTGCATTTGATCGGCATGTAAATCCGGGCTAGCCCGGAGGCAGGGTTTGGAGGACCCGCCAACAAAAATCGGGGAGAGCGCGCGCCACGGGCCGGGCGATCCCATGGGAGGACAACATGAAGATCACCACTTTTCTGGCCACGGCCGCCATGGCCGCGGTCGTCGCGACAGGTGTGCTTGCCGACGGCACGGTCGGCATCGCAATGCCCACCAAATCCTCTGCGCGCTGGATTTCCGACGGCAATTCCATGGTCGAGCAGTTCCAGGCCGCGGGCTACGAAACCGACCTGCAATATGCCGAGGACGATATCCCCAACCAGCTTGCCCAGATCGAGAACATGATCACCAAGGGCGTCGATGTCCTCGTGATCGCCGCCATCGACGGCACCACCCTGAGCAACGCGCTGGAAAACGCCGCCGCCTCCGGCATCAAGGTCATCGCCTATGACCGCCTGATCCGCGACAGCGGTAACGTCGACTATTACGCCACCTTCGACAACTTCAAGGTCGGGGTGCAGCAGGCCTCCTCGCTGGTCGACGGTCTCAAGGAACGCTTCGGCGACGGTCCCTACAACGTCGAACTCTTCGGCGGCTCGCCGGACGACAACAACGCGTATTTCTTCTACAACGGCGCCATGTCGGTGCTGCAGCCGCTGATCGACGCGGGCACGGTCGTCGTCCCCTCGGGCCAGATGGGCATGGACACCGTCGGCACCCTGCGCTGGGACGGCGCGGTGGCGCAGGCGCGGATGGATAACCTGCTTTCGGCCCATTACACCGACAAGCAGATCAACGGCGTGCTCTCGCCCTACGACGGCCTGTCCATCGGCATCCTGTCCTCGCTCAAGGGCGTGGGCTACGGCTCCGGTGACATGAAGATGCCGATCGTCTCGGGCCAGGACGCCGAGGTTCCCTCGGTCAAGTCGATCCTCGCGGGCGAGCAGTATTCGACCGTCTTCAAGGACACCCGCGAACTGGCCCGCGTCACCGTCGGCATGGTCAACGCCGTGCTCGGCGGCTCCGAGCCCGAGATCAACGACACCACGACCTACGACAACGGCGTGAAGGTCGTGCCCTCCTACCTGCTGGAGCCGGTGTCCGTGGACGCCTCCAACTGGGAAGAGATCCTGATCGGCTCGGGCTACTACACCGAAGACCAGATCAAGTGATCCGACCCTGATCCGGCCCCGTCCGCCTGTCGCGGGCGGGGCGCATCTGACGGAGACGGACCATGGCGCTACTTGAAATGCGCGAGATCACCAAGACCTTTCCGGGGGTCAAGGCGCTCGACGGGGTGAACCTGCACGTGCGCGAGGGCGAGATCCACGCCATCGTGGGCGAGAACGGGGCCGGCAAATCGACGCTGATGAAGGTGCTCTCGGGCGTCTACCCGGCGGGCAGCTACGACGGCGAGATCCACTACGCGGGCGAACTGGCCCAGTTCCGCGACATCGCCGACAGCGAGGCGAAGGGCATCATCATCATCCACCAGGAACTGGCGCTGGTGCCGCTGCTGTCGATCGCGGAAAACCTGTTTCTCGGCAACGAGATCGCGCGGAACGGCGTGATCCAGTGGCAGGAGGCGTTCCAGCGCACCGAAGGGCTGCTGCGCAAGGTCGGCCTGCGCGAAAGCCCCGGCACGCTGGTCGACAAGCTGGGTGTCGGCAAGCAGCAACTGGTGGAGATCGCCAAGGCGCTCTCCAAGGAGGTGCGTCTGCTGATCCTCGACGAGCCGACCGCCGCGCTGTCGGAAAGCGACAGTCAGGCGCTGCTCGATCTCATCCTGGAACTGAAGACGCAGGGCGTGACCTCTATCATCATCAGCCACAAGCTGAACGAGGTGCGGCGGGTCGCGGACAGCGTGACGGTGATCCGCGACGGCGCGACCGTCTCGACGATGGACGCCAAGGCCGAACCCATCACCGAGGACCGCATCGTGCGCGACATGGTGGGGCGCGACATGGCGCACCGCTACCCGGAGCGCGTGCGCCGGGCCGGGGACATGCTGATGCAGGTCACAGGCTGGAACGTCTGGCACCCCGAACACGCCGAACGGCAGGTGATCCGCGACATCGATCTCACCGTGCGCGCGGGCGAGGTGGTGGGCATCGCCGGGCTGATGGGGGCAGGGCGCACGGAACTCGCCATGTCGATCTTCGGCCGCTCCTGGGGGCGCAACATCTCCGGCCGGGTCGCGATCAAGGGGCAGCCGGTCGACACCTCGACCGTCAGCCGCGCCATCGAGGCGGGCCTTGCCTACGTGACCGAGGACCGCAAGTCGCTGGGCCTCGTGCTGGACGAGACGATCCGGCGCAACATCACCCTCACCAACCTGCCCGCGGTCTCGTCGAACGGCATCATCAACGAGAACGAGGAAACCAGGATCGCCGAGCATTACCGCAAGGCGATGAACATCCGCACGCCGGGGGTCTTCCAGAAGGTGGTGAACCTGTCGGGCGGCAACCAGCAGAAGGTGGTGCTGTCCAAGTGGCTCTTTGCCGGCCCCGAGGTGCTCATCCTCGACGAGCCGACGCGCGGCATCGACGTCGGCGCCAAGTTCGAAATCTACGGAATCATCAACGAGTTGAGCGCCAGCGGCAAAGGGGTCGTGATGATCTCGTCGGAAATGCCCGAGCTGCTGGGCATGTGCGACCGCATCTACGTGATGAACGAGGGGGCCTTCGTCGGCGAACTGACCGCCGAAGAGGCCAGCCAGGAGCGCATCATGTCGCTCATCGTGACGGAATAGGAGAGAGCCATGGCCGTGGCCGACCAGACATCTGACAGTGGCGCACGCAAGGGCATCGGCGAATACCTCGCCAGCCACCTGCGCGAATACGGGCTGCTCTTCGCGCTCATCGCCATCATGGCGTTCTTCCAGATCGTGACCGACGGCACGCTGCTGCGCGCCGTCAACGTCACCAACCTGATGCTGCAGAACTCCTACATCATCATCATGGCGCTGGGGATGCTCATCGTCATCGTCTCGGGCAACATCGACCTCTCTGTCGGCTCGGTGATGGGGTTCATCGGCGCGCTCGCGGCGGTGATGATCGTCGAGGGCGACATGCCCGTGCTCGTCACCGTGGTCGTCTGCCTCGTGGCGGGCGGCGTGATCGGGGCGGCGCAGGGCTATTGGGTCGCCTACTGGAAGATTCCCTCCTTCATCGTGACCCTCGCGGGGATGCTGGTGTTCCGCGGCCTGTCGCTCTGGCTGCTCGAAGGCCAGTCGGTCGGACCCTTCCCCAAGGAATTCCAGATCATCGCCAACGGCTTCGTCCCCGACATCTTTCCGGCGGGCTTCGGCACGGCGCTGGCGGGCATCTTCGGCGCGCGACAGGTCAACGTGCTGGCGCTGGGCACCGGCATCGTCGCCGCCGCCGCCATCGTCTGGATCGGCATGCGGGCCCGGGCGCGCAACAAGGCCTACGGGATCGAGGACGAGCCCCGCAGCTTCTTCGTCGCCCGCAACGTCATCGTCTCGGCGGCGCTGATCTTCATCCTCTACAAGCTCGCCACCTTCCGCGGCCTGCCGAACGTGCTGATCACCATGGGTGTGCTGACGGTCATCTACGCCTTCCTCACCGAGAACACGGTGATCGGGCGCCGGGTCTATGCGCTCGGCGGGAACGAGAAGGCGGCAAAGCTGTCCGGGATCAAGACCGAGCGCCTGACCTTCCTCGCCTTCGTCAACATGGGCATCCTTGCCGCCGCCGCCGGGCTCGTCTTTGCCGCGCGCCTCAACACCGCAACACCCAAGGCCGGGTTTGCGCTGGAACTCGACGTGATCGCGGCGGTCTTCATCGGCGGCGCGTCGATGTCGGGCGGGGTCGGAAAGATCGTCGGGGCGGTTGTGGGCGCCTTCCTGATGGGGGTACTCAACAACGGCATGTCGATCATGGGCATCGGCATCGACTACCAGCAGATGATCAAGGGCCTCGTGCTCCTCGCTGCGGTGATCTTCGATGTCTACAACAAGCAGAAACAGGGCTGACGGCATCCGCCGCCCCTTCAGGAGACCGCGATGACTTTCAAGCCCGCCCCTTGGCCCCGCAAGCTGCGTTCGCAGGAATGGTACGGGGGAACCTCGCGCGACGTGATCTACCATCGCGGCTGGCTCAAGAACCAGGGCCACCCGGAAGACCTGTTCGACGGCCGTCCGATCATCGGCATCCTGAACACCTGGTCCGACCTGACGCCCTGCAACGGCCACCTGCGGGAATTGTCGGAAAAGGTTAAGGCCGGGGTATGGGAAGCCGGGGGTTTCCCGGTGGAAGTGCCGGTTTTTTCTGCTTCCGAGAACACCTTCCGCCCCACGGCGATGATGTTCCGCAACCTCGCCGCCATGTCGATCGAGGAACAGATCCGCGGCCAGCCCATCGACGGTTGCGTGCTGATGGTGGGCTGCGACAAGACCACGCCCTCGCTGCTGATGGCGGCGGCCTCCTGCGATCTGCCTTCCATCGTCGTGACAGGCGGTCCGATGCTGAACGGCTGGTTCCAGGGCGAACGGGTCGGCGCGGGCACGCATCTGTGGCGCTTTTCCGAGGCCGTGAAGGCCGGCGAGATGACGCAGCAGGAATTTCTGGATGCGGAGGCCGCGGTGACGCGGTCCTCGGGCACCTGCAACACGATGGGCACTGCGTCGACCATGGCCAGCATGGCCGAGGCGCTGGGCATGGCGCTGTCGGGCAACGCCGCGATTCCGGCGGTGGATTCCCGCCGCCGCGTCATGGCGCAACTCACCGGGCGGCGCATCGTGCAGATGGTGAAGGACGATCTGAAACCCTCCGACATCATGACGAAAGCCGCCTTCGAGAACGCCGTGCGCATCAACGGCGCCATCGGCGGTTCGACCAATGCGGTCATCCACCTGCTGGCCATCGCCGGGCGGGTGGGCATCGACTTCACGCTGGATGACTGGGATCGCTGCGGGCGCGATGTCGCGACCATCGTGAACCTCCAGCCCTCGGGCAAATACCTGATGGAAGAATTCTTCTATGCCGGGGGCTTGCCGGTCGTCCTTAAGCGGCTGGGTGAAGCCGGGCTGCTGCACGGGGACGCGCTCACCGTCTCCGGCGGCGCGATCTGGGACGAGGTCAAGGATGCCGTCAACTGGAACGAGGATGTCATCCTGCCGGTCGAAAAGGCGCTGACCCAACAGGGCGGCATCGCCGTCCTGCGCGGCAACCTCGCGCCCAAGGGCTGCGTGCTGAAACCCTCCGCCGCATCGAAGCACCTGCTCCAGCATCGCGGCCGGGCCGTCGTGTTCGAGGATATCGACGACTACAAGGCCAGGATCAACGATGACGATCTCGACATCGACGAAACCTGCATCATGGTCCTCAAGAACTGCGGCCCGCGCGGCTATCCCGGCATGTCCGAGGTCGGCAACATGGGCCTGCCGCCCAAGGTGCTGAAGCGGGGCATCACCGACATGATCCGCATTTCCGATGCGCGCATGTCCGGCACCGCCTACGGCACGGTGATCCTGCACACCTCGCCCGAAGCGGCGGTGGGCGGCCCGCTTGCCGCCGTGCGCACCGGCGACATGATCGAGGTCGACGTGCCCGGACGGCGCATCCACCTCGACATCCCCGACGAGGAACTGGCGGCGCGGCTGGCCGACTGGACGCCGAGCCACGATCGGGCCGAGAGCGGTTACCAGTGGCTGCATCAGCAGCATGTGGAAGGCGCGGACACGGGGGCCGATCTCGGCTTTCTCAAAGGGTGCCGCGGCGCGCCCGTGGGCAAGGATTCGCACTGATGCAGATCGCGCTTGTCGGTATCGGAAAGATCGCCGTCGATCAGCACGTTCCGGCGATCGCGGCCTCGCCCGACTGGGACCTTGCCGCGACGGTCTCGCGGCAGGGCACGGTGGCGGGGGTGGAGTCCTTCGACGATTTCACCGCCATGCTCGACGCGCGGCCCGACATCCGCGTCGTCTCGCTCTGCCTGCCGCCGGTGCCGCGGTTCGACTACGCGGCCGAGGCGATCCGCGCCCGCCGCCACGTGATGCTGGAGAAACCTCCCGGCGCGACGCTGTCGGAATGTCATGACCTCGAGGCCCTGGCGCGAGAGATGCGCGTGTCGCTCTTTGCCACCTGGCATTCGCGCGAGGCGGACAAGGTCGAGGCGGCGCGCACCTGGCTCGCCGACAGGCGGCTCCGGTCGCTGGCCATCACCTGGAAGGAAAGCGTGCGCCGCTGGCATCCGGGGCAGGCCTGGATCTGGGAGCCGGGCGGGCTGGGGGTCTTCGATCCCGGCATCAACGCGCTGTCGATCCTGACGCGGATCCTGCCCGCGCCGGTCCATGTCACCGAAGCGGTTCTGGAAATCCCCGAGAACCGCCAGACCCCGATCGGGGCGACCCTGCGCTTCCGCCATCCCGACACCACCGACGTGAGCGCGGTGTTCGACTGGCGCGAAGAGGGCGACCAGACCTGGATGATCGAGGCCGAGACCGACGGCGGCACGATGCGCCTGCTCGACGGCGGCGCCCGGCTCGAAATCGACGGGACCGAGGTCGGCGACGATCACGATGCACCGCTGGCCGGGGAATATCCCCGCCTCTATGCCGCGATGGCGCGGCTCGTGCAGAGCGGCGGGATCGACATGGACCTGTCGCCGATGCGCCATGTTGCCGATGCCTTCACCCTCGGTCGGCGCGTGACCGTCGCGCCGTTCCTCGAATGAGCGGGCAGGTCGACACCTTCGGCACCGCGCCGGATGGCAGCGCCGTCCTGCGGGCGCGGATCGAGGGGGGCGGCATGTCCGCCGCGATCATGACCTGGGGCGCCAGCCTTCAGGATCTGCGGATGCGGGGCGTGGGTCATCCGCTGGTTCTCGGCGCACCCGACCTTGCGCCCTACCTGACCGTCATGCGCCATTTCGGCGCCATCGCCGGGCCCGTCGCCAACCGCATTGCCGGCGGGCGGGCGCCTCTCGACGGACAGATCCTGCAGTTCGACCGCAACGAGCGTGACCGCACGACCCTGCACGGCGGCGCGCAGGGCACCAGCCGGTCGAACTGGACGCTGGACGAGGCGGGGAGCGACCGCTGCCGCCTGTCGATCCGGTTGCCGGACGCCTGGTGCGGCTTTCCGGGACCGATGGAGATCGCCGCGACCTATCGGCTCGACCCCGAGGGCGCGCTGGTCCTGGAACTGGAGGCGAGCACCGCCGCGCCGACCTTCTGCAACCTTGCCCATCACAGCTACTGGTGTCTGGACGGCAGCGGGTCCATCGACAGCCACAGGCTGACGATCCCGGCGGAGAGCTACCTGCCGGTCGATGCCGACCTGATCCCGCAGGGCGGCCCGGTGCCCGTCGCGGGCACGCGCTTCGACTTTCGCGCGCCGCGCGCCGTGACCGCCCCGGGCGAGGCGGGCGTGGATCACAACTTCTGCCTGCGCGACGCCACCGGCCTGCGCACCGCCTGCGTGCTGACCGGCGTCGGGCTGTGCCTGACGGTGACGACCACCGAACCCGGGCTGCAGGTCTATGACGGTTCGGGGATGAACACCGGGTCTGTCGCGGGCCTCGGGGGGCATCCCTACGGCCCCCGCGCCGGCATCGCGCTTGAGCCGCAACGCTGGCCCGATGCGCCCAACCGCCCGGATTTCCCGAGCGTCCGGCTCGACCCGGGGCAGGTCTACCGGCAGGTGTCCCGCTTTCATGTCCGCAGGGAGGGTTCCGCATGAGCGTCGCGATCTTCGATGACCGGCCGTGCCACCTCGGCGAGGGGCCGCTCTGGCATCCCCTGCGCCAGCAATTGTTCTGGTTCGACATTCTGGAACGCCGGATGCTGTCGCGGCGCGACGGGGCCGCGCTCGAATGGCAGTTCGACGAGATGGCCTCGGCCGCCGGGTGGGTCGATGCGGACACCCTGCTCATCGCGACGGAAACCGGGCTGATCCGCTTCGATCCCGGCACCGGCAGGCAGGAGCGGCTGGCGGATCTCGAGCGCGACAATGCCGTGACGCGGTCCAACGACGGGCGGGCCGACCCGATGGGCGGTTTCTGGATCGGCACCATGGGCAAGCGTGCCGAACCGGGCGCCGGGGCGATCTACCGCTTTCACGGCGGCGAGGTCCGCTGCCTGGTCGAGGGCGTCTCGATCCCCAATTCCATCTGCTTTCGCGAGGACGGGCGGCTTGCCTACTGGGCCGATACCGCGGAGCAGCGGATATTTCGCACACCGCTCGATCCGGACGGCTGGCCCGAGGGGCCGCACGAGCTGTTTCTCGATCTTGCGCCCGAGGGGATCCATCCCGACGGCTCGGTCGTCGATGCCGAGGGCGGGCTCTGGAATGCCCGCTGGGGGGCGGGGCAGGTGGCGCGCTATCTCCCCGACGGAACGCCGGACCGGGTGATCGACCTTCCCGCCAGCCGCACCACCTGTCCCGCCTTCGGCGGGCCGGGCTTCGGCCGGCTGTTCGTGACCTCCGCGCGCGAGGGGCTGAGCGCCCCGCACGCGGAGGATGGCACGGTGTTCGAACTCGCGGCCCCCGTCGCCGGGCGACCGGAGAGCCGCGTCAGGCTCTGAGCCGCCCGGCGAGCGGATCAGCCGCCGTGATAGGCCGTCACCACGTCCTGCGCGACCTGCTGGAGAAAGGCCGCATCCTCGGGCGCGATGGTGCCGAAGTAGTCATAGGCATTGCCGACCGGAGAGGTGCCGTACAGCGTCGCATAGGCCGTTGCGGCAGCAAGATAGGTGCCCAGTATCGACGGATGGCTGCCGTCGAAATCCTTGTGCAGCCTGATCTCCGGGCGGCGCTTGTAGGCCTCTTCGAAGGCCAGGGCCACGGGCACCACAAGCGCGCCGAGTTCGTTGCCGACATCGGTGTAGAACGCCTCGTTGCGGCGGATGTTCTCGGGGTCGGCGCGCTTGTGCGGTGCGACATAGGCCTGCGGCATGTAGAGCGCCACCTTGCCGCCCCGCGCCGCGATCACCTCGGCGGCAGCGGTCGCGGCGGTGCGGAACCGCTCCTGGTTCGCCTCGGACAGCGCGGCGGCGGAATGGCCCTGCAACAGGACCAACTGGAACGGTTCGTCCACGCCGATGGCGCCGGGGGTCGTCAGGCGGTCGATGTCGTGATCGGCCAGCCGCGCCCCGCCGATGGTGGCGGATTTCCACTCGAGGTCGATGCCGGGATTGTCCGCCTCGACCATACGGGACAGGTGGTTGTGCAGGCTGTCGCCGTAATAGAGATAGCTGTTGCCCACGAGCAGAACGCGCGTCGGTGTCTCGACCTGCGGCGCAATCACCGTCGGGACGTGGTCCTGCGCCCGTGCGCCCGCGGGCAGGGTCGCGGCCGTCAGGACCAGGGCAAGGGCGGCCCCGAGAACGAGTGTCTTCATCTTTGTATCCTCCGATCATGGACAAGGGAGAGGGCCGGTTCCCTCCGGTGCGGCTGGGCCGGTATCTTCCGGCATGTCGCTGCCCGCACCGCGCGACATCGCGCTCGGCGGGCCGATTGCCGTCCGTTCCGCGCGCCCGTCGCCCGTATTGCGGGCAGATGTTCCGCCTCCGGCATGGGGGGGCTCCCGATTGCACCGCGCTCCTCCGCGCGGCGATGCGGGCAGGGTAGCAGAGCCTCCGGTTGACAAAACTGCGATTAATCGCTCAACTCTTGCGAATAATGCAAGAGAGATGGCCATGAACCTGCGTGGGCTCCAGCTGTTCCGCAACATCGTCCTGACCGGCTCGCTGTCGGAAGCGGCGGACCGTCTGAACCTTTCGGCCTCGGCCGCAAGCCGGATGCTGGGCCAGCTTGAATCGCAGCTGTCGCTGACGCTGTTCTCGCGCGATCGCCGCAACCTCGAACTGACCGAGGAGGGGGCGCTGTTCTACCAGCAGATCACCAACACGCTGGACGGGATCGAGGAAATCCCGACCATCGCGCGGGACATCCGCGGCCGGGCGCGCAACTGGCTTTCCATCGTGACAGCCGCGCCGCTGGCCGCCGGCCTGATCGTTCCCGCCATCGGGCGGCTGTCACGGTCGGGGCTGGATTTCCAGTGCACGGTGCACACCGAAAGCCGGTTCGAGATCGAAAGCAAGGTGGCGGCGCGGGGCTACAACCTCGGGTTCATCTCGCTGCCGGTCGAGAACGAGATCATTCCGCTCGACATCATGCCGCTGCTGCGCAGCCGGCTCTGCGTGCTGATGCCCGACGGACATGCCCTCGCCGGGCAGGAAGAGATCGCGGTGCCCGACCTCGCGCGCTATCCGCTGGTGTCCCTCGGTGCCGGGCAGCGCTGGCGGCAGCGGCTCGACGAACTGACCGGAGAGGCGGGGCTGCGCCCGCTGGTCGCTTTCGAGACCGGATCGACCATCGTCACGGTCGAGATGGTGCGCCACGGGCTCGGCCTGACGCTGATCGACCCGGTGACCTTTCCGCGCGCCGCGCGGGCGGGTCTGGCCATGCGTCCGCTCGCCGGGGAACACTGGATCACCTATGCCAGCATCCACGCACGCGGGCCGCGCGCCGAGCTGTCCGAACAGGTCCTCGACGCGCTGAGCGCGGATATCGAGACGCAGCGCGGCGAGGATCCCTCGCTGGCGGATCTGCTCTACCTGATCTGATCTCCGGCGAGGCTGCGCGCCAGCCGGTCGGCCAGGGCCGCCGCGTCGCGGGCGATGCGCGCGCTGTCGCCGCAATAGCCCGAGGGGTCGAGCGCGTCGCGGATGCCGTCGGCATCGAGATGCGCGCCGATCCTGGGATCGGCCAGCAGCGCCTCGGCCACGGTGGCGCCGTCCCGGCGGTGGTCGAGCGCGTGGTGGATGAGATCGTGCGCCGCGGCGCGTCCGGTCATCGGAGCAAGCTGCATCATCAGGCGCTCGGTGGCGATGGCACCGCCGGTCAGCCCGGCATTCGCGGCCATGCGGGCGTCGTCCACCGCGATCCGCGCAAGCAGCCCGTCGAAACCCTCGACCAGAGTCCAGGCCAGCGGCACCGCACGGTCCAGCACGGAGCCGAGTAGCTGGTTGTTGGCGGCGTCGCCCTCGTGGCTGGAGCGCCCGGTTTCCAGCGCCGTCCCGGCCATGCCGCGCAGCTCTGCCGCCTCGGCCAGCACCTTGACGACGAACTTGGGGTTGATCTTGTGCGGCATGGTCGAGGACCCGACCGTGCCGGCATCCAGGGTCTCGGCGATCTCTCCGATTTCCTGCGTCATCAGCAGGTAGAGCTCGGAGGCGATCCGCTCGATGGTCATCGCCAGGAGCGACAGCTGCACAACGTAATCGGCGAAGAGGTCGTTGCTCGTCCGTCCCGGCACCAGCAGTTCGCGCAGGCCGAGCCGCGCGGCAAGCCGCCGGTTGATCTCGCGCCCGTCGGTGCCGAAGGCGTGCATCGCCCCCACCGCGCCGCCGAAGGGCAGGGCGAACAACCGGTCCCTGCCGCCGTCGAGACGGTCGGCGGCCCGGTCCAGTTCCTCGATCCAGCCCGCGACCTTGAAGCCGAAGGTGATCGGCAGGGCGTGCTGGCGGTTGGTGCGCCCCACCATCAGCGTTTCGGCATGGGTTCCGGCCAGCCCGCCAAGCCGCCGCACGACGCGCGACAGCGCCCGGCGGATCGCGTCGTCGGCCTGCCGGATCAGCAGGATGCGGCCGGTCTGCATGACGTTCTGCGTGGTCGCGCCCCAGTGAACATAGGCGCCCGCCTTGCCCGAGGCATCGGCCAGAAGCCGGGTCAGCGACAGGATCGGCGCCATGGTCCGGCGGATGTCGGCCATCAGCGCCGCCGGGCCGATGCGGTCCAGCGATGCCGCGGCGCGGATGTCGGCCGCCGCCCAGTCCGGGATCACGCCCAGCTCGGCCTGAACCTCGGCCAGGGTGGCTTCGACATCCAGATAGGACTGCCACAGCGTTTCACGCGCGAACAGCGTCGCGGGCGTGAGTGCGGGGTCGGTGGCGGTCATCGGGCAGTCTCCAGTGTGGTGTCTCGGTCTTCGAACCGCGGGGCGGCGGCGAGCAGCCGCGCGGTATAGTCGCTGGCCGGATGGTCCAGCACGCGGGCGGCGGGGCCTTCCTCGACGATGCGGCCGTTCAGCATCACCGCCACGCGGTCCGCGACCTGGTGCACCACCGCCATGTCATGGGTGATGATGAGGCAGGTCAGCCCCATTTCGGCGCGCAGGTCGTCGAGCAGGTTCAGGATCTGCGCCTGGACCGAGACGTCCAGCGCCGAGGTCGGCTCGTCGCAGACCAGCGCCTCGGGGCGGGTGACGAGGGCGCGGGCGATGGCGACGCGCTGGCGCTGGCCGCCGGACAATTGCGACGGGTAGGCATGCAGCAGCCGCTCGGGCAGGCGGACGAGGTCCATCGCCTCGCGCACCGCCGCCGCGCGCGAGCTGCGGTCTCCGGTCCCGGCAAGTTCGAGCGGCCGCGCGATGATCTCGGACAGGCGTCGGCGCGGGTTGAGCGAGGAATAGGGGTCCTGAAAGACCGGCTGGACGAAGCTTGCCCGCTCGGTCCCGCTCAGGCTGGCGACGGGCCGGCCGAGCATCGTGACCGTCCCCTCGGTGGGGGCGGAGAGGCCCAGCATGATCCGCGCCAGCGTGGATTTGCCGGAGCCGCTCTCCCCGATCAGGGCCAGCGTCTCGCCGCGCTTCAGTTCGAGCGACACGCCGTCGACGGCGCGGATCTCCCGGCGGGGGCCGAACAGGCCCTTGCGGGAGGAAAACACCTGGCTGATGTCGCTTGCGGCGATCACCGGCTCTTGGCCGATCGCGGGGCTTCGGCGCAGCGGTTCGGCCACGCGGGCGGCGCGCGGCGGTTCGGTCAGCACGCAGCGGCAACGGTGCCCGTCGCCATGGTCGCGCAGGGGCGGCGGCGCGGCGGTGCATTCCGCCCGCCGGTAGGCACAGCGCGGGGCAAAGACGCAGGCCTCGGGCGCGCGCAGCAGCGACGGCACGATGCCGGGGATCGCCGTCAGCCGGGCCGGAGCGCCGCCGAGCCGGGGAATCGCGTGCAGCAGCGCGCGGGTGTAGGGGTGCGCGGGCTGGCGCAGCACGTCGCCGGCCTTGCCCTCCTCGATGATTTCGCCGCCGTACATCACGGCCACCCGGTCCGTCCGTTCCGCCACGACCGCGAGATCGTGCGAGATCAGGATCATCGCCATCTCGCGCTCTCGGCGCAGATCGTCGAGCAGGTCGAGGATCTGTGCCTGCACGGTCACGTCCAGCGCCGTGGTCGGTTCGTCCGCGATCAGAAGCTCGGGGTCGAGCATCAGCGCCATGGCGATCATCACGCGCTGACGCTGGCCGCCGGAAAGCTGGTGCGGGTACTGGCCCGTCCGGATCTCCGGGTCGGGGATGCCGACGCGGTCGAGCAGGTCGACGGCCTTGCGCTGCGCCCGCGCCCCGGACAGCAGCCCGCGGGCGACGGCGGATTCCGTCATCTGCCGCCCGATGGTGTAGACCGGGTTGAGCGAGGTCATCGGCTCCTGAAAGATCATGCCGATGCGCGGTCCGCAGATCTGCTGCGCAAAGCTGCGGTCGTCCAGCGCGGCAAGGTCCTGACCGTCGAACCGCAGCGCCGTCGCGCCGCTGCGGGCGCCGCTCGGCAGAAGCCGCATCAGCGCCAGCGCGCTCATCGACTTGCCCGAGCCGCTTTCGCCGACGATCCCGAGGGATTCCCCGCGATCGAGGCTCAGTCCGACGCCGCGCACCGCGTGCAGATCGCCCGAGGGCAGGGGCAGGGTCACGCCCAGGTCCTGAATGTCGAGAAGACGTGTCATCCGTCGCGGCCCTCCGGAGATGTGACATCCCGCAGCCCGTCGCCCATCAGGTTCGCCCCGATGACCAGCAGGAAGAGGCAGATGCCGGGCAGGATCACCAGCCAGGGCCGGTAGAACATCGCCTGCTTGCCCTCGGCGATCATCAGCCCCCAGCTCGGGGTGGGCGGCTGGATGCCGACTCCGAGGAACGACAGGCTCGATTCCGCGAGGATCGCGATGCCCAGTTCGAAGGTGAAGATCACGATGATCGAGGACATGAGGTTGGGCAGGATCTCGTGCCAGAGGATCTGCCGCGCCCCGGCGCCCGACGCGGCGGCGGCGGCGACGAAATCGAGGTTGCGGATGCGTTGCGTCGCGGCCCGCGTCACCACGAGGTAATAGGTCCAGTGCAGCACCCCCACGATGCCGATCACCACCCAGATCGAGGGGCCGATGATGAACACCAGCGCCATCGCCAGCAGCAGGCCCGGCAGGGCGAGTTGCGCGGTCAGCAGGAAGCTGATTGCATGGTCCGCCCAGCCGCCGAAATATCCGGCCAGCACGCCCAGCGTCACGCCGATCAGCAGCCCGATGGTTGCGGCGCCGATGCCGATGGTGATCGACACGCGGGTGCCGTAGATCAGCCGGCTGAGGTAGTCGCGTCCGTTCTGGTCGGTGCCGAGCAGATGGTCGGGAGAGCCGCCCTCGGACCAGATCGGCGGCAGCATCCGGCTGCTGAGGGACTGGGCAAAGGGATCGTGCGGCGCCAGCAGCGGCGCGAAGATCGCGATCAGCACGATCAGCCCGATCAGCCCGGCGCCGATCAGAAAGCCGGTGTGTCCGAACATCCGGCGGCGAAAGATCTGGCCGGGAGTGAGCGTGTCGGTGTCGTGCTCGGCCTCGACCGCGGCAAGGGTGATGTCGGTGTCGGTCATCCGATACGGATCCTCGGGTCCAGCGCCGCGTTCAGGATGTCGGCGATCAGGTTCATTACGACGAAGACGATGGCGAAGACGAAGATCAACATCTGCACGGTCGGGATGTCCGCGCCGAGGATGGATTCAAGCGCCAGCCGTCCCAGTCCGTTGATGGCAAAGATGGATTCGGTGATGACGGAGCCGCCGAACTTCTGTCCCAGCTGCACCGCCAGGACCGAGATCACCGGAAGCATCGCGTTGCGCAGGGCGTGACGGCGCAGCAGTTGCCAGCCCCGGAACCCCTTGGAGCGCGCGGTGCGGATGTAGTCGGCCCCCATGACCTCGATCAGCCCGGTCCGCGTCAGCCGCATCACCGCGGGCACCGAGGAGGCGCCGAGCACGAAGGCCGGGAGCACGAAGTGCCGCCAGGTGTCGTCCCCCGAGACCGGAAAGATCGGGAAGGTCACGCCGAACAGGATGATCATGATGAGCCCGAGCCAGAAATTCGGCACCGCCTGCGCCGACACCGCCACGCCGAGCGCGAAGCGGTCGATCCAGCTGTTGGGATTGAGCGCCGCCAGCGCGCCGAGGGGGACGGCGATGGCGATGGTCACCGCAAGCGCCGAAAGCGCGAGGGTGATGGTCTCGTCCGCCCGGTCCGCGACCAGTTCGGCCACCGGCTTGTGCCAGTAGTAGCTTTCGCCGAAATCGCCCTGCACGACGCCGCCGAGCCAGTCGGCGTAACGGACGGGCAGGGGCCGGTCCAGGCCGTAGCGGGCGCGGATCGCCTCGACCACGTCCGGGGTGGCATCCTCCCCCGCGATGGCATGGGCCGGGTCGGTCGCCACGTTCAGCAGCAGGAAGGCGGCCAGCGACACGGTGAAGGCGACCAGGATCGCCAGCACCGCCCTCAGCGCGATGTATCTCAGCATGAAGTCTTCTCCCCCCGGGAAGGGCGGGCCGAAGCCCGCCCCGCAGATGTCATTTCCAGCTCGAATTCTGCAGCCTGGGCAGGCCGTCCGGGTCAAGCGGGAAGTTCAGGTCCGGAGAGACGAGGTAGTTCGCCGAGTAGCTGAACAGCGGCGCCCAATAGGCCTGGTCCGCGATATGCCCGATGGCGTCGCTGTAGATGGCCTTGCGCTCGGCGGGATCGTTGGTCTGTTCGGCGGACAGCACCATCTCCTTCAGCGCATCGTCACCCGAGAAGTTGCGGTCGGAGTCGGCGAAGTGGATGCGCGCGATGGCCGCGGTATCCGCGGTCCCGCCCGATCCCCAGGTGCCGATGTAGGCCGGGATCTCGTGCTTGGCCCGCGCCTGGTTGAGGCTTTCGAGCTTGACGTAGCGCAGGTCCACGTCGATGCCCACGGCTTCGAGATCGGCGGCCACGGCCTCGGCCGCGGATTTGTCGCGATAGGCCCAGAGTTCCAGCGGAAAGCCGTCGGGATAGCCCGCCTCGGCCAGCAGCGCCCTGGCCTTGTCCGGATCGTAGGGATAGGCGACGGCGTCCTGGTCGCAGCCGAACTGCGCCGGGTGGCAGGCGGTATGGATGGCCTCGGCCGAGCCGCCGATCAGGTATTTCGCCATCTCGGGCGTGTTGAGCGCGTGGTTGATCGCTCGCCGCACCAGCACGTTGGTCAGGGGGCCGTCCGCATCCGTCATGCCCGCCGCATCGAGAACGATGAAGCCGACGCGCAGGTCGGGGCCGCTCAGGTGCTCGGCCATCGGCGTCTGGCCGAGGCTTTCCGCCAGGTCGAGCGGCACCTTGAACAGCCAGTCGACCCCGCCCGACATCAGTTCGGCCTGCTGCGTGCCGATGTCGGGAATGTTGCGCACCACGATGTTGCGGATGGCCGGAGCCGTGCCGAAATAACCGTCGTAGCGTTCCAGGACCAGTTCCGTGCCCGGCTCGAAGGACACGACCCTGTAGGGGCCGGTGCCGATCAGGTGGCTCGCCATGGCGTCGCGGTCCACGGTGCCGCCCGCATCATAGGTGCCGGCCTTGCGCAGCATGATCCGCGCGCCCATGTCGCGCAGCACCAGCGGATAGACCGACTTGAGGTGGAAGCGGACGGTGGTCGGGTCGATCACCTCGGCAGTGTCGAGCCAGCGTTCGACCACGCCCGAGGCGTTGGATTCGCTCTCCGGCCCGTTGATCCAGTTGTAGGTATAGGCGACGTCCTCGGCAGTGAGCGCGGAGCCGTCGTGGAAGGTCACGTCGTCGCGCAGCGTCACGTCCAGCGTGGTGTCGTCGACGAAGGTGTAGCCGGTCGCCACCGAAGGCCGGATCTCGGAGGTCGCGGAATCGATGTCGAACAGAGTCGCATCGGTCAGCTGCGCAAGAATGATGTATTCGCGCTTGGTGGTGTAGTTGTAGTCGAGGTTCAGGATCTCCTCGGCCATCGCGACCCGGAGCGTGTCATCGGATTTCCCCGCGAAGAGCGGGCCGGCGGCGGCGGTCAGTGCGACCGCACTCGCCATGCACAGAGTGCGCCAACGTCTGGTCAGCATGTCATCCTCCCTTGAATGCTGGGCCGAAGCCTATCGGAGGAAGTTTCTTACAGGAATTGCAAATGGCAGAGTATCTGCTGCAATTCCTGCAACTGACCTCCCGGTCCGGCCGAGGCGTGGCCGAGCCCCGAAACCCCGGTGGTTATCTGCTTGACGGCGTCCGAGGGAAAACTTATGGAGAACCCCACTCTGGCGAGTTGGCGGAGTGGTGACGCAGCGGATTGCAAATCCGTCCACACCGGTTCGATTCCGGTACTCGCCTCCAGAGCCCCCTTCTGAAACATCCGTATTGCAGGCCCGCCCCCAAGGGGCCAGCCCGCCGGACGCCGTCCGGCGGAGCCTGTCCGCTCAGCTCGTGGCGAGGCGCCGGCGGGCCTTGCGGTGGGACAGGATGCCCATGGCGAGCATGCCCGCCGCGACCAGCAGCACCACCGCGCTCACCGGCCGTTCGAGGAAGGTCATGGGATCTCCCCGCGACAGCAGCATCGCGCGGCGGAAATGTTCCTCCATCATCGGCCCGAGGACGAACCCCAGCAGGATCGGGGCGGCGGGGAAATCCAGCCAACGCATGACGATGCCGAGCAGTCCGAACCCCGCGACCAGCCAGATGTCGAAGGTGGCGTTGTGCAGGCTCAGCGTGCCGATGGCGATGAACATCAGGATCGCCGGGTAGAGGTAGCGGTTGGGCACCAGCAGCAGGCGCACCCAGAGGCCGATCATCGGGATGTTCAGTACCAGCAGCATCAGGTTGCCGACCCAGAACGACATGATGAGCCCCCAGAACAGCATCGGCTGATCGGTCAGCAGCTTGGGCCCCGGCGCGATGCCGTGGATGGTCAGCGCGCCCAGCATCAGTGCCATGGTCGCGCTGCCGGGAATGCCGAGGGTCAGCGTCGGGACAAAGGCGGTCTGGTCGGCGGCGTTGTTGGCCGATTCCGGCGCCGTGATGCCTTCGATCGCGCCCTTGCCGAAGCGTTCCGGCGTGCGCGACAGGCGCTTCTCCAGCGCATAGGCAAAGAACGACGCGACCGAGGGGCCGGTGCCCGGCAGGGCGCCGAAAAAGCCGCCGATGCCGCTGCCGCGCAGCATCGGCAGGATCGAGCGTGCGACCTCGGCGCGTGGCAGGCGCATGGCACGCAGCGACACGCTGGCACGGTCGAAGCTGCGGCGCGCGCCCGACCCGGCATTGGACACCACCTCGGCGATCCCGAAGACCCCCATGGCGAGCGGCACGAGGCCGATTCCGTTGCTCATCTCGAGGATGCCGAGGGTCAGGCGCTCGTCCCCGGTGTAGAGGTCGATGCCGACGGTGCCGAACAGGATGCCCAGGACCACCATGGCCAGCGCCTTGGCGACCGAACCGTCGCTCACCGCGCTGGCGGCCACCAGTCCCAGCACCATGAGCGAGAAGTATTCGGCAGAGCCGAAGCCGAGCGCGTAGCGCGCGATGGTCGGGGCGAAGGCCATCAGCATCAGGATGCCGATGACACCCCCGACGAAGCTGGCGACCGAGGTCATCAGCAGCGCCGCCGCGCCCTTGCCCTGCAGCGCCATCGGATGCCCGTCGAGGCAGGAAATGGCGCTGGACGTGGTGCCCGGGATATTCACGAGGATCGCCGCGGTCGAGCCGCCGTAGCCGGTGCCGTACCAGATCCCCGCAAGCATGATGAGCGAGGTGGTCGGGTCGAGGTGATAGGTCAGCGGCAGCAGCATGGAGATCGCCGTCAGCGGACCGATGCCGGGAATGACCCCGACCAGCGTGCCGAGAAAGACGCCGAGGAAGCAGTACCCGAGCGTGACCGGCGCCAGTGCCGTCTGCAGGCCGAGAAGGATGTTGTCGATCATTGTCCCGCGCCCCTCACCACGGCCAGTCCAGCATGTGCAGCCCCAGCGACAGGCCCAGGCCGAATACCAGCCAGGCCAGCAGGCAGAGCGCGGCGATCATCGCAGCAAGGGTGCCGGGTGTCGGGCGCTCCTCCCCGGCGAGGCTCGACAGGCTCACCAGCGCCGCGATGGCCGGAAACAATCCGAAGGGTCGGACCAGCAGCGCGAAGGCAAGGACCGCGCCGAGCACGGCCGCGCTTGCCCGCAGCGGCGGCAGGGCAAAGCGGGTCGGGCGGTCTCCGCGCAGCAATGGCGGCAGCGCGATGGCGAGGCCGAGCAGCGCGAGGATGCTGCCCGCCAGTGCCGGATAGGCCCCCGTTCCCATGCGGCGCAGGCTGCCGAGGTCATAGTGCGCCACGCAGTAGAGCGTGACCCAGAGCCCTGCCGCGAACAGCAATGCACCGCCAAGCATGTCCTTGCTTGCGTTCGTCATGTGATCCTCCTCAGGAATGCGGGATTTTAATGCGGGATCTTGCGGGCGGCGGTCCGCGCCGGTCCGAGATCGTGGCGCGCCCGTGCCAGGCGGGTCAGCGCGGTCATGTCCAGCCGGTCGGCGAGCCGCCCGCAGATCGGGGCCGCCAGTCCGTCGGCGATGACGGGCAGCTCGGCGATCTGCGCGGCGAGCCCCCGGTGAAAGGCGATTTCGTGCGGTTGGGCGAGGCCGGGCGGCAGGCCCTGGGCAAAGGCGATCTGTCCTGCCGCCCCCAGCGCGCTTTCGGAATAGGTGCCGTTGCAGATCCGGCCGCCGGCGCCATGCACCTGCGCCGCGATCCGCCCGGCAATACCGCGGCCGAGCCGCGTCGGCTTGGCCGAAACCTGCGTGACCCCGCGCTCGCGGAACGCGGTCAGAAGTTCGGTCCCGGTGACGGCCTTGTCGGCCAGAACCGGCACCGCGGCCCCGCGCAGGGCCGCGTCCAGCGCCGCGTCCGGGGCGAGGGGCACGGGATCTTCGAGAAAGCTCAACCCGGTATCGGCGGCGAGCGCCAGCAGCTCGGGAAGGTCGCCAAGCCCGTAGGCGCCGTTGGCATCGCCCGAGATTTCGGCCCCGTCGCCGAGCGCATCGCGAAGTCCGTGCAACACCTGCGTGTCGGTCGAAAGACCCTGACCGAGCTTCACCTTGAACGCCGTGATGCCGAACCCGTCGCGGGCCGCCAGCGCGGCCTCGGCCATGGCGCCGGCCGGAGCGCGGGTCAGCAGGTCGGCGACCCGGACGGGCGCCAGCGGGGCAGGGGCCGGCGCGACCATGTCGCGCCAGGCATTGTCGCAGAGCGCCGTCAGCGCCATGGCGCCCCGGATCGGCGCAAGCGCGGTCAGCGCCGCGTCGGCGTCCTCCCCGTCCGCGTCATGCAGCCGCGGCCGGGCCATGTCGGAGACGGCCCGCGCCAGCAGGCCCGGCGTCACCCCGTTCCATTCGGGCCGGCAGAGGATCTCGGACGCGCCCCGCCGGCCGTCGCCATCCTCGAACAGCGCGACAATGCAGGGCACCTCCTGCCCGCTGCCGCCCACGGTCCAGCTGACCGGGGCGGCAAGGGGCAGCGACAGTTCCCAGAGCGTGATGCGGGCGAGCCGGCGCATGATCCTCAGCCGGCGGTGGCCGCAGCCGCGTCCACCAGCTCTTTCCACGGGCCGAGGTTGCGGTCGAGGTAGGCCAGGATCTGCGCTTCGTCCGCAAAGACCGGCGCGATTCCCATGCCGTTCAGCCGCTCGCGGTAGCTCGGGCGGGCGACGGCCTCGCGGATCGCCGCCTGAAGCGCGGTCACGATCTCGTCCGGGGTATCCTTGTGCACCGTGATGACCGACGGCGTGGCCACCGTCACCATGTCGATCCCCGCCTCGGCGACGGTCGGCACATCGGGCAGAAGGTCGTCCCGTTGATCCGCCGCGAAGGCGAGAATGCGCATCTCGTCCTCGAACCCGAGGTAGTTGGAGGTCGACAGGAAGGCATAGTCGATCTCGCCCCCGAGCAGCGCCGCCACGGTGTTCGAGCTGCCCTTGAACGGCACGTCCAGCGCTTCGGTGCCCGTCGCCGCCAGCAGCGAGGCGCCGTTCACGAAGTGGAAGCCGCCGCGCCCGGTGTGTCCCCAGGCAAGATCGCCGGGCGCCGCCTTCAGCGCGGCCACGAGGTCGTCGAGGGTCTGGTAGGGGCTGTCGGCCCTGACCGCGATGGCGGACTGGATCAGCGCCATCTGCGCGACAAAGCGCAGCTCGGTCATCGGGTCCAGCACCTGTTCCTTCATCAGGCTGCCGAGCATCAACGTGCCGAGCGACTGATGCCCGAGGGTGTATCCGTCCGGTGCCGCCGTCGCCACGGCCTGCGCCGCGACATAGCCGCCCGCGCCGGTCTTCTGGATCGGAACGACGCTCTGGCCGAGGATGCCGTCCAGTTCGGCGGCGAGGGCCCGCGCCACCTGGTCGTTCCCGCCCCCGGCGGAAAACGGGATCAGCAGCTCTATGGATTTCTCCGGATACCCGGCGGCCATCGCGGACCCGGTGCCGAGCGCCAGGGCCGCAAGGGCGCCCCCGGACAAAAGAACGGTACGGCGGTTGATCATCGAATCTCCTCCCTTTCGTGATCCTCATGTGGTTAACATCAGCACAAATATGGTTGTCAAAATCAACAAAAATATCGGGTCCGTTGGTGCCGTTTCGGCGGGGATGACTGTAAAAATGAAGGCAAGTAGTTGAAATTCTTAAAATATCTGCGAGGGAGGGATGGCGAAGATAATGGTTGATGTCAATCCTGATATAGTTGATAAAGGCAACGAGTTTGAAGGAGGCGTCATGCCGGAGATCGTGATCTGCGAATGTTTTGCCCGCGACGGGCTGCAACACGAACCCGTCGTGCCCGCGACCGCGATCAAGCTGGATCTGCTGGCGGGTTTCGTGGCCGCCGGGTTCCGCCGGATCGAGGCGACCAGCTATTCCCATCCGCAGCGGGTGCCGGGATTTGCCGATGCATCGGAGCTTCTGAAGCATCTGCCGCGCCGCGATGGCGTGGCCTTCAAGGCGACCTGTCCCAACCCCCGCGCGGTCTCGCGCGCGCTGGAGGACCGCGCCGCCGGACACGGGGCCGAGGAAATCTCGTTGCTCGTGTCGGCGACCGAATCCCATACCGCGCGCAACCTGCGCACCACGCGCGAAGGTCAGTGGGAGCGGGTCGCCGGGATGGCGGCGCTGGGTCGGGGCAATTTCCGCTTGGTCGGCGTGATCTCCATGGCGCTCGGCTGCCCGTTCGAGGGTCCGGTCGATCCCGGTCGCGTGGTCGAGGATGCCGCCCGCTTTGCCGACCTCGGCTGCGAGCTGCTGACCGTGGGCGACACCATCGGGGCCGGGACTCCGCGACAGGTGCGGGCGTTGTTCCGCCGGCTGCTGGACGAGGTGCCGGCGATCGTGCCCGTGGCGCATTTCCACGACACGCGCGGTGCGGGCATCGCGAACGCCGTGGCCGCGCTCGAGGCCGGTTCCACCCGCTTCGACAGCGCCATGGGCGGGGTCGGCGGCCATCCGACCCGGATCAGCTACGGTGCCGGGGATACCGGCAACGTGGCGACCGAGGACCTCGTGGCGCTTTTCGAGGGCGAAGGGCTGGATCACGGCATCGACCTCGATGCGATGATGCGTGCCTCCTCGGCCTGCGAGGAGGCGCTCGGCCGCCGGTTGCTGTCGCGCGTGGCGCGCACCGGATTGTGGCGCCCCGCCACCGAGACCAAGGAGAGGGAGAATGTCTGACGTGTCCGATGAAAACCTGCTGCTGACCGAGGATCGCGGCGCGATCCGCATCGTGACGATGAACCGTCCCGACAAGCTGAACGCGCTGAACACGGCGCTGACGCAGCAACTGCTGGATGCGCTGCTCGCGGCGGATGCCGACGACGACATCCGGGCCGTGGTGTTGACCGGTGCCGGGCGCGGCTTCTGCGCCGGGGCGGATCTTTCGGAATTCAAGCACCTGACCCCCGCCCGGTCGGGCGCGGTCGAAGCGCGGGCCGATCTCACATGCCGCCTTCAGATGGCGGCGCAGAAGATGGCGAAGCCGGTGGTCGCCGCCGTGCACGGCGCGGCTGTCGGCGGCGGGGCCGGGCTGGCGATCGGCTGCGACATGGTCGTGGTCTCGGACACTCTGAAATTCGGCTATCCCGAGGTGAAGCACTCCATCGTGCCCGCGCTGGTGATGACCGGACTGGTCCGCGCGCTGGGGCGCAAGCAGGCGTTCGAGATGATCTCGCTCGGCCGTCTCATCGGCGCCGACGAGGCGCGGGCCCTCGGGCTGGTGAACCGCGTGGTGAGCGGCGATCCTCTGCCCGCCGCGCTGGAGATCGCCGAGGTCTGGGCCAGGGCCGAACCCCGCGCCATGCGCGCCGCCAAGAGCCTGATGTACAGGGTCGAGGATCTGCCGCTCGACGCCGCGATGCTGGCGGGGCGCGACGTCAACGCGCTCATGCGCTCGTTCCGGGAGAGCGGGGCATGAGACCGCTCGACGGCATCCGGGTCGTGGATTTCAGCCGGGTCCTCGCGGGGCCGATGGCGACGCAGGTCATGGCCGAATACGGCGCCGAGGTGACCAAGATCGAGCGCCCCGGCACCGGCGACGAAAGCCGCGTCTTCGAGCCGGTCTTTGCCGGCGGACAAAGCGCCTATTACGCCGCCTTCAACCGGTCCAAGCGATCCATCGCCGTCGATCTCAAGTCCGGGGAGGGCCGCCGCCTTGCCTTCGACCTTGCCGCCGATGCCGACGTCCTGGTCGAGAATTTCCTGCCCGGCGGGATGGAGGGCATGGGGCTGGGCTACGAGGCGCTGAAGGAAGCCAATCCGCGCCTTGTCTACGTCTCCAACACCGGCTTCGGCCAGACCGGACCCTATGCCCGGCGCAAGGGATATGACACGATCTTTCAGGCCCTGTCGGGGGTCATCGACCTGACCGGCCATCCGGACGGACCGCCCGCCAAGGTCGGCCTGCCCTTCGCCGATCTGACCTCGGGGCTGTGGATCCTGATCGCGGCGCTCACCGGGCTGGTGGGGCGGGCGGCTTCGGGCCGGGGCTGCCACGTCGACATGGCGATGATGGACGCGCAGGTCAGCCTGCTGAGCCTGCCCGCCGCGCGCCACTTCGCGCTGGGCGAAACCCCGACGCGGACCGGCACCGAACATCTCGGGCGGGTGCCGTCCTCGGCCTTTGCCTGCAAGGGCGGCGACTGGCTTTTCGTGTCCGCCTCCGACCAGCACTGGCCGCAGCTCTGCGACGCGCTGGGGCTGGAGGAGATGGCAGCGGACGCGGGCCTTGCGCGCAATGCCGACCGGGTGGCGCGGCGGGACGAGGTCACGCGCGCCCTTGCCGGGGCCTTTTCGCAGCGCGAGCGGGGCGAACTTGCGCCCGCCCTGCGCGCCGTCGGCGTCCCGGCGGGCGAGGTGAACACCGTCCCCGAGATCCTGGACGACCCGCATATCCGGGCCCGCGGCATGGTCGCGACCTATGACGATCCCGACCGCGGCCCGACGCCGGGCCTGCGCACGCCGCTGCGCTATTCGGGCTATGACGACCACCGCTTCGAGGCGCCGCCCAAGCTCGGCGCCGACACCGGCCGCATCCTGCGCGAGGAACTGGCGCTGGACGAGGCCACGATCGCGGCGCTTTACGAGAAGGGGATCGTGCAATGACAGTCAACGGACTGATCCGGCTGGAGGATCACGGCGCCCGCGTCGACGTGGTGCTGAACCGCCCCGAGGCGCGCAATGCGCTGAACCTGGCGATGTGCGAGGATCTCATCGAGGCCTTCACCCGGATCGCCTCGATGCCCGATGCCGGGCTGGTGGTGCTGCGCGCCGAAGGTCCGGTGTTCTGCGCCGGCGCCGATCTCAAGGAGCGCAAGGGCCGGGACGAGGCCTGGGTCAAGGCGCGCCGCCGACTGGCCTTCCTCGCCTACGAGACCATCGGCAACTGCACGCTGCCGGTGATCGCGCAGGTGCAGGGCGCGCTGGTGGGCTCGGGCGGCGAGATCGCCATGAGCTGCGATTTCATCGTCGCCTCCGATGCCGCCACCTTCCGCTTTCCCGAACCGCAATGGGGCACGGTCGGGGCGACCCAGCGCCTGCAGCGGGTCGTCGGCGTGCCGCGGGCCAAGGAACTGCTCTACACCGGCCGGGTGATGGAGGCCGAAGAGGCCCATCGCATCGGGCTTGTCACCACGCTGACCGGCGCGGCGGATCTTGCCGCGACGGTGGACGAGATGGCCGAACGCATCCTGCGGGCGCCTGCGCTTGCCCTGCGTCTCACCAAGCACTGCATCGACCAGGGGGCGCGGACCGACCTGTCGTCGGGAATCCGCATCGAACTGGCGGCGATCGACCGGCTGCTGTCGGAAAGCGACTGGCGCGGCGGCGTGGACCGGTTCGGCGCGCAGATCGGCTCGGCCGGCAAGGAGCAGAAGGCATGACGTTCGCCCTCGAAACCCTCTGTCCGACGGTGGTGCAGGACGCGCTGGCCCGCGCCGCCGCGCTTGCGCCGGACGTCGAGGCGCTGGTCGCCCCCGACGGGCGTGTGACCTTCGGCGAACTGGCCGGCCGCGTCGCCGCGCTGCGGGCGGCGCTTCATGCCGCGGGCATCGGCCGGGGCGATCACGTCGGGCTCTGTCTCGGCAACGGGGTCGCATTCGAGACGCTGTTTCTCGCGCTCGGCACGCTCGGCGCGGTCTCGGTCCCGGTCAACACCCGCCTGAAGGCGGACGAGATCGCCTATGCCCTGCGGCAGTCGCGGGTGCGGGTGCTGTTCACCGCCGACCGGCTGCTCAACGCCGATTTCATCGCCACCCTGCGCGAGATCCTGCCCGCCATCGACCGTCCCGGCGCGCTGCCGGACGCGGCGCTGCCGGACCTCGAACGCATCGTGGTTCTGGGCGACACCGTTCCGCCCGCCGCGTCGGCTTGGTCCGGGATGACGGCGGGCACACCCGCCGATCCCGGTCCGCAGGCACGGCCGGACGACACGCTCTTGATCCAGTATACCTCGGGCACAACGGCCTATCCCAAGGGCGTGATGCTCAGCCATCGCTCGATGCTGGGCAACGGCTTTGTCTCGGGGCAGCGGATCGGGCTGCGCACCGGGGACCGGTTCCATTCCGCGCGGCCGTTCTTTCACGTGGCGGGCACCACGCTGTCGATGCTCGCCTGCCTCCAGAACCTCGCGACGCTGGTCACCATGACCCGGTTCGAACCGGGCGAGGCGCTGGCGATGATGGAGGCGGAAGCCTGCACGCATTTCTCCGGCAACGACACCATGGCGCTGATGCTGCTGAACCACCCCGACCGCCCCGCGCGCCGCCTGTCGCTGCGCGGCGGCTGGGTCGCCGGGTCGCAATCGGTGCTGCGCCGGGTCGCGGGCGAACTCGGCGCGCGCGAGGTCGTGTCGGGCTACGGGCTGTCCGAAGCCTCGCCCAACATCGCGCAATCCTGTTGGTGGGAGGACGAAGAGATCCGCACCGGCGGGCGCATGCGTCTGCAACCGGGGCTGGATCTGCGCGTCGTCGATCCGGCCACCGGGGCGGAATGCGCCCCGGATCAGCCGGGCGAGATCCGGGTGCGCGGCTGGTCCGTCATGAAGGGCTATTTCGACATGCCGGAAAAGACCGCCGAAACCCTCGACGCCGAGGGCTGGCTTGCCACCGGGGATCTCGGGCGGCTGGGCGCGGACGGGCGGCTGGACTTCGTCGGGCGGCTCAAGAACATCATCCGCGTGGGCGGCGAGAACGTCTCGCCCGAAGAGATCGAGGACCGTCTGCACCGCCATCCCGCCATCAAGCAGGCGCAGGTGGTGGGCGTGCCCGACGACCGGCTGGTCGAGGTCTGCGCCGCCTTCGTCATCCTGAACGAGGGCGCGGCGCTGGACCCGGCAGAGTTGATCGACTGGGCGCGCGGGGTCATGGCGGGCTTCAAGGTGCCGCGCCACGTCTGGATCGTCGAGGGCTTCGAGGACATCGGCATGACCGCCTCCTCGAAGATCCAGAAGTCCAAGCTGGCCGACCATGCCCGGCGGCTGCTGGCCGAGGAGGACGCGGCATGATGCGGATCGAAACCGACGTGACGCGCCTTCTGGGCATCGACCTGCCGATCCTTCAGGCGGGCATGTCCTGGGCCTCGTCCAACGCGGAACTGCCGCTGGCGGTCTCCCGCGCGGGCGGGCTCGGGGTGATCGCCGCGGGGCCGATGTATGTCGAGGCGCTGGAACAGGCGATCGACAGGCTGCGTGCGGGCACCGACCGGCCCTTCGCGGTCAACATGCCGCTCTATCGCAAGGGCGCCGACGAGATCCTCGACCTGCTCGAAGCCAAGCGCATCCCGGTGCTGATCGCCTCGCAGGGCGGGCCGCAGAAATACCTCGACCGCTTCCGGGCGGTGGGCACGACCTGCCTGCACGTGGTGGCCTCGGAAACCCATGCGCTGAAGGCGGCGGAAAAGGGTGTCGACGGTCTGATCGTCGTCGGGGGCGAGGCCGGCGGCCACCCCCCGGCCGAGCTTGTCTCGACCCTCGTCCTGGTGCGGGCGGTGGCGGACGCGACCGAGGGTCGGGTGCCGCTGGTCGCCTCGGGCGGCTTCGCGGACGGGCGCGGGCTGGCGGCGGCGCTGGCGCTGGGCGCGGGAGCGGCGAACTTCGGCACCCGCTTCATCGCCACGCCGGAGGCGGGCGTGTCCGATGCCTACAAGCGGGCGGTGATCGCCGCGGGTGTCGCCGATACCCGCACCGTCGGTCGCGGCATGGGCATGATCCGCGCCATCGCCAACCCGTTTACCGACGAGATGGAGGCGCTGGAACGCGCCGGCGCGCCGGAGGAGGCGCGGCGCGCGGTCTTTGCCGCCGCGACCCTCAGGATGGCCGCCTTCGACGGCGACATGACACGCGGCAAGGTCGAGGCCGGGCAGAGCACGGGACTGGTGCGCGCCCTGATGCCCGCCGCCGAGGTGGTGGCCGAAATCGCCCGTGGCTATGCCGACTGCCTTGCCGCGATGCCGCGCGCGACAAGCTGCCCGGCGGCCGACGACTAGGCCGCCGCGAACGACCGGCCCCGGCGCAAATGCCGCGCGGGGCCTGAAGCCATGGACGCCACGGGCCGGACGGCCGGGGACCATGTGACCGGGGCAGGGATGCTGCCCGACCAAAGAGGAGGAAGTACGGAGATGATCAGCGATCTGACAAGGCGCGCCTTCATGAAGCGCGCGGCGATGGCGACGGGTGCCGGGCTGGTGATGCCCCGGGCCCTGCACGCCGGGATACCGTCGAAACTGCAGTGGACGGCGGCGGATGTCGGCTCCTCCGGCTATATCGAGGCGACGGCGATCGCAAACGCCCTGATCGAACAGCACGGGTCGCGCATCCGCGTCGTGCCCTCGGGCACCTCGATCGGGCGGATGATGCAGCTCAAGCAGGGCCGGGTGTCTCTCGGCTATCTCGCGAACGAGGCCTATTTCGCCTCCGAGGCGCTCTACGATTTCTCGACCCGCGAATGGGGGCCGCAGGATCTGCGCGCGCTGATGGGCCGCGAGGCCCTGTTCGGCATCGTCACGACCGCGTCGTCGGGGATCAAGTCCATCGCCGACCTCAAGGGCCGCCGCGTGGCGCTGATCCAGGCCCACCCCTCGACCAACTTCAAGGTCGAAGGCGTGCTGGCCTTTGCCGGTCTCGGCTGGGACGATGTCGAGGCGATCGAGGTGCCGGGCTATTCCGCCGGTCTGCAGGCGGTGCTCGACGGCTCGGTCGAGGCGGCGGGCGCCGTGGTCGGCGCGTCGGTCCTGCGCGAGATCGAGGCAAGCCCGAACGGCATCGGCTGGCTGCCCGTGCCGGCAGACGACACCGAGGGCTGGAGCCGGATCAACGCCAATGCGCCGCTCTTCGCACCGGCCACGATGACCAGCGGCCCCGGCGCCTCGGCCGAGAACCCGGTGGCGCTGGTGGGCTACCGCTACCCGATCCTGTCGGTCTATGCCGAAACCGGGATGGAGGATGTCTACGAGATGACCAAGGCCATCGTGGAGGGCTACGACCTCTACAAGGACGCGGCCCCGGTCATGTCCGCCTATGACGTCAACCATGCGGCGCACCCGCCCTACGATACCCCCTGCCATGACGGCGCCAGGAAGTATTTCGAGGAGATCGGCGTCTGGACCGAACAGGACGAGACCTGGAACACCAACCGCCTCGCCCGTCTTGCCAAGGTGCAGGAGGCCTGGGCCGCCGCGACCGAAGCGGCGGACGACCAGGGTCTCGCGGACAAGGACTGGCCCGCCTTCTGGGACCAGTTCCGCTCCGAGAACCTCTGAACCCTTCCGGGGCCGGCCGGGCGCGCGTCGCCGGGCCGGTCCGATCATCCTGCTGACAGGTTTGCCATGGCCGATGCCGCACTGACCGACACCGTTCTCCCCGGCGAGGATCTGCGCCCCGAGACGTCCCGCCTCCATCAGACCCGCTTCGTCGTCTTCCCGCTGACGGCGCTGGCGCTGCTGCTGGTGGCCAACCAGGTCTTCCTGCTGCGCATCGGCGGTTTCCAGATGCCCAGCACGGGGCTTTACTACGCGCTGATCGGCATCTTCTTCGCGATCCTGTTCCTGACCTTCCCGATGCGCAAGGCGGACGAGACCCGCGTTCCTCTCCATGACTGGATCTTTGCCGCGCTGGCGCTCGGCGGCGGGGGCTACTTTGCCTCCATCGCCGGGGACATCATCAACCGGGGCTGGGATTATTCCGCCCCGATCCTGCCGACGCTGCTCGCGCTGGCGCTGTTCCTGCTGGTGCTCGAAGGGCTGCGGCGCACCGGGGGCACGGTGCTGTTCTGCATCTGCCTTGCCTTCGCGGTCTTTCCGATCTTCGCCGACCACATGCCGGGGCTGCTCTGGGGCAGCCAGTACACCCCGCGCGAAACGCTCTCGGCGCATGTCATGGGCTCGGGCGCCATCGTCGGCGTGCCGGTGCAGGTGGTCAGCGAACTGGTCATCGGCTACCTGCTGTTCGGCGCCGCGCTGACGGTGACGGGCGGAGGGCGCTTCTTCATGGATTTCGCCAGCGCCCTGATGGGCCGGGCGCGGGGCGGGCCGGCCAAGGTCTCGATCATCTCGTCGGGCCTGTTCGGATCGCTGTCCGGGTCCGTGGTGTCGAACGTCATCTCCACCGGCGCCTTCACCATCCCCACCATGAAACGCTGCGGCTATCCCGCCTCCTATGCCGGCGCCGTCGAAGCCTGCGCCTCGACCGGGGGCTCGATCATGCCGCCGGTGATGGGGGCCGCGGGGTTCATCATGGCCTCGTTCCTGAATGTGCCCTACGCGACGGTGGTGTCCGCCGCGATCCTGCCCGCCGTCCTGTTCTACGCCGCTCTGCTGATGCAGGTCGATGCCTATGCCGCGCGCAACGGGCTCAGCGGCATGGACGAGGCCGACCTGCCGCGCCTCGGCCCGACCCTGCGCGAAGGCTGGCCGCACCTTGCCGGGGTGCTCTCGCTCGTCGGGCTGATCCTGTTCTTCCACATGGAACGCTCCGCCCCCTTCTTCGCGGCGGGGTTCATGCTGGCCATCGCGATCCTGCGCGCCCCGCGCGCCGCCTGGAGCGTGATCCGCGAGACCCTCGTCGAAACCGGGCGCAGCGGTGCCTATCTCTACGGCATCCTCGCGGGGATCGGGCTGATCGTGGGCTCGCTGTCGATCACCGGCGTGGGCAGTTCCGTCTCGCGGGAACTGGTGTTCGCGGCGGGGGACAACCTCTACCTGCTGCTGGTCTTCGGCGCCCTGACCAGCTTCGTGCTCGGCATGGGGATGACGGCCAGCGCCTGCTACATCTTCCTTGCCATCATCCTCGGACCGGCGCTGACCTCGCAGGGGCTCGACACGGTGGCAAGCCACCTGTTCATCCTCTACTGGGGCATGCTGTCCTACATCACCCCGCCGGTGGCGCTCGCCGCCGTGGTGGCGGCGGGGATCGCGGGCAGCGGCGGCCTGCAGACCGGCCTGCGCGCCATGCGGCTCGGCTCGGTCCTGTTCATCCTGCCCTTCGCCTTCGTGCTGAACCCGGCGCTGATCCTGCGCGGAGACCTGCCGCAGGTGATCCAGGCCGTCTGCACGGCGGGCCTCGCGATCTGGTACATCTCGGCCGCCTTCGAAGGCTGGCTGCATTTCGCCGGACGCCTGCCGATGTGGCTGCGGGGCCTCGCCATGGTCGCCGGACTGGCGCTGCTGATCCCCGAAGGCCACAGCGACATTGCCGGTCTGGCGCTGGCGGCGCTGGTGATGGCGCTGGCGCGACTGACGGTGCGCCGCACCCCGGGCCCGGCATGAGGATCGACGGCTGGTCGGTTGCGCCGGTCGAGCACCGCAACCTCGATCCGGAATGGCACTACGCGGGGCGCGACGTGCCCCGCCTGCCGGGGATCCGCGTCGCGCTGCGCGCCG
This sequence comes from Salipiger sp., assembly GCF_048261495.1. GTDB lineage: Bacteria > Pseudomonadota > Alphaproteobacteria > Rhodobacterales > Rhodobacteraceae > Salipiger. The sequence continues at coordinate 58,552 of NZ_JBLXFX010000003.1, forward strand.
GAGACCTGACGGGAGAGGGCTACGCGCCCTTCCTGCCGCATCTCGACGCCTCGCCGCAGGCGCTGGACGCCGCCGCGCGCCGCATCGCCGCCGGTCTGACCGGGGCCGATCTCGCGACCCCCGATGCCGCGCTCGTCCGGCTCGGCCCCTGCGCCAAGGCGCGCAACGCCGCGCGCTCGGCGGTGGAGATGGCCCTGCTCGACCTCGCGGCACGGCTGCGCGGTCAGAGCGTCGCGCGGATGCTGGGCGGGGTGCCCGCGCCGGTGCCGGTGCTGCGCATCATCCCGGTGAAATCCCCCGACCACATGGCGGCCATCGCCTCCGGGCTCGTGTCCGAGGGCTACGGCGCGCTGAAGCTGAAGGCGACCGGCGTGCAGGCCGAGGACATCGCCCGCATTGCCGCCGTCCGGGCGGCCGTCGGGCCGGAGGTGGTGCTGACCGTCGATGCCAACCAGGCCTGCGACGCGGAGTCGGCGCAACGGTTCGAGGCCGCCCTGGGCCCGCTCGATATCTGGTCGCTGGAACAGCCCGTTCCGGCGGGCGATCCCGCCGCGCTGGCCGCGGTCCGCGGAACGGCCCGCACCCGGATCGAGGCCGACGAGGGCCTGTTCGCGTCGGGCGACCTCGCGCGGATCCTCGACGCGCAGGCGGCGGACGGCATCAGCCTCAAGCTTGCCCGCTCCGGCGGCCTGCTGCCGTCGCTGGACATGGCTCGCGCGGCGGCGGCGCGCGGTGTGCATGCCCGCATCGGCACCGCATTCGGCGGCCCGCTGGTGTCGCTGGCCACCGCCACCCTTGCGGCGCTACATCCCTGCACCGGGCCCGCCGAATGTGCCGAATTCCGACATTTCGACGACGAGGATCATCACTGGCCCGAAATCCGCGACGGCCTCCTGAACCTGCCGGACGCGCCCGGCTTCGGGCAGGTCCGCAAGGCACCCTGGCCCGCGCCCTGGCAGGGGTGAGCGGCCGCTAGGGGATTTCCGTCTCGAAGATCGTGGCAGGGGGCGGCGGGCGGCGCGGCGGTGTCGCCTCGCCCTTCAACTCCCGCAGGTAGGTGAGCGAGCCGCGCGACACCTTCTCCATCAGCCGCATCAACTCGCAGCGCTCGTCCGTGGTGAGTTCCGCAAGCATGCGGCGGTTGCGCTCGCGCGAGGCGGCAAGCACCTCCCGGACCAGCGTCTGCCCGGCATCGGTCAGCCGGAGGTTGATGCTCCGCTTGTCGTCCGGATTCGCCTCGCGCCCGATGAACCCGCGCTCTTCCAGGGCGGATACGGTGCGGCTCATCTGGCTTTTCTGAACCCCGGCACGCTTGGCCAGCGTGTGCAGCGGTGCGATCCCGAGAAAATCCAGCACCGCCATTGCCCGCCAGTCATGGGTGTTGAGTTCGAAATCCGGCTTGAGCCCGAGCAGCGCAATGCGCGAGGACAGACCGGCAAGGCGCTGAAGGTTATAGGAAAAGAGATACCGGATGTCGTCGTCGTTCCGGCCGATTCCGTCGATGTCACCGCTCGTCGCCAAGGCCGCGCCCCCATGCGTAAACAATTTCGTTCACAGTGTATCCTATTTGAATGCGAGTGCAACATTCAGCGTGGCCCGTACGTTCGGGCGTGCGCCGTCTGGGTCCCCGCGGGGACAGGCGGCGCCGGACATGCTATGCAACCTCGGGGGGAATCGCGGGGCAAGTGCCGCGCGCCGCCTCTGCCACGCAGAACACGAAGGGGAAGGCGGCCATGACTCCGGACCTAGAGACGCTGCTGCTGCAGATCCTGCCGGATCTGCGCGCAAGGGCCGATGCGCCGCCGGTTGCGCGCGTCGAGGCACTCCGCATCCCCGGGCGCCATATCGTCGGAGGCCCGGGGGACGAGACCATCCCCGGCGGCAGCGGCAACGACACCATCGAGGGCGACGGCGGCCACGACAGCCTTCAGGGGCGCGGCGGCGACGACGAGCTTCGGGGCGGCGCCGGGGACGACACCCTGAACGGCGGCAGCGGCGACGACCGGCTGAGCGCGGACGAGCGCTTCGACGATATCGGCGCGGATCTGCTGATCGGCGGCGCGGGCAACGACACGCTGATCGGCTACGACGATACCTATCGCGGCGGCAGGGGCGATGACGAGATCCACGCCAACGGCGGAGAGGCCTTTCTCGGAGATGGCGACGACACGCTGCGCAGCTTTGTCGGGGCCGATGGCTGGGGCGGCAGCGGCGACGATCTGATGATCGACAACGGCGAACCGGGGGCGCAGACCTCGGTCGTCTTTCACGGCGGGCGCGGCGACGACACCCTGCGCGGCGGCGCCGGCAACAATTCGCTCTACGGTGAAAACGGCAACGACCTGATCTATTCCGGGCGCGGGCTGACGGATGCCGGGCGCCACAACGACACGGTGATCGGCAACGGCGCGGCCGAGTCGATCCTCGGCGGCGGCGGTTCGGACTACATCTCGGCCGGGACCAACAACGACACCATCGACGCGGGACACACCGGGAACGATACCGTCTACGCGGGCACCGGCAATGACCTCGTGACGGCGGGCGACTGGCGCGACGTGCTGTTCGGAGAGGACGGCAGGGACACGCTCTCGGGCGGGGCGGGCAACGACTGGATCGAGGGACAGGGCGGGTCCGACGTCATCGACGGCGGGCCGGGAAACGACACGCTGGTCGGCGGCGACGGTTCCGACACGCTCACGGGCGGCGCGGGCGAGGATGTCTTCGTGTTCCAAGCGGACGGCAACCGCGATACCGTCCTCGATTTCGAGGCCGGGGACAGGCTGGTCTTTCGCATCGGCGGGTCGGACAGAATCACGGTCACGAATGTGGGCGGGCTGCACACACGGCTGACCTTCCTCGGGACCGAGGTCCTGCTGCGCGATATCACCGTGGCCGAGTTCCTTGCCGTGCCTGCGATCACGTTCGAGGCGGGCGATTACACCGGCGGGGCGGACGGCGACGTCCATCGCGGCACCGCCTATTCCGAAACGCTGACCGGGCTCGACGGCGACGACCTTCTGGCCGGGAAGGGCGGGCAGGACCTGGTCGACGGCGGCGCGGGCGACGACACCCTGCGCGGCGGCATAGGAGACGATACCCTGCTGGGCGACGATGGGGCCGACCTGCTGCTGGGCGGGGGCGGACACGACTCGATGAACGGTGGCGCGGGGGCCGATTTCCTCGACGGCGGGCCGGGGGATGACACGCTCCAGGGGGCCGAGAGGTGGGACGGCGGGACCGAGCCCGACACCCTGTACGGCGGGGAGGGCAACGATCGGCTGCTCGGGGGCAACGGGGCGAACCTTCTGGACGGCGGCGCGGGGAACGACACGCTGGCCGGGGGGGAGGATGCGGACAGGTTGCTCGGCGGCGCGGGCCGGGACAGCCTCATCGGTCGCGACGGCGATGACTATCTGGACGGAGGCGACGGCAACGATTCCCTCGACGGCGGCGACGGTGCGGACACCCTGCTGGGAGGTGCGGGCGACGACACTCTGAGCGGCTTCGGGGGCAACGACCTGCTGGAGGGCGGCGAGGGCGACGATCTTCTGAACGGCGTCAGCGGGGACGATACCCTGCGCGGAGAGGCGGGCGACGACCTGCTCACCGCCTATGCCGGCGCCGATCTTCTCGACGGCGGCGCGGGGGCGGACACGCTGATCAGCAACAGCGGGGCGGAGACGCTGGTCGGCGGGGCGGGGAACGACCTGCTGCGGCCGAACGCGGGGTATTATGCCGATGGCGTCCCGGACGTGCTGGTCTTTGCCCCCGGCTTCGGCAACGACACGGTGGAGGGCTTTGTCGCGGGCGAGGACGTGATCGAGATGTCGGGCTACCTGCCGGGCCAGGTGACGCTGAGTGTCTCCGGCGGTCACACCCTTGTCGAGATCGCCGGGCAGGCCGACACGATCCGGATTATCGGCGTGGAACTCACCGATTTCTCGGATTTCCTGTTCACCTGAGCGGGGAGCCTGCGCGCTCTCCGGCCGGTCCGGACCTGCCGCGGGCCCGCACGAAGCGTCACCGACGGGAACCCGCAAACAGCGCATTCTTGCCGACGCGACGCGACCGGCGGCAAAAGTGCAATGATCCCGGATAGATGGCTTCCCCTGCGTAAGGTCCGGCCGCAAGGTTGCCAGATGGGGCCGTTCGGGGCATAATCCTTTCATCCCGCCGCATGTTCCATGCGGGGGAGGAAGCGTGAGACCCGAAGCGGTCGGTATTTCTTTTTGATTGTTACATTCTGTTTTCTGCCGCCCGCAAGCCCGGCTTCCGAAGCATTTGCATTTCGGAGCTGGTCGAGCGCCGCCATGCAATGATTTTAAGCAATGAAGGATTGAACAAATGCCTACCACCCCGGAAGTATGGCTCTCATCGTTCCAGGCCAACACACAGGACGTCGGTCCGAACGGCAGCCAGCAGAACAATTCGGTCGTGATCCAGCTGACCAACGGAAATATCGTCGTGCTGTGGGTCGACACATCCGACGCCGCACCGGGCGGTGCGGGCGGCGCCGACATCGTCGGACAGATCTACGACCCGCTCGGCAATCCGCTCGGCAGCGAATTCCGCGCCAACCAGTCGTTCTTTGCGGATGACGAATACAACTTCGATGCCGCGGCCCTCGAAAACGGCGGCTTCGTGGTCGTCTACGAGGACGACCCCGGACCGGATGACGCCATCGCGATCCGTGCGACCGAGTGGCACAGCACGCCGGACGGCACGCTCACGCTCGATGCAACCCTGACCATCGCCACCTCCCCGGATGCCGGGGACATCGTGCGCCGTCCCGCCGTCGATGCGCAGCCGGACGGCTCCTACATGGTCGTCTATGAACATTTCGACAGTTCGGTGCCGGACCGCGATCTGCGCGGCACCCCGGTGACCGCCGCCGGTGTCGTCGGGTCCGAGATCATCTTCATCTCGGGGTCCGACAGTGCCACGTCGTCGACCGATGTGGCGGCCCTCGCCTCCGGACTCTACGTCGGTGTCTACGATTACGACGGCACCGATGACGCGCTCGCCTATTCGATCCGGTCCACGACCGGCGCATCGCCCACCGGCGGAGCCTTCGTCGCCGACACCGCAACGAACGGCGATACCGATTCGGATGCCTCGGTCGTCGCGCTGGAGTCGGGAGGCTTCGTCATCTCCTGGACCAACGTGGATCCCGGAGTAGACACCGATGTCGAATTCCAGCGCTACGAGGTCGCGAGCGGCAGCGGCACCTCGACCACCTATGCCACGGCGGGCGGGGTCCAGACCGTCAACGGCGGGGCGTTCACCGACAACAACAACGAAAGTCACCTGATCGGCCTCGAGGACGGCGGCTTCGTGGTCGCCTATGACGATGACGAGACCAACGTCCTGTCGGTCCAGCGGTTCAACGCCACGGGCACGGCCACCGGAACAGTGGTCTCGGTCGAGTCGGTGGCCGAAAGCGATCCCTCGGGCGTCGGCCTCGGGGACGGCCGGTTCATCTTCGGCTGGACCGAGAACGGGCTCGCGGGCTCCGGGAGCGGCGTCGATGTGCGCGTGCAGATCATGGACACCCGCGACCTGCCGAATTCGCCGGGCGTCTACACCCCCGATCAATGGGTGGTCGGCACGATAGGCAACGACATCTTCACACCCAGCACCAATGCCGAGTTCACCCACGGCTGGGACGGCGACGACGTCATCACCGAAAGCGGCGGCACCCGCGAATACTACGGCGACGCCGGCAACGACCGCATCAACGTGACCTCTCCGATCAATTCGGATCTGCATGACGGCGGCACCGGCAACGATACCGTCGACTGGTCGGGCGCATCGGCCTTCGTCTCGGGCGCGACCTTCGATCTCGGGGCGGGAACGGCGACCATCGGTGCGTCAAGCGAGGTGATGGTGAATTTCGAGAACCTCAACGGCACCGACAATTCGGAAACCATCATCGGGTCGAGCGTCGGCAACATCCTGAACGGCAATGACGGGGCGGACACGATCCGTGGCGGTGATGGCAACGACACCATCGACGGGGGCGACGGCAACGATTCCCTGCTCGGCGAAGGCGGCACCGATACGCTGATCGGCGGCAACGGCAACGACACGCTCGACGGCGGCCTTTTCTCGGGGCAGTCGAACGGCGGCAGCGGGAATGACACCTTCATCCAGACCAGCTTCAACAACGCCGACAACATCGACGGCGGCGCCGATATCGACACCTTCGATGCCACGGCTTCGGGGCTGGCGATCCTGAACGCCGACCTCGGGCCGTTCGGGCAATACGATTTCGGCCCCATCCTGGGGCTGCAACTGGATTCGATCGAGGTCTTCCTCGGGTCGGCCCTGGGAGACGATGTCGATGCCGACGGCACCCCGGGCACGACGCTGATCGGGAACGGAGGCAATGACACCCTGACCGGCGGATTCAACGAGCAGACCATATCGGGCGGGGATGGCGACGATCTCATCGACGGCGGCTTCGCGGTCTCGTCCGGGGTCGGAGACATCCTGTCCGGCGACGCCGGCAACGACACGATCAGCGGCGCCAACGGCAACGACAACATCGACGGCGGCTCGGATGACGACGTGATCACCGGGAACGGCGGCGCCGATTTCATCCTCGGCGGCACCGGGCGCGACGACCTGTCCGGCGGTGACGACGCGGATACGATCAACGCCGGGGGCGGGGCCGATACCGTCAATGGCGGCAACGGCGCCGATACCCTGCGCGGCGAGGATGGCAACGACGTGATCTTCGGCGGCTCCTTCGGAGACCTGATCTTCGGCGGCAACCAGCACGACACTCTGCGCGGCGAGGACGGTCCCGACACGCTGATCGGGGGAGGCGGCAACGACAGCCTGATCGGCGGTGGCAACACCGACAGCATCCTCGGCGGCGACGGGGCCGACACGATCCTCGGCAACCTCGGGAACGACACGCTCGAGGGCGGCACCGGAACCGACAGCATCACCGGCGGCGACGGGCGCGACCTGATCGCCGGGAACACCGGGAACGACACGCTGATCGGCAACAAGGCCGATGACACCATCGACGGCGGCGGCGGGTCGGACCTGATCCTGGGCGGTGACGACAACGACTCGCTGATCGGTCAGAGCGGCAACGACACGATCGACGGCGGCAACGGCAACGACTACGTCGAGGGCAACGATCTGAACGACGACCTCTCGGGGAGCGCCGGTCTCGACACGCTGCTCGGCGGCGGGGGCGACGACACCATCGTCGGCGGCGGCGATGCCGACCTGATCTATGGCGAGGACGGCAACGACCTGCTGCTCGGCGCCGAAGGCAACGACACGATCTACGGCAACAACGGCAACGACACCATCGACGGCGGGGCGGACAACGACCGGCTGTTCGGCGGCCCGAACGCCGACACCTTCCAGTTCCAGGCCCTCTTCGGGAATGATTCCGTCCAGGGGTTCGGCGCGGGAACCGACACGATCGAGATGATCGGCTACGTGCAGGGTGATCTGACGCTGAGCAATTCCGGCGGCAATACCCTCGTCGAAATCTCGGGTCAGACCGACACGATCGAGATCGTCGGGGTGGTCCTGACGGACTTCTCGGACTTCGTGTTCAGCTGATCCTGACCGGGTCGTGACACTGTCGCGCGGGCGCCCCTCCGGGGGCGCCCGTTTCCTTGGGCGCGGGCCTTTGTGTCCTGTCCGTGCGGGGCTCCGCCCCGACGCGCGCGGGGCGCGCTCCCCCGGGATATTTCGAGCCAGAAGAAACCGGGGTCCGGAAAGCGCGGGGTTGGTATGGCGTGGGGCAGGTATCGACGCGCGGGAGGGGAGCGTCGGGGGCGTCAGGTGTGCCTCGCGCGGGGAGGTGGCGAGGTGACTATCGACCGATGCGGCGGTTGCGTGAGCAGAGCGGGCGATGGCGTGCTTCCGCGCAAACCGGCTGACTGGTCAGGTTGCGGTGCCTTCGGTCGCGTGTTCGGCAATGTCCGGAAAGGGCGTGTCACCGGGGCGCCGTGGGGCGTGTCTGGTGATCTGGTAGCGGAGGAGGGACTTGAACCCCCGACACGCGGATTATGATTCCGCTGCTCTAACCAACTGAGCTACTCCGCCAAACCGTGCGGCTAGGTATGGCAGGCATGGTCCGGCGTCAAGCGGAAATTTCCGCATCGGGGCCGACTTTTCCGGTCCCGCGCGCCTCCGACCGATGACCGCGGGCCTGCAGGGCGGATTGCGGCCGGGTCCGCGCCAAATTCATACCGGGCCCGTGCCGGGGCATTTCGGAATGGAGAGCGTGATGGTCCGGAAAATGACCTTCCGCCCTGTCGTCTGCGGTGGTCCGTTGCCGGGGGGATGGCCCATGCGCGGGCGGCCGGCGACGTGGCCCTGCGCAAGGGAAACAGGGCACCTGCATCAACGGCAAGGCGACCGGCCGCGGCGATCACGACCACCGTCCCGCTGCCGGAAACGGGCACCTGCACGATCCGCGTCTGCCTGACGGGCAAGGACGGGGCCGCCTGCAGGACCGTGGGTTCGGTCTCGACCCGTCGATCCGGCAGGCCGGAGGGGCGCGTCGGGAGGGCAGGGCGGCGCGCCGGCCGCCCCGTCGTCACTTCACGATCTTCTCGTCCTTCACGAACATGTTCGCCCAGGCGCGGTCGACCAGTTCGGGTGTCATCTTGTAGGGCCAGCCCTCGAAATCGCAGACGGCGATCATCTGGTCGATCAGGAAGATCGGCTGGTAGTTCGCGTAGATGTTCTGGATCGTCGGGTACTTGGTCTTGAGCAGGTGGACGAGCGAGCCCTCGTCGAGCTGCATCTTCCGCTTGCGGGCGACGAGCGCGAAGATCTTGAGGAAGTCGGCTTGGTTCGGTCCGTCGATCTTGATCTTGAAGAAGATCCGGCGCAGCGCGGCCTGGTCGAAGATCTCGTTCGGGTGGAAGTTGGTCGAGAAGATGACCAGCGTGTCGAAGGGCACCTCGAACTTTTCCCCGGACTGCAGCGCGAGGATGTCCTTGTTCTCTTCCAGCGGAACGATCCAGCGGTTGACCAGCTTCTGCGGCGGTTCCGCCTGACGGCCGAGGTCGTCGACGATGAAGATGCCGCCGGTGGATTTCATCTGCAGCGGCGCCTGGTAGGTGCGCGCGGTCGGGTTGTAGACGAGGTCGAGCATGTCGAGCGACAGTTCGCCGCCGGTGATGACCGTCGGCCGCTCGCAGAGCACGTATCGGGAATCGAAGCGGTTGGCGCGGCGCAGGCGCGTGTTGTCCTCGACCTCTTCCTCGGCGGCGGAATGCACGATGGGGTCGTAGACCGAGATCACCTGGCCGGAATATTCGATGGCGCGGGGGACGTAGATCTTGTCTCCCATGGCGTCGCGGATGCCGTTGGAGATCGAGGATTTGCCGTTGCCCGGCGGGCCGTACATCAGGATGGACCGCCCGGCGCTGACCGCCGGTCCGAGATGGGAGATCAGGTGCTCGGGCAGGACGAGGTGCCCCATCGCGTTCAGCAGCTGTTCGCGGCTGATCTGGATGTTGCGGATCGACTGCCGCTTGACCTGTTCGCGGTAGATCTGCAGCGGCACCGGCATGGCGCCGAAATATTCGGACTGCGACAGCGCATCGAGCGCGCGGGCCTTGCCGGCATCGGTGAGCTGGTAGGGCATTTCCGTGCTGCCCGAGGCGTTGAGCGTGCCCATGGCCTCCAGCAGGCCCTGGCTCCGGGCGATGTCGATGAGCTCCTGCGCGATGCCGATGGGCAGGCAGAGCGCCTTGGACAGGTAGGTGACGGTGTTGGCGTTCTTGCGGAACACCGTCTTGAGCGCGATGTCCCGCATGAAGACCTGCGGCAGGCCGAGGTCGTCGAGGCGCTTGGGCGGCGGCGGTGCCATCACGGCATTGGTGTGCATGTTCATCAGTACGAAGCCCGGTGAGGATTTGTTGCCGCTCAGGAAACAGCAGCATTGTGGCACCAGCACGGCGGGGACTGGGAAAAGCGGCGGCGGTTTCAGCCGGCGGCGTCGATCAGCGCGGCAATGCGGCGGCCGATGGCGTCGCTGCCCTTGGGCGAGGGATGGATGAGGTCGGGGGCGTGGTACGACCGGTCGGCGAAGGGCACGAGATCGTCCAGGGCGAGGAAGAAGACCCCGCGATCCAGGCCCGCGAGCCGCGCGATGCGCCGGTCCAGTTCGTTGCCGACCGCGCGGCAGCCGTCGATCAGCGACCAGCGTCCGGGGCTGCGCAGGTAGCCGGTGTAGATCACCCGCGCGCCGCCGTGGCGCAGGCGCGAGACGAGGCCCGGAATCGCCCCCCTGCGCCCGTCGGCCGAGATCAACCGGTCGATCTTGTGATCGCAGAGCGCGCAGCCGCAGCCGAACAGAAGGTCGTTGCCGCCGCCGTTCAGCACCACCCAATCCCAGGACCCGGCCTGGTACTGCTGGTCGATATCGAGCCCGAGGCTGCCGGAAATCGGCAGGGCATGGAGGATGCGGGCGGCGGGAACGGAGCGGTCGATGACGCTTTCGCCCAGCCGGGATTCGATCGCGTCGGCGACGGAAAGCCCGATGTTGCGGTTGGCCGCCATCATCGAATCCCCCATCAGGAGGATGCGGGATTGCGTGCCGGGGCCGGCCCGTTCGGTGCAGCCGGGGAGCAGGAGAAAGGTCAAGGATATCAAAAGGGTGCGCAGCATGGGTCCGGTACGGTCTCGGCAGTCTTGCCCGGAGGGGCAGGGCCGAGTGGACCACGCGAATGGGGCGAATCTGAGACATCCGGGCCCGGTTGCGGTGCCCGGATGCTCCGCAAGGCGGGCGGCAGGGCCGCCCTACTTGCCGTAGAGCATGCCCACGATGAGATAGGCGCCCAGGGCCGGGCCGAGCGCGAGGCCCATCGGGAACCGCTTGCCCGACGTCCAGCTTTCCCAGGCCGGGGCGAGGCGGCGCAGCGGCGACATGCGGGCCAGCCTGTGGCTGATATAGGCGGCCAGCACGCAGGCGGCGTAGAGCGTCAGCACGAAGCGCAGGTCACCGAGATGCACGAAGGGTGCCGCCGCCGCGATGAACTTTGCATCCCCCGCGCCCATGGCCCCCCCGGCGTTGAGCGCCATGCCCGCCACGAGGGCGACCAGCAGGTGCAGGTAGTGCCAGAGGTAGGTGTCCAGCGGCAGGGCGATCAGACCCACTACGGCATAGACCGCGACCAGCGCCAGCACGGCCTGGTTGGTGATGCGCAGCGCCTTCATGTCGGTAAAGCAGACATAGAGGCAGATCGGCAGCACGAAGGGCGCGAACCATAGCGCGGCGCTGGCGGGAATGGCGAGCATCTCCCGGCCTCAGGCGTTTTCCAGGGCCGAAAGCGACCGCGACGCGGCCTCGAAATGCTGCGGGTGGGTTTCGATGGCGTCGCGCAGAAGCCCCTTGCCGATCTCGACGTCGCCGCGCTTGATCGCGGCAAGACCCAGCGAATAGAGCAGCTCCGCACGCTCGACCTGGGTCATCTCCAGCACCGGCATGTTGTAGTTGCCCTGCGCGCCGCGGGCGAGGATCAGGTTGTTCTTGGCGGTGAACATCGAGGGATCGTGACGCAGCGCGTCGACGAACATGCGCTCGGCCTCGCCGAACTCGCCGCGGGTCAGCTTGGAATAGCCCCAGTTGTTGAGAACCGGCGCGGGCTTGGTGGTGAGGCCCACGGCGATCTCGTAGAAGCTGTCGGCCTTCTTCCATTCCTTGTTGCCGTCCGCGATCATCGCTTCGAGCCGGTAACGCTTGAAGGTCTCGTGGGTGGGGGGGATGGAATCCAGCACCTTCTCGGCGTTTTCCCAATCGTTGTTGCGGATCAGGGCGTCGGCAAGCTGCACCCGGTCCTCGTCGTCGGATTCCTTGTGATCGACGACCTTGGCCCAGGCCTGCGAGGCCTCGCGCGGGCGCTGCGCGCGCACCAGCGACTTGGCATAGCCGCGCATCAGGTCGATGCGTTCGGGATCCTGCGACGCGGCGCGCTGGAAGTAGGCCACGGCCTCTTCCGGGTTGCCCGATGTCAGCATCACGTCGTTGAGCCCCGCGCCGTCGATGGCATTCACGCCCGAGAACTCGCGGTCCACGGCGTCCTTGTCGATCGTGCGGTCACAGGCGGAAAGTCCGACGACCCCTGCTAGGCAGAGGGTCACAAGGATAGGGTGGCGCATTTGTTGCGTCCTTTTTACTGCTCTTGCCTCGTCACGTGGTGGGCCGGATCAGGTAACTACCGCTCCCCCGGCGCACCAGCTTGTATTCTTGTTGTCCGTCGGCACCGTACCCCGGATTTTCCATTTTTGCGAGCGCCAAGCGCAGATTGTCGCGGATTGCGTCACTTTCGCCATTGTCCAGCGCATAGGCGCGGCGGAACATTTCGGCGGATTCCGCGGTTTCGCCCCGCTCCATGAGCACCACGCCCAGGTTGTTCCAGGCTTCGGCCCACTCCGGTTCGGTATCGACGGCCCGGCGCAGCAGACGTTCGGACTGGTGCAGCCGCCCGAGCGCGAGGTTCGCGGAGCCGAGCGAGGTCAGCACCTCGCCGGTCAGGCCGTGCGTTCCGGCGGCGCGGGTATAGGCTTCGAGCGCCAGTTCGTACTGCCCCGCCTCCATCAGGCGGTGGCCGACGATCAGGCCGTCGACGGCCTCGCCCCCGGGATCGAGCGCGGGGGCGAAGGGATTGTCGCGCGCGGCGGGATCGCGTGCGGAAAACAGCGGCTGGCCGTCCTGCGAACAGGCGGCCAGCAACGAAACCGTCAGAGCGGCGAGAATGGTCAGACGCATGAGCCTCAGTTCGCGGCGAGATTTCCCAGTTGCGAGATGCTCACCACCGACGGACCCACGAGGATGATCAGCAGCGGCGGCACCGTGAGCATCATAGTGGTCAGCGTCATCTTTGTCGGCAACTTGTTTGCGGCTTCTTCCGCACGCATGACTCTTTTGTCACGCATTTCGTCCGCGTAGACCCGCAGGGCGTCCGCGATCGAGGTGCCGAAGCTGGCCGCCTGGTTGAGAACGGTCACGAAGGAGGACACGTCCTGCACGCCGCAGCGGTCGCCCATGTCGCCGAGCACCTGGCTCTTGTCCTTGCCGGCCTTCATCTCGTGGCTGATGATCTGGAATTCGTCGGCGAGCGCGGGGTAGGAGGCGCGGAGTTCCTTGGCGACCCGAACGATCGACTGGTCGAGGGACTGACCGGCCTCGACGCAGACCAGCATCATGTCGAGCGCGTCGGGAAAGCCGCTTTCGATCTGCACCTTGCGTTCCTCGACCCGCTTGGTGATCCAGTATTTCGGCGCCATGTAACCGACGGCTCCGGGGCCGAGGATGTACATGAGCTTTTGCTGCATCGTCGAATCCGCGCTGTCGACGAAGGTGAAGTAGTAGACCGTGCCCACCGCCAGCAGGCCGAGCCCCAGCACCATCTGCGCGAGGTAGTAGAGCCGCACCGCGTCGCGGGTGCGATAGCCGGCCTGCAGCAGCTTGAGCCGCATCTGGCCCAGTTCCTCGGCGCTCTTGGGTTCGAGGTACTGCGCGTACTTGTTCAGCTTCGCGTTCTTGCGCTTGTCGCGCAGGATGGCCTTGGTTTCGGCGTCGAGCTTTTCGCGGCCCGATTGCTTGAGCTTGTCCATCGGGTCCGGCTTGCTCGACAGCATCAGGGGGATGCTGGCGAGGATCAGCAGGAAGGCGAGGCCCGCGACCGCGATCAGCGGGCCCGCCGGGCCCAGCATGTCGGTGAGCATTGCGTTCAGAGCGTCCATGTCGGGTGTCCTCTCAGACCTTGATGTTCACGAGCATGCGCATGACGATCAGGTTCAGCGCGAGGAAGATGCCGACGATGAAGCAGGCGGGAATGAACCACGGGTGGTCGAGCACCTCGTCGTAGTAGTGCGGGTCGGTCACCTGGATGACGATCAGCGCGGCGACCGGGAAGCCCGACAGGAACTTGCCCGACCATTGCGCTTCGGCGGTGATGGCCTTGACCCGGCGGAACAGGCGGAAGCGGGCGCGGATCACCTTGGCGAGACCTTCGAGGATCTCGGCGAGGTTGCCGCCCGATTGCTGCTGGATGGTCACGGCCACGGCGAGAAAGCGCATGTCCTGCATGTCGAGCCGCTCGGCCATGTGCTTGAGGCTTTCGCCCACGTCGCGGCCATAGGTGCTTTCATCCGCGATGATGCCGAATTCGGTGGCGAGCGGGTCCTTGAGCTCCTTGGCCACGATGGAGATGGCCGAACTGAAGGGATGGCCCACGCGCAGGCTGCGCACCATGAGTTCCACGGCGTCGGGAAGCTGTTCCTCGATCATGCCGAGGCGCTTCTTGGCCTTGCCGTTGACCCACATGTAGACACCGCCCACGCCGAGACCGACGCCCATGACGATGCGCACGGCGAGCCCGGCCTCGGTGCCGATGGTCAGGCCGAGGAAGGCAAAGACGCTGACCCCCACCATCATCATGATGAGCTGGTTCGGGGTAAAGGCGATGGCCGCCTTCTGCGCCCGGTCCGCCAGCAACGAATAGAGCGGCACGCCGCGCGACTGCAAATGCTGGTCCATCTCCTTGCGGAGCTTGGCGAGCACCTCCTCGCGATTGGCGTTGCCCTTGTTGAGCATTTCGAGGCGACGGTTCACGCGGCTGTTGAGGCTGATCGACTTGCCGAAGACGACAAGGTAGACGCCTTCGACCAGGACGAGCACGCCCACGAAGATCAGGCCGTAGATGATCGGTTCTGCGGAAAGCATGGGCTTACTCCGGGCGGAAGGGTTCGTAGATCGAGGGCGGAATGTCGAAGCCCCACATGCGGAACCGCTCGGAGAAGTGCGAACGCACGCCCGTGGCGGTGAAGTGACCGATGATCTTGTTCTCGGGGGTCAGGCCGACGCGCTGGAAGCGGAAGATCTCCTGCATGGAGATGACGTCGCCTTCCATCCCGGTGATCTCGGTGATCGAGGTCATGCGGCGCGACCCGTCCTGAAGGCGGCTGGCCTGCACGATGAGGTTCACGGCCGAGGAGATCTGCGAGCGCATCGCCTTGAGCGGCATTTCCACGCCGGCCATGGCGATCATGTTCTCGAGGCGCGAAACGCCGTCCCGGGCGGAGTTGGCGTGGATCGTGGTCATCGAGCCGTCGTGGCCGGTGTTCATGGCCTGGAGCATGTCGATGACCTCCTCGCCGCGGGTTTCCCCCACGATGATCCGGTCGGGGCGCATCCGCAGCGCGTTCTTGAGACAGTCGCGCGGGGTGACGGCGCCCTTGCCCTCGACGTTGGGCGGGCGGCTTTCCATGCGCCCCACATGGGACTGCTGGAGCTGGAGTTCCGCCGTATCCTCGATGGTCAGGATGCGTTCGGCATCGTCGATGAAGGAGGACAGCGCGTTGAGCGTGGTGGTTTTCCCGGAACCCGTACCGCCGGAGACGATGACGTTGAGGCGGGTCGCGACGGCGGCCTGAAGGTAGACGGCCATTTCCTCGGTGAAGGCGCCGAACTGGATCAGGTCGTCGATCGCCAGCTTGTCCTTCTTGAATTTCCGGATCGACACCAGCGAGCCGTCGACGGCGATCGGCGGCACCATGGCGTTGAAGCGCGAGCCGTCCGCAAGGCGGGCGTCGACATAGGGGTTGCTTTCGTCGACGCGGCGACCCACGGCGGACACGATCTTGTCGATGATCCGCATGAGGTGGCGTTCATCCTTGAACGTCACGTCCGACAGGGTCAGCTTGCCGTTGCGTTCGATGAAGATCTGCTGCGGCCCGTTGACGAGAATATCCGAAACCGTGTCGTCCTTGAGCAGGGTTTCCAGCGGGCCGAGGCCCTTCACCTCGTCGTAGAGCTCCTGGTTGAGGGTGGTGCGTTCCTCGCGGTTCAGCACGATGCCCTTTTCCTGAAGCGCCTCCTGCGCGATGGAGGCGATCTCCTCGCGCAGGTCTGCGTCGGTCGCATGGTCGATGGCGGCAAGGTTCAGGTTGTCCAGAAGCGCGCGGTGCAGTTCGACCTTGAGATCGCCCAGCCGTTCCTTGCGCTTCTTCTCGCGATCCTGCGGTGCGGCCTCGGCCGCCTTCTTGGGAAGCACCTTGCGCGTTGCCGAGGGCTTGCGGGCGTCGGCATCCTTGACCGGCGCCTTGGCGGGGGCGGCGGTGACCGGCTCGGCCTCCCGGACCGGGGTTTTCTTGTATCGGGAAAACATCGCGTCTTGCTCCTATCAGGCGGCTTCGGCCTCGGACTGTCCGACGGCGTAAAGCTCGGCGGCCAGCTTGGCGATTTCCTTGCGCAGCGGGTTCTTCGCGGCCTGGGTGGACAGCGGAAGACCGTGGTCGCAGGCCTGCGACACCGGCTTGCCGCCGTCGCTGAGATGAAGGTCCAGAGAGATCCCGAGGCTTTCGGCCATGCGCTTGGCGCGGCTCTTGCCCTGCAGATCGGTGAATTTCGGCCCGCGGTTCAGCAGGAACCGCAGCTTGTCGAAGGGAAGATCCTCGGACTGCATCGCGCGCTTCAGCCGCAGCACGTTCTGGGCCGACCGCATGTCGAGTTCCAGCAGCGCGAAATAGACCTGCGCCTCGGTCAGCACGGTGTCGGTCCATTGGGTGATGGTCGAGGGCATGTCGACCACGACGAAGTCGAAATGCTCCCGCGCCACGTCGAGCAGCGCCTTGACCTCTCCCGGCCCGACCATGTCGAGCGGCAGAAGGTCGGAGGGCGAGGTCAGCACGTTCAGCTTTCCCTCGAACGAGGACAGGGCCTGCGCGAAGCTGTCGCCGTCCATGTTGTCCATTTCGCTCAGCAGTTCGATCACCGCCTCGCGGCGGGGCAGGTCGAGATAGGTCGCGACCGATCCGAATTGCAGGCCGAGGTCGATCAGGCAGACGCGCGGTCCGCCCTCCTTGGTGACGTTGGCCAGTTCCCAGGCCAGGTTCACCGCGAAGGTCGTCGCGCCGCAGCCGCCGGCAAGGCCCTGCACCGCGATCAGCACGCCGTCGCCGTCGCCGCTGAGCTTGACGCTGTCCTTGCCGCGGCGGGTGGTGAGTTCGAGGTCGTCCTGTTCCTTCTTGCGAAGCCGTTCGACCGCGGCGGCCAGTTCGCCTTCGGGGAGGGGGTAGGGGACGAATTCGTCGGCGCCCCCGCGCAGCAGCTGGTGCAGCGCGGCGGGGGTCACATCCTCGGCAATCAGGATGACGTCGATCCTGCGGGCCTTGGCCGCCGCGATGATCTGGTTCATCAGGGCGAGGTTTTCCTCGTCCTCCTCGTCGATGGCCATGGCCACGAATTCGAGCCCGTCCGCATCGGGCTGGTCGAGGAAGGCCAGCGCCTCGCCGAAGCCGAGATCGCCCCAGCCCTCGCCGAGAAGACCTTCCATGTCCTCGATCAGAAGATCGAAGTTCTGCACGTTCCGGCTGATCGTGCAGGCGACGATCGGGCTCTGTGCCGTCGGCAGAGGGGGTGTACTGGTCATGCCTCTCATCCTTTGCTTTGGGGATTCCCCGGAAAGCAGAGGAGGAGGGCCGGATCGGCCGGGACGCCCCTTGCTATCCGGGAAAAGCCGAACCGACTCGGGGTCGGAACAGTCTTCCCGTTACAAGGAGGGTCGCTGGAAATGTGGGCAACATTTGGGCCGAATAATCGTAATTGTACGGTATTTCCGCACGATCACCCAAGCCGGCGTTTACTGTTCCGTACGGTAGTCGCCGCCCTCGATGCCGCTCAGCGTGGTGGTCGGCTGGGCACTGCGCACGTATTCGCGGTAGATCACCTCGGCATATTTGCCGTCCAGCACCGTAGGATGGCCCTTCACGAAGCCCGAAACCTCGGTCACGGTGCGGCGGTTGCGCCGCTCGCGGCCCTCGGTCACGATCAGCGGCTGCGTTTCTCCGAAGGAAACAACCGCTTCGAGCCGCGAGGTCGAGATGCCCTGGCTGGCAAGGTAGCTGACCACGGCACGGGCGCGGCTCATGCCGAGAGTCTTGTTGTAGCCGTTGCCGCCGACGAGGTCGGTGTGACCGTAGACCTTGAAGCGCACTTCGGGGAACTGACGGATCCAGTTGGCCTGTTCGCGCAGCGTGTCGCGCGCCCCGGCATCCAGAACCGCGCTGTTGAAGGCGAAGTTCACCGTGGTGGGAACCTCGGCCGCGAATCTCTGGGACAGATCGTAGACATAGGCCTTGTCGCCGTTCATGATCTGCGTGTTGTTCATCGTCGCGTTGCCGAAGCTGCCGGTATCGGTGATCGACCCGGCCTCCTCGAAGAACTGGCTCTGGATCGGATCGTATCCGATGCCCGTGCAAGAGGCGAGGGCACCCAGCCCCAGAACCGCTATGCTGTTCCTGATCATGCTCTGCCCCCGCATATTTCGCCTCAGTCCATCACGTAGCCATATGAGCCGGTGAAGTCCTGCTTGGCAACCTCGCCCGCAGCGCCCTTGACCGGCCGTCTGTTGTCGGAAGCGGTCCGGCCGAAGAGGAACAGGTCCTTCTCGGACGGCGGCCGCACGCGGTCGGTCGGCAGGGCCAGTGCCTCGCCCCGGGTCGGCGTGACCAGGTGCGGGGTCACGATGATGACCAGCTCGGATTGTTCGCGGGCATATTCCGCGCTGCGGAACAGCGCGCCGAGCACCGGAATGTCGCCCAGCCACGGCACCTGGCCGCTGATGTCGCGGAAATCGTCCTGAAGCAGGCCGGCGATGGCAAAGCTTTCGCCGTCGCGCATTTCCACGGTGGTCGAGGTCTCGCGGCGCTTGAATGCGTCGATGCGGATGGAGTCGAGGTCGAAGCCGTTGTCCGGGTCGATGGAGGACACCGCCGCTTCGAGTTCGAGATTGATGAGGTCGCCGTCCACCACCCGCGGGGTGAAGTTCAGCTCCACGCCGAAGGGTTTGAATTCGATGGTGATCAGGCCGTCCTGCTGGTTCACCGGAACCGGGTATTCGCCACCGGCGAGGAACTTGGCCTCCTGCCCGGAGAGGGCGGTGAGGTTCGGCTCGGCCAGGGTGCGCACGACGCCCTTCCGTTCGAGGGCTTCCAGCAGCACGCCGACTTCGAGACCGCCGGCGTTGAACCCGAAGAGCATCGCGCCCTCGGTATCGGTCGGCACTGTCACGGGGCTGCCCAGACTGTTGGAACCGTCGAGCCAGGTGCCGGTTTCCGAGGACACGCCGAGATCGCCGCCCAGAAGGTTGCCGCCCAGGCTCAGCGAGGAGCGCAGGGTCTTGGCCACGGAACGCTGCATTTCGGCAAAGCGGACCTTGAGCATGACTTGCTGGACGCCGCTCACCACCATGAGGTTCGACACCCGCTCCGGGGCATAGCGTTCCGCGAGGTCGAGCGCCCGCTGGAGTTTCTGCGAGCTCGACACCGAACCCGACAGCACGATGCCGTCGTTCGCGGTGCGCACCTCGATCTTTTCGCCCGGAAGGATCTGGCCGAGACGTTCCTTGAATTCCGTCACATCCGCCGCGACCCGCACATCCACGTTGGTGATGAGCTTGCCGTTCGCGTCGAGGATGGTCAGCGTCGTGGTGCCCGGCGTCTTGCCCAGGACGTAGATGGTGCGGTCCGAAAGCGAGGAAATGTCGGCGATCGCAGGGTTGGCGATGGAGAGCTCCGCGAAGGGGCTGTCACTTTCGACCACGACCGCGCGGTTCATCGGCACGCTCAACACGCTTTCCGTGCCCGTTCGCACCACCCGGAGATTTTCCGCGTGGGCCGCAAGGGCCAGAGGGCTCACGCCCATGGTCAGCCCGAGAAGGGCCACCTTCAGAAGTCCGTCGATTTTCATGTGACCTGCCTTTCGATCACGCCTCGGTCGCAGGTCTTGGTGTGCCTGCATTTGGAGCGACTGTGCGTCACTTTCCGTTTTTATGCAAGAATCAAAGGGTTCGGCGCGCTGTCTTATGTGGACATATCGCAACAATGGAAGATTCCCGATGATCCGGCGGCCCGCGGGCATACCACGGGGCGCCGGTGGGCGCCCCGTGGCAAGATCATGATATTGCTCAGTTTGTGCAGGGGATCGGGATCTCGACGACCTCCGAACCGCGACGCACCCGGGTGGTGCAGACTTCGAGCGCCTGCTTCTCCGCCTTCTGTTCCTTGCGGGTGATCCCGAGCAGCGAGCGCTGGTCGACCTCGATCGCTTCGGCCACCGTGGTGTCGTTCGCCGCCATCAGCGACAGCGACAGCCGGCCGGTGCTCTGGGCCTGCGCCAGGCTTGCGACCTGCTGCGGGCTGGCCGCGACGGTCACGGTTCGGGCGATGGTGGGATCGGAGGAATCCGAATGCGCGGACTGGTCGATGGCGATCAGGTTCACGCCGGTCTCGATCAGCTTGGTCACGTCGCCCGAGGGCAGGTTCGGATCGTTGCCGGGGATGCGCCCGGTCCAGTAGACGTCGACCCGGTCGCCGGGGCGCAGGAAGCCGGACACGCCGGTCGCCACGTCGACCTTGATGGCAAAGGCGCGCTGACCCATCTTCAGCCGCGAGGTGAGGCCGGCATCGCCGCCGGGCTCGGAGACCTTCACCGCGGTCAGCGCCTCGTTCAGCTCGATCACCCGGGTGGCGACGCGGGGCTGATCGCCGTCCGCGTTCAACGGGGTCGCCTCGTCGAAGAAGCCTTCCGGCATGATCTCCTTGGGCCAGGGCGCCAGCTTGATCGCGTCGTCGCCGATCACCTCGCCGATGGCGATGGCACGAGCGGCGATGTAGATGTCCTGCGTCGGAACGGCGCGCACGGCCTTCTCGCGTTCCTGTTCCAGCGCGGTCTGATACGCGCCGATGTAATTCTGTGCCATGTAGACCGCAAACCCGGCTAGTCCCAGGCCCACGATCAGCACAAGTCCGAATACCAGTCGCATGGTAAATCCTTTCGGGTTCTGCCTGTCTCTGCGGCGCCCCGTTCTGCGGGCGCGTCCAATCGCCGGTATAGCCCCCGATTGTGTTCAAAAGACGCCGGGGCGGGGGTATCTCCCGGGCAGGAACCCGGAAAGCAAAAAAGGCCGCGCCCTTCTGGCGACGGCCTTTCCGCAGATTGTGATCTTTCGGTGAGAATCAGAAGTCGTTCTGATCCGCCACCGCGCCCCCAGCCGCATCCAGCAGAACCGAGGCGTTGTCTTCGATCGTCCAGAAGGAGATCGCCGACATACCGACCACAGCGGCCGTAATGACCACCCAGTCAACAGTAACCGCGCCCGTTTCGTCGCGGCGAAAATTGCTCAGAAAGTGAAGCATCGCTCGTTCTCATCACGCTGGGTTGGTTGGATGGACCCGGGCCGTCCATGCGGAGGCCCGGGTCCGGTTCGTCAGGCGTGAACTCAGAAGTCGTTCTGGTCCGCAACCGCGCCGCCGGCCGCGCCGATCAGCGTGGAGGCGTTGGATTCGATGGTGGAGTAGGCGGCGATGGCCATGCCGACGACGGCAGCGGTCAGCACGACCCAGTCAACGGTCACGGCGCCATCTTCGTCTGCGCGGAAGGTCTTGATGAAGTTCAGCATTGGAATTCTCCGGGGTTGCCCGTCACGCGGGCCTGTTGTTGGGAATGGGTGCGCGGTGCTCTCGGGGCGCCGCGCCCCTGGTCATCCGATCATGCGGCCCTCAGGCCGGCAGTGCTCAGAAGTCGTTCTGGTCCGCAACCGCGCCGCCGGCCGCGCCGATCAGCGTGGAGGCGTTGGATTCGATGGTGGAGTAGGCGGCGATGGCCATGCCGACGACGGCAGCGGTCAGCACGACCCAGTCAACGGTCACGGCGCCATCTTCGTCTGCGCGGAAGGTCTTGATGAAGTTCAGCATTGGAATTCTCCGGGGTTGCCCGTCACGCGGGCCTGTTGTTGGGAATGGGTGCGCGGTGCTCTCGGGGCGCCGCGCCCCTGGTCATCCGATCATGCGGCCCTCAGGCCGGCAGTGCTCAGAAGTCGTTCTGGTCCGCAACCGCGCCGCCGGCCGCGCCGATCAGCGTGGAGGCGTTGGATTCGATGGTGGAGTAGGCGGCGATGGCCATGCCGACGACGGCAGCGGTCAGCACGACCCAGTCAACGGTCACGGCGCCATCTTCGTCTGCGCGGAAGGTTTTGATGAAGTTCAGCATTGTTTCTCTCCGATGTATCAGGTTCGCTCACGATCACCGCGTCGTCACCATCTGGGCCTCTCTCACTTGCCCGGCTCGGTTGCGGTATGAGGCTATAAAGCCCTTGGATCGTGGCGCGATTTGGGCACGAATGGATTGTTTTTGCAGTTTGAGACGGTTTCCCTATGCTTTCGTATAAGCATATGAAATTTAAGATATAAAAAATCGATCTTCTGGTTTCGAAAGAGCAAACACGGCAATTTCTCTGCGAATGTGCAACAAACGTGTCGCGTCTTCGGCGACGATCTTGGTGATTTCCGGCCTTTGTGCGACATTGGAAACAACAACAAGACCAGAGGCAGGTCGGCAATGAGAATGACATGGGCAGCAGCGGCCGTTCTGGCCGCGCTATCGGCGGGAGTCGCGCAGGCGGACTCTCCCGCGCCGTTCCCCGAGTTTTCCGCGAAACGGGTGAAGCCGCCCAAGGCGGGAACCGCGAAACGCATCACCGTCCAGATCGCGCCCGCGCCGGTGCTGCCGAAGGCCGCGCGGCCCGCACCCGAGGCCGCGACACCGAATGCCACCGGCCGCGCTGCCGGCACCGGGCGCTACGACTGGTTCTGGGACGTGGTCTCGCCTACCCTGGCCGAGGTCAGCGCCGGGCGCCTCGAAACCGCGCTGGTCAAGCTCTCGAACCCGCCCCAGGGCCGCGGCGTCGCCGCCCCCCGGCTCCAGGATCTCCAGGACATCGCCGCGCGCCACGGAATCGAACTGCTGAAGGCCACCGTCGGCACCCGCGTCTCCCCGGCGCTGGCGCTGGCGGTGATGGCGGTGGAATCCGGCGGGCGCGCAGATGCGATCAGCAAGGCCGGCGCGCAGGGGCTGATGCAGCTCATGCCCGCCACCGCCTCGCGCTTCGGCGTCTCGAACGCGCTGGACCCGGTCCAGAACATCAAGGGGGGCGTCGCCTTCCTCGATTTCCTGATGGATCGCTTCGACGGCGACCCGATCCTCGTTCTGGCAGGCTACAACGCCGGAGAAAACTCGATCCCTCAGCACTCCGGCGTGCCGCCCTATGCCGAAACCCGCGACTACGTGCCCAAGGTGCTGGCCGCCTTCAACGTCGCCAAGGGCCTCTGCCTGACGCCGCCGATGCTGGCCTCGGACGGCTGCGTCTTCCGCGTCGCCTCGCTCAACTGACCCTTCCCGCGGTTTCTTCTGGCCGCAAATATCCCGGGGGAGTCCGCGTCAGCGGACGGGGGCAGCGCCCCCCGTTCAGGGCGCGGGGCGCAGCATGACACCGGGGTTCATGATCCCGCGCGGATCGAGCGCCGCCTTGATCGCCCGCATCGCCGACAGCTTTCCCGCATCGCCGTATCGTTCCAGGTCGCCCACCTTCAGCCGCCCGACGCCATGTTCGGCGCTGAAGGATCCGTCGTGCTCGGCCACCAGGTCATGCACCGCGCGCGAGACCTCGGCGCGCACGTCATCGTGCTCGGACCGGGTGTGGCCGGGCTGCGGGAACACGTTGTAATGCAGGTTGCCGTCGCCGAGGTGCCCGAAGCAGTTGATCCGGAACGCCCCCAGTCGGGCCAGCCGCCCCGGGGCCTCGCGCACGAAATCCGCGATCGTCCCCAGCGGCAGCGAGATATCGTGCGAGGCCACCGCGCCCACGCGCTTGTTGGCCTCCGGGATATGCTCTCGCAGGGCCCAGAAGCTCTCGCGCTGCGCATCCGATTGCGCCACCAGCCCGTCACTCACCAGCCCGGCCTCCATCGCCTCGACGAAGAGCCGCTCCAGCGCCTCCTGCGGATCGAGGCCCCTGGGCAGGCCGAGGTCGATCAGAACGCACCAGTCGGGCGGCTCGGACCAGGGCTGGCGCAGCTCGGGGATGGTCTCGGCCAGGAAATCGAACCCGGTCCGCGACATCAGCTCGAAGGCGCTGACCGCCTCGCCCAGGTGATCCCGCGCCATGGCCAGCAGGTCCAGGGCCGCCTCCGGCCCGGCGACCGTCATCAGCGCCGTGCCCGAGGCGGCGGGCCGCGCCGCCAGCTTGAGGCTCGCGGCGGTGATCAGCCCCAGCGTCCCCTCGGCGCCGATCAGCAGATTGCGCAGATCGTAGCCGGTGTTGTCCTTGCGCAGCCGCTTCAGCCCGTGAAAGATCGTGCCGTCGGGCAGCACCGCCTCGATCCCCAGCACCTGGTCGCGGGTATTGCCGTAGCGCAGCACGTTCACCCCCCCGGCATTGGTCGACAGCAGCCCCCCGATGCGCGCGGTGCCTTCCGAGGCCAGCGACAGCGGAAAGAGCCGGGCGACCGCGCCCGCCGCCTCGTGGACCTGGGCGAGGATGGCGCCGGACTCGGCCACCAGCACGTTTTCCTCCGGATGGACCGAACGGATCGCCGCCATGCGCTCGAAGGACACGACCAGCGGCACCGGACCGCCCTCCGGCGCGACCTGGCCACCGACCAGGCCGGTCCCGCCGCCATAGGGAACGATGCCCACGCCCTGCGCGCCGCAGGACCGCACCAGCGCCGCCACCTCGTCGACCGAGCGGGGCAGGGCGACCCAGCGCGAGGCCCCCCTCCAGCGGCCGCGCGGCTCTTCAAGGTAGCGCGGCTCGGCCCGGCGCATCAGTCCGTCCGGCATGGCGCCGGCCAGCCGTTCCGCAAAGGTGTCGTCCGCATCGGTCAGGGTCATGGCCATGGTCATCCTCGTCTTCGGGCGCAGATTGGGCGGATTCCGCCGGGATTCCTAGGGCGCGGCAACACCCGCCGGCGTTTTGCCACGCCGGCCCGCTCCGCTCTGCCGTCTCGGGCCGGTTGACCCGGTGCCGCGCGGCCTGCGATACTCGATGCCGGAGGAACCGGACCTGCGCATCATCCCGCTCATCATCCTGACCGGCTGGCTGCTCGCGGCCGTCCTGCCCGGTGGCGCCCTGCCGTCGGTCGCGGCGGGCGGCGCGACGGCGCATGCCGATTGCGGCGGCGCGCGCGGCGGCCCGGAAACAGCTGCCCCGGATGCCGCACCCTGCGGCCATGCCGCGGCCTGCTGCGCGGTGCCGCTCTTCGAGCCGCCCTCGGCAGAGGCCGCCTGCGTCGCCACGGGCCCGGACCTGCGCCTGCCGGGGGCGCCGTCGGCCGTTTCGGCTCCTTCCGCGACCGACCCGCCGCCGCCGCGCGCCTGACCTGACGAACCCTGCCGGCGCAAGCCCGGCGTCTTTCCCCGAGGCCACGTCGCGTGGCCAATGTCAGGACAAGTACCATGAAAAGACCCGTTCTCCTTCTCTCCGCCATCGCCGTCGCGGGAGGGATCTCAGGCATCCTCGTCGCCGAGGGTGCAGGCTCCGAGCCCGACCGGGCTGAGGGGGCCGCCATCGTCGAGGTGGCCGAGCCCGACACGCTCACCGACGAGGCGCGCGCCGGTCGCGCCGCCTTCGATGCCGTCTGTGCCGCCTGCCACGGCACCTCCGGGGCCGGCAGGTTCGGCTTCGGTCCGCCGCTGGTTCACCGCCTCTACGAGCCGTCCCACCACGGCGACGCGGCCTTTGTCGCCGCCGCCGCCCGAGGGGTGCGGGCGCATCACTGGCCGTTCGGGAACATGCCGCCGCAGCCGCAGGTGAGCGCCGGAGAGATGATGGCGATCATCGCCTACATCCGCGCGATGCAGCGCGCCAACGGGATCGACTGACATGCGACCGACACGACGCACCTTCTGCGCGGGCCTGGCCGCTGTCCCGTTCCTGCGGCCCGGGGCGGCCTCTGCCGCGCCGCTTGTCCCGCTCACCGCGCGCCACGCCACGGTGCAACTCGCCCCGGAGGGCTATCCCGCAACCCCGGTCTGGAGCTATGACGGCACGCTGCCCGGCCCGCTCCTGCGCGCGGCGCAGGGCAGCCGCCTGTCGCGTCGGCTGGTGAATGCGCTGGAGGTGCCGACCTCGGTCCACTGGCACGGCATCCGCATCGACAACGCGATGGATGGCGTGTCCGGGCTGACGCAGGCGGCGGTGCCGCCGGGGGGAAGCTTCGACTATGCCTTCGATCTGCCCGATGCCGGAACCTATTGGTATCACGCGCACACCAATTCGATGGAGCAGGTCGCGCGCGGCCTTTACGGAGCGCTGATCGTGGACGAAGCCGACCCGCTCGAGGTTGACCGCGACGAGGTGCTGGTTCTCGACGATGTGCTGCTCGATCCCGAAACCGGCCGGATCGCCGAGGGCTTCGACAACCCGATGATGCGCAGCCATGCCGGGCGGCTCGGCAACCTGCTCTGTGTCAACGGGCGGTTCGAGCTGTCGCTCGCGGCGCGGCGGCAGGACCGGCTCCGCCTGCGCCTGGTCAATGCCGCCAATGCACGGATCTTCGTGCTGCGGCTCGAGGGCATGTCCGGGTGGACGGTGGCGCTCGACGGGATGCCGCTGGCGCAGCCGATTCCGGCATCCGGAGACATCGTCCTCGCCCCGGCGCAGCGGGTCGACCTGATCGTCGACGTCACCGCCGAAGCCGGGGCGCCCGCCGCACTGGTCCACCGCGCGGGCGACGGCAGTTGGCGCGCGCTGGTCGAGGTTGCGGTCTCGGCGGGGGGCACGAGCGCGGCGCGGAGTGCGCCGCCGCCGCTGCCGCCCAACCCGCGCATGACGGTCCCCGGTGCCGACTCCGCCGAACCGCGCGAGATGCGGATGCAGGGGGGTGCGATGCGGGGCATGGAATCCGCGCGCCATCAGGGCGAGCTCCTCGATTTCGCGGCCCTGATCGCGCGCGGCCAGTTCTGGGCTCTGGCGGGGCAGGCGGGGCGCGGCGATGATCCCTTCGCGCGGTACGAGCGGGGCGAGACCGCGCGCATCCGGCTGGTCAACGACACGGCCTTCGCCCATGCCATGCACCTGCACGGCATGCATTTCCGCACGCTGTTGCCGGACGGCACGCAGGGCGCGATGCGCGACACGGTGCTCATGGCCCCGGACGAGGTGACCGAGATCGCCTTCGTCGCGGACAATCCCGGCAAGTGGCTGATGCATTGCCACATGCTGGGCCACGCGGCATCCGGCATGACATCGTGGATCGAGGTGGCCTGACCGCTGCGCCCGGTCCCGCACGGTCTTGTCAGGGCGGATCTCCCCTGTATCCTCCCGTTCGGGGGAAACTCTCCCCCGTCATGTGCCAAGGGGGGCGGGGATGGCGACGGATCTGACATCGAGGCTGGCGGGCCGACTTGCCGCGCTGCGGGCCGAGCGGAACCTGACGCTGGACGGGCTGGCCGAGGCCAGCGGCGTCAGCCGCGCCGCCCTGTCGCGGATCGAGAATGCCGAGGTCAGCCCGACGGCCGAACAGATCGGACGGCTCTGCGCTGCCTACGGCATCAGCCTCGCCCGCCTCATGGTCCGGATCGAGGACGGCTTTCCCGCCCTCGTCGCGCGCGACGACCAGCCGGTGCTCCGCGACAAGGACTCCGGGCTGATCCGGCGCATCGTCTCGGCCTCGGGCCCGGCGCTGGCGGGGGAGGTGGTCGAATGCAAGCTCGACCCGGAGGTCACGGTGCTCTCCCCCGCGCCGGAGGTGCCGGGGCAGGAACACCATCTGCTCGTGCTCTCGGGCAAGCTGCGGGTCGAGTTGGAGGAAACGCCCTACGATCTCAACGCCGGGGATACGCTGCGCTATCGTCCCACCGGCCCGGTGCGCCTGTCGACGCGCAAGGCCAAGGCCGCCAAATACCTGCTGTTCCGCGTCTCGGCCTGATGGCCACGGCCGCGGCGGCGGAACAGGGGCGTCACCCCGGCCACAGGCGTGGAGACGGCGGCGCCCGCCGCCGGCGACGGCCCTGCGCGGGCGGAAGCCCGCTCCGCCGGATGCGCCGTCTCAGCAGTTGGGCACGTTGACGGCCAGCCCGCCGAGCGAGGTTTCCTTGTATTTCTCGCTCATGTCGCGGCCGGTCTGGCGCATGGTCTCGATGCAGGCATCCAGCGGTACCAGGTGGGAGCCGTCGCCGCGCAGCGCCAGCGAGGCCGCCGACACCGCCTTGATCGCCCCGAGCCCGTTGCGTTCGATGCAGGGCACCTGAACCAGTCCGCGCACCGGGTCGCAGGTCATGCCCAGGTGATGCTCCAGCGCGATCTCGGCGGCATTCTCGATCTGTTCCGGACTGCCGCCCATCACCGCGCAGAGCCCCGCCGCAGCCATGGCGGATGCGCTGCCGACCTCGGCCTGGCAACCGGCTTCGGCGCCCGAGATCGAGGCGTTGTATTTCACCAGCCCGCCGATCGCGGCGGCGGTCAGCAGGAAATCGGGGATGCGGGCGGGGCTGGCACCGGGCACGAAATCAAGCCAGTAGCGCAGGGTTGCCGGCACCACGCCCGCCGCGCCGTTGGTCGGGGCGGTCACCACCTGTCCCATCGCGGCGTTTTCCTCGTTCACGGCCATGGCGAAACAGCTCATCCAGTCGTTGATGACATGCGGCGCGGTCAGGTTGCGACCGCGCTCGGCCTTCAACTGCTCGTGAATGCCCCCGGCGCGCCGCTTCACCCGCAGCCCGCCGGGAAGCTCTCCGCCGCCGGCAAGGCCGCGCTCGATGCAGTCGTTCATCACCTCCCAGATCCGCGTCAGCCCGGCGTCGAGGGTCGCGACCGGGTGGCGCGACAGCTCGTTCCGCCGCTTCATCGCGGCGATCGACAGCCCGGATTCCGCCGCCATGTCCAGCATCTCGGCGGCCGTGCGGAAGGGAAAGGGCACGGCGGGGCCGGAATCGGTATCCTTGCCCGCCGCCAGTTCGGCCTCGGTCAGAACAAAGCCGCCGCCGACGGAATAATAGACCTCCCGCAGGATCACGTCGCCCTGCGCGTCCGTCGCCATCAGCACCATGCCGTTGGCATGGCCGGGCAGGGCCTGTTCGTAATCGAAGGCAAGGTCGGTCGCCGGATCGAAGGCCAGAGGCGACAGTCCCTCGGGCGTCACCTGTCGGTCGTCCCTGATGCGGGCCATGGCGGCATCCGCGGCGGCGGCCTCGTAACTTTCCGGGGTGACGCCCGCGAGGCCGAGAATCGTCGCGCGGTCGGTCGCGTGGCCCACCCCGGTGAAGGCGAGCGAGCCGTGCAGCGAGGCGCGCAGCCCGTGGGCCGTGAACGGCGCCTCGCGCAGCCGGTCGAGAAACCGCGCGGCGGCGACCATCGGCCCCATGGTGTGGGAGGACGACGGCCCGACGCCGATCTTGAACATGTCGAAGACAGAGAGAAACATCTTGGATCGGTCCTGATGAGGTCTGCGGCGCAGCCTAGTGGCTCCGGACGGGCGGGCAATGCCGAAAGCGGCGTCCGCCCGGCGGAAAGCGGTGTCGGGGCAACAGCGCCGGGGGTGGTCGGGCAACAAGGCGTTTCCTGCGGCGGGGCGGGTGTTCATCCCGCAATTTCGGGGCGTTTCAGCGATGCCGTATTCGTGGCTCCTGCCGGCGCTCTGCGCCGCCTTCCTTTTGGTGATGTCGCCCGCATCGGACGCGACCAAGGTTTCCGTGCCGATCGACAAGGCCATCGAGGTCTGCGGGATCTCCGGCGGCCAGGGATGGGTCGACGTGCGCATGCGGTGGTCGGTGCGCGGTCCCGGCGGCAGCCGATTCCTGCGCAAGGCCTCGATCCGCGCCGACGGTCGGAAGGTGATGACGTATCTCACCTTCTTCAACGAGCCGGGGGCGATGACGCAGGATAGCTCCCTCGTCGGAAAAACCGCGCCCTGTCCGGTCCTGACCGCCGCGCAGGGCGGGCAGGGCTGCGGATTCAAGCCCGACCGGATGCCGCTCCGGCCCCGATCCGCATTCCGCGCCCCCGGATGCGGCGGAAATGGGACTCGCGCAGAGGCGGCTTCGCGGCTATAGCAGGCCGCGATGCGCCAGGAGAGAATGACATGACCGGAGAGCTTTCGCCCATCGACAAGGCCAAGTTCGTGGCCGCCAAGCGGGCCGCCGAATTCGTCGAGGACGGCATGCGGGTCGGCCTCGGGACCGGCTCCACCGCCGCCTGGCTGGTGCGCTGCCTCGGCGAGATGGTGCGCGACGACGGTCTCCGCATCCGGGGGGTTCCGACCTCGACCCGGACCGCGGAACTGGCCCGCTCCGTGGGGATCGAGGTGATCTCGCTCGACGAGGCGCGCTGGCTCGACCTGACCATCGACGGCGCGGACGAATTCGACGCCGAGCTGAACCTCATCAAGGGCGGCGGCGGGGCGTTGCTGCAGGAAAAGATCGTCGCCACCGCGAGCGACCAGATGATCGTGATTGCCGATGCGGCGAAGGAGGTCGAGAACCTCGGTGCCTTCCCGCTGCCGGTCGAGGTCATCCCCTTCGGCTGGACCGCCACCCAGACCCTGCTGGAAGAGGCGCTGGTGTCGATGGACGTGCTCGGCCGCAAGAGCACGCTGCGGATGAACGGCGAGGCGCCCTTCGTGACGGACGAGGGCAACCACATCCTCGACCTGCACCTGTCGCGCATCGGCAACGCCCGGCAACTGGCGCTGATCCTGAACCAGATCCCCGGCGTGGTCGAGAACGGTCTCTTCATCGACATCTGCGACCAGGTGGTGATCGGCTACGGCGACGGGCGCGTCGAAGTGCGCGACATCAATGCCGGTACGGTCAGCGAGGACCGGCTGGATTTCGTCGAGGAAGACAACCTCTTCCGGGACATTTGACCGCCGCCGCGCAAAGGTGCCCGGCATGCTGATCTCGGGTCAGATGCTGGAACGGCT
Source organism: Salipiger sp. (assembly GCF_048261495.1). Lineage (GTDB taxonomy): Bacteria > Pseudomonadota > Alphaproteobacteria > Rhodobacterales > Rhodobacteraceae > Salipiger. The sequence goes on from NZ_JBLXFX010000003.1 coordinate 89,305, forward strand.
GCGGGACGAGATCCTCGCCCGTCCGATGGCGCCGCAGGAAACGCGGCGGATCGACGGGATGGGCAATCTCCATCTGTCCAACGTCAGCCGCGAGGATGCCCCCGCCGTGCTGGGCGAGGGCTACGCCCCCATGGTGTCGCTCGACATCCGGGGCGAGCGGTATTTCGTCTATTTCAGGGTCTGAGACGCCGGCGAACCGTCGGCTGCGACCTGCACGGTTTGCGTCCCGTTGCTCTGGCCTTCCCATGCCTGCTGTGATCTACCGTCCCCCGCAACCTGAAGGGGGTGTAGATGAGCGATTTCGACTATGATCTGTTCGTCATCGGCGGCGGCTCCGGCGGTGTCCGGGCGGCGCGGGTGGCGGCTTCGGAAACGGGGGCCAGGGTGGCCCTGGCCGAGGATGACCGCTATGGCGGCACCTGCGTGATCCGGGGATGCGTGCCCAAGAAGCTCATGGTCTTTGCCTCGGAGTTCGCCGAGGTGGCCGAGGATGCGCGCGCCTACGGCTGGTCGATGGACCGCGGCGACTTCGACTGGAGCGCCTTCAGGACCCGCCTCAACGGCGAGCTCGACCGTCTCGAAGGGGTCTACCGGTCGCTGCTGAAGAATGCCGGGGTCACGACCTACGACGCCCGCGCCGTGATCCGCGACACCCACACCGTCGAACTGTCCACGGGCGAATCCCTTACAGCCAAGCACATCCTGGTGGCGACCGGCGGGCGGCCGGTGCGCCCCGACATTCCCAATGCCGACCTCGGCATCGTGTCGGACGACATCTTCCACCTGCCCGAACTGCCGAAATCCATCCTGATCATCGGCGGCGGTTACATCGCCTGCGAATTCGCCTGCATCCTGAACGGGATGGGGGTCGAGGTGACGCAGTACTACCGCGGCGCCCAGGTGCTGCGCGGCTTCGACGAGGAGGCGCGCGGGCTGATCTCGGACGCGATGAAGGAACGCGGCATCGCGCTGCACACCGGCACCGACATCGTCGAGATGCGCTGTGCCACCGATGACGATCTCTCGGGCAAGAGCGACGGCGCCATCTCGATGGGCACGCCGATGCACGAGATCGCGGGCGACGCGCCGCAGGGCGAGAACCGCGACGGCCCGATCTGGGTCAAGGCGACCAACGGTCAGTCCGGCGTCTTCGACGCGGTGTTCTTCGCCACCGGGCGCAGCCCGAACACCGTGGACATGGGCCTCGAAGAGGTCGGCGTGAAGCTCGGCCGCAAGGGCGAGATCGTCGTGGACGAATACAGCCAGACCGCGATTCCGTCGATCTATGCAATCGGCGACGTGACCGACCGGGTGAACCTCACCCCCGTCGCGATCCGCGAGGGCATGGCCTTTGTCGAAACGGTGTTCAGGGGCAACCCCACGCCGGTCGATCATGAACTGATCCCCTCGGCGGTCTTCACCCAGCCGGAATTCGGCACGGTGGGCCTGTCCGAGGAACAGGCGGCGGAGCAGGAGGCGGTCGAGATCTACTCGACCTCCTTCCGTCCGATGCAATCGGCCTTTGCCGGACGCAGCGACCGGGTGATGATGAAACTCGTGGTGTCGAAAGAATCCCGCAAGGTGCTCGGATGTCATATCGTGGCCCCGAATGCGGGTGAAATGATCCAGTTGGCGGGCATCGCGGTCAAGATGGGCGCCACCAAGGAGGATTTCGACAGGACCGTGGCGGTGCATCCGACCATGTCCGAAGAGATCGTCACCATGCGCAAAGCCACACGCACGGCTTGAATCGCCGGAAAGAATGCACAGTTTCGGGAGCGGGACCCTGAAAAGGACAAGAGGGATAGCAATTCATGGCAGGTAACAGCGGCGGCCCCTGGGGCGGCGGTGGAAGCAACGGGGGCAACAGGCCGCCGAACGGCGAGGGCGGGGGCAACGGAAACCGTGGCGGACGCCGCGACAACGATCCGCAGATCCCGGAGATCGACGAGCTGATGAAGAAGGGCCAGGAACGCCTGCGCGTTCTCATGGGCGGTCGCGGCGGCGGCAACGGGGGCGCTCCCCGTTCCGGCGGTGGCGGCGGCGGTGGTCCGGCCTTCACCCGCGGCACGCTGGGGATAGCGGCGCTTGCCGCGGTCGGCCTCTGGGCCTTCATGAGCTTCTACACCGTGAAGCCCGAAGAGCAGTCGGTCGAACTGTTCCTCGGCAAGTACAGCTCCACCGGCAACCCCGGTCTGAACTTCGCGCCCTGGCCCTTCGTGACGGCCGAGGTGGTGAACGTGACCTCGGAACGTACCGAAACCGTCGGCTCCGGCCGGGGGAACACTTCGGACGGGCTGATGCTGACCACCGATGCCAACATCGTGGACATCGAATTCCAGGTGGTCTGGAACATCAACGACCCGGCCAAGCTTCTGTTCAACATCCGCGACCCGCAGCTGACCGTTCAGGCGGTCTCCGAGGCCGTGATGCGCGAGATCATCGCGGCGTCCAACCTCGCGCCGATCCTCAACCGCGACCGCGGCATCATCGCCGACACCGCGCTGGAACAGATCCAGGCGACGCTGGACGAATACGATTCCGGCATCTCCATCGTCCGGATCAACCTTGCCAAGGCCGACCCCCCGCGCGAGGTGATCGACGCCTTCCGCGAGGTGCAGGCCGCCGAGCAGGAGCGTGACCGCCTCGAACGTCAGGCCGATGCCTATGCCAACCGCGTCGTCGCGGAGGCCCGAGGCCAGGCCGCGCAGATCCGCGAAGAGGCCGAGGGCTATCGTGCCCGCGTCGTCAACGACGCCGTCGGCGAGGCCTCGCGCTTCTCCGCCGTGCGCGAGGAATATGCCAAGGCACCCGAAGTCACCCGCCGCCGTCTCTACATCGAGACGATGGAAAAGGTGCTCGGCGGCGTGGACAAGACGATCCTCGACAGCAGCCTGACGGAGGGCGGCAACGGCATCGTGCCCTACCTGCCGCTGAACGAGCTGAACCGCCGAAACACCACGGGGGGGAACTGATCCATGCGCAAGACAACCTACATCCTGCCGATCATCGTGATCGTGCTCGTGACCGTGCTGTCCTCGATCTTTGTCGTGGACGAACGGGAAAAGGCGCTGGTGCTGCAGTTCGGTCAGATCCGCTCGGTCAAGGAGGACCCCGGTCTCGCCTTCAAGATCCCGCTGATCCAGGAGGTCGTGACCTACGACGACCGCATCCTGTCGCTCGATACCGACACCATCGAGGTCACGCCCTCGGATGACCGCCGTCTCGTGGTCGACGCCTTCGCGCGCTACCGCATCGCCGATGTGGTCCGCTTCCGCCAGGCCGTCGGCGTCGGCGGCGTGCGCACCGCCGAGGATCGCCTCTCGGGCATCCTGAACGCGCAGATCCGCGAAGTTCTGGGTGCCGATCAGGTCACCTCCGACACCATCCTGTCGGCGGACCGCCGGGCGCTGACCAACCGCATCCGCGACCAGGCCCGCGCCGAGGCGCTGTCGCTCGGTCTCGATGTGGTGGACGTCCGCCTCAAGCAGACCAACCTGCCGACGCAGAACCTCGAAGCCACCTTCGCCCGGATGCGGGCCGAGCGTGAACGGGAAGCGGCGGACGAGATCGCCCGCGGTAACGAGGCGGCGCAGCGCGTGCGCGCGCTTGCCGACCGGACCGTGGTCGAAACCCAGTCCGAAGCCGACCGCGATGCGAACGTGACCCGAGGCGAGGCCGACGCCGAGCGCAACGGCATCTTTGCCGAAGCCTTCGGTGCCGATCCGGAGTTCTTTGCCTTCTACCGCTCGCTCCAGGCCTACGAGAACGCTCTCGGCGGGGACAATTCCTCGCTCGTGATGACGCCGGACGGCGAGTTCTTCGAGTATTTCTGGAACCAGGGCACCCAGGTGAAGCCGCCGGTGGCCGAAGAGGCCGCCGATGCGGGGGAAACGGCCCCCGCCGGTCAGCCCGCGCCTGCGCCCGCCGCTCCGGCACCGGCTCCGGCCCCCGTCGCTCCGGCACCCGCGTCGGAATGACGGCAACCGACATCGGAACGGGGATCGCCCTCGTTCTTGTCATCGAGGGGCTGGTGTACGCACTGGCCCCTTCGCTTGTCGAGCACCTGCTCGAAGCTCTGCGCGCCCTCCCGGTCGAGACGCGCCGCACCCTCGGCCTGCTGACGCTGGTCACCGGAGTCCTGATGCTCTGGGCGCTGCGGGCCTGATCCGCGCAGCCTTTCGCGGGCGACGCTGCGGCAATTAACCCTTTCGAAGCCATTTGCCGGAATGATCCCGAGTCACGGGGCGCTACCGGACTTTCACATGAGCTTGAGGCAGCGAAACCTTTTCTTTGGTGTGGCCCCGGGACGCCTATGTTAGGGTCGTTGAAGAGGAGGCAGGCGACCGTGCGGCCCACGCGCGGCCTTTCTGCGCAGCAAAGGAGTTCCAGGTGAAACCTCAAGCACTCGCAACGACGGGTGAGCGCGTACAGCCGATGCGGCTGTTCTGGCTCGCAAGCCTGTCGATGTTTCTCATCCTGTCCCAGGCGCTGATGGCGCATGCGCGCGGCGCGCCCGAAAGTTTTGCGGACCTGGCAGAGCGGATCAGCCCGTCGGTGGTGAACATCACCACCTCGACGACCGTCGCGGCGCGCTCCGGCCCGCAGGGCATCGTTCCCGAAGGCTCGCCGTTCGAGGATCTGTTCCGCGACTTCCAGGACCGCAACGGCCAGGGCGATGGCGGTCAGCCGCGCCGGTCCTCGGCGCTCGGGTCCGGCTTCGTGATTTCCGAAGACGGTTACATCGTGACCAACAACCACGTCATCGACGGCGCCGACGAGATCAGCATCGAGTTCTTCTCGGGCAAGGTCCTTCCGGCCAAGCTGGTCGGCACCGATCCCAACACGGATATCGCGCTGCTCAAGGTCGAGGGTGACGATGCGCTGCCCTTCGTGTCCTTCGGCAACTCCGACAATGCCCGCGTCGGCGACTGGGTCATGGCCATGGGCAACCCGCTCGGCCAGGGCTTTTCGGTCTCGGCCGGTATCGTTTCGGCGCGCAACCGCGCGCTGTCGGGCACCTATGACGATTACATCCAGACCGATGCCGCCATCAACCGCGGCAACTCGGGCGGGCCGCTGTTCAACATGGACGGCGACGTGATCGGCGTGAACACGGCGATCCTGTCGCCCAACGGCGGCTCCATCGGCATCGGTTTCTCGATGGCGTCGAACGTCGTCACGAAGGTGGTCGACCAGCTCAAGCAGTTCGGCGAAACCCGCCGCGGCTGGCTGGGTGTGCGCATCCAGGACGTGACCGAGGACATGGTCGAATCGCTCGGACTGGTCTCGGCCAAGGGCGCGCTGGTCTCTGACGTGCCCGAAGGTCCCGCCAAGGAATCCGGCATGCAGGCCGGTGACGTGATCGTCAGCTTCGACGGCAAGGACGTGGACGATACCCGCCAGCTGGTGCGCATCGTCGGCAACACCGAAGTGGGCAAATCGGTGCGCGTCATCGTCAACCGCGACGGCAAGAGCGAGACGCTTCTGGTGACGCTCGGTCGCCGCGAAGAGGCGGAGCGGACCTTCCCGGCGTCCCAGACCGTGCCCGAGAGCGAAGAGCCCTCCACGGTGGACATCCTCGGGCTGACCCTCAGCCCGCTGACCTCCGATCTGCGCGCCGAGATGAACCTGCCCGACAGCGCCAAGGGTCTTGCCGTGACGGCGGTCGACGAAACCTCGGAGGCCTTCGAGAAGGGCCTGCGTGCCGGGGACGTGATCACCGAAGCCGGCCAGAGCCAGGTGCTGAGCGTCGGCGACCTCGAAGACCGGATCGCCGAAGCCAGGGATGCGGGCCGCAAGTCGATGCTGCTGCTGGTGAGCCGTGGCGGCGACCCGCGCTTCGTCGCGCTGAGCGTGGAAGACACCGAACAGTAGTTCGCCGGCAACGGCAGAGAGACGGGGCGCCCTTCGGGGCGCCCTTTTTCATCGGCCGCGCGCTTGGGTCAGACGATGGTCCGGCAGCGGTCCGCGGCGGCATCGAGCGCGCGCGAGATTTCCTCCCGCGTGTTTCCTCCGGCCAGCAGCGTCAGCCCGGCGGCGGTGGTCCCGGCGTAGTCGATCATGCCGCGCAGGTGTTCGGCGGGGGTTGTTTCGTCTTCGGCCATCATGCGGCCGCCGGCGAGGAAAAGCTGGCGCACCGCGCGCAGGGCAACCTCGGGCGGCGCCCCGGCGCTTTCGGCGTGGCGGATCATGGCATCGGCGAAGAAGGCGACGAAGCCCGGCACCGGGCCGGTCATCGCGGTGAACTGGTCGATGAGCGATTCCTGCCCGATCTCGTCGGTCTCGCCGATGGCGGCGAACAGCCCGCGCGTGCGGTCGCGGTCGGCGGCGGTGCAGTCCGGGGTGGCGATCCAGGGACCGTAGGCCAGGCCGAGCGCCGCCGCCGGGCTGCTCATGGCGCGGACAAGGCGCGCGGAGCCGGTGATCCCGCCCAGGCGCTTCAGGGTGACACCGGCCATGACCGACAGCACGAGGTGGTCGGCGGCTGGCAGGACGAGCGTTGCCGTGGCTGCCGGGGGCAGGCACAGCAGCAGCGTGTTGCAGCGGGCGCAGAGATCCGCCGGATCGGTGGTGATCGCCAGCCCCGGCCGGTCGGCAAGCGCCGGACAAGTGCCGCTGCGATTGCACAGGACGAGGGTGGAGTCCTCGCAGGCCCCGGCGTCCAGCAGGCCCCGCGCGATCGCACTGCCGAGCATGCCGGTTCCGAGGATTCCGAGGGTGGGGGTGTCGGTGCGGTTCATCGCGTGCGCCCTTGTCCGGTGGTGGCCATGTCCGCGCCGGGAGGGGCGGACGGGTCCACAGTGGCGCGCGGGCCGGGCGATGTCAGCCCCGGATCCTGTCCCGCTCCACCGCCGCGAGGCCCAGCTCGCGCGCGGTGGCGAGCGAGAGCTGACCGCTCTCGAGCCCGCGTTCGGACTGGTATCTGCGGATCGCGGCGCTGGTCGGGGCGTCCATCTCGCCGGTGACATTGCCCGCGAAATACCCCCTCACGGCCAGCGCGCGCTGCAGCGAGGCGGTGAAGTCGTAGGTCATCAGGGCCGGGCAGGGCGCTTCGAAGCTGACATCCTCGCGCGGGCGCAGCACCTTGGGCGCGACGGCGCGGCGGAAGATCGGCAGATGCAGCAGGGTGCCTTCGTCGGTGACCTGCTCGTGGTAGGCCCGCTGGTCGCCGGAGACGTGTTCGTAGATCGCCGGTGTCACCTCGCGCGCCCAGCAGGTGCCGTCGGCATGCTGCACGGGCGCCGGGGCCGGGCCGACCGGGCCGGTCGTTTCGGCGCGGGACACCTCGTCGGGCTGCGGCGCGGCGCAGGCAGAGGTCAGCGCGGCGACGAGCGCGGCAACGGCGGCGGTTGGGCGGGACATCTGCTCTGAGCCTCTTGCGATTTCGGGCCTCTTGGCGCGACCTTACCCGGTTTCGCCTTCCGTGGGAAGATGTTCGGCCAGCAGCTCGTCGAGCATGTGGGAAATGTCCTCGATCTCGTCGGCGATGACATGGGTGACGCCATGCGCCCGTTCGAGCCGCCCGGTCACCCGCAGCATCCGGCCCGCGATCACCGCGCGGCGGAACCGCTGGTAGATCTTGTTCCAGACCACGACGTTGACGACGCCGGTCTCGTCCTCGAGCGTGAGGAAGATGGTGCCCCGGGCGGTGCCGGGCCGCTGGCGCAGGATGACGAGGCCGGCGACCGCGATCCGGGCGCCGGTGGGCGGCTCTTCGAGGCGCGAGGCCTGGAGGCAGGAGGGCGGGCGCGGCCAGTCGTCGGGATAGCTGCGCGGGATGTCTATGGGCATTCGGGACTCCCTTTTTCGGAACAAATGTAGAACATATGCGCCGCGCGGCCAAGGGGTCTGGTGTCCGGCGCGCGGTCTGACTAGGTAGGTCGGAACGTGAGACGATGGAGAGACGGGCGATGGCGAAGATCACCTATATCGAGTTCGGCGGCACCGAGCATGTGGTGGACGTGGCGAACGGGCTGACCGTGATGGAAGGCGCGCGGGACAACAACATTCCCGGCATCGAGGCCGATTGCGGCGGGGCCTGCGCCTGTTCGACCTGTCACGTCTACGTCGCGCCGGACTGGGTCGAGAAGCTGCCGGCCAAGGACGAGATGGAAGAGGACATGCTGGATTTCGCCTTCGAGCCGGATCCGGTGCGGTCGCGCCTGACCTGCCAGCTCAGGGTGAGCGATGCGCTCGACGGGCTGGTCGTGCAGATGCCGGAAAAGCAGATCTGAGCCGGGCGCCGCGACTCCTGTCGCGCCCGTGGCGCGGGTTTTCCCGCGGCGCATGGCTGATCCTGTGCCTGTGGCTGGCGCCGCAGGTCGCGCGGGCGGATGCGGTGGTCGCGGCGGATTATGCCGAGCCGACGACGCGCTACGATCACGCCGTCCTCGGGGATGCGATCGAGTGGGGCGCGCTGCGCCTGCGCCATGCCTCGGGTCGGGAGGTGCTGCTGCGGCTGCCCGTGCATCGTGTCTTCGAGGATCTCGCGCCGCGGCTCGTGCCGCTTGCCTCGGGCGAGGTGGCGGCGATGGTGGTGGAGAGCGACCTCGGGCGCGGGGCGCGGCTGGCGCTCTACGGGTCCGGCGGACTGATCGCGGCCGCGCCGTTCATCGGGCAGCGCCATCGCTGGCTCGCCCCGGTCGGGGCGGGCGACCTCGACGGCGACGGCCGGGTCGAACTGGCCTATGTCGATCGGCCGCACCTGGCGAAGATCCTGCGCATCTGGCGCCACGTTCCGGGCCGCGCCGCGCTGGAGGAAGTGGCCGCGACCCCGGGGTTCACCAACCACCGTATCGGCCGAGACCGGATCGAGGGCGGGTTGCGCGACTGCGGCGCCGGTCCCGAGATGATCGTGGCGCGCGCGGACTGGAGCCGTATCGCGGCGGCGCGGCTTGTCGGCGGGCGGATCGAGGCCCGCGATCTCGGGCCGTATTCGGAGCGGGACATGGCGGCGGCGCTGCAATGCCGCCCCGGCCGGGCGGCGGCCCCGAGGCCGTGATCGGCGTATTTGCAACAAGAAGAAGCGCAGGGATGCCGCGCCGGCCCCTGCGCGGCTGCAAATGGGTCTTTGCTTTCGGCGTGGCTCCGCTTACGCAGGGGGCATGAGAACCTTATTCCTCGGGGATGTGGTGGGACGCGCCGGACGGGCGGCCATCGCGGAGACCCTGCCGAAACTGCGTGAGGACTGGAAGCTGGATTTCGTCGTGGTGAACGGCGAGAACGCCTCCAGTGGTGCCGGGCTGACCGGGGCCCATGCGAAACTGTTGCTCGATGCCGGTGCGGACGTGCTGACTCTCGGGGATCATGCCTTCGACCAGAAGGACATGCTGAGTTTCATAGACGGCGAGCCGCGGGTGATCCGCCCGCTGAACTTTGCCAAGCAGGCGCCGGGGCGCGGCGCGGGGCTGTTCAAGGACCGGCGCGGGCGCAAGGTGCTGGTGACGCAGGTGCTGGGGCAGGTCTTCATGAAGCGGGCCTTCGACGATCCCTTCTCGGCGATGGATGCGACCCTGCGGGCGCATCCGCTCGGCGGGCAGGCGCAGATGATCCTGGTGGACGTGCATTGCGAGGCGACCTCGGAGAAGATGGCGATGGGGCATTTCTGCGACGGCAAGGCAAGCCTCGTGGTCGGCACGCATACCCATGTTCCGACCGGCGACGCGCAGATCCTGCCGGGCGGCACCGCCTATCTCAGCGACGCGGGCATGTGCGGGGACTACGATTCCGTCATCGGCATGGACAAGGCCGAGCCGATGCGCCGCTTCGTCACCGGCATGTCCAAGGGGCGGTTCACGCCGGCGCTCGGGGCGGCGACGCTGTCCGGTGTGCTGGTCGAGAGCGATGATCGTACCGGCAAGGCCACCCTCGTGAAGATGGTGCGCCTGGGCGGGCGGCTGGAGCAATCCGGGATCTGAGGCCGGGTGTCCGGAGCGGCGCGGGCGCGATGATGCGCCGCGCTTGCAAGAGCTTGGCCGCGCGGTCAGAATGCGGCGCGATGAACTAGGGGCAGGCGCATCCGTACATGCATTTTATCGAACTGAGTCAGAACGCCCAGGCCTATGTGACCATGGCCACGGTGGTGGGGATGTTCCTGCTCTTCGTTCGCGAAAGCTATCCGACCGAGGTGGTCGCGATCGGGGGGGTGGCGTTTCTGCTGATCATGGGGATCCTGCCCTATGACGATGCCCTGTCCGTGCTGTCGAACCCGGCGCCCTGGACGATCACCGCGATGTTCGTGGTCATGGGGGCGCTGGTGCGCACCGGGGCGCTGGACGCCTTTGCCACCTATGCGCAGGCGCAGGTCGTGCGCCAGCCGCGCCGGGCCATCGCGGCCATCATGGGCGTGGTGATCCTGGCCTCGGCCTTCATGAACAACACGCCGGTGGTGGTGCTGATGCTGCCGATCTTCGTGCAGATCGCGAAATCGCTCGGCGTCCAGCCATCCAAGTTGTTGATTCCGCTGAGTTACGCGGCGATCCTCGGGGGAATGACGACGCTGATCGGCACCTCGACGAACCTGCTCGTCGACGGGGTGGCGCGGGCGCAGGGGCTGCGGCCCTTCACGATCTTCGAAGTGACACCCCTCGCCGTCATCCTGGTGGCCTGGGGCATGCTCTACCTGTTCCTGACCGGGCGCTACCTGCTGCCCGAGCGGCACTCCATGGCGGGCATGCTGTCGGACCGGTCGCGGATGAAGTTCTTCACCGAGGCGGTGATCCCGCCGGATTCCGACCTGATCGGGCGCGAGGTGCTGGGGGTTCAGCTGTTCAAGCGCGAAGGCGTGCGGCTGATCGACGTGATCCGCGGCGATGAATCGCTGCGGCGCAACCTCGACGGGGTGACGATGCAGGTCGGGGACCGCGTCGTGCTGCGCACCCAGATGACCGAACTGCTGTCGCTGCAGCGCAACAAGTCGCTGAAACGGGTGGACCAGATCTCCGCGCGCGAGACCACGACCGTCGAGGTGCTGATCACCCCCGGATGCAAGATGGTCGGGCGCAGCCTCGGCGCTCTGCGGTTGCGGCGCCGCTTCGGGGTCTATCCGCTGGCGGTGCACCGGCGGAACCAGAACATCGGGCGCAAGCTCGACGAACTGGTGGTGCGCGTGGGCGACACCCTGCTGCTGGAAGGCGCGCCGGAGGACATCAAGCGTCTGGCCGACGAAATGGCGCTGGTCGACGTGTCGCGACCCTCGGCGCGGGCGTTCCGGCGCGGGCATGCGCCCATCGCCATCGGGGCGATGGCCGGGATCGTGGTTCTGGCGGCCTTCGGCGTGGCGCCGATCCTCGCGCTGTCGGTGATTTCGGTGGCGGTGGTGCTTCTTGCCCGCTGCATCGATGCGGACGAGGCGTTTTCCTTTGTCGAGGGGCAGCTTCTGGCGCTGATCTTTGCCATGCTGGCCATCGGCGCGGCGCTGGATGCGTCGGGCGCCGTGGCGATGGTGGTCAAGGCGGTCGCCCCCCTGATGGAATCCCTGCCGGCGCCGTTGCTGATCTGGTCGATCTTCCTGCTGACCTCGGTGATGACCGAGATGGTCAGCAACAACGCGGTGGCCGTCGTGGTCACGCCCATCGCCATCGGGCTCGCGAACGAGCTCGGCATAGATCCGCGCCCGCTGGTGGTGGCGGTGATGGTGGCGGCGTCCTGCTCCTTCGCGACGCCGATCGGCTACCAGACCAACACGCTGGTCTACGGGCCGGGCGGCTACAGGTTCTCGGATTTCCTGAAGGTGGGCGCGCCGCTCAACTTCACCATGGGGATCCTCGCCTCGGCGCTGATCCCGCTGTTCTGGCCGCTCTGACGCGCCCCGGTCAGCCGTAGCGCCGCACGAAATTCCGCAGGATGCGCGCGGGCTCCGTCACCGGGGCGGCGCGGCACATGTCGATCAGCGCGTCGGCCTCTTCGGGCGGGAAATAGCCCTTGTGCCGGTAGATGCGGATGCGCGTCTCGAAACCGGCGGCATCGGCCTCGGGGTGGAATTGCGTGGCATAGACGTTTTCGCCGTGGCGGATCATCTGGAAGGGGCAGGGGGCCGAGGCCAGCAGGTGGACGGCACCGTCCGGCAGGTGCTGCACCGCTTCCTTGTGGCCGACGAAGGCCGAGAAGGTCTCGGGCAGCCCGTCGAGCAGCGGATCGCGCGTGCCCGCGTCCGTCCGGGTACAGGCGACGTGGCCCACGGGTTCGCCGTAGCGCGTCTTGCCGACCTCTGCGCCGAGGTGATGCGCGAGGATGCCGATGCCGTAGCAGCAGCCGAGGAAGGGCACGTCATGGGCGGTGATCGCGGGCATCAGCGACAGGCAGGCGGCCTCGATGCGCGCCTCGGCGGGGGTTTTCGCCTCGGGCGCATCCGAGACGCAGCCGGGACCGCCGCCGACGATCACGCCGGCATAGTCCCGCGGGTCCAGTCCTTCGGGCAGCGCCTCGCGATCCAGCCGGATGCGGTGAACCTGTTGCGGTGCCAGTCCGCCCTTGTCGAGAAAGGCGGCGAATTCGTCGTCGCTCGCCTCGGCCTCGGGGCGCAGCTGGAGGATGAGGAAACGGCTCATGTCCGGCGGTCTTGACCCGGCGCGGCGGATCGGATGGTTTGGCCGGGCACCGTACGGGCCGGTCGGAAAGGGGTAGCGAGGGTCATGGTTCTTCTGGTTCCTCTGGAATCCTGTTTTGCCGATCTCGACACCGCGCGCCTGATGCCGGGCGAAAGGAAGCGGCTGGCGCAGGCCGCACATGCGTTGCACATCCGGGTTCGCATGATCAACCATCTGTTGGGGCCGAACTGCCCGGTGCCGGACCTGCGCCGCGCCCGGATCGCCGATGCGAAGGCAGCACCGGATGCGGGCGGGATGGTCGACATCGCGGCCCTTCTCAGCCGGTTTTCCGGGGTCGTGCCCGCCCCGCCGGGCAGCGAGGCAAGCCGCCGCGACCCGCACAGCTATGCCGCCGTCCTGACCTTTCCGCGTCTGCCGCTGGCGGCCGGGGTGCTGTATGCCGAACGTCCCGACGCGCGCCTCGGCGTGTTCTGGCGCGGCCCGCGCGAGGCGGCGGCGGGGGCCATGGAATCGCTGCGCGGCACCGCCGGGCGCTACGATGCGGTCTGGGAGGAGCTGGTGCTCTATCCAAGGAAGAAGGCGCGAAATTGACTTTGAGGTCAATGCGCCCTATATTGACGTCAAGATCAATGACCCCGAGGAGGCCAGGATGACCGCGTCCGAGTTCACCGCCGGTATCGAAGACCACGCCACCGACCCCGCCGAGCGGCATCCGCCCTCGGTCCAGGGCGGCGCGCGTCCCGCCGTCCGCCACCGTCCGCAGCCGGCCCCGGTGCCGCGCGATCCCGCCACCCGGGCGCACGAGGCCGAGGACCGGTTCCTGCGCCGCCTGGACGAGGATCTCGACCCGCGGGAGGCCGGGGAGGCCACCGCCGAGGCGGGCAAGGAGATCGCGCGCCTTCTGGGCATGCAGCTTGTCCGCGCCATCGTGACGCGCAGCGGGATGACCCTCGCGGAGCTGTCCGAACGCAGCGGTATCGCGGCCGAGACGATCTCGCGCCTGTCCGTGGGCAAGCGGGCGACCGGCCCGGCGCTCTGGACCCTGCTGGCGCTGGCCGAGGCGGCGAACGTGCCGCTTACCGTCGCGATCGAATCCGCCGGAGCCTGACGGGTTTGGATCTCTGCGCGTTGCTGCCGCTGCTCAAGGGGCTGGCCCTCGTGCCGCTGATCGCCACCGGGATCTGGAGCGCGGCCTTCCCGGTGCGCGCGCATTACCACGAGGCCCGCGCCATGGCGCTGATCCGGAGGGGCCGCCCCTCCGACGCCGATGCCCGCGCCTGCGCCGCCCACGACTTCGCGCTGGCCCGACACCGCGAACAGGCCGCCGCCCATGGCGGGGCGTTTCAGTTTCCGCCGCTCTGGGTGGCGCTGCTGGTGATCCTCGGCCTTGTCCTGCGGCTCCTGATGGGCCTTGCGGACTTCGGTTGCACATCGGCTGGAACTTGAATTTGTCCCGCGCCCTGAGTAAGAGCGGCGCTAATTCCGGGCAATAAAGGACTCCACCATGGCCGGCCATTCCAAATGGGCAAACATCCAGCACCGCAAGGGCCGCCAGGACGCGGTCCGCGCCAAGCTGTTCTCGAAATTCTCCAAGGAGATCACCATCGCCGCCAAGATGGGCGATCCCGACCCCGAGAAGAACCCGCGCCTGCGGCTCGCCGTCAAGGAAGCCAAGAGCCAGTCCATGCCCAAGGACAACATCGAGCGCGCCATCAAGAAGGCCATCGGTGGCGACGGCGAGGATTACGAGGAAATCCGCTACGAGGGCTACGGCCCCAACGGCGTCGCCGTGATCGTCGAGGCGATGACCGACAACCGCAACCGCACCGCGTCGAACGTGCGTTCGACCTTCACCAAGAACGGCGGCAATCTCGGCGAAACCGGCTCGGTCGGGTTCATGTTCGAGCGCAAGGGCGAAATCGTCTACCCGGCCTCCGTCGGCGATGCGGATACCGTGATGATGGCGGCGATCGAAGCCGGTGCCGAGGACGTGGAAAGCGGTGAGGACGGCCATGTCATCTACTGCGCCGACACCGACCTGAACGAGGTCGCCACCGCGCTCGAATCCGAGCTGGGCGAGAGCGATTCGACCAAGCTGGTGTGGAAACCCTCCACCACGACCGAGCTCGATCTCGAAGGGATGCAGTCCCTCATGAAACTGGTCGAGGCGCTGGAAGACGACGACGACGTGCAGCGCGTCACCACCAATTTCGAAGCCTCGGACGAGGTCATGGAACAGCTCTGACGCGGTTCCGCGGGCAGAAACGGGGGGCGGCATGGTGCGCCGTCCGCCGTCGCTGCCCGGATGCCGTAGAGAGAATGTAAAGACTTCCCGGGCTAGAGGTGACGCGGATGCGCAGTTCACCGGGAGTACGGCATGAAATTCTTTGGCAAGGCAAAGCGGCCGCCCTCGGCGTCGGAGGGGGTGGAGGCCGCCATTCTTCAGATCGTGCAGCGCACGCAGGCCGTCATCCATTTCGCGCCCGACGGCACGATCATCGAAGCCAATGACAACTTTCTGAAGGTGCTCGGCTATTCCCTCGAAGAGGTCGTGGGAAAGCATCACCGGATCTTCGTCCAGAAGCGGTTCCGCGAAACCCCCGCATACGAGACATTCTGGGAGGAGCTGCGGGGCGGGAAATTCTTCACGGAAGAGTTTCCGCGCGTCACCAAGGACGACCGGGTGATCTGGATCAGCGCCACCTATGCCCCCGTCTTCGACGAGGATGGCAAGGTCACGCGGGTGACCAAGATCGCCACCGAAATCACCGATCAGCGCGAGGCGATCAAGGACATCGCGCTCGGGCTCGACGCGATGCGGGAGGGGGACCTGTCGTACCGCGTCACCAAATGCGGCAACGGCCGGCTTGCCGAACTGGGCGACGCCTTCAACACGGCGGTGCAGAACATGGCCAAGCTCATACGCCAGGTGCAATCCGTCTCCGGCGTCATCGACGACATCGCCACGCGGATCGGCACCAATTCCGACGAGCTCTCCCGGCGGACGGAAACCCAGGCCGCCACCCTCGAGGAAACCGCCGCCGCCGTGGAAGAGATCAACAGCAACGCGAAATCCGCCGCCGATTATGCCGCCGAAGTCGGGCGGGAGGCTGACGACACCAAGTCCGCCGCCGAAGGCAGCCGCCAGGTCGTTGAGGATGTGACCCTCGCGATGAAACGGATCGAGACTTCGTCGGATTCCATCGCCCAGATCATCTCGGTCATCGACGATATCGCCTTCCAGACCAACCTCCTCGCGCTCAATGCCGGGGTCGAGGCGGCCCGCGCGGGCGAGGCGGGGCGCGGTTTTGCCGTCGTCGCCTCCGAGGTGCGCTCCCTTGCGCAGCGCTCGGCGGATTCGGCACAGGAAATCAAGGCGCTCATCGCGCAGAGCAGCAGCCACGTGAAGTCGGGCGTCGATCTTGTCGCGCGAGCCAGCTCCGACCTGGGGAGCATCTTTCAGGGTGTGGACCGCATTTCCGAACGCATCCGCGAAGTGGTGCACGGGCTCGGCGAGCAGACGATGACCCTGGGCGAAATCAACACCGCCATCTCCCAGCTCGACGCGGTGACGCAGCAGAATGCCGCGATGGTCAACGAAACCGCCGACGCAACCCGGACGCTGTCGCGCAACAGCATGACCCTCACAGAGGGGGTGCGCGTGTTCCGTGTTTCCGACACGGTGACGTCGATGACGTCGGATTGGGACGACGATGCCGCCGCAGAGGCCGCCGCCTGATCGCGGAACATGCCGCAGGCCGCGCAACGGGCGGCGAAACCGACGGGCGCATCGGTGGGCGCCGTTTCGAAAGAGGCGCTGTGCGCCGCCGGAGCTGCCCGGCGTTGGGGAGGCTCGCACGCGCCCGGCGAACCGCAACCCGATCACCGAACTGCCGGCCGTCGGGAAGACCGCGACCCGTCCGGGAAGACTGCGACCCGTCCGGAAGACCGCAAGTCTGATGAAGCGCAGGGCATGGGTGGTCCTGCAAAGCATGTCGCCCGCGGCTGCCGGCGCCTTGACGCTCCTGCTGTTGAGGCTCCGGCCAAAGCCTTGTCCTTTCCCGCCCCTCGGTCCAGTCTCCGGCGGTAACTCGACGGAGGGGTCATGACCGAAATCCGGTATCTGGAGACCGCGCGTGCGCGCCTGGCCTATGCTCATACGCAGGGGGAGGGGCCGCTGGTGGTGTTCCTCTCCGGCTATAAGTCCGACATGGACGGCACAAAGGCCGTGCACCTCGAAGCCCGGGCCAAGGCGCGGGGACGCGCCTTTCTGCGGCTGGACTATTCCGGTCACGGACGATCCGGAGGCGTCTTCGAAGAGGGCTGCATCGGGGATTGGGCGGCGGATGCGGAGGCGGTGATTCGTGCCGTGACCGACGGCCCCGTCCTGCTGGTCGGCTCGTCGATGGGCGGATGGATCGCCTGCCTCCTGACCCGCAGGCTGCCCGAGGTCACGGGCTTCGTCGGCATCGCCGCCGCTCCGGATTTCACCGAAGACGGTTTCTGGGCCGGTTTCGACGAGGCTCAGCGGAGGCAGGTGACGGAGGCGGGGGTGGTCTACCTCCCCTCCGCCTATGGCGAGGATTACGCGGTCACCCGGCGCCTGATCGAGGACGGGCGCGAGCACCTGGTCCTGCGCGCGCCCCTGCCCATGCCCTGGCCGGTGCGTCTGATGCAGGGCACCGCGGACGAGGCGGTCACGCGCGAAACGGCGCTGCGTCTGCTCGACCATATCGACAGCCCCGACATCCGGCTGACGCTGGTGAAGGGAGTCGATCACCGCTTTTCCGGGCCGGCCGACCTCGCCCTGATCGAGGCCGCGATCGTGGACCTCGGCGGCTGACATCCGCGCGCGGGGCCGCCGCCGCCTTGCATCGTCGGCCCTCCCGGGTATGGTGCGGCGAAAGGAGGAACAAAGATGGAACAAAGAATCAGCCTCGTGACCCTCGGCGTGCGTGACATGGCGCGCTCCGTGACCTTCTACGAAGCGCTCGGCTGGCAGCAGACCGAAAGCCCCGAGGGCGTCACCGCCTTCGATCTTCTTGGCCAGACGCTGGGTCTGTTCGGGCTCGAGGACCTGGCCAAGGATATCGGCGTGCCGCTCGACAGCCTCGGCCACGGTGCGATGACCCTGGCGCACAACCTGCGCAGCACCGCTGAGGTCGACGCGCTCATGGCCCGTGCCGAGGCGGCCGGCGCGCGCATCCTGAAGCCCGCGCAGGACGTGTTCTGGGGTGGCTATCACGGCTATTTCGCCGATCCGGACGGGCACATCTGGGAAATCGCCCACAATCCCATGGCGCCGCTGCGCGCGGGTGACGGCGCCTTCCGCTGGCTCGGCTACGGCGGCGAGTGAGGCGTCCGGCTTCGATGTGGAGCCTGGAAACGCTGGGGCGGCAGCGCCTGTCCCGGCATTTCTGGATGCGCGAATTCCTGCATTCCGAGATCGCCAGCTTTCACGGCCTGCAGAATCTGCCCGACGATCCGGAGCGCGCGCTGGCCCACGGGCGAGCGCTTTGCGAAACACTTCTCGACCCGCTGGAAGAGACCTTCGGGCGGATCTTCCTGCGGTCGGGCTACCGCTCGGCGGCGCTGAACCGCTTCGGAAATGCCCGCAAGCTGAACTGCGCGCGCAACGATCATCCCCGGGAATGCCACGTCTGGGACCGGACGGATATCGAGATTGCCGGGGCCTCGGTGGTCATCCCCTGGTTCGCGGAGCGCTACGAGGCCGGGCGCGATTGGCGGGATCTGGCCTGGTGGATCTTCGACCATCTGCCGGTATCCGAACTGCAGGTCTTTCCCAAGCTCTGCGCCTTCAACATCGCCTGGCGGCCGGTGCCCTTGCGTCGGATCGAAAGCTTCGTCGCGCCGCGCGGTTGTCTGATCGCGGCCGGTGCGGAACCCGAAGAAGACCTCGCAACCCGCCGGAAACGCTATGAAGATTTCCCTCCGTTCCGGGGAATCCGACGACCCTGACGACCCGGGAAACCATTTCTTCACCAGATTCGCGCCAAGCTGGCGGCGGGATGCTGCTGGAGACACACATGCGGGGATTCGACCCGGGCTTCCGGGATTACCCGGACTATCTGCACCAGGTGACGGAGGCGCTTTGGAACCGGCGGGCGTTCGGCGCGCCGCTGGCCGCCTTTGCCCATCCGCAGCTGATCCTGCGGGGGAGCGATGCCATCGGCTACGGGCCGGAGGCGCTGCGCGGCACGGTGACGGAGCTTGCCTCGGCCTTGCCGGGCCTTCAGGCGGTGACGGAGGATGTGCAATGGTCGGGCGCCCCGCAGGTCGGGATGCTGGGTGCGCAGCGGCTGGTCATCAGCGGGCGTCACGATGCGGCGGGACTGTTCGGCGCGCCTACGGGCAAGCGTCTGCGGTTCCGGGTGATGGCGGACCTCTACGGCAAGGATAACCGGCTCAGCGACGGCTGGATGGTGCGCGACACCGGTGCGGTTCTGCGCCAGCTCGGCATCGGCGTCGCGGACTGGGCGCGCCAGCGCATGGCCGGGCGCGACCCCGATCTCATGCCCTTGCGGCCGGAGATCGATTCCATCGGCCCCTATACCGGCCAGGGCGACAGCAACCAGTGGGGGGTGGCCTTTGCCGGGCTGCTGAGCCGGATCATGACCGCGGATTTCGCCTCGATCCCGGCGCAATACGACGGCGCGGCGCGGATGGTCTATCCGGGTGGCGTCATCGGTCGGGGCGCTTCGGCGGCGGAGCGGTTCTGGCTCGGGCTGCGCGGGGCCTTCCCCTCGGCGGAGTTCCGGATCCATCATCGCATCGGCATGGAAACCCGGCAGCTTCCGCCCCGTGCCGCGCTGCGCTGGTCGCTTTCGGGGCGGCATGACGGCTGGGGCCCGTTCGGCAGGCCCACCGGCGCGCAGGTGCATGTCATGGGGATGAGCCATGCCGAATTCGGCCCCGGCGGGTTGCGCCGGGAATGGACGCTGTTCGACGAGGCGGCGGTGTGGATGCAGATTCATTGTGCCACCGGTAACCTGATCGAGCGGCGGCAGGGCCAGCAGCTTGCGGCGGTATGAGGGTCTCCGCCGTGCCTTGCGGGGACGGGGTCCGCGCGCCTAGTCTGTCGGCATGTCTCTTCTGTCGGAACGTACGCGCGAGATCTATGACCGCAATGCCGGGGCCTACGACGGCCTGCGCAACCGCGCTCTGACCGAACGGGCCTGGCTGCTGCGCGCGCTGGCGGACGTGCCCGACGGCGGCGCGGTGCTCGACCTCGGCTGCGGGACCGGCGCGCCGATCGGGGAATGGCTGCTCGGGCAGGGGGTCGCGCTTACCGCGGTCGACTTTGCCCCCGCGATGGTGGAGATCGCGCGCCGCCGCCTTCCCGCCGCCGAGGTTCTCGTGGCGGACATGCGCGCGCTGGCGCTCGCGCAGCGCTTCGATGCGGTCATCGGTTGGGGCAGCTTCTTTCACCTCACCCCGGACGAGCAGCGCGCCACCCTGCCGAGGCTCGTGCGTCACCTGAACCCCGGCGGCCGCCTGCTGCTTACCGTCGGACCGGGAGCGGGCGAGGTGACCGGCACCGTCGCCGGTGACACGGTCTATCATGCCTCGCTCTCGCCCGAGGAATACGCGGCGATTCTCGCGCGCGAGGGCGCGCCGGTCGAGGAATTCCGCCCGGAGGATCCGGATTGCACGGGGCATTCCCTTGTGGTTGCACGCCGAAACCACTGATACATATGGCTTGGACGCACATTTTGTAGTGGAGCGTTGACCGATCCACACAAAATGCGCGACCTTGTCGCAGGGACTGCTATCCTGGGGGACAGACAAGATGATGACACGCGTTTGCGCGCTGGCGGCGGGTATCCTGGCCGCAAGCGCCATTTCCGTCGCGGCCGAGGAGACCTGCGGCGGTATCTACCGGGTTCGGGCGGGGGATTCCCTGTCGCTGATCGCGGACCGGCTCTACAAGGATGTCGGCATGTGGACCGCCATCTATCGCAACAACATCGACGAGATCAGCAGCCCGGATGCGATCCGCGTGGGTCAGGTCTACCGGATGCCCTGCATCTCGGGCCTGCCGCTGGGGCTGGAGGGCGGACAGCCGCTGAGCGACGCCGCGCTGGCCGATGCCGCGCCGCAGACCGCCGGGGCGCAGCTCGCGGACCGGCAAGCGGCCAGTGCGCGGCGCCGGGCCGGGGTCGATGTCACGCTGGTGGCGGGCGACGATTTCCGCCCCTTCACCAACCGCCTGCAGATGAGCTCGGGGCTGATCACGGACATCGTCAACCGGGCCTTCGTGGCGACCGATGACGTCGGGCTGCACAAGTTCCACTGGGTCAACGACCGCTCGGTGCATCTGGACCCGATGCTCTCCGAAGGCATGGTCGATCTTGCCTTTCCCTGGAAGAAGCCCGATTGCGCGGCCGCGCCGGACACCCCGCTCTGCAGCGATTACGTCTATTCGGACCCGATGTTCGAGATGCTGATCGTGCTGTTCACCGCGAAGGACCGGCCGATCCGGTTCGACGGCAATGCCGATCTCGCGGGGCTGCGGATCTGCTCTCCGCGCGGCTACCAGCGGGCGGCGCTGGAGGGTCCGGGGCAGGGGCTTCTGGCCGAGGCGGGCGCGATGCTGATGCAGCCGCCGACCTCGGAGGAGTGCTTTCGCCGGCTCGAGGACGGCACCGCCGATGCGGTCGCGCTCAACGAATTCACCGGGCGGGTGGTGCTGAAGGACATGGGCCTGTCCGACAGGGTCGAGATCATGCTGAAGCGGCCGCTGTCGATCGAGGGGCTGCACGTGGTTGCCCATCGGTCGAACCCCCGGGCGGAGGAGATCATCGCGGCCTTCAACGACGGGCTCGCCTCGATCCGGGAGAGCGGCGAATACCTGCGGGTGCTCGACAAGCACATGTCCAGCATCTGGGCGGGCCTGTAAGCGATGGCGGGGGGGAGACTTGCCGCCGCGCTCGGCCTGTTGGCCGCGCTGGCGCTCGGCGGGGCGCGTGCCGAGGCCTGCACCCCGACCGATCACGTGGTGAAGGCGGGGGAGACCGTCTTTACCATCGCAGCGGAAACCTACGGCGATCCGGAAAAGTGGACGCTGATCTACTACGCCAACCAGGCCTTCCTGCAGCAGCAGGTGTTCCAGGTGGCCGAGGGCGACCGCCTGCTGCTGCCCTGCGAGCCGGGCTCGCAGGAGGCGGACGCGACGCCGCTGCACCAGGACGATGCCGAGATGAAGCTGCTGACGGGGGGCGATTACGCGCCCTTTACCGATCAGAGCTGGCCGGGTCAGGGCATGGTCACGGAATTGGTGAATGCCGCGCTCGAGATGGCGCCGTCGCCCGTGCCCTATTCGATCACCTGGGAAAACGACTGGTCTCAGCACCTGTTTCCGCTGCTGGACAGCAAGACCTACGACATGGGCTTTCCCTGGCTGAAGCCGGATTGCGCGGCGACGCCGGACAACGACCGCTGCGCGAACTTCCATTTCTCCGATCCGCTGGTCGAGGTCCTGGTGCTGCTGTTCACGCAATCCGGTTCCGGCCTGGTCTATGACAGCGATGACGACATCCTCGGCAAGGTGCTGTGCCGTCCCAAGGGCTACTTCACCCACGATCTCGACCGGGCGGGCCGGGAATGGTTGTCGCGCGGGCTTGTCACGCTTGTGCAGCCCGCCACGCCGGAGGCCTGTTTCGAGGCGCTGATGCGCGGCGAGGTGGACGCGGTGACGGTGAACGTCTTCCTCGGGGCCGAGAAGATCGACGCCATGGGGCTGCGCGGCAAAGTGGTGCCGCTGGACACGCCGCTGGCAGTCGAGGGGCTGCACGTGATCATCTCGAAGAAGCACTGGCGCGGGACGACCTTTCTCTACCGCTTCAACGCCGGTCTGGCGGCGCTGCGGGAAAGCGACCGCTATGCGCAGATCGTCTCGAAGCATCTGGGGATCTTCTGGGACCGCATGAAGGTGAATTGAGCGCCCCGTCCCGCGCGGAAAGGCAAGACCCCGCGCGGGGCGGATTTCCGCCTTTCGCTCGCCGCGCGGTCTGATACGATTCGGACCGGGAGCAGAAACGAGCAGAGGCAGGCGATGTCAGGTTCCCGCACGGGGCATTCGAAGAGTCGGGAACCGGCGCGTGGCTGAGCCGCTGGTCTTCCTGCCCGAAGTGCTGTGCGACGCCCGGCTGTTCGGCCCGCAGATCGCCGAATTCTCGCGCGAGACGGCGGTGATGGTGGCACCGATCCACCTTGGCGAACGGGTCGAGGAGATCGCCTCGGGATTGCTGGATTCCCTGCCGCGGCGCTGCGCGCTCGCGGGGCTGGGACTGGGCGGGATGGTGGCGATGGAGATCCAGCGCCGCGCACCGGACCGGGTCACCCGCATGATGCTCATGGACACGTCGCCGCTGGCCGACACGCCGGCGCAGGCGGCGGAGCGGGACCCGGTCATCATCAAGGCGCGGGCCGGACGGTTCAACGAGGCGGTGGCCGGGCTGCTGCCGCCGGAATCGCTGGCGCCGGGGCCCTACCGGCGCGAGATCCAGGCGATGGTCGAGGAGATGGCGCAGGGGCTCGGCATCGAGGTGCTGGTGCGGCAGGTCCGCGCCCTGCAGCGGCGGCGCGACCAGCAGGCGATGCTGCGCAAGGTGCGCGCACCGGTCACCGTTCTTTGCGGCGAGGCCGACACGCTCTATCCCGAGAAACGCCATGCCTTCATGGCGGAGCTGATCCCCCAGGCCGAATTGCGGGTGATTGCGGGGGCCGGGCACCTGCCGGTGCTGGAAAACCCCGATGCGGTGAGCGATGCCATCCGCGAATGGCTGCGCGCGCCCTTCCTGCTGCGCTGACCCCGGCGGTAGCCCGATCCGGCGGTGCGCCTTCGGCGCGCTGCTTCGTGGTGCCCGTGTCGGCATGACACGCCGTCCCGGCGGCCGGGCTGTGTCGCGCGCGGCATCGGAATCATTGACCGCCGCCACGGGGGGGCCTATGTCGGCGCGGCGTGGTGGGCCGGGCGGCCGCTGACCTTCGGGGCAGAGGAAAGTCCGGACTCGCTGAAACGCCGGTGCCGGGTAACGCCCGGGCGGGGCAACCCGACGGAGAGCGCCACAGAGAACAGACCGCCGTCCTCCGGGGCGGCAAGGGTGAAACGGTGGGGCAAGAGCCCACCGGGGGACTGGCAACAGGACCCGCATGGCAAGCCCCACCGGGAGCAATGCCAAATAGGGACCCCGCGCGGGGCATGATCGCTTCGGCGATATCGCCGCAGGGCCGTTTCAGCCCGAGGGGTCCGGGTTGGCAGCATCGAGCCTGCGCGGCAACGCGCGGGCCCAGAGGAATGGTCGCCCATGGGCGGGGAAACCCGCCCGGGACAGAATCCGGCTTACAGGCTCACCACGCGTTTTTTCCATTGCCCCCGTTGACTCGGGGGCCGGGTTGGGTAAAAGGCGGGCTTCAAGGATTTCACGGGCGGCCACGCCCCCGTTGCAGGAGAAGACACATGGCGAAGCCGACCACCATCAAGATCCGCCTGAACTCGTCCGCGGGCACGGGCCATTTCTACGTGACCAAGAAGAACGCCCGCACCATGACCGAGAAGATGGCCGTACGAAAGTACGACCCGGTCGCGCGCAAGCACGTCGAGTACAAGGAAGGCAAGATCAAGTAAGCCTTCCCACTCAGGGACAGTGATTTGGCCGCGCGGGATCTACCCGGGCGGCCTTTTCGCGTCCGGGGACCCGCTCGAGCCGGTGGAGAGGAGCCGGCCATGTTTCACAACGATTGCCTTTTCTGCGACATCGCGCGCGGGCTGAGCCCGGCGCATGCGGTGTTCGAAAGCCGGACGCATCTCGTCATCGCGGACCAGGCGCCGATCCGGCCGGGGCATCTGCTGATCCTGCCGCGCGCGCACCATGCCTGTTTCGAGGATCTGCCCGCGCCGCTGGCGGGAGGGCTGATGCGGCTCGGGCAGCGCATGGCGCGGCTGCTGAAATCCGAATACGGCGTCGCGCGGGTGGGCTTCGTCATCACCGGCACCGACGTGGCGCATGTGCACGTCCATCTCGTGCCGTTGGTGGAGCCGGGCGACATCACCTCGCGCCGGTACATTCCGCTCGATGAGGTGCCCTTTGCGCCGCCGCCCCGCGCCCCGCAGGGAGAGATCGCCGAGGTGGCGGGACGTCTGCGCGCGCGCCTGACGGAGGATGCGCTGTGACGGCGCGCGTCGTGACCTTCCGCCCGGCAGAGATGCAGGACATCCCGGCCCTCGACGATCTTCTGACGCGCAGCTATTCGCGGCTGCTGAGGGCGGATTACCCGCCCTCGGTCATGGTCACCGTCATGCCGCTGCTGGCCCGCGCCCAGCCCGCGCTGATCCGCTCGGGCCGCTACCACGGCGCCTTTGCCGCAGGGCGGCTGGCGGGCTGCGGCGGCTGGACCTTCGCCCCGCCCGGAGGCGGCCCTGCGAGGCCCGGAGAGGCGCATCTGCGCCACGTGGCGGTGGACCCGGACATGGTGCGGCAGGGGGTGGGGGGCGGCCTTCTGCGCTTCCTGCTGGACGACATGTCGGGGCAGGGCGTGGGCCGTGTCCACGCGGCCGCGACGCGCACGGCGGTGCCGTTCTACCGTGCCGGAGGGTTTGCCGCGGGCGCCGAGGTGGTCGCCACCCTGCGCCCCGGCATCGAGATGCCGCTGGTGCCGATGGTCCTCGACCTCTGAGGCGCGGGCCAAAAGAAAAAGGCCGGTCCCTGCGGACCGGCCCTTCCCTCGTGTCGTTGCCTGCGGGCTTATTCGCGATTGCCGAAAAGCTGGAGCAGGAACATGAACATGTTGATGAAGTCGAGGTAGAGCTGCAGCGCGCCCATGATGGCGGCCTTGCCCAGCCACTCGCTGTCACCATGCGCCGCGTGCTGGAGGTAGGTGTTCTTGATGTTCTGGGTGTCGTAGGCGGTCAGGCCGGCGAAGATCAGCACACCGAGGATCGAGATCGCGAAGGCGATCGCGGGCGATCCGAGGAAGATGTTGACGATCGAGGCGACCAGGATGCCGATCACGCCCATGATCAGGAAGGTACCCCAGCCGGAGATGTCCTTCTTCGTGGTGTAGCCCCAGAGCGACAGGCCCGCGAAGGCGATCGAGGTCACCAGGAAGACCTGCGCGATGGAGAAGCCGGTGAAGGCCACGAAGATCCAGCTGAGCGACAGGCCCATCACGGCGGCGAAGCCGTAGAAGAACAGCTGTGCGGCTGCGGCGGAAATGCGGTTCAGGGCCGCGCTGAAGGCGAAGACCATGATCAGCGGGGCGAACATGACGATCCAGCCGAGGATGTTCGGCTGCAGGGTCATCGGATCGCGGAAGATCCCGAGAAGCTGGTCGTTCGAACCGACGGCCCAGGCAACGAGGAAGGTCAGCAACATGCCGACGGACATCGTGCCGTAAACCTTGTTCATGTGGGCGCGGAGCCCTGCGTCGATCTGGCCCGCGCGGGCGCCGGAAACACTGCCGGCGGTCCGGATCGTTCTGTACTCTGCCATTCAAGCCTCCAAATGGTCCCGTGGGGTCGGATAAAAGTCTCTCTCGATATTGGCAGAGGTGGCGCGCAATTCAAGAAGTTGACCGCAAGAAACGCGCTGTTTCCGCGCGAAAACCGGCCCGGGTCGCGCCGGGCCGGTCCGGAGGCGGGGAAATCAGAGCGTCCAGTGCCGCGGCGCGTCCCAGAACGGCCGTCCGGCCTCGCGCTGCGCCTCGCTCCGGGTGATCCCCAGGTCCGCGAGCAGGTGGTCGTCGAGCTGTGCGAGATGGCGGCGCTGGCGGGCGAGGCCGGTCAGGCTCAGCAACCGCGACAGGAGCGGACGGCGGGGGGCGTGATAGCGGGGGAGGGCGGCATAGAGGCTCATGATGTGTTCCTTCACATATCCTGATGGTTTTCCGTGTTTGCATCGTTTCGTGTGATAGATATGCTGGAGCAGCACGTATCTGTAAAACGAATGTTACTGAACTCACACATCACGAGGGTTGATGAATGCGGAATCTGGACATCACCACGCTGCGATCGTTCGTGGCGGTCGCGGATGCGGGCGGGGTAACGCGCGCGGCGGGTTTTCTCAACCTGACGCAATCCGCCGTCTCGATGCAGCTCAAGCGGCTGGAGGAGATGCTCGGCCTGCCGGTTCTCGACCGCACGGGGCGGGGCGTCGCGCTCACGCCTGCGGGCGAGCAATTGCTGAAATATGCCCGCCGCATGATCGAGCTCAATGACGAGGTCTATGCCCGCCTGACCCAGCAGGACTGGGAAGGCGAGGTGGTGCTGGGCGTGCCGCATGACATCATCTACCCGGTGATTCCGCGCGTGATGCGCCTGATGCAGCGCGATTTCCCGCGGGTGAAGATCTCGCTCCTCAGTTCCTACACCAAGGATCTGAAGGCGATCTTCGCCAAGGGGGCCGCGGACGTGATCCTGACGACCGAACCCCATGCCGGCGGGGGCGGAGAGGAGCTTCTGGAGGTGCCGCTGCGCTGGTACGGCGCGCCGGGCGGGCTGACGTGGAAATCCTTCCCGCTCAAGGTCGCCTTCTGCAGCCATTGCGCCTTCCGGCCGCGGTCGATCGAGGCGCTGGAGGCCTTCGGGCTGGAATGGGAACTGGCGCTGAACTCGGAAAGCGACCGCGCGGTCGAGGTTGCGGTGACCGCCGATCTCGCCGTGACCGCCGTGCTCGAAGGCCATGCCCCGCCGCAATACGAGCTGATCCCCGCGAATGCCGGGCTGCCGGATCTCGGGGTGCAGAAGGTCAACCTCTACGCCGGGGGCGCGCGGCCGCAGATCGTGGAGCCGCTGGTGCAGTTCCTGCGCGCCGAGTTCGCCGCACAGCGCCACGGCGTGACGAGCGAACTGGCCGCGCAGTAGCGGTGCGGCTCAGTCGGTCAGGCGGATCACAACCTTGCCGGTGGACTTGCGGTCTCGCAGCAGGGCAAGGCCCTCCTCGACCCGGTCCAGCGGCAGCACATGGCTGACATGGGGGCGGATGCGGCCTTCGGAATGCCATCGGAACAGCGTGGCGAGCGACCCGGTGAGGATCTCGGGGCGGAAGCCCAGGTAGCCGCCCCAGTAGAGGCCCATCACGGTCAGGTTCTTGACCAGCATGTGATTGGCCTTGATCTGCGGCACGGTGCCCGAGGCGAAGCCGATGGTGAGCAGGCGCGCCTCGGGGCGGCAGGCGCGGAAGGCCGCGTCGAACTGATCGCCCCCGACCGGGTCATAGACCACGTCGGCCCCGCCGAGCGCCTTCATCTCGTCTCGGATGTCCTGCGTGCTGGCGTCGATCAGGTGGTCGGCCCCGGCATCGCGCGCCGCCTCCAGCTTGTCGGCGCCGCGCGCGCAGGCCACCACGCGGGCGCCCATGAGCTTTCCGATCTCGACCGCCGTCAGCCCGACGCCACCGGCGGCCCCGAGCACCAGCAGCGTCTCGCCCGGCAGCAGGCGGGCCCGGTGATCCAGCGCGAGGTGGCTGGTGCCGTAGGCGATCTGGAACGCGGCCGCGTCGACCGCATCCATCCCCTCGGGCAGCAGCACGGCGCGGCTGGCATCGAAGACGCCGTAGTCGGCCAGACCGTCGCGCCCGCCGAAGACCGCCACCCGGTCGCCCGGAGCAAAGGCCGTCACCCCGGACCCCGCCGCATCCACGGTGCCCGCGATTTCGAGCCCCAGCGTGAAGGGCAGGGGGGGCGTGTCCTGGTAGCGCCCCTCGATCATCAGCAGGTCCGCGAAGTTGAGACCGCAGGCCTCGATTCTCACGCGGATCTGCCCTTCGGCGGGCTCAGGAACGGCGATGTCGACCAGGCCGGGGCCGGTGGTTCTGTCGGAAAGATGAAATGCGCGCATGGGGTCCCCCGTGATCATTCGGGAAACTGCGCAATTTTTCGGCATTGTCAAATGCCTGCGCGCGACCTTCTGTCGCGCATGGCGTCGGAAAACACAACTTGGGGGTGTATTTTGTTAACTGTGTTCAGCGCGAAGTGCTGAATCCGGTTGATTCAGACGCGCGATCCGATGTAGCGTCGCCGCAACTTGAACAGGTATTATACGTGTGCAATTTTGGCACTCGTGCGGTAATGTGGCTCCGGCCGTGGGGCGAGTTGAGAAGGAAATAAAAATGACCCATCCAGTAGACGTTCATGTAGGCAAGCGTGTCCGGCATCGCCGGTGGCTGGTGGGAATGACCCAACAACAACTCGCGGAACGGGTCGGTATCAAGTTTCAGCAGATTCAGAAATACGAAACCGGCGCCAACCGGGTCAGCGCAAGCCGGCTCTGGGATATCGCGGACGCGCTGGAAGTGCCGGTGAGCTTCTTCTTCGAGGGCATTGAAAACGAACAGGAAGCCGGGACCGAGACGCTCTCGGCCATGCCCGCCGACATCCTCGGCGACAAGGAAGCGCTGGACCTCGTGCGCTCCTACTATGCGATTCCGGAAAATCAGCGCCGCCGTCTCTTCGAACTGGCGCGGGTCCTGTCCGACGTCGCTTGATCCCTGTGGCCTGCCGGGGTAACCGGCCCGCGATACGCTTAGCGGAGTGGCCGTCGTGAAGATCACCGATACCCTGGCCCGGGAGATCCGGGCGACTGCACACGCGCTGGCCGATGCCGCGCGTGTTGCGATTCTCCCCCATTTCCGCAGCGTCGACCTCTCTGCCGACAACAAGCAGAGCACGGGATTCGATCCCGTCACCGTGGCGGACCGCGCCTCGGAAGAAGCGATGCGCAAAATTCTGGCAGTTCGGCGGCCCGAGGACGGGATTCTCGGCGAAGAATTCGGGACGACCCGGGGGCAGAGCGGCCTGACCTGGGTGCTCGATCCCATCGACGGCACGCGCGGATTTCTCAGCGGCACGCCGACCTGGGGGGTGCTGATCGCGGTGTCCGATGACACCGGCCCGATCTACGGAATCGTCGACCAGCCCTATACCGGCGAGCGGTTCACCGGCGGTCTCGGCGCGGCCGACTGGACCGGGCCGCATGGTGGCGGAGCGCTGCGCACCCGGCCGCCGCGCGCCCTGAGCGAGGCGATCCTGTTCACGACCTTCCCCGAGATCGGCACGCCCGAGGACCGGACCGCGTTCAGTCGCGTGTCGGAGCGGGCGCGGCTGACCCGCTACGGCATGGATTGTTATGCCTATGCGCTGGTCGCTGCCGGGCATGTCGATCTGGTGATCGAAGCCGGGCTGCATGTCTACGACGTTCAGGCCCCGATCGCGGTGATCGAGGCCGCCGGCGGCATCGTCACCAACTGGGAGGGCGGGCCGGCCCACCAGGGCGGGCGGGTCCTTGCCGCCGCGAACCGGGACATCCACGCCGAGGCGCTTGCGCTGCTCGCCGGGTGACACCGCCGCCGCAACGCCGCGCGGCATCTTTTCTTTCACCCGGAGGCACGGCAGGTTGACCGGGCCTGACGCCGAGGGGAGGGGCCGATGACCGAGACACTGATCCGCAACGCACGCGCCGTGCTGACCATGGACGACCGCGGGACGGAGCATGCCGATTGCGACATCCTCCTGCGGGACGGCGTGATCGCGGCGGTCGGGCAGGGGCTGCAGAGCGATGGCGAGGTGGTCGAGGCTGCCTCCTGCGTGGTGACGCCCGGCCTCGTCAACACCCACCACCATCTCTACCAGACCCTGACCCGCGCGGTGCCCGCCGGTCAGGATGCCCTGCTGTTCGGATGGCTGCGGACGCTCTACCCGATCTGGGCGCGCTTCGGCCCGGAGGAGATGCGGATCTCGGCCCTGACCGGCCTCGCGGAGCTTGCGCTCTCCGGCTGCACGCTGACCTCGGACCATCTCTACCTGTTTCCGAACGGCGCGCGCCTCGACGATACCATCGACGCCGCGCGCGAAATCGGGCTTCGGTTCCACGCCACGCGCGGCGCGATGAGCATCGGCGAAAGCGACGGCGGCCTGCCGCCGGATTCGCTGGTCGAGTCGGAATCCGCCATCCTCGACGATTGCATCCGGGTGATCGACGCCTTTCACGACCCGTCGGACGGGGCGATGATCCGCGTCGGCGTCGCCCCCTGCTCGCCGTTCTCGGTCAGCCGCGAGCTGATGCGCGACGCGGCCCTGCTGGCGCGCGACAAGGGGGTGATGCTGCACACCCACCTGGCCGAAAATGACGAGGACATCGCCTATTCCCTTGCGAAATTCGGCTGCCGGCCCGGTCAGTACGCCGAGGATCTGGGCTGGACCGGCGCCGACGTCTGGCATGCGCATTGCGTGAAACTCGACGGGCAGGAGATCGACCTTTTTGCGCGCTCCGGCACCGGGGTGGCGCATTGCCCCTGTTCGAACTGCCGTCTCGGCTCCGGGATCGCGCCGGTGCGGGCGATGCGGGACGCCGGGGTGAAGGTGGGGATCGGCGTCGACGGTTCGGCCAGCAACGACGGCTCGGGGCTGATGGCCGAAGCGCGGATGGCGATGCTCCTGCAACGGGTGCAGAGCGGCGCCGACGCCATGAGCGCGCGCGAGGCGCTGCGCATCGCCACGCGGGGCGGGGCCGAAGTGCTGGGACGGACCGACTGCGGGCAGGTGGTGCCGGGGATGCGGGCGGATCTGGCCCTTTGGAACACCGACCAGGTCGAAAGCGCCGGAAGCTGGGACAAAACCGCGCTTCTTCTGGCAGGACCGACCAAAGTTCAACACCTCTTCGTCGAGGGGCGGCAGGTCGTACGCGACGGATTGCTCACATCCATAAACTTTGAGCAAACGATTGCTCGCCAGACCACATTGGCGGCCAGATTGTCGCTTATTCCTTGATTCGTGGTATCCAGACTTCCGGGGATACAACCTGAAGAAATAATGTGGCGAGCGGAATCATGAATAGATTGTATCTGGCCGGCATCCTGCTGGCCCTTGGCACCGCGGGTGCCTGCACGAAGGCCCCGGTACAGGAGGTGGCGACCCGGGGCGAGATCGTGCGTCTGAGCTCGGTTTCGGCACCGGCGGCCAATGCCTCGGCCTACGGCTCGGCGTTCAATGCCTTCCGGGCGCAGAAGGGCCTGCCCCAGCTGCGCCGGTCGCCCCGGCTCGAAGCGGCGGCGCGCAAACATGCCAGGGACATCGCGAACATGGGCAAGCTGACCCATCGCGGCTCGGACGGCAGCCAGATTTCCGGCCGGGTCAAGGCCACGGGCTACCCGATGCGGCGCGTGGCGGAAAACGCCGCCTGGACCGCGCAGGGCTTCGACCGGGTTCTCAAGATCTGGGAGGGCTCGCCCCCCCACCGCAAGAACATGCTGCGCCGCGATGTCGAGGAATACGGCCTGGCCAAGTCCGGCCCCTACTGGGTGCTGGTGGTCGGCCAGAAGCGGTAAGGCGTTTCAGGCGGCGGGATAGGCCTGCCGCCCCGCCACGTAGGTGGCGACGATCGCCCTGTCGTCTCCCATCATGATCGTCGGGAACAAGGCCTCCCAGATGTCACCGGCACGGGCGGCCCGCTGCGCGATGGCCGGGGTCGAGGCGAGGTCGAGCACGGTGAAATCGGCCTCCATCCCGGGGGCGAGGTTGCCGATCCGGTGATCCGCGCGCAGGGCGCCGGCCGAGCCCTGCGTTGCCAGCCAGAGCAGTTCGCTCGGGTGCAGGGGGCGATGGCGCAACTGGGCGACCTCGTAGGCGGCCGCCATGGTGCGCAGCATCGAAAACGACGACCCGCCGCCGGTATCCGTCGCAAGGCCGACGATCTGCCCCTCCTTCGTCAGTCCGCCCATGTCGAACAGGCCCGATCCGATGAAGGTGTTCGAGGTCGGGCAGTGCACCAGCGCGCCGCGCGCTTCCTTCAGCCGGTCCCGCTCGCGCGGTTCGAGATGGATCGCGTGGCCGTAAAGCCCGCCCGCCCCCAGCAGACCGTGCGCCTCGTAGGTGTCGAGATAGTCGCGCGCCTCCGGATAGAGCGATTTCACCCAGGCGATTTCGTCGGTCTGCTCGCTCAGATGGGTCTGCATCAGGCAGCCCGGGTGTTCCGCCCAGAGCGCCCCCAGCGCTTCGAGCTGTTCCGGGGTCGAGGTGGGCGAAAAGCGCGGCGTGATGACATAGCCCGCGCGCCCCTTGCCATGCCAGCGCTGCAACAGCGCGCGGCTGTCGTCATAGGCCGATTGCGCGGTGTCGCGCAGCTCCTCGGGCGCGGTGTCGCGGTCCATGCAGGTCTTGCCGGCAAAGATCCGCATCCCGCGCGCTTCGGCCGCCGCAAAGATCGCCTCCACCGAGGCGGGGTGAATGGTGCAGAAGGTGCAGACGGAGGTGGTGCCATGCGCCAGGAGCAGATCGAGATAGCGCGCCGCGATCTCCTCGGCATGGGCGGGATCGCCAAAGCGCATCTCCTCCGGGAAGGTGTAGTGGTTCAGCCAGTCGATCAGCCGCTTGCCCCAGCTCGCGATGATCGCGGTCTGCGGATAATGGGCATGGGCATCGACGAAGCCGGGCAGGATGAGCCGGTCGCCATGGTCGACGATGTCGGCCGAGGGATGCGCCGCGCGCAGGGCATCGGCCCTGTCGACGGAAAGGATTTGGCCATCTTCCACCAGGATCGCGCCGCGCCGCTCGTACCATGCGGCATCGGGCCCCAGGTCGAAGGGGGAGCCGTCGAAACTGATGACCTGACCCAGATGCAACGTGCTCACGACAACCCTCCCGTTCGGTCATCCGAGGATGATTCCCTTTGTGCTGCAAGGCAATGTGCCCTGTTGCTTCACGCGTCGATATCCTAATCTCTGCCCGAACGGCAGACAGAGCGGGGCAGGCATGACAGAATCCGACGAAATCGCGACCCCCGAGGACGATACCGACGACAATTCCTACGCGCTCGACCGCAAGGCCGTGGCGGCGATCCTCTATTCCGTCGACGTGGGGGACCGCGAAAAGCTGGTCGAGCTGATGGAGCCGCTGCACGCGGCCGACATCGCCGACCTTCTGGAGCAGATCAACGCCTTCGACCGGATGCGCCTGATCAAGCTCTACGACAAGGAATTCGACGGCGAGATCCTCTCC
This sequence comes from Salipiger sp., assembly GCF_048261495.1. Classification (GTDB taxonomy): domain Bacteria; phylum Pseudomonadota; class Alphaproteobacteria; order Rhodobacterales; family Rhodobacteraceae; genus Salipiger. The sequence continues at coordinate 122,868 of NZ_JBLXFX010000003.1, forward strand.
GAACTCGATGATCCCATCCGCGAGGAGGTCATGCGCCTTCTCAACCCGGAAGTGCTGGCCGACGCCGTCCGGGAACTGGATTCCGACGATGTGGTCGACCTGCTCGAGGATCTGGACGAGGCCCAGCAGGAGGCGATTCTCGACGTCCTCGAAGACAGCGACCGGGTCGCGGTCGAACAGTCGCTCACCTATCCGGAATATTCCGCCGGCCGCCTCATGCAGCGCGAGGTGGTCATGGCCCCCGAGCACTGGAACGTGGGCGAGGCCATCGACTACCTGCGCAATACCGAGGATCTGCCCGAGCAGTTCTACCACATCATCCTGGTCGACCCGAAGCTGCGCCCGGTCAGCAATGTCACCCTGGGCCGCCTCATGGCCTCGCGCCGCGAGGTGCTGCTGAAATCCATCGCCGAGGATACCTTCTACGTCATCCCGGTGACGCGGCCCGAGAGCGAGGTCGCCTATGCCTTCAATCAGTATCACCTGATCTCCTCCCCCGTGGTGGACGAAAACGACCGGCTGGTCGGGGTCATCACCATCGACGACGCCATGGCCGTGCTCGACGAGGAACACGAGGAAGACATCCTGCGCCTCGCCGGCGTGGGCGAGGAAAGCCGCCTCTCCGACAGCGTGCTGGAAACCACGCGCCAGCGGTTCCCGTGGCTCGCGGTGAATCTGGTGACGGCGGTCCTCGCGTCGCTGGTCATCGCGCAGTTCGAGGATGCGATCACCCGCGTGGTGGCGCTGGCCGTGCTCATGCCCATCGTCGCCTCGATGGGCGGCAATGCCGGCACCCAGGCGCTGACCGTCGCGGTGCGGGCGCTGGCGACGAAGGATCTCACCGGGTCCAACGTCTGGCGGATCATCCGCCGCGAGGTGCTCGTCGGGCTGGTGAACGGCGCGGCCTTCGCGCTCATCATGGGGCTGGTCGGGCTGTTCTGGTTCGACTCCGCGCATCTCGGCGCGGTCATCGCCTCGGCCATGATCATCAACCTCGTGGTTGCGGGGCTGGCGGGGATCGGCGTGCCGGTGATCCTCGAAAAGCTCGGGGTCGACCCGGCGCTGGCGTCCGGCGCCTTCGTGACCACGGTCACCGACGTGGTCGGCTTCTTCGCCTTCCTCGGCCTCGCGGTGCTGGTGCTGCTGTGAGCGCGCCCGACGCGGCCAAGCAGGCCGCCCGCACCGCCGCCTTCGCGCGGCGCAAGGCGGCCCATGGCAGCGATCCCGGCACCGCGGCGGGGCACCTGTCCGAAGTGCTTGCGGGCTATCGCGGCGTGCCCCTCTCCGGCTACATGCCGATCCGGACCGAAATCGACCCCACCCCCGCCATGGCCGAAGCCGCCGCCCACGGACCGGTCGGCATCCCGGTGATCGAGGCGCCGGGCCACCCCCTCCGCTTCGCCCTGTGGGAGCCGGATAAACCGCTGGTCGAGGGCCCGTTCGGCGCGCGCATCCCGGCCCGCCCGGTCTGGATGGAGCCCGAGATCCTGATCGTGCCGCTCGTCGCCTTCACCCGCGCCGGGGCACGGCTCGGCTATGGCGGCGGTTTCTACGACCGGACGCTGGCGCAGCTGCGCGCCCGCCGCGCCACCCATGCCATCGGCTTTGCCTTCGCCGCGCAGGAGGCCGACAGCCTGCCGACCGCGCCGACGGACCAGCCGCTCGACCTGATCGTGACCGAGCGGGGCGTGATCTCCCCCGCCTGACCGCCCTCGGGCGGAGCAGGGAACGAAAACCCGCCCCGTGCATTGTCCCCCCGGAAACGGCGGCGTCCCCGCGCCTGCCGCAACGACATTCGGAAAGGAGACACCATGCCCCGCTCATTCGTGACCTATCTCAGCGAAAATGCCCGCAAGGACGTCATCGGCCTGCTGAACGACCGGCTGGCCGACACCGTCGACCTCACGCAGGCGGTGAAACAGGCCCATTGGAACCTCAAGGGGCCGGGTTTCATCGGCGTGCACGAGCTGCTCGACCAGGTGGCCGACCACCTGCGCGACGCCTCGGACCTGATGGCCGAACGCGCCGTGATCCTCGGCGGCGTGGCGCAGGGCACGCTGCAGCAATCCGCCGCGAATTCCAGCCTCGCACCCTATCCCGCCGACATCATCGCGATCGAGGACCACATCGAAGCCCTGGTCGAGCGCTTCGGTGATTACGGCGCCAAGCTGCGCAAGGCGATCGAGGCCGCGGGCGAAGCCGGCGACGAAGACACCGCCGACCTCTTCACCGAAGTCAGCCGCACCGCGGACAAGGACGCCTGGTTCATCGGCTCGAACAGCCCGAAGGCCGCCTGAGACCGACTCTCTCCCTCCGCGCCGACACCCCCCATTCTCCGGTTGGAAAATATCCCGGGGGAGTCGCCGGAGGCGACGGGGGCAGCGCCCCCGACCGGCGCCCCGCAAGGGGCGCCGCTTTCACTCTCGGACCCCAAAATGCCTGTCAGGGCAGGGCGCGCCACCCGATGTCCCGGCGGCAGAAGCCCTCGGGCCAATCCACCGCATCGACCAGCGCATAGGCACGCGCGCGCGCCTCGGCCAGCGTTGCCCCGCGCGCCGTCGCGTTCAGAACCCGCCCGCCCGACGCCACCACCTTCCCGTCCTTCTCGACCGTGCCGGCATGGAACATCTGGTGAAAGGAATCCTCGGCCAGCCCGTCCAGCCCGCCGATGACCGTGCCCTTGGCATAGTCGCCGGGATAACCCGCCGCCGCGAGCACCACCGTCATCGCGTGATCGTCGGCCCAGCTCACCCGCGCCTCGCCCAACCGGCCCTCGGCGCAGGCCTGCACGAGATCCAGCGCCTGCGCGCCGAGGCGCATCATCAGCACCTGGCATTCGGGATCGCCGAAGCGGACGTTGTACTCCACCAGCCGTGGCTGGCCGTTCTCGATCATCAGCCCGACGTAAAGCACCCCGGAATAGGGCATCCCGCGCCGTACCATCTCGGCCATGGTCGGGCGCACGATCTCGTCCAGCGCCTTCTGCGTGATCGCGTCGGTCATCACCGGGGCAGGGGAATAGGCCCCCATGCCGCCGGTGTTCGGGCCGGTATCGCCTTCGCCGACGCGCTTGTGATCCTGCGCGGTGCCGATCGGCAGCACGTCCTCGCCATCCACCAGCACGAAGAACGAGGCTTCCTCCCCGGTCATGAATTCCTCGATCACCACCTCGGCCCCGGCGCCGCCGAACACTCCGCCGAACATGTCGTCCAGCGCCGCCTCCGCCTCGGCCACGGTCTCGCAGATGATCACACCCTTGCCCGCCGCCAGCCCGTCGGCCTTGACCACCAGCGGAGCGCCCCCGGCGCGCACATGTGCCTTGGCCGCTGCGGCATCGGTGAAATGCGCATAGGCCGCCGTCGGGGCCTTCGCCGCGTCGCAGATCTCCTTGGTGAAGCTCTTGGAGGCCTCGAGCCGCGCCGCCGCGGCAGAGGGTCCGAAGACCGAATAGCCTTCCTCGCGCAACACGTCCGCCACCCCGGCCGCCAGCGGCGCCTCCGGCCCCACGATCACCAGGTCGATGGCATTGTCCCCGGCGAATTCCACCACCGCCCCACCGTCGAGGATATCCAGCGCCGCGCATTCCGCGATCTCGGCGATCCCGACATTGCCCGGCGCCACGATCAGCTTGTCGCACTTGGGGTTCTGCATCACCGCCCAGGCCAGCGCATGTTCGCGCCCGCCGCCACCGAGAATGAGGATGTTCATGGCTGCGCTCCCGCCTTGGCCTTCGTTGCGCCGCGTTCTAAGGTCCCCCGAGACCAAGAGCAAGCGAGGCGGCATGTCCGATCTGATCGACGACGACACCGGCAACACGCCGGAATTCACCGTCTCCGAAATTTCCGGCGCCGTGAAGCGCGTGATCGAGGGCGAATTCGGCTTCGTGCGCATCCGGGGCGAGCTCGGCCGCGTCTCGACGCCGCGCTCGGGGCATGTCTATCTCGACCTCAAGGACGACCGATCGGTGATCTCCGGCATCCTCTGGAAGGGAACCGCCGCCCGGCTCGACACCCGCCCCGAAGAGGGGATGGAAGTCGTCGTGACCGGCCGCCTCACCACCTTCCCCGGCCAGTCGAAGTATCAGATCGTCATCGACGACCTGCGGCCGGCGGGCCTCGGCGCGCTGATGGCGATGCTCGAGAAACGCAAGGCCGCGATGGCCGCCGAGGGTCTCTTCGCCCCGGAGCGCAAGCAGCCGCTGCCCTACCTGCCCGAGATCATCGGCGTGGTGACCTCGCCCTCGGGCGCGGTGATCCGCGACATCCTGCACCGCCTGCGCGACCGCTTTCCCAGCAAGGTGCTGATCTGGCCGGTCGCGGTGCAGGGCGCCAAATGCGCGCCCGAGGTCGCCCGCGCCATCGCCGGGTTCAACGCGCTCGCCCCCGGCGGCGCCCTGCCGCGGCCCGACCTCCTCATCGTCGCCCGCGGCGGCGGCTCCGTCGAAGACCTCTGGGGCTTCAACGAAGAGATCGTCGTGCGCGCCGCCGCCGCCTCGCGGATTCCGCTGATCTCCGCGGTCGGCCACGAAACCGACACCACGCTCATCGATTTCGCCTCGGACCGCCGCGCGCCCACACCCACTGCCGCGGCGGAAATCGCCGTGCCCGTGCGCCTCGACCTGCTGACCTGGACCGGCGAGGCTCGGTCGCGCATGTCCCGCGCCATGTCGCAGCGCCTCGAAACCCGCGCCCAGCGGCTGCGCGACCTCGCCCGCGCCCTGCCGCGTCCCGACACCCTGCTCGACGCGCCGCGCCAACGGCTCGACCTGCTCGGCGACCGCCTGCCGCAGGCGCTGATCCGCAGTGCCGACCGCCGCCGCGTCGCGCTCTCGCGCATTGCCGGCGCTCTCCGGCCCTCCTTGCTCCGCCGCACGATCGCCCATGGCCGCGAGGCGCTGGGACGCCGCGCCGACCGCCTGACGCTGCGCACGATCCGCCAGGACCTGACACGCAAGCGCGACCAGCTCGACCAGCTCGCCACCCGTCTCGAAGACGCCCGCACCCGCCGCCTCGACGGCACCCGCCAGCGGCTCGACGGGCTCGCCCGCCTGCTCGAAACCCTCAGCTACAAGGCAACCCTCGCGCGCGGCTATGCGGTGGTCCGAGGCGAGGACGACCAGGTCCTGACCTCCGCCGCGCGCGCCAGGGCGGCCTCCGGTCTCGAGATCGAATTCACCGACGGCCGCTACAGGATCGGCGGCGCCGCCCGCGGCCCGCGCAAGCCCACGCCCGCGCCGAAACAGGGCAGCCTCTTCTGACGCCCTCCGCTTCTTCTGGCGAAAAATATCCCGGGAGTGAATTGGCCGCAGGCCAAGAGAGGGCAGCGCCCTCTGCCGCCGCCGCGGTCAGACCCCGACGTCGGGACCGAAGCACATCATCGGTTTCTCGTTCTGCTGGGCTTCGTACAGCACCGTGTTGTCGGGATCGTTCTGGAACACCGCCCGCAACTTCGCCCCGTCCCGGTAGAAGCTCCAGCACTGGGGCGACAGCGCGTCCTCGTAGACGAAACAGATCATGTTCGCCTCTTCGTACCAGTAGCCGTCCTTGCATTTCCCGTCGAGGAACGACCATCGGACCTGCCGGTCGGGCAGGTATTCCTCGACCCCGTAATCCTGCCCGCCGAGGCCGAAATACAGCGTCTTTCCGATGACATAGGATTCGAACTCCGAAGCCGACATAGGCTCTGCGGCATGGGCGGGAAGCGGCGCGAGGGCCAGCAGGCAAAGAACGAGATGTTTCATGCCCCGACCCTGCCAGACCATCGCGAGTCGCGAAAGGAAATGGTGAAGGAATGGTTAAACCCGGCCGGGCCGCGGAGGGAGTTGCCCGTTCCCGCGCCAGGCTTCGGCCCGCCGGTCCATCAGGCGCCGCCAGAGCGGCGGCACCAGCGCGGCGAGCGCCATCACCGGCAGGGAGAAGGGCAGAAGCGGCATCCGTTCGCGGTCGATCGTCAGCGCCGGATAGGCCCGGCCGGGGCGCAGATGGTGGTCCGAATGGCGCGGCGCATTCAGCATCAGGGCGCCGGAAAACCCCTGCGGCGCGTTCCAGCTGTGCTGCGGTCCCGCCGGCTCCCACCGGCCGGGGGCGATGGCACGCCGTCTCAGCCCGTAGTGCTGAACGTAGTCCGAAAGCAACAGCTGCGCCTGCGCATGGAACGACAGCGCGAGCCATGCGGCGATCCCGCTGCCTCCCGCGACGGCCCAGACCAGCGCTCCCGTTGCCAGGCTCCACCCCGCGTGGATCAAGGCCGGATGCGGGCCGCGCGCCCTTGCGCGGCGGCGCAGGGCGGTCTCTGCGCGATAGCCCGCGATCAGGCTCCGCGGCCAGGCGCGCATGAGGAACGCGTAGTAACTCTGCCCTGCGGGGGCGGAATTCGGATCCAGCGGGGTCGCGACATGCACGTGATGCACCCGCAGATGGGCCGAGGCATGGTGCCCGAACAGCATCGACGAGAACACCGCGACCCCGAGCCTGCGCTGCGCACGACCGGACCTGTGGATCAGGTCATGCGCACAGGAATTCGCCACCTGCCCGAAATACAGCCCGAGAGCGAGAAACAGCAGGACGCGGTTGCCGGGGCTCTGCCCGCCCGCCCCGCAGATCACCGCGACGCCGCCGATCAGCAGCGGAAACTGCACCAGACCCAGCAGCATGGCGAGGCCGTCTCCCTCCGAACCCGCGCCGCCGGGGCCGTCGGGGTCGGCGAAGAACCCGAGACGATCCATGTACCAGGTGAACAGCGTGACGTAAGCCATCGCCAATGCGGGAAAGATCCCGCCGTAGACAAGCGCCGCGACTAGCAGCGCCACAACGCCCCCGGTCGACAGAACGAAGCGCATCATCGCGCGAGGGGCTCGCGACCGGGCCAGGCACCCGGCGCAGACGTCCATCCGGAGCCTCGGAGCGTGGAGATAAGCCGGAAAGTGGGAACAAAGTTCGAAAAGGTGAAGCCGATGGGATCTGAGATAAATTCAGGCGAGAAGATGCGGGAAAAAGATAATCTAGCCATTCTTGTAAACCGCGCAGACGCAGCCTGAACTCTTCAGCTTCAGGCAATCCCGCCAGGCGGCGTCGCGGCTGTCGCGGCCGAGGCGTGCCATCCAGTAGCCGCCGCGCGGGCTGGCGCGGCTCTTTTCCCAGACCAGTTCGGGGGATTCGCCCTTGATCTGCGCGCTGCAGATCCTGGCGCGGTCCCGGAACTGGTCCAGCGCCTTGGACTTGCTCGTGCCGAAGGCCATCTGGATGCCCCAGGGCTTCAGGGCGGGCTCCGGCCTCGGATAGGCGGTCAGGCGGCGGTTGCGGGCCAGATCGTGGCAGGCCTCGGGAAAGGTCTTGTCCTTCTGCAAGCGGAAATCGTGGCTGTCGGGCGGTTCGTCGCGCCATGTCTCGGCGGTGAGGCCGGTGATGATCTGCACGTACTCCACCGTCTCGCGCGCCAGCCCGCCGGTTTCCGCGACCAGCCCGTCGGCGCGCCGCTCGCCGCCGTTGTAGGCCACGGCGGCCAATCCCTGGTTGCCGTAGCGGCGGGCAAGCTCTCCGAGGTATTCGGCGGAATACTCCAGCGCTTCCGCGGGGTTATAGGGATCCTTCAATCCGCGCAGCGCCGCCGTCGAGGGGATGAACTGGGCGATGCCGCGTGCGTTGGCGGGGCTGAGCGCATTGGGATCGAACCGGCTTTCCTGCCAGATCAACCGCGCGAAAAAGCCCCGGTCGAGCCCGTGGCGCTGCGCGAAATGGTCGATCGCCTGGCAGGTGTCGTGCACGAACTGGCTTGGCCGGATGCATTCCACCGGCCCGAAACTGCCGCGCGAACATTGGGTGCCGGGTTCGGGAACGCCGGGCGCGATGCCCGCCCGCAGGGGCATGGCAAGTACCAGAAGACCGACAAACAGACCCTTGCGCCACATGGCGCCATCAACACCGGACGCAGCGCCTCGGTCAACTCACACTTTTCACTGGCCGCCCTGCGTATTAGGTGAAGGGAACGGAAGTGAAAGGTCTGCCCCGATGTCCTTCTTCGGCAAGCTCAAGAGCAAGTTGTTCAAATCCTCGTCAAAGCTCGACGAGGGGCTCGACGCCATCATGCAGGACGGCGGGACCGAGGACGATCCCGCGCCGCAGGTGCCGCCGCCGCCGTCGGAGCAGCCGGACCCGGTGCGCGAGGTGCCCGAGACCCCGGCCGAGACGCCCGCGCCCACCCCTGCCGAGGCGCCGATGCCGCAGGATCCCGTCACGCGACCCGGCGCGCCTGCGCCGGGGCCGGATGCGACGCCGCCCTCCGATCCGCGGCCGGAGACCGCGCCGGGGCCCGACCTGCCGCCGCTCGAAGTGCCGCCGCGCCCCGAGCCTCGGCCCGATCTGCCGCCCGCCGAAGTGCCGGCCGATCCGGGCCGCACCGAGGAGACGCGCAGGGCCGGTCTGCTGGGGCGCGTCTTCGGCCGCCCCGCGCCGAGCGAGCCGGTGATCCGCCGCGTGCTCGACGACGACCTGCTGGAAAGCCTCGAAGAGCTGCTGATCGCGTCGGACATGGGGGTGGACACCGCGCTGCGGGTCACCGCGAACATCGCCGAGGGCCGTTTCGGCAAGCGCCTGTCCGGGCGCGAGATCAAGACGCTGCTTGCCGACGAGGTGGCACGGATCATGGAGCCGGTCGCGCGGCCCCTGCCGCTCTATCCGCGCAAGCCGCAGGTGGTGCTCGTGGTGGGGGTCAACGGCTCGGGCAAGACGACGACCATCGGCAAGCTGGCAAGCCAGTTCCGCGCCGCCGGCAAGAAGGTGGTCATCGCCGCGGGCGACACCTTTCGCGCCGCGGCGGTCGAACAGCTGCAGGTCTGGGGCGACCGCGCCGGGGTGCCGGTGCTGACCGCCGCGCAGGGCAGCGACCCCGCGAGCCTTGCCTTCGACGCGATGACCAAGGCGCAGGCCGATGGCGCGGACCTTCTGCTCATCGACACGGCCGGGCGGTTGCAGAACCGGCAGGATCTGATGGAGGAACTGGCCAAGATCGTCCGCGTGATCCGCAAGAAGGACCCCGACGCGCCGCACAACACGCTGCTGGTGCTGGACGCAACGACGGGCCAGAACGCCCTGAAACAGGTCGAGATCTTCCGCCAGGTCGCCGATGTCTCGGGGCTGGTGATGACCAAGCTCGACGGAACCGCCAAGGGCGGCGTGCTGGTTGCGCTGGCGGACCGGTTCGGCCTGCCGATCCACGCCATCGGCGTGGGCGAGCAGATCGACGACCTGCAGCCCTTCGATCCCGAGGAATTCGCCGCCGCGCTGACCGGGCTGGACGCCGCGTGACCGGAGCCGATCGTTGAGCGCCTGGCTCATCGCGCTCGAGGGCACCGATGCCGGGCGCCATCTGGCGCTGGTGCTCGCGCTGGCCGCGGCCTTCCTGCACGCGGTGTTCGGGGCGCTCCAGAAGGGGCGGCACGATCCCTGGCTGTCGCGCGGGGCGATCGATCTGTCCTACGGGCTGATGGCGGCGCCCTTCGCGCTGTTCGTCGTGCCCTGGCCCGCGCCGCATATGTGGCCGATCTTTGCGGGCGCCTTCCTCATCCATGCGGTCTACAAGATGCTGCAGGCCTGGGCCTATACGCGGGGCGCCTATACGGTGGTCTACCCGGTGGTGCGCGGGTCGAGCCCGTTCTTCGCGGTGATCGGTGCGGGGCTGATCTTCGGCGAGACCTTCACCGCGACGCAATGGGGCGGGGTGGCCCTTCTGATGGGCGGGATCTTCGGGCTCGCGGTCTACAACCTGCGCCACCTCACCGTGGCCCGCGACACGCTGCCGGCGGCGCTGGGGATCGCGGTGGTGACGGGGGCCTTCGTCGCGCTCTATACCTCCTACGACGCCTACGGCATCCGTGCGGCGGCCGATCCCTTCACCTTCCTTGCCTGGTTCTTCATGATCGACGGGATCCTGATGCCGGCGATCGCCGCGCTGCGCTGGCGCGGGATGGTCACCCGCCCCGCCTTTGCGCCGCTGGCCGCGCGCGGGCTGATCGGAGGGCTGATCGCCTTCGGCAGCTTCGGGTCGATCATGGTGGCCACGCGGCTCGACAAGGTGGGCGAGGCGGCCGTCCTGCGCGAGACCTCGACCGTCTTCGCGGCGCTGATCGGCTGGCTGGTGCTGAAGGAGACGGTGGGTCCGCGCCGCATCGCTCTCATGAGCTTGATCGCCCTCGGCGCGGTGGTCGTTGAGATGGGCGGCTAGGGCGGTTATCTGTCCCTGGAAAACGGAGGCACGGCATGGACCAACGGCAGATCAATCCCATCCTGAAGACGGCGCTCGAAATCGGGCCGGTGATTGCCTTCTTCGCGGCTTACCTGCTGGTGAAGGACCGCAGCTTCACGGTGTTCGGGCAAAGCTACGAGGGGTTCATCCTCGTCACCGCCGGGTTCATTCCGCTGCTGCTGGTCTGCACCGGGCTGCTCTGGGCGCTGACCGGGCATCTCAGCCGGATGCAGGTGGTGACGGCGGTGCTGGTGGTGGTGTTCGGCGGGCTGTCCGTGTGGCTGAACGACGACCGCTTCTTCAAGATGAAGCCGACGCTGATCTACCTGCTCTTCGCCACGGCGCTGGGGATCGGGCTGCTGCGGGGCGAGAGCTACCTGCGCAGCGTGATGGAGGGGCTGATGCCGCTGAAGCCCGAAGGCTGGATGCTGCTGACCAAGCGCGTGACGGCGCTGTTCCTCGGCCTCGCGGTCCTGAACGAGGTGATCTGGCGGACGATGTCGACGGAATCCTGGGTCTATTTCAAGACCTTCGGCCTGACCGCCGGGGTCTTCGTCTTTTTCATGACTCAGGGCGGGTTGTTCCGCAAATACGCGCTGGAGCAGGACGAGGGCTGACCGCCCCCGTCCCGCGCGGGCCCAGGTCAGTCCTTGGGTTTCGCGGCGGGGTCGGGCTGGCCGGTGCCCTTGAAGATCGCCTTGAAGGGCAGGGCCCAGAGAAAGCCCAGGCCCACGTAGACCAGCAGTTCCACCAGGATCGGCGGCCGGTCGAGCCAGTTCACCAGGCTGACCGCCGCCATGATGTAGAGCGGCAGCCAGACCACCAGCAGCAACAGCGCCAGCCGCTTGCGGGTCTTGTGCGACAGCGCCATCAGTCGACGAACGGGTCGGTGACGAGGATCGTGTCCTCGCGCTCGGGCGAGGTCGACAGCAGCGCGACCGGGCAGCCGATCAGCTCTTCGATGCGGCGGACGTATTTCACCGCATTGCCCGGAAGGTCGTTCCAGGACCGCGCGCCCTCGGTGGATTCGCTCCAGCCCTGCATCTCTTCGTAGATCGGCGTGCAGCGGGCCTGCTGCTCGGCCGCGGTGGGCAGGTAGTCGAGGGTCTCGCCGTCAAGCTCGTAGCCCGTGCAGATGCGGATCGTCTCGAAGCCGTCCAGCACGTCGAGCTTGGTGAGAGAGATGCCGTTCACGCCCGAGGTGACGCAGGTCTGGCGCACCAGCACGGAATCGAACCAGCCGCAGCGGCGCTTGCGCCCGGTCACGGTGCCGAACTCGCGGCCGCGTTCGCCGAGGCGCTGGCCGTCGGCATCGTCCAACTCGGTCGGGAAGGGGCCTTCGCCGACGCGGGTGGTGTAGGCCTTGACGATGCCGAGCACGAAGTCGATGGCGCCCGGCCCGATGCCGGTGCCGGTGGCGGCCTGTCCCGCGATCACGTTGGAGGAGGTGACGAAGGGATAGGTGCCGAAGTCGATGTCCAGCAGCGCGCCCTGGGCACCCTCGAACAGGATGCGCTTGCCGGCGCGGCGCTTTTCGTTGAGCACCTTCCAGACGGGGCCGGCGTATTGCAGCACCTCGGGGGCGATCTCCATCAGGCTGTCGATCAGGGCGGTGCGGTCCACCGGCTCCATCCCGAGGCCGCGACGCAGGGCGTCGTGATGGGTCAGCGCGCGGTCGACGCGGCTTTCCAGCGTGGCGCGGTCGGCAAGGTCCGCGACCCGGACCGAGCGGCGGCCGACCTTGTCCTCGTAGGCCGGACCGATGCCCCGCCCGGTGGTGCCGATCTTGGACCCCTTGCTGGCCGCATCCTCGCGGGCGCGGTCGAGTTCGCCGTGGATCGGCAGGATCAGCGGCGTGTTCTCGGCGATCATCAGTGTTTCGGGCGAGATCTCGACGCCCTGTTCGCGGATCGAGGCGATTTCCTTGACCAGGTGCCAGGGGTCCAGCACCACGCCGTTGCCGATGACCGACATCTTGCCGCCGCGCACCACGCCCGAGGGCAGCGCGTTCAGCTTGAAGACCTTGCCGTCGATGACCAGCGTATGGCCCGCGTTGTGGCCCCCCTGGAACCGGGCGATGACGTCGGCGCGCTCCGAGAGCCAGTCCACGATCTTGCCCTTGCCTTCGTCGCCCCACTGGGCGCCTACGACGACCACGTTTGCCATTGCTGATCCCTTCCCCTGCGGGTGTTCAAACGGGCTCCGTATAGCGCCGCGCGCGCGCGGGCGAAACCGCCAATTTGCCGCGCGGTGCTGGACTTGTCCGGCGTCCTGCGCTCAGGTGGCGCGGCATCGTGAGAAGGAGAGAGTGATGGGGTTCCTGCTGCGCTGGATCTGTGCCCTGCTGCTGGTCGCGGCGACCTGGAATCCGACCCCGTGGAACTATGTCCGCTGGGCGCGCGCGAACGCCGATGTGCAACTGCCGCTCGTGGTGCTGCTCGGGCTGTTGCTGTTCGTGGCCTATGTCATCTACCTGCGCGCCACGCTGCGCTCGATCGGGCCGTTCGGCATGGGGCTGATTCTGGCCGTCGTCGCGGCGTTGCTCTGGGTGTTGTGGGATTACGGGGTGCTGGATCTGTCCGACCGCAACCTGTCGGCCTGGATCGGCATTCTCGCGCTGTCGCTGGTCCTCGGGATCGGGCTGAGCTGGTCGCTGGTGCGGCGCAGGCTGTCGGGTCAGGCCGACGTCGACGACGTCGACGAATAGCGCGCCGGCGCGCCCGGTCAGGGCAGCGCGGCGAGCCAGAGCCAGATGCTGACGACCGACAGCCCGGTGGCGATCAGCACCGAGGAGGCCGCGACCCGGCGCGCGCGCCCGTAGAGGTTCGCGAAGACATAGGCATTCACCCCCGGCGCCATGGAGGCGGTCAGAACCGCCGAGCGGAAGGCCCCCGTCGGAAGGTCGAAGGCCTTTCCCAGCGTCCAGGTGATCGCCGGGTGCAGGATCAGCGACACGGCGCAGACGAAGAAGATGATGCGGAAATCACCCTGCGGCTTGTAGCGGTAGAGAATGCCGCCGAGCGCGAACAGCGCCGCCGGAAGCGCCGTGCGCACCACCATGTCGAGCGCATCCGTCACCGGCCCCGGCAGCGAGAGGTTGCCGATGTTGAAGACCGCGCCGATCGCGATGCCGATGACCAGCGCGTTGCGGAACATGGCGCGCAGCACCGAGACCGGAAGCCGCGACAGCGCGGTGCCCCGCGACTTCGCCCGCGCGATCTCCATCGCGGTGATGCCGATGCCGTAGCAGATCGGCGAATGCAGGGCGATGATGGCATAGTTGGGCTCGAGCGCCCCGGTGCCGTAGGCCCGTTCGGTGATCGCCAGCCCGAGCATGAGCGAATTGGCGAAGAGGCAGCAGAAGCCGATGGCGACGGAATCCTCCCAGTCGCGCCCGAAGAGGTAGCGCCCGGCCAGCAGCCCGGCGGCGAAGCCGATGATCGAGCCGGAGTAGAAGGCGACGAGAAGCAGGGGGTCGAAATGCTCGCCCAGGTCCAGCGTCCAGATGGCGCGGAACAGCAGGCAGGGGATGGCGATCATCTGGGTGAAGCTCATCAGCCCGTCGATGGCGCTGTCCGAGATGATGTTGCGCCAGTTTGCCACGTAGCCCGAGGCGATGACGATGAAGACCGGCAGGATGACTTCGAGCAGTGCCTGCATGCTCAGAGGGCCTTCCGGTCCGGGGATCGCGGCACTGTGCGGGGCGGCAGATCGGGGTTGCGCCGCGCTTCGCGCGTCGCCCGGGCGCCTCTGGCGGGCGTCGCGGCGACCGGGAGGGGGCGCGCTGCGCGGCAGTGCCGGATTTGCGTATTTGGAACAAGAAGAAGCAGGCGGGCCCGCGCCGGATCACAGAGCATAGCGCAGGACCATGCCGTCATGGGCCGGGGTGATGTGGTCGGGCGTTTCGGCATCGACGATGTCGTGATCGAGGTCGATGTGCATGTTGGTCAGCACCGCCGTCCTCGGACGGGCGCGTTCGATCCATTCCAGCGCGAGGGCGAGATGGGCATGGGTCGGGTGCGGCGTGCGGCGCAGGGCGTCGAGAATCCAGCAATCGAGGTCTTCGAGATGTGTCCAGGCGGCGTCAGGAATGGAGATCACGTCGGGCAGGTAGGCGAGGTCGCCGATGCGGAAGCCGAGCGCGTCGATGCTGCCGTGGTTCACCAGGAACGGCTGGAAGGTGATGCCGCCGCCGGCACCGTCGATGGTGAAGGGGCCGGTGCCGATCGTGTGCATGTCGAGGATCGGCGGATAGGGGCTGCCTTCGGGCTGGGCGAAGGCATAGCCGAAGCGGCTCATCAGGGCGTTCTGCGTGTCGCCGTCGGCCCAGACCGGCAGGCGGGCGCGCCGGTTGAAGACGATCTGGCGCAGGTCGTCGAGCCCGTGCACGTGGTCGGCATGGGAATGGGTCCAGACCACGGCATCGAGCAGGCCGATCCCGGCGTCCAGCAGCTGCGCCCGCATGTCGGGCGTGGTGTCGATCAGCACGCGGGTGATGCCCTCCGCCGTCTCGCGTTCGACCAGCATCGAGCAGCGGCGGCGGGTGTTCTTGGTGTTGGCGGGGTCGCATTCCCCCCAGTGGCCGCCGAGGCGGGGCACCCCTCCCGACGATCCGCAGCCGAGGATGGTGAAGCGCAGTTCCGGGGTCATGCAGGCGTCCATGCGGCGGCCTTGGCGAAGAGGCGGTCGAAATTGGCCTCGGTCGCGGCGGCGAAATCCTCGAGGGAGAGGCCGAAGGTCTCGGCCCCGACGGCGGCGGTATGGGCGGTGTAGCCCGGTTCGTTGCGCCGGCCGCGGAAGGGCGGCGGCGCGAGGTAGGGGCTGTCGGTTTCGAGCAGGATCCGGTCGAGCGGGGCGGCGGCGAAGATGTCGCGCAGCTCCTGCGACTTCGGGAAGGCGGCGATGCCCGACATCGACAGGTAGAACCCGCAGTCGAGCGCCGCCGCGGCAAGCTCTGCCGAGGAGGAGAAGCAGTGCATGACGCAGGTGTAGGGCCGCGCCTTCCAGGCGTCGCCCAGGATCTGCGCCATGTCGTCATCGGCCGCGCGGGCGTGGATGATCAGCGGCAGACCGGTTTCCTGCGCCGCCTCGATATGGATGCGCAGCGACTGTTTCTGCACCTCGGCGCTTTCGGCGGTGTAGTGGTAGTCGAGCCCGGTTTCGCCGATCCCGACGAACTTGGGATGTTCGGCCAGCGCCACCAGCGCGTCGACGCGGGCCAGGGGTTCCTCTGCCGCGCTCATCGGGTGGGTGCCGGCGGCGTAGAACACCGGCGCGTGGGCCTCGGCGATGGCGCGGACCTGCGGTTCGTTGCGCAGGCGCGTGCAGATAGTCACCATGCGGTGCACGCCGGCCTCGAGCGCGCGGGCGATGACCTCGGGGCGTTCGCCGTCGAAATCGGGAAAATCCAGGTGACAGTGGCTGTCCGTGATGAGGGGGGTGGTCATGTCTGCGTCCTTTGGCCTTGGTATCAAGGATGGGGCGCGAAGGGTCAAGGCGGGGCGGGCTCAGCGGCGGGCGAAGTTGAGCGGCAGGTTGAAGCTGTAGGCGGAGGCGTTCAGGCCCCCGGGCGCGCGGGGCAGCCGGGCGGTTTGCGCCGCGCGCAGGGCGGCCCGGTCGAGCACGGCATCGCCGGAGGAACGCAGGATGCGCACCCCGGCGAGGCGCCCGGCGGGTGTGACCGAGATCCGGATCTGCACGACCCCGGTGGCGGTGGTGCCGCGCGGATATCTCTGCGCGCGGGCCACGGCGGTGCGGATTCCCGCGCCCCAGGTCGCGCGGGCCCGTTCCTGCGCGGCCTTCGAGGGGCCGGGCGCGGCGGGGGCGGCCTTCGGCGTGCGGGTGGTGCCGCTGCCCTGCGCCGCCGGGGTCCGGCGCGAGACCGTCGCGGACCGCTCGGTCCGGGCCGGGGCGGTGGGTTGCGCGCGGGCGGTCCGGGCCTCGGGGCGGAGCGATCTGTCCGGGGCGCGGCCCGGTGCTGCGGCGGGCGCGGTGTCGATCCGGGGCAGGTCCGGCGCGGCCCCGGCCAACGGCCGGACGGGGCCGGTCGTGCGCAGGGGCGCATCGGCAACGGTGGCGGTAGGGGGCGGACCGTCTGCTGCGGGCACTGGCAGGCCCGGGGCCTCCGGCGGGGCCGGGGACAGGGTCGCGGGGGCGGGAAGCGCCGGTGCCGGAGCGGGCGGGCTGTCCTCTGCCAGGCCCGACAGTGCCGGGGGCGGAGCCATGGGGGCCGGGCGCGCGGGCATCGCCGGGCCCTCCGGGGTGGCGTCTGCCACGGGTTCCGTCGGGCCGTCCGGTGCGGCACCGGGATCGGGCGGAGAGTCCCAGCGCTCGGCAAGGGCGGCGAGGCTGTCCGGTGCCGCCTGCAGGGTCAGCGGGGCGGTGCCCCCGTCGCCCTCGGGCGCGGCGCCTCCGGTCGCGAGATCCGACAGGCCGATGGCCGCGGCGGCATGGATCGCCCCGGCCAGGATGATGAACACTGCCGCTTCGGCCAGCCGCATCGCCTCAACCGCCTCCCGCCGTCACGAGGGCGACGGACCCGGCGCCGAGCGCGCCGAGCCGTGCCAGGATGCCGGCAAGCTCGGTCGCCGGCAGCGCGGCGTCGGCCCGAAGCGTCACCGGCCCGGCGCGGGTCGCGGCGGCGAGGGCATCGCTGCCACGTTCGGCGCCGAAGGCGATCTGCCCGTCGGCCGAGACGAACAGCGCCGGGGCGGGCTCGGACATATCTCCCGAAGCGACCGGAGGGGCGACCGGAAAGGGCTGGGGCGGTGCGATTTCGGCCGTCATCAGGAAGAAGATCAGCAGCAGGAAGACCACGTTGATCATCGGCACGACCGGCTCGGGCCGGGGGCGCCGGGGGGCGGGCACCAGAAGCCGGGTCATGGCCGCGCCTCGAGGATCGCGAGCGAGGTGAACCCGGCGGCGCGCAGGTCGGACAGGATCGTGACCAGACGCTGGGTATCGGTCCCCTCGGCGGGGCGCAGGAGGATGATGTCGCCGGGCGTCTCCATCAGCGGCGCGAGCGCGGCGGGAAGGTCGCCGGTCTCGACCCCGTTGAGCAGCAGCCGCTGCGGCGCGACGCTCACCAGCCGCGGGGGGCCGGACCACGCGGCCCCGGCGGCGGGGCGGGACAGCGACAGGGGCAGCGCCTCTGTCGTGCCGAAGCGGGCGGCGAGCATGAAGAAGACAAGCAGCAGGAAGACCACGTCGATCATCGGCGTGAGGCTGGCGCGGCGGCGGCGCGGCGGCAGGGCGAGGTTCAGCATGGCTGCCCCGCCTTCCGCGCATCCCGGCGCATCGGTGGCCGCCCGCGCCGTCTCATCGTGCCGGGGCCTCGGGCGTGGTGAAGAGCCGCGCGGCGAGGTCCTCGAAATCGTGGGTGAGCGCCTCGGCCACGCTGTCGAACCAGCTGAGCGCCATGGAGGCGGGGATGGCGACCGCCATGCCCGCTGCGGTGGTCAGCAGCGCCTCCCAGATGCCGCCGGCGAGGGCGGAGGGATCGGCCTGCGCGCCGGTTTCCTGAAGCGCCTGGAACGCCTCGATCATGCCGAGCACGGTGCCCAGAAGGCCGATCAGCGGTGCGATCATCACGACGAGGTCCAGCGCCCTCAGCCCGGCGCGGGCCTCGGCCAGCAGGGCGCGGGCGACGCGGGCGGCCTCTTCGCGGGCGATGGCGTCGGACTGGCGCGACAGGGCCTCCATCGCGGCGCGCAGGAAGCGGGCGCGCAGCCCGCCGCGCGCTTGCAGCGTTTCCAGCGCATCGGCCCGCCGCCCCGCGCGCCAGAGCGCAAGCGCGGATTCCGCGCGTTCGCGCCGCCAGGCCCCGGCGACGGACAGCCGCCAGGCCTTCCACAGGATCAGCGCCAGCGTGCCCACCGACAGCGCGAAGATTACCCAGAGCGCCGGGCCGCCGAGGTTCAGGACTTCCGCGATCCGGGTCATGTTTCCGCCCTCTGCGGCGCCATGATCGCCAGCAGCGCATCCAGCCCGTCGGTGAGGGCCGCAGGGCCGGGTTGCAGGATCAGCGGTGCCTTTATCTCGTGAATGGCGCCCCTTTGCACGGCGGGAATGCGGTCCCAGCCGGGGCGGGCGGCGATGCGTTCGGGGCGCACCTTCTTGCCGCACCAGGAGGCGATGATGATGTCGGGCTTCATGCCGATGACCGCCTCGGGGGGCACGATCCTGTCCTTCGCGGCCTTCTCGACCGCGAGTTCGGAAAAGATGTCCTCTCCCCCGGCGATGGCGATCAGTTCCGACACCCACCCGATGCCCGAGATCAGCGGCTCGTCCCATTCCTCGAACCAGACGCGGGGGCGGCACGCGGGCGCCTTCGCGCGCAGCATGTCGAGGCGCGTCTCGTAGCTGCGGGCCAGCGCCTCGGCCTTGTCCACGGTGCCGATCAGCGCGCCGAGGGTGCGGATCATGCGCAGGATGCCGGCGATGTCGCGCTGGTTGAAGGCATGCACCTCGATCCCCTCGCGTACGAGATCGGCCACGATGTCGGCCTGCAGGTCCGAGAAGGTCAGCACCAGATCGGGATCGAGCGCGAGGATCTTGGGAATGTCCGCCGAGGTGAAGGCCGACACGCGCGGCTTCTGCTGGCGCACGCCCGGGGGGCGGACGGCATAGCCCGAAACCCCGGCGATGCGGTGATCCTCGCCCAGAAGGTAGAGCGTTTCGACGGTCTCTTCGGTCAGGCAGACGATGCGTTCGGGGGTCATGTCAGGACGTCCAGTGGTTCGAGAAGCGGGCCCGATGCGGTATCGAGGATACGGGCGCGCAGGTGAAAGGTCCGGGCGAGGTTGTCTTCGGTCAGCACGGCGCGCGGGGGGCCGTCGGCCACCAGCCTGCCGTGGTCGAGCAGCAGCAGCCGGGTGCAGTGCCGAGCCGCGAGGGTCAGGTCGTGCAGCGAGACGAGCACCGCATGACCTTCGGTGGCAAGGCGCTGGAACACCCGGAGCGTGGCGATCTGCGCCGCCGGGTCGAGCCCCGCCGCCGGTTCGTCGGCGATCAGCAGCGGCGCCTCCTGCGCCAGCGCGCGGGCAATGAGGACGCGGGCCTGTTCGCCGCCGGACAGTTCGGTGGCCCGGCGCTTGCGGAACCCCTCCAGCCCCATGCGGGCCAGCGCCTCGTCGACGGCCGCACGCCCGGCCTCGCCGGCGCGGCTTTCGTGAGGCAGGCGGCCGAGCGCCACGAGGGTTTCGACGTCGATGCCCCAGGCGATCTCGCGCGATTGCGGCAGCCAGGCGGCGGCGCGGGCGCGGGCGCGCGGCACCATCCGGGCCAGCGAGGAACTGCCGGCATGGGGCAGCAACCCCAGAGCCGCGCGCATCAGCGTGGTCTTGCCCGCGCCATTGGGGCCGATCAGCCCGATGCATTCGCCGGGCTCCACGGTGAAGGACACGCCGTCGACCACGGGGCGGCTGCCGCGCGTGACGGTGAGCGTATCGAGGGCCAGCAGGCTCATGCGCGCCTCCGCGTGGCGTAGATCAGGTGCAGGAACAGCGGGGCGCCGAGGATCGCCATGACCACGCCGAGCTTGAGGTCGCGCTCCGGCAGGACCAGCCGCACGGCGATATCGGCGGCCAGCAGGATCGCCGCCCCGCCGAGGGCGGAGGCGGGCAGCAGGCGCGAGGGGCGGTTGCCGCAGAGCGGGCGCAGCAGGTGCGGCACGACAAGCCCGACAAAGCCCACGGCTCCGGCGACGGCGGTGGCCGCGCCCACCGCGGCGGCGGTGCCGAAGAGCAGCCGCAGCCGCAGTCCCCGCAGCGACACGCCAAGCGCCTGGGCGGCATCCTCGCCCAGGGTCAGCGCGTCGAGCGCCCGCCCGAGCGTCAGCAGCAGCGCCCCGCCGAGCGCAATGAGCGGCAGGGCGAGGGCGACATGGCTCAGCGAGCGGTCGGCGACGGAGCCCATCATCCAGAACACGATCTCGAAGGTGGCGTAGGGATTGGGCGAGAGGTTCAGCGCCAGCGAGGTCAGCGCCCCCGCCAGCGCCGAGATCGCGATCCCCGCGAGGATCAGCGTCAGCGACGACCCCTGCGGCCCGGCCAGCACCATGATCAGAGCCACGGCCCCCAGCGCAAAGGTCAGGGCCATCAGCGGCAGCGCCAGCGCAAAGGCCGAGGCCAGCCCGTATTGCAGCGCGATCACCGCGCCGAGCGCCGCCGACCCCGACACGCCGATCAGTCCCGGCTCGGCCAGCGGGTTGCGCAGGTAGCCCTGCATCGCCGCGCC
The DNA here is from genome assembly GCF_048261495.1 of Salipiger sp. Taxonomy (GTDB): domain Bacteria; phylum Pseudomonadota; class Alphaproteobacteria; order Rhodobacterales; family Rhodobacteraceae; genus Salipiger. The sequence goes on from NZ_JBLXFX010000003.1 coordinate 143,343, forward strand.
GGATAGTCCCAGCGCCGCGCCGACCAGCGCCGCCAGCAGGGCGCGCGGCAGGCGGATCTCGCGCATCACGGTGGTGAGCAGGGGGTCGTCCCCGCCCAGCAGCGCGCGCAGCGCCGCCCCCGGCGGGATCGGCGCATAGCCGAGGAACAGCGACACCAGCATCAGCGCCAGGGTGAGCAGGGCGAGAGGGGCGAGCAGCCTCATTCCGTCACCTCGTCGCGTATGGCGCGCAGGGTGGCGAGCGCCTCCAGCAGCTTGGGCGTCTCGCAGGTCCAGCTCGTGCCGTCCGCCACCTCGCGCAGCGCGCCGGTGGCCTGCAGCGCGGGGTGGGAGGCATACTCCGTCGCCCGCGCATGACCCGCGTAGGGCCGTCCGACCAGGATCAGGTCGGGGTCCGACAGGACCAGCTCCTCCATCGACAGGTGGCCCGACGGCGGCGCGAGATTGTCGAGGCCGGCGGCGTTGAGAAGGTCTCCGGTCAGGGAGTCCGCGCCGGCGGTGGTGCCGTAGGGCATGTAGTAGACCGCGCGCGGCCGCCGCCCCGCGGGCGCCGTCAGGGCGGCTCGGCGGGTGTCGAAATCGGCGACCATCGCCCGTGCCTCCGCCTCGCGGCCCAGCAGCTCGCCCATGCGCAGCATGTTGGCGCGCGCGGTGTCGAGCGAGGTGACGGGTGCGAAGGTTTCCACGCGATATCCCAGGCGGTCGAGCAGTTGCACGGTGGCGCGTGTCGTCCAGCTTCCCGCGAGGACGAGGTCGGGGCGGCGCAGGACCACCGCCTCGGCGGAGCCGTCGTTGCGCGGCAGGTCGGCCATCTCTGCCGCCAGCGCCGAGGTGCGGGGATCATGCGCCAGCGGCGAGACCGAGATGAGTTGCCCCGGTGCCGCGAGCAGGAATGCCAGCTGATCGGTGCAGACGTTGAGCGAGACGACGCGCTGCGGTGCGCCGCCCCATGCCGCCGCGCCGGCAAGGAGCGCGGCGGCGAGGGTTATGAGCCTAGAAGGACGCACGGATCCCGAAATAGGCCGCCCGGTCCGAGGTCTGGTAGTCGGGCACCACGTTGTACTGTTCGTCGAACAGGTTCTCGACCCGCAGGTAGGCCTGCAGCCCGTTGCGGAATTCGTAGGAGACCGAGGCGTTGACCGTGGTGAAATCGTCCACGGATTCCGGCGCGAAGCCGATGCCGTAGGTGTCCGGGAAATCCGCCTTGTGGGTCAGCGTCACCCCGGCCCGCAGCGCGTCGGTGATCCGCGCATCCAGCCCGAGCGCGAGGTCGTAGCGCGGCACCCGCTGGAGCGGGTCGTCATTGGCGTCGCGCGCATCGGTGTAGGTGAAGCTGCCGGTCAGGTCGACCCGCGCGCCGAGCGGCACCGCCCCCGTCAGTTCGACCCCGCGCGAGACCGAGGTGCCGGGCACCTGCGCATAGCCGCCGACGGCGAAGTCGTAGTTGATGAGGTCCTCGATCTCGGTGTGGAAGATCGTCGCCCCGACGCGCGCGCCGCCGGCAAAGGCATAGTCGGCGCCCAGTTCGTAGCTGCGGCTGGTCTCGGGATCGAGGTTGGTGTTGCCGTAGGTCGGATCGAACAGCTCGTAGAGCGACGGCGCGCGGTAGCCCTTGGCCAGGGTCGCGCGCAGGGTCAGCGCCTCGGTCGCGCGGTAGCTGAGCGCCGCGCGGCCCGACCATTCGCCGCCGAATTCCGAATGTTCGTCGTGGCGCAGCGACAGCACCATGTCGAGCTGCGGCGTCCAGGCCATCGCGTATTCCGCGAAGACGCCGGTGTTGTCGACCTCTTCGGAATTCCGCGCCGTGCCGTTGCGGGTCCAGAAGGCGTCGTAGGTGGCGGCGGAGAAGCTCGCCTCCTCGCGGCTGTGATCGAGGCCGAAGGTCAGGCTGCGGTCGGGGTCGATCTGCCAGGTGCCGGAATAGGCGGCGACATCGCGCACCGAGGTGAACCCGTCGTCGAAGCCGCCCGAGGAGACGGTGCGGTCGATGTCGTAGCGCGAGAAGGACAGCTCGTGCGCCACGGCGCCGGTCTGAAGCTGCGCATAGGCGCGCAGGCCGTAGCTGTCGGTGGAAAAGGTGCCCTCTTCGGGATTGCCGAAGGTGTTGGCATCGTAATCGCCGTCCGAATTGAAGGTGAAGCCGGACAGGCCGAGACGCAGGTCCGGCGTCACGTCGACATAGCCGTCGAGACCGATCTGGGTGGCGGCAAACCCGTCGTCCTCGTCATAGCCGGGGGCCTCGACCGCGCTGAAGCCGTCGGTGACGAAGCGCGACGCGGACAGGGCAAGGCCCCAGCCGTCCTGCGCGATGCCGTAGGTGAGGGTCGCGCTGCGGGTGCCGTAGCTGCCGGCTTCCAGGGTGGCGGTGCCTTCGCGGCCGGGTTCCTGCGGGGCGCGGGCGAGGTCGAGCGCCACGATCCCGGCAATCGCCTCGGAGCCGTAGAGCGCCGATTGCGACCCCTTCACGACCTCGGCGCGGGTCACGCCGCCGGGCAGGACGTTGGCGAAGTTGAAGATCGCCTGCGGTGCCGAGGTGTCGGTGGTCTCGATGCCCTGCACGTAGACCGGGGCGTAGCGGTTCGGCAGGCCGCGGATCGACAGCGCCGTGGTCTGGCCGGGGCCGCCGTTGCCCACCGCGCTGACGCCGGGAAGGTCGTCGAGCGTGTCGGCGAGGGTCGTCGCGGGGGATTGTTCGATCTGCTCGCCGGTCAGAACCTCGACCGAGGTGCCGGTGCGGGCAAGGGTGAAATCCGTCTGGTTGGCGTAGACGGTGATCATCTCCAGATCCATCGCCTCCTGCGCGGCGAGCGGTGCGGCGCAGAGGGCAAAGGTGGAAACGGTACAGAGAATGCGGCTCATCCCCGGGGTCCTCGTGGTCGGTCGGGGGCGGCCCCCGGTGAAGAAATGCACCGGACAGACGGAATCCGCCCGGAACGATGAAGTCGTCACCACGAACGGAAGGACCGTTCCCTCATGCGCGCCCCGCGCCGGGGAGGGTGATCACCTTGGCAGGTCTCCTGACTTGCGGGTCGTCGCGCGATCCGGGCCTTCCCGAGGGATGCATCCCCCAGTGGCATGATGCCGGTCGCGCTCGCCGCTCACAGTTGCGGGGGCAGTCGCGGAGTATCACCGCGTTCCCTATTACCCGGGCAGATGCCCGGACCGAGGTCCGAAACCCATACTGCGCTGCGGCAAGCCGCGCAAGGTGGCGAAACGGGCAGGTCGGGGCGTCGTGCCCTCCGCCGGGGTCATCCCGCCCGTCTGGAATCCGACGCCCGGTGCCGGAGTCGCCGGATCGAATCGATTCTCGCGAAGGTGATGGCGGAATCCGCATGAATCTGATATGTTGGAGGCCGATCTTGAGGTGAAATTCCGGGCATTTTCATGGGACGACATGGTACCGGAATGGGTGTGAAGCATTTTTTCCGGGAATTCATGGTACTTGCGGACACTGTTTTGACTCACGGATCCGTTACTAGATATTGTGGTTTTGGTAAAATAATTCCCCACATATTCGTGATAATTGTCAGGATCTGCCCCTATATGTTGTTTTCCACAGGGGCTGTGGACAAGATGATGTGGCGCAACTGGGTCATTTTTGTGTTGCCTTCCATAAAATCCCATGAGATACATTAAACCACGATGAGGGACGGGACACAGGGGCAACGACCCCGGATAAAAATCCCCGAACATAAAAGAGCAGGTTCATACAGGCCCCGGCCTTCATCGTGACGACAGAATCCGGCGCGCGAGCGAGCAGACATCCCCCCAGGTGGCGCGCGCAGTCGGACCTACCCGCTAGACGGGTCAAGGCGGCGGGTTGATCAGTGGCAGCAGATCAGCCCGCCGTATTACGTTCAAAGGGGGGTGAAGGGACCGTAGGGCAGTGGGTTCGTTCTTCCGAGGCGGATGCGACCAGAAGGTCGACAGCAAGGGGCGCATGTCGATCCCTTCTGATTTCCGTCGCGTACTGGAAGAGGGCGATCCGCTTTTTCCGAGCCGCTCCGCGCGCCTCGTGCTTCTCTTCGGTCCCCATCTCAAGAATTGCCTGCAAGTCTATACGATCGAAGCTTTCTCGGAGATCGAGGAGGGCATCAAGGCGATGCCGCGCGGCTCCAAGGAGCGGCGCCTGGCCAGCCTGATGATGCTGGACCCCTGTTGCGAGATCGAGATCGACCGCGACGGCCGGATCGTCCTGCCCAAGGACCGGCGGGAGCAGATCGGCCTGCCCGAGGGCGGCATGACCCGTCTTGTCGCGATGGGCGACTTCTTCGAGATGTGGAACAAGGACGTCTTCGACGCCAACGCCGGGTCCGCCGTCGAGGCGCTGCTGGACGAGCATGGCGAGGGCTTCGATCCCCTCAGCCTGGTCTTCGGCGGGTAGGGCGCTCCGATGGCAGCCGATACCCCTCCGAAAGCCCCCCACGTTCCGGTTCTGCTGCGCCCCCTGCTGGAGGCGGTCGCGCCGGTCCGGGGGACCTGGGTCGACGGCACCTTCGGGGCCGGCGGCTATGCGCGCGGGCTGCTGGAGGCGGGTGCCGAGCGGGTCATCGGCATCGACCGCGATCCCCTGGCGCACCAGATGGCCGAAGCCTGGGTCGCGGAGTATCCCGGTCTCGACCTCGTGCAGGCCAACTTCGCCGACATGGATGACCACGTGACCGGCGCCGACGGGGTCGTGCTGGATCTCGGCGTCTCGTCGATGCAGCTCGACCGTGCGGAGCGCGGATTTTCCTTCCAGAAGGACGGTCCGCTCGACATGCGGATGGAGCAGGCGGGGGAATCCGCCGCCGACCTGGTCAAGCGGCTGGACGAAACCACGCTGGCCAACGTGCTCTATACCTACGGCGAGGAGCGCGCCTCGCGCAGGATCGCCAAGGCCATCGTCAAGGCCCGCGCCGAAGAGCCGATCGAGACCACGGCGCGACTATCCTCTATCGTCGAGGCCTGCCTGCCGCGGCCCAAGCCCGGCCAGTCGCACCCCGCCACCCGCAGCTTCCAGGCGTTGCGGATCGCGGTGAACGACGAATACGGCGCGCTCTGGCGCGGGCTCATGGCCGCCGAACGGGCGTTGAAGCCCGGCGGCTGGCTCGCCGTCGTCACCTTTCATTCGGTCGAGGACCGCATGGTCAAGCGCTTCATGCAGGCGCGGGCCGGGCGGCTGGGCTCGGTCAGCCGCCATGCCCCCGAGCAGGAGCAGGACGCGGCGCGCTTCGTGCTGATCACGCGCAAGGCCGTGGGCCCGGACGACGAGGAGCTGGCGCAGAACCCGCGCTCGCGCTCGGCCCGCCTGCGCGTCGCCCAACGGACCGAGGCCGCCGCGGGCGACATCGGGGCCGACATCATTTCCATGCCGCAACTGAGGGGGAAAAGCTGATGCGAACGCTTCTCTACGTCACATCCTTCATGGCGCTGATCGGGCTCGCCTTCTGGGCCTATCACGAGAATTACGAAACCCAGGCGGCACTGGACAATGTCGACGACCTGCGGCGCGACATCACCGATGCGCGGGCCCGGCTCGCCGTGCTCAAGGCCGAGTGGGCCTATCTCAACCGGCCCGACCGGCTGCGCGACCTGGCCGAGATCAACTTTCCCCGTCTCGGCCTCCTGCCGATGCGCCCGGACCAGTTCGGCACGATCGACCAGGTGGCCTATCCCGAAACCCGCGCGCTGGTCGTGACCGACCCGGTGGACGTCTCCAGCGCGGGGGCGAGCGAATGACCCGCACGCCGCTCCGCCCGCTCGCCCGCATTCTCGAAGCCCGCCACAAGGGCGAAAATCCCGACGCCATCGAACGCGAGAACCTGCGCATCCGGCACGAACAGATGCGCGACCGCTCGCGGGTGCGCGCCGAAAGCCGCCTGCTGGTGCTCGGGCTGTGCTTCTTCTGCGCCTTCGGCACCATCGGTGCCCGCATGGGGGTGATGGCCGCGACCGAACCGACCGAGCCGCGCGCCGCCGCCACCGGCGCCTCGATCATCGCCAGCCGCGCCGACATCGTCGACCGTCGCGGGCGGCTGCTGGCCACCAACATCGAGACGCATTCGCTCTACGCCCATCCGCACCAGATGGTCGAACCGGTGCGCGCGGCCAAGGAGCTGGCCAAGATCTTTCCCGACCTGAAGGAAGAGCGCCTGCTGAAGGATTTCACCGGAACGCGCAAGTTCCTGTGGGTCAAAAAGAAAATCTCTCCCGAGCAGCTTCAGGCCGTGCATGACATCGGCGAGCCGGGCCTGCTGTTCGGCCCGCGCGAGATGCGGCTCTATCCCAACGGCAGCCTTGCCGCGCATATCATGGGCGGCGCCAGTTTCGGCCGCGAGGGGGTGCATTCCGCCGAGGTGGTGGGCACCGCGGGGCTGGAAAAGTACTTCGACAAGGAACTGCGCGACCCCGCCCGCGAGGGCGCGCCGCTGGAGCTGTCCATCGACGTGACCGTGCAGGCCGCGATGGAGCGGGTCCTGGATGCCGGCATGCGCCTGATGAACGCCAAGGGCGCGGCGGCGGTGGTGATGGACGTGCACACGGGCGAGGTCATCGCCATGGCCTCGCTGCCGGATTTCGACCCCAACGACCGGCCCCGCCCGCCGACCGAGGGCAGCCCGGGCGACAGCCCCCTGTTCAACCGCGCGGTGCAGGGGGTCTACGAACTCGGCTCGACCTTCAAGATCTTCGCGGCGGCGCAGGCGATGGAACTGGGCCTGGTCAATCCCGGCACGATCATCGACACCCGCCCGCCCTTCAAGGTCGGCGGGTTCCGGATCGGCGAATTCGACGGGCACAATTACGGCGAGATCTCGGTCGAGCAGGTGATCGTGAAATCCTCGAACCGGGGCACCGGCAAGATCGCGCTCGCCATCGGCAGGACGCGCCAGCAGGAATTCCTCAAGGCGCTCGGCCTCACCGTGCCGACCCCGGTCGAGATCGTCGAGGCGAAGGGCGGCCAGCCGCTGCTGCCGGCGCGCTGGACGGATCTGTCCACGGTCACGATCTCCTACGGGCACGGCATTTCCACCTCGCCGCTGCATCTCGCGGCGGCCTATGCGACCATCGCCAACGGCGGACGCCGGATCGCGCCGACCCTGCTCAAGCAGAGCGGGCCGCACCTCGGCGACCGGGTGATGTCGGAGCAGGTCTCCGCCGCCGCGCGCTCGATGCTGCGCAAGGTGGTGACCGAGGGCACCGCCAGCTTCGGCGAGGTGCCGGGCTATCACGTCGGCGGCAAGACCGGGACGGCGGACAAGCCCAAGGAACGCGGGGGCGGCTATTACAAGGACAAGGTGATCGCCACCTTCTCGGGGATCTTCCCGGCCGAGAACCCGCGCTATTCCGTCGTGGTGACGCTGGACGAGCCGGTCGAGACCTCCGGGAAGAAGCCGCGCCGCACGGCGGGCTGGACCGCGGTTCCCGTCGCCGCCGAGATGATCGGCCGGATCGCGCCGCTTCTGGGGTTGCGTCCGCAGTACGATTTGCGCGAAGTGACGGAGGCAACGCTGGTCCGGCAATGATGCGCTTACGGTCGGTGTTGCCGGTGCGTATTTGGAACAAGAAGAAGGACCGGGGCCGTCATGGGCGATGAGACCAGGAGCCTGTCGGAGCTGGGTCTGACGGCGCGGGGCGGGCGGGATGCCCGGATCTCGGGGATTTCCGTGGACAGCCGGGCGGTGATGCCGGGCCACCTGTTCGCCGCGATGCCCGGGACGCGCGTGCACGGGGCCACCTATATCGACACCGCGCTGGCGCAGGGCGCCGCGGCGATCCTGACCGATGCCGAGGGCGCGCGGCTTGCCGCCGAAGCGCTGGGCGAGTCCGGCGCGGCGGTGGTGATCGCCGCCGATCCGCGCCAGGCGCTGGCCTATGCGGCGGCGCTCTGGTCCGGTGCGCAGCCCGAGATCATGGTCGCGGTGACCGGCACCAACGGCAAGACCAGCGTGGCGACCTTCGTGCGGCGGATCTGGCAGGAGCTGGGCTTTCGCGCGGTCAACCTCGGCACCACCGGGGTCGAGGGCGACTGGCAGGCGCCGCTGCGCCACACCACGCCCGAACCGATCACCCTGCACAAGGCGCTGGCCGATGCCGCCCGCGAGGGCGTGGATCACGCCGCGATGGAGGCGTCGTCGCACGGGCTGGATCAGCGCCGGCTGGACGGGGTCCAGCTGAAGGCGGCGGGCTTCACCAACTTCACGCAGGATCACCTCGACTACCACGCGGATTTCGAGGAATATTTTGCCGCCAAGGCCGGGCTCTTCGCCCGCGTGCTGCCGGAGGAGGGCACCGCCGTCGTCAATATCGACGATGCGCGCGGCGTGGATATCCTGGCCATCGCGCAGGCGCGCGGGCAGGCGACGATCACCGTCGGAGAGGCCGAGGGCGCGGATCTGCGCCTGCTGGGGCAGCGCTTCGACGCGACGGGGCAGGAACTGCGCCTGTCCTGGCACGGTGTCGTGGAGCAGTTGCGCCTGCCGCTCATCGGCGGCTTCCAGGGCGAGAACGCGCTGGTCGCGGCGGGGCTCTGCATCGCCTGCGGCTCGGAAGCCGAGGACGTCTTTCGCGCGCTCGAAAGGCTCGAGACGGTGCGCGGGCGGATGCAGCTTGCGGCGACGCGCGACAACGGCGCGGCGGTCTACGTGGACTACGCCCATACCCCCGACGCGGTGTCGACCGCGATCCGGGCGCTGCGCCCGCACGTCATGGGGCGGCTGGTGGCCATCGTCGGTGCCGGCGGCGACCGCGATTCCGGCAAGCGGCCTCTCATGGGGGCGGCGGCGCACGAACATGCGGACCTCGTGATCGTGACCGACGACAACCCCCGCTCGGAGGACCCGGCGGCGATCCGTGCGCAGGTCCTGGCCGGGGCGCCCGAGGCGATCGAGGTCGGCGACCGCGCCGAGGCGATCCTGCGCGGTGTCGATGCTCTCGGGCCGGGCGATGCGCTGCTGGTCTGCGGCAAGGGACATGAATCCGGGCAGATCGTGGGCGACACGATCTATCCCTTCGACGATGTGGAACAGGCGAGCGTCGCTGTCGCGGCGCTGGACGGGAGGGGGCTGTGACGCTCTGGACGGCAAGGGAAGCGGCCGAGGCGACCGGCGGGCAGGCCACCGGTCACTGGGAGGCGCACGGCGTGTCGATCGACACCCGCAGCCTCGCGCCGGGCGATCTGTTCGTGGCGCTCAGGGCCGCGCGGGACGGGCATGATTTCGTGGCCGCGGCGCTTGCCGGCGGCGCGGCGGCGGCCCTGGTCAGCCGCATCCCCGAGGGAGTCGACGAAAGCCGCCTGCTGCTGGTCAAGGACGTGCAGGCCGCGCTCGAGGCGCTGGGCCGGGCAGGGCGCGCGCGCACCCGCGCGCAGGTCGTGGCGGTGACCGGATCGGTCGGCAAGACCTCGACCAAGGAGATGCTGCGCACGGTGCTGGGCGACCAGGGCCAGGTCCACGCGGCCGAAAAGAGCTACAACAACCACTGGGGTGTGCCGCTGACGCTGGCACGGATGCCGCGCGAGGCGGATTTCGCCGTGATCGAGATCGGCATGAACCACCCGGGCGAGATTTCGCCCCTCAGCCGCATGGCACGTCCGCATGTGGCCGTGGTGACCATCGTCGCGCCGGCGCATCTGGCGGCCTTCGAGAACATCGAAGGCATCGCGCGCGAGAAGGGCGCGATCTTCGACGGGCTGGAACCGGGCGGCACCGCGATCATCAACGGCGACCTGCCGGTGACGCCGATCCTGCGCGCCATGGCCGAGACCCGCGCCGCGCAGGTGATCGACTTCGGCGAGGCGGCGCACAACCATCACCGCATCACCGAGGTCACGATCTGCGACGCCACCACCGTGGCGCAGGGCCGGGCCTGGCGGACTCCGGTCCTCTACAAGGTCGCGGCGCCGGGGCGGCATTTCGCGATGAACGGCATGGCGGCGCTTGCCGTGACCCATGCGCTGGGGCTGGACCGGGCGATGGCGGTCACGGCGCTCGGCCAGTGGCAGGCCGGGGCGGGGCGCGGCCTGCGCGAGGTCATCCTGCTCGACCCGGTCGAGACGCAGCTGACGCTGGAACTGATCGACGATGCCTACAACGCCAACCCGGCCTCGCTCGGCGCCTCGCTCGAGGTGCTGGCCGGGGCGCACCCGCGCGACGGGCTCGGGCGGGTCTCCCAGGGGCGGCGCATCGCCTATGTCGGCGACATGAAGGAACTGGGCACGACCGAGGTCGAACTGCACGTCGGGCTGGCCGCCAATCCGGCGATGGAGAAGATCGACATCGTGCATTGCATCGGTCCGCTGATGCGCAACCTCTGGGCCGCGCTGCCCGAGGCCAAGCGCGGCCACTGGACCGAGGACAGCGCCGCCATGGCGGAGCGCGTGCGGCACGATCTGGATGCGGGCGACGTGGTGCTGGTCAAGGGATCGCTGTCCATGGCACTGGCCCGCGTGGTTGACGCGATCCGGAAAATGGGCCATGCGCCCGCGGGCGGAAACTGAAGGGGACTGGCCATGTTGTACTGGCTGACGGAACTGAGTGACGGCGGGGACATCTTCAACCTGTTCCGCTACATCACCTTCCGCGCCGGCGGCGCCTTCCTGACCGCGCTGATCTTCGGCTTCATCTTCGGCAAGCCGCTGATCGACGTGCTGCGCAAGCGTCAGGGCAAGGGACAGCCGATCCGCGACGACGGCCCCGAGGGGCATTTCATCAAGGCGGGCACGCCGACCATGGGCGGGCTGCTGATCGTCGGGGCGCTGCTGACCTCGACGCTGCTCTGGGCGCGGCTCGACAATGCCTTCGTCTGGATGGTTCTGTTCGTCACCATGGGCTATGCCGCCATCGGTTTTGCCGACGATTACGCCAAGGTGACCAAGCAGAATACCGCCGGGGTGTCGGGGCGCGTGCGGCTCGGGCTCGGCTTTCTGATCGCCGCCGTCGCGGGGGGCTGGGCCGCGTGGTTCCACCCGGCGGACCTGACCAACCAACTGGCCTTTCCGGTGTTCAAGGACGCGCTGCTGAACCTCGGCTGGATGTTCGTGCCGTTCTCGATGATCGTGATCGTGGGGGCCGCGAACGCGGTGAACCTGACCGACGGCCTCGACGGGCTGGCGATCATGCCGGTGATGATCGCGGCCGGCACGCTGGGCATCATCGCCTACGCGGTGGGGCGCACCGACTTCACCGAATACCTCGACGTCCACTACGTCCCCGGCACGGGCGAGATCCTGATCTTTTCCGCCGGGCTGATCGGCGGCGGTCTCGGGTTCCTGTGGTACAACGCGCCTCCCGCCGCCGTCTTCATGGGCGACACCGGTTCGCTGGCGCTCGGCGGCGCGCTCGGCGCCATCGCGGTGGCCACCAAGCACGAGATCGTGCTGGCCATCGTCGGCGGGCTCTTCGTGGTCGAGGCGCTTTCGGTCATCATCCAGGTGCTCTACTTCAAGCGCACCGGCAAGCGGGTGTTCCTGATGGCGCCGATCCATCACCACTACGAGAAAAAGGGCTGGGCCGAACCGCAGATCGTCATACGCTTCTGGATCATCTCGCTGATCCTGGCCCTGATCGGTCTCGCCACGCTCAAGCTGCGCTGAGGGCGAGGTGCACCCTGAGCACCTGATCCAGACGCTGGGCCTGCCGGGGCTGGTGCTGGGCGCGGTGGTCGAAGGCGACACGGTGACCTTTCTCGGAGGGGTGCTGGCGCACCGGCACCTGTTCCCGTTCGAGGCGGTGGCGCTGGCGGCGACGCTCGGCGGCGTGATCGCGGACAACATCTGCTTCCTGATCGGACGGCGGGCCGGGCAGGGCGCCCTGGCGCGGCGGGTGCTGGCAAGGCCGGCGGCGCGGGCGCTGCATTCCCGGCTGACCCGGCATCCCGAGGCGGCGATCCTCGGGGTGCGGTTCCTCTACGGGATGAAGACCGTCGGCGCCATGATGGTCGGAACCACGGCCATCCCATGGGCGCGCTTCGCGGCGATCAATGCCGTGGCGGTGCTGATCTGGGCGCATGTGCTGGCGGCACTGGGCTATGGCGCGGGGGCGGCGATCGTCGCCGCCTTCGGGCATCACGAATTGCATATCCACCTCGGCGTTGCGCTGCTGGTGTTTGTCTTGGGCGCGGCGCTGCTCTGGCCGGTGATCCGGTGGCGCAGGAAACGGAAGGACGGCGGGTCATGATCCCTGTGGCGAATATGGAAGGGCGCAGCGTCGCCGTGCTCGGGCTGGGGCGGTCCGGCCTCTCGGCGGCGCGGGCGCTGCGCGAGGGCGGCGCGCTGCCGCTGGTCTGGGACGACAACCCCGCCGCGCGCGACCGCGCCGAGGCCGAAGGCCTGACGGTGCGCGACCTCACCCGCGCGGGCGGCTTCGACGGCGTCGACTGGCTGGTGGTCTCGCCCGGCATCCCGCATCTCTACCCCGCGCCGAACCCGGTGATCGCGGCGGCCTGGGCGGCGGGCGTGCCGGTCGACAACGACATCGGCCTGTTCTTCCGGTCGGTCGGCAGCGGCGACTGGGACAGTTTCGACAGCCCGCCCAAGGTCATCGCCGTCACCGGCTCCAACGGCAAGTCGACGACCTCGGCGCTGATCCATCACATCCTGCAGAGCGCCGGTCGCGAAAGCCAGCTTGCCGGCAACATCGGGCGCGGCGTGCTCGACATCGATCCGCCGGGCGACGGCGGCGTGGTCGTGCTCGAACTGTCCTCCTACCAGACCGACCTTGCCCGCGCGCTGACGCCGGATGTCGCGGTGTTCACCAACCTCTCGCCCGACCACCTCGATCGCCACGGCGGCATGGGCGGCTATTTCGCCGCCAAGCGCCGCCTCTTCGCCGAAGGCGGTCCGGACCGCTGCGTGATCGGCATGGACGAGCCCGAGGGCCGCTACCTCGCCAACCAGCTTTCCGAAGGGCCGACCGACGACCGGGTGATCCGGATCTCGTCGGGGCAGAAGCTCTCCGGACCCGGCTGGCTGGTCTTTGCCCGCAAGGGGTTTCTCACCGAATGGCGCAAGGGGCGGCAGGTGGCCGGCATCGACCTGCGCGAGATCCGCGGCCTGCCCGGCGCGCACAATCACCAGAACGCCTGCGCCGCCTATGCCGCGACCCGCGCGCTCGGCCTCGCACCGCGCGACATCGAGACGGCGCTGCACAGCTTCGAGGGCCTGCCGCACCGCTCCCAGACCATCGCCGAGGCGGGGGGCGTGAGCTATGTCAACGACAGCAAGGCGACCAATGTCGACAGCGCGGTCAAGGCGCTGCTGGCCTTCCGCAACATACGCTGGATCTGCGGCGGGCTGGAAAAGGAAGGCGGGCTTGCCGGTCTCGCCCCCGGCCTGCCCAACGTGCGCAAGGCCTACGTGATCGGGCGCGAGGCGGCGAAGTTCGCGCTCGGCCTGCCGGGGGTCGAGGCCGAGATCTGCACCGACATGGCCACGGCCGTCGCCGCCGCCTCGGCCGAGGCGGAGCCGGGCGATGTCGTGCTCCTCGCCCCGGCCGCGGCCAGCTTCGATCAGTACGACAGTTTCGAAAAACGCGGCGAGGATTTCGCGGAAAAGGTGGCGGCGGTCCTCGCCCGGGGCTGAGCGGCGCTTTTCGCCGCGCAGGGGCGCTGCGGCGCCCGCCCGTCCGTCACGCTGCCTGCGGCTTGCGGAAGCGGGCCAGCAGCCCCTTGTAGAGCGCCTCGGCGTGGATCACGCCGAGCTGCGCGGGCATCTCCGGCAGTTCGAGGATCTGCGCGATGGCAAAGCGGTGCATGCCGCCGCTGGCGCGCAGCAATTCTCCGTTGCGCCCGATATGCACCAGGATTCCGCCATGCTCGCGCCGGAAATATTCCGGCAGTTCGGACTGGCTGAGCAGCCGCCCCCGGCGCCGCGTCTCCTCGAAGATCCGGTCGAGCGTCTCGTAGCGGTGGACCACGTCGGCGCGGCTCTCGCAGCCGTCCGGACGCTTGCCCTCCGCCACCTCGCGCAGCATCTTCTCGAACAGCGGCGTCTGGTCCCAGCGCAGCCCGTCGAGATAGCGCATCCGGCTGCTCTCGATCTTGATCTGCCCGGCCATGGGCACGCGGCACAGGTCCCAGTCCCCGCCGATGATCATGCCGCTGTGCTGGCGCCGCAGCGGGCGCTTGCCCGCGCGGGCGTCGTAGCTGTGGCGGATGTCGAGCGGCGGAACGAAGATCCGCTCGTCCGACACCGGCGCCTCGGGCCCGTAGCGGAACCGGTTCCAGAAATCCCGGATCGCCTTGCGCGGAACCTGGGCTTCGAGGTCGCGCAGCCAGTTCGCCGGGTGCAGGGAAGGGTGGTCCGCAAAGGCCAAGTGTAACACCGCCGTGAAGGTTTCACGACGAATGTGTAACGCCCGCACGGCAAAATCAAGCCTCGCGCAGGCGCTCCGCGATGGCGCGTCCGGCGGCGACACCCGAAGACCACGCCCACTGGAAGTTGTAGCCCCCGAGCCACCCGGTCACGTCGACCGCCTCCCCGATGACATACAGGCCGGGGACCGCCGCCGCCTCCATGCTGCGCGAGGACAGGGCCGCGGTCGCCACCCCGCCCAGCGTCACCTCGGCGGTGCGCCAGCCCTCGGTGCCCGCGGGCCGAAGCTCCCAGCCTTCGAGCGTGGCGCAGAGCGCGTCGATCCGCCGGTCGGACAGATCTCCGAGCCGCCCGCCGAGGTCGGTTTCCCCGGCCAGCCAGGCGACGAGGCGCTGCGGCAGATGCTCGGCCAGTTCGGTGGTCAGCGCCCGCTTGCCCTCGCGGCGGCGCTTGTCGCGCAGGATCTGCCCCAGCCTGCCGCCCGGCAGCAGGTTCACCGTCACCGGCGCGCCCTCCTGCCAGTAGGAGGAGGCCTGAAGGATCGACGGCCCGGAGAGGCCGCGATGGGTGAACAGCATGGCCTCGTCGAACACCGCTTCGGCGGCGCTGGCGCGCACCGGCAGCGACACCCCCGCCAGGGCCGCGAACCGCCCCTCCGGAAAGGTCAGCGGGACAAGGCCGGGGCGGGGCGGCACGAGGGCGAGGCCGAACTGCGCCGCAAGATCGTAGGCATAGCCGCTCGCCCCCATCTTCGGGATCGACTTGCCGCCGGTGGCCAGCACCAGCGACCGCGCCCGGACCGGCTGATCGCGCCCGTCGTGCCGTATCACGGCGGTGAACCGGCTCCCGTCATGGCCGATGTCGCGCGCCTCGGCCGAAAGCCGGAGCTCCGCGCCGGCCGCCTGCATCTCGCGCAGCAGCATCGCCACGATCTGCGTCGCCTTGCCGTCGCAGAACAACTGCCCGAGCGTCTTTTCATGCCAGGCGATGCCGTGCCGCGACACCAGGTCGATGAAATCCCACTGCGTGTAGCGCGCCAGCGCCGATTTGCAGAAATGCGGGTTCTGCGACAGGAACCGCTCGGGGCGCACCTCGAGATTGGTGAAATTGCACCGCCCGCCGCCGGAAATGCGGATCTTCTCGCCCGGCGCACGGGCATGATCCACCACCAGCACCCCCGGCCCGGCATGGGCGGCGCACATCATTCCGGCCGCACCGGCTCCCAGGATCAGCGTCTCGTACTCCATCCGGTCCTCCAACCATGCCGGCGCTTCTGCCGCAAGCCCGCGCCTTCTTCTTGTTCCAAATACGCAGGGCACGACCGCGCCATCCGCGGGGCGTCCGGCATGGGCGTCACCCCGCCACGGCCGCGGAGCCCGCAAGGGCGACAGCCCGGTGCGGCAAGGCCGCTCCGCAGGATCAGGCAATGCTTTGCAAATCGCGCAGCCTTTGCTAGACTGATCGGACGATCCGGGCAAACCCGGACAACCTCAGGCAAGGTCTTCCGAGCGGTGTTCCCATGACGGAAATGGTTTACGGCACGGTTCCCGTGCGCGACGGCGAGCCGGTGCTGCCGAAATGGTGGCGGACGGTGGATCGCTGGACGCTGTCCTGCGTGCTCATGCTGTTCGGCATCGGGCTGATGCTGGGCCTCGCGGCCTCGCCGCCGCTGGCCGAACGCAACGGGCTCGCGCCCTTCTACTACGTGCAGCGGCAGGCCTTCTTCGGCAGCCTCGCGCTGACCGCGATGATGCTGACCTCGATGCTCTCGCCCACGGTGGTGCGGCGGCTCGCGGTGGTCGGCTTCCTCTTCGCGTTCCTGTCGCTCTTCCTGCTGCCGGTCTTCGGCACCGACTTCGGCAAGGGCGCGGTGCGCTGGTTCTCGCTCGGCTTCGCATCGGTGCAGCCGTCGGAATTCCTCAAGCCCGCCTTCATCGTGGTGGCCGCCTGGATGATGGCCGCGAGCCAGGACATCGGCGGCCCGCCGGGCAAGCTCTGGTCCTTCGGGCTCACCTCGGCCATCGTGCTCACCCTCGCGCTGCAGCCGGACTTCGGCCAGGCCAGCCTGATCCTCTTCGGCTGGGGCGTGATGTGGTTCGTCGCCGGGGCGCCGATGCTGCTGCTGGTCGGCATGGCCGGGCTCGTCGTGCTCGGCGGCTCCTTCGCCTACGACAATTCCGAACACTTCGCCCGCCGCATCGACGGCTTCCTCAACCCCGACATCGACCCCACCACCCAGATCGGCTATGCGACCAACGCGATCCAGGAGGGCGGCTTTCTCGGGGTCGGCGTGGGCGAGGGCCAGGTGAAATGGTCGCTTCCCGATGCCCATACCGATTTCATCATCGCCGTCGCGGCCGAAGAATACGGCCTGATCCTCGTGCTGCTCATCATCGCGCTCTACGCCACGGTCGTCGTGCGCTCGCTGCTGCGCCTCATGCGCGAGCGGGACCCGTTCATCCGCCTCGCCGGCACCGGCCTTGCGGCGATCTTCGGGGTGCAGGCGATGATCAACATGGGCGTCGCGGTGCGCCTGCTGCCCGCCAAGGGCATGACGCTGCCCTTCGTGAGCTACGGCGGCTCGTCGCTGATCGCGGGCGGCATCGCGGTGGGCATGCTCCTGGCCTTCACCCGCTCGCGCCCGCAGGGCGAGATCGGCGAGATCCTGCGCGGACGGCCGCGATAGGCCCGCGCCCGCCCGGGCGCGGCGCCGGCAGGGCTTCACCCGCGCGGAACAAGCGGATATGGAAGCCCGGATATGGTGGTGGCGCCCCTTGCGCGCCGCCCCGGGTTGAAAAGGGCGGGGCACATCGCCCGTCGCATTGACTGAGACGAGGGCAATAGCAGGCATGGCAGAACGGTTCCGCCCTCCCTTCCTGGTGATCGCCGCAGGCGGCACCGGCGGGCACATGTTCCCGGCGCAGGCGCTGGCGGAAATCATGTTGCGGCGCGGATGGCGGGTCCGGTTGTCGACCGATGCGCGCGGCGCGCGCTACACCGGCGGCTTTCCCCACAGCACCGAGATCGAACAGGTCAGCTCCGCCACCTTCGCGCGCGGCGGGCTGCTGTCCAAGGTGGTCGTGCCGTTCCGCGTCGCGGGCGGGGTGCTGTCGACCATGCTGCAATTCCGCCGCGACCGGCCCGACGTCGTGGTGGGCTTCGGCGGCTATCCCTCGATCCCGGCGCTCGGCGCGGCCTGGATGCTGAAGCTGCCGCGCATGATCCACGAACAGAACGGCGTGCTCGGCCGGGTGAACGAGATCTTCGCCCCCAAGGTCGACGGCGTCGCCTGCGGTACCTGGCCCACCGCGCTCCCCGAGGGAGTCGAAGGCATCCACACCGGCAACCCGGTGCGCCGCGCCGTGCAGGAGCGCGCCGGCGCCGGATACATCGTGCCGGGCGACTACCCGATGTCGCTGCTGGTGATCGGCGGCAGTCAGGGCGCGCGGATCCTCTCCGACATCGTGCCCCCCGCCATCGCCGCGCTGCCGATGGAGATCCTGCGCAACCTGCGCGTCAGCCACCAGGCGCGGGACGAGGACGGCGCCCGTGTCGCCACGTTCTACGCCGAGCAGGGCATCGACGCCGAGGTCCGGCCCTTCTTCAACGACATTCCCACCCGCATGTCCGAAGCGCAACTGGTCATCTCGCGCTCCGGCGCCTCCTCGGTCGCGGATATCTCGGTCATCGGGCGACCCTCGATCCTCATTCCCTACGCGGTCGCCGCGGGCGATCACCAGACGGTCAACGCGCAGGGGCTGGTGGATGCGGGCGCGGCCATCCGCATCCCCGAAAGCCGGCTTTCGGTCGAGAGCATGACCGACGCGATCGAGGCGATCCTGTCCAATCCCGAGGGCGCGGCGCAGATGTCGCGCGCGGCGCTCTCCGTCTCGAAGCCCATGGCGGCCGAAGAACTGGCCGCCCTGGTAGAACATCTGGCCGGCAGCGAACCGACCATACCGGGTAGTGAAGAGGATCAGCAGGCATGAAACACGCAAGCATCACCAAAGGGGCCCCCATGAACGCCGCCACCAAACTTCCGGGCGACGTGGGCCCGATCCATTTCGTCGGCATCGGCGGCATCGGCATGTCGGGCATCGCCGAGGTTCTGCTCAACCACGGTTACGTGGTGCAGGGCTCGGACCTCAAGCGCTCCCGGATCACCGAGCGGCTGGAAGGGCTGGGCGCGCATGTGTTCGAAGGCCAGAGCGCCGACAACCTGGCCGGGGCCGAGGTGGTCGTGATCTCCTCCGCCATCAAGACCGGCAACCCGGAGTTGGACGAGGCGCGCCGCCGCGGTCTGCCCGTGGTGCGCCGCGCCGAGATGCTGGCCGAGCTGATGCGGCTGAAGTCCAACGTCGCGGTGGCGGGCACGCACGGCAAGACGACGACCACCACGATGGTGGCGACGCTGCTCGATGCCGGGCGCTACGATCCGACCGTGGTCAACGGCGGGATCATCCATGCCTACGGCTCCAACGCGCGGATGGGGCAGGGCGAGTGGATGGTGGTCGAGGCCGACGAAAGCGACGGCACCTTCAACCGGCTTCCCGCGACCATTGCCATCGTGACCAATATCGACCCCGAGCACATGGAACACTGGGGCAGCATCGAGAACCTGCGCGACGGTTTCTATCAGTTCGTCAGCAACATTCCGTTCTACGGGCTCGCCGTGTGCTGCACCGATCACCCCGAGGTGCAGGCGCTGGTCGGCCGCGTGACCGACCGCCGCGTCACCACCTACGGTTTCAACGCCCAGGCCGACGTGCGCGCGGTGAACCTGCGCTATGAAAAGGGCGTCGCGCATTTCGACATCCGCGTTCAGGCCGACGATGTGCTGATCGAGGGCTGCTCGCTGCCGATGCCGGGCGATCACAACGTGTCGAACGCGCTGGCGGCGGTGGCCGTGGCGCGCCATCTCGGCATGTCCGATGACGAGATCCGCGCCGCACTCGCAGCCTTCGGCGGCGTCAACCGCCGCTTCACCCGGGTGGGCGAGGTTGACGGCGTGACCATCATCGACGATTACGGCCATCACCCGGTGGAAATCGCGGCGGTGCTGAAGGCGGCGCGCCAGGCCTCCGAAGGCCGGGTGATCGCGGTGCATCAGCCGCACCGCTATTCGCGCCTGTCGAACCTGTTCGAGGATTTCTGCACCTGTTTCAACGAGGCGGACGTGGTCGCCATCGCCGAGGTCTACGCGGCGGGCGAGGAACCGATCCCCGGCGCGTCGCGCGACGACCTGGTCGCCGGGCTGATCCGCCACGGCCACCGCCACGCGCGGGCCATCCTGTCCGAGGACGACCTGGAACGGCTGGTGCGCGAACAGGCACGGCCGGGCGACATGGTGGTCTGCCTCGGGGCGGGCACGATCTCGGCCTGGGCCAACAACCTGCCCGCCCGTCTCGGGGCATGAGGCGGCGCGCGATTTTTCGACGAGAGATCGGGACCCCCTGAATGACCTGGCTCTGGGCGATATCGGCGGTGATCGTGCTGCTTGCCGCGATCCCGCTGCTGCGGGCGCTGAAGCTGTTCCTCTTCGCCTTCACCATCGCCTTCGCCGCACTCGCCCTCCTGCACCTGCGCCACGATCCGGCGCAGGGCGCGGCGCTGCTTGCGACCACCGGCGGCGGGCTGGCCGTCGCCTGGCCCCTGCGCCGCTGGTTCGGCAGCCTGCTCTGATCCGGGCCGGGCGCTATCCGGCAGACACCGCCGAGGCTGCCGTCCGGACGGATCGGCCAGAGGCCGCATGAACGCCACCGCGGTCGGTCGCTCCTCCCGGTGATCCCGCCGGTTCCCGGAATTCCTTGCGCCGGAGGCCTGCCTGCGGCAGGGTGGGCGTGCCGCCGGGGGGCCGCAATTCGGGACCGACATGACGACCTCTCTCATCCTTGCCTGCCTCTGGGCGATCCTGGCGAACATCGCGGCCATGGTGCCGTCGAAGGACAATCACTGGACACGGGCCTATGTGCTCATCGCGATCGGCATACCGCTTCTGGGGTATGTGACCTGGGAAAACGGGCCCTGGATCGGCCTTCTGGTGCTTCTCGCCGGCATGAGCGTGCTGCGCTGGCCGATGCGCCACCTGCTGCGGTGGCTCGGCGCGCGGCTCGGGCGCGGCAGCTAGGGTCGGAGCGTGGCCGGGCCCGTGGCGGTTTCCGGCCCGATCCCGCCCGCGGATGCCGGAGCGCCGCCGGTCGCGGCGCGGCGGGGCTTTACCGCGCCGGCAAGGCGGTGCAGAACCGGCAGCATGATTGACACGCTTCCCCCCGTGCGCGGGCGCCTGACTCCCGACCGCCCGCTCTCCGATCTCACCTGGCTGCGCGTCGGCGGTCCGGCAGATGCGCTGTTCCAGCCCGCCGACCTTGCCGACCTTCAGGACTTTCTTGCCGCGCTGCCCTCCGGGGTGCCGGTGTTCCCGATGGGGGTCGGATCGAACCTCATCGTGCGCGACGGCGGGCTGCGGGCGGTGGTGATCCGTCTCGGCCGCGGCTTCAACGGCATCGTCGTCGAGGGCGACGGCGAGGGCACCCGGATCGTCGCCGGGGCTGCCGCGCTCGATGCGCATGTCGCCCGGAAGGCCGCCGAGGCGGGCATCGACCTCACCTTCCTGCGCACCATTCCCGGCTCCGTCGGCGGGGCCGTGCGGATGAACGCCGGGTGTTACGGCACCTATGTCGCCGACCACCTGGTCGAGGTGCGCGCCGTCACCCGCGCGGGCGAAGCGGTGACCATCCCCGCCGCCGATCTGAACCTCCGCTACCGCCAGAGCGACCTGCCCGAGGGCTGGGTGGTGACCGCGGCGGTGTTCGAGGGGCCGCGCGGCGCGCCTGACGCCCTCGCGCAGCGCATGGAGGATCAGCTGCGCAAGCGCGACGAGACCCAGCCGACCAAGGACCGCACCGCGGGCAGCACCTTTCGCAACCCGGCGGGTTTCAGCTCGACCGGGAAGGCCGACGACAGCCATGAGCTCAAGGCCTGGAAGGTGATCGACGATGCGGGTCTGCGCGGGGCCACGCGGGGCGGCGCGCAGATGAGCCCCAAGCATTCGAATTTCCTCGTGAATACCGGGCAGGCAACCGCCGCCGATCTGGAAGGATTGGGCGAGGAAGTGCGAAAAAGGGTTTTCCAACACAGCGGAATAGAGCTACACTGGGAAATCATGCGGGTCGGTGAACCCGCCAAGGATCAGGGCTAGACGCCCAGCGGCCACAGGCAGGTCGCGGTCCATCGAACGGGGGCAAACCCCGGCATCATAACAAGGGGCGCAAGCCCCGAATTCGAGGCGGTTTTTGGGATGTCGAGCAGGGCACTCCCGAAAGTGGCGGTATTATTGGGCGGACCTTCGGCTGAACGCGAAGTGTCTCTCAGTTCCGGGCGGGAATGTGCCGCCGCTTTGAGGGGACAGGGTTACGAAGTGGTCGAGGTCGATGCGGGCCCCGACCTTTCAGCGCGTCTGGGCGAGGTCGCGCCGGACGTCGTGTTCAACGCGTTGCACGGGCGCTGGGGCGAGGATGGCTGCGTGCAGGGCCTCCTTGAATGGTTGCGGCTGCCCTACACCCATTCCGGGGTGCTGGCCTCGGCCCTCGCGATGGACAAGGAACGCACCAAGCAGGTCTACCGCGATGCCGGTCTGCCGGTGGTGGCGAGCCTTCTCGCACGCAAGGCCGATGTCATGGCCGGTCACGTCATGGCGCCGCCCTACGTGGTCAAACCCTACAACGAAGGGTCCTCGGTGGGGGTCTACCTCGTTCACGAGGAGGCCAACGGCCCGCCGGCGCTGTCCGACGAGATGCCCGATGTGGTGATGGTCGAGGCCTTCGCCCCCGGGCGCGAGCTGACCACCACGGTGATGGGCGACCGGGCGCTGACGGTGACCGACATCCTGACCGATCGCTGGTATGATTACGATGCCAAGTACAAGGAAGGCGGATCGCGCCACGTAGTCCCTGCCGACATTCCCTCCGAGATCTTCGAGGCCTGTCTCGACTACGCCCGGCGCGCCCACGAGGTGCTGGGCTGCCGGGGCGTGAGCCGGACCGATTTCCGCTGGGACGAGGCGCGCGGACTCGACGGGTTGATCCTGCTCGAAACCAATACCCAGCCGGGGATGACGCCGACCTCGCTCGCGCCCGAACAGGCGCAGGTCTGCGGCATGACCTTCGGCGAACTGTGTCAGTGGATGGTGGAGGACGCCTCGTGCAACAGGTGAACCAGATCATCCGCCCCGATCCCGCGCCGTCGCGGCTGAAATACCGGATGGAGCGGCTGATGCTGACGCCGCTCTTCCGCATCGCGCTGCGGGTCGGTCTGCCGCTGGCCGTGGGCTTCGGCGCGGTGACGTGGTTCTTTTCGGTGGAAAGCAACCGGGCGATGGTCTTCGACACCTATGCCGAGCTGCGCGATGAGATCCAGACCCGGCCCGAATTCATGGTCAACCTCATGGCCATCGACGGTGCCTCGGAAGGGGTGGCCGAAGACATCCGCGTCGTCCTGCCGGTGGATTTCCCGATCTCGTCCTTCGACCTCGATCTCGACGCCATGCGCGAGACGGTGGGCAAGCTCGACGCGGTGGAAAGCGCCAAGCTGCGCATCCGCCAGGGCGGCGTGCTCCAGGTCGAGGTGACCGAACGGGTGCCGGTGACGCTGTGGCGCGGGGCAGGGGGGCTGCAGCTTCTCGACATGACCGGGCATCGCGTCGGTCCGGCCCTGACGCGGGCGGAATACGCGCGCCTTCCCGTCGTTGCGGGCCCCGGCGCGAACGAGCATGTGCCCGAGGCGGTGGCCCTGTTCGCCGCCGCCGAGCCGCTGGCCGACCGGCTTCGCGGTCTCGAACGGATCGGCGGGCGGCGCTGGGACGTGGTGCTGGATCGCGACCAGCGTATCCTGCTGCCGGAAACCGGCGCGGTGCAGGCGCTCGAACGGGTGCTGGCGATGGACCAGGCGGTCGACATGCTCGGGCGTGACCTGGCGGTGGTGGATTTGCGACTGGCGCAGCGTCCGACGCTGCGCCTGCGCGGTGAGGCAGTCCAGGAATACTGGCGTATCAAGGCAATAGAGACCGGAGAAAAGCAATAATGATCGAGCTCTATGAATCCCAGCGGGCGATGCGCAACATGCGCAAGGCGGCGATGCAGCGCGGGGTGGTGGCGGTGCTGGACGTGGGCAGTTCCAAGATCGCCTGTCTCGTTCTGCGCTTCGACGGGACCGAGCGCACCGGCGACGACGGCGTCGGCCCGCTGGCCGGTCAGACCGGGTTCCGGGTGATCGGAGCGGCGACGACGCGGTCGCGCGGGGTGCGCTTCGGCGAGATCGCCGCGATGAACGAGACCGAGCGCGCCATCCGCACGGCCGTCCAGGCGGCGCAGAAGATGGCCGGGATCCGCGTCGATCACGTCATCGCCTGTTTCTCGGGGGCCGAGCCGCGCAGCTACGGGCTGGCCGGGCAGGTCGAGGTGGAATCGACCGTGGTTTCCGAACAGGACGTGGCGCGGGTGCTGTCCTCCTGCGACGTGCCGGATTTCGGCGCGGGCCGCGAGGTGCTGCACGCCCAGCCGGTGAACTTCGCGCTCGACCACCGGTCCGGCCTGTCGGACCCGCGCGGCCAGATCGGCCAGTCGCTGGCCACCGACATGCACATGGTCACGGTCAACGCTCAGGCGATCCAGAACCTCGCCCATTGCGTAAAGCGCTGCGACCTGGAACTCGCCGGGCTTGCCAGCTCGGCCTATGCCTCGGGCGTCGCGGCGCTGGTCGAGGACGAGCAGGAGCTCGGCGCGGCCTGCATCGACATGGGTGGCGGCGCGACCGGCGTGTCGATCTTCATGAAAAAGCACATGATCTACGCCGATGCGGTGCCGCTGGGCGGCGATCACGTCACCGGCGACATCTCGATGGGGCTGCAGATCCCGATGGCGATGGCCGAGCGGATCAAGACCTTCTACGGCGGTGTCGTCGCGACCGGCATGGACGACCGCGAGATGATCGAGATTTCCGGCGACACCGGCGACTGGCACCACGATCGCCGCTCGGTGTCGCGGGCGGAGCTGATCGGCATCATGCGCCCCCGCGTCGAGGAGATCCTCGAGGAGGTGCGCGGCTGTCTCGATGCTGCCGGATTCGACCACATGCCGACCCAGCAGATCGTGCTGACCGGCGCGGCAAGCCAGATCCCCGGCCTCGACGGGCTGGCGAGCCGCATCCTCGGCTCCCAGGTCCGCCTCGGCCGTCCGCTGCGCGTGCACGGCCTGCCGCAGGCCGCCACCGGCCCCGGCTTTGCCAGTGCCGTGGGCATGTGCCTCTTCGCCGCCCATCCGCAGGACGAGTGGTGGGATTTCGAGATCCCGGTAGACAAGTACCCGGTGCGTTCGCTCAAGCGCGCGCTGCACTGGTTCCGCGCGAACTGGTAGACCGGACCGGCCGAACGACCCGCCTCCGCGCCCGACCCCGGGCGCGGATTTTTGCTGCGGCCACGAGATTGCGGATGACAGGGGGCGGGGGGCTCTGCTAAATTATCCCCAGATCCGTGCACAAGACGCGGACCGAGGGACGTCGGGCAGACTCCCACCTCATGACCGGACCGTTTCAACCGCCCCCTCGGGGAGCGGTTTCTTGGCCTGTTGCGTCGTGTTTTCGGCTCTCCGCAAAATGTAGCGGCCTTCGGCGAAATCCCGCGCGCAACCCTCATTTTATGCCTAGATTTTGTGGCGATTTTGCGTTTTTCGCGTGACCTCAAGCCGAGTCGTCAGTAATAATTGAGGGCAATGGCGCAGGACAGGCGTGTAACAAGTCATAAAAGACAGGCGGAAAAGCACATGGCACTCAATCTCTCGATGCCCGGAGAAGAAGATCTGAAGCCCCGGATCACGGTCTTCGGTGTGGGCGGCGCAGGCGGCAATGCGGTCAACAACATGATCGAGAAGCAGCTCGAAGGCGTCGACTTCGTCGTGGCCAACACCGACGCTCAGGCCCTTCAGCAAAGCATGTCGACCAGCAAGGTCCAGCTTGGCGTGAAGGTGACCGAGGGTCTGGGTGCCGGCGCCCGTGCGACCGTGGGTGCAGCCGCCGCGGAAGAGAGCATCGAGCAGATCGTCGACCACCTTGCGGGCGCGCACATGTGCTTCATCACCGCGGGCATGGGCGGCGGCACCGGCACCGGCGCCGCGCCGATCATCGCGCAGGCCGCGCGTGAACTCGGCGTGCTGACCGTCGGCGTCGTCACCAAGCCCTTCCAGTTCGAAGGCGCCAAGCGCATGAAGCAGGCCGAGGACGGCGTCGAAGCCCTCCAGAAGGTCGTCGACACGCTCATCATCATTCCGAACCAGAACCTGTTCCGCCTCGCCAACGAAAAGACCACCTTCACCGAGGCCTTCTCGCTGGCCGACGACGTGCTCTACCAGGGCGTGAAGGGCGTGACCGACCTGATGGTCCGTCCGGGCCTCATCAACCTCGACTTCGCCGACGTCCGCGCGGTGATGGACGAGATGGGCAAGGCGATGATGGGCA
This sequence comes from Salipiger sp., assembly GCF_048261495.1. GTDB lineage: Bacteria > Pseudomonadota > Alphaproteobacteria > Rhodobacterales > Rhodobacteraceae > Salipiger. Next base: position 169,138 of record NZ_JBLXFX010000003.1, read on the forward strand.
CCGGCGAGGCCGAGGGCGAGGATCGCGCGATCCAGGCGGCCGAAAAGGCCATAGCGAACCCGCTGCTGGACGAAATCTCGCTCAAGGGCGCGAAGGGTGTTCTCATCAACATCACCGGCGGCCACGACCTGACCCTGTTCGAACTGGACGAAGCCGCCAACCGCATCCGCGAGGAAGTGGACGCGGATGCCAACATCATCGTCGGCTCCACGCTGGACGACGCGATGCAGGGCATGATGCGCGTCTCCGTCGTCGCGACCGGCATCGACGCCTCGACCTCGCATGCCGACGTGCCGCTGCCGCGCCGGTCGCTGGCCCGTCCGCTGCCGCAGGCGTCGGAAATCGAAGCTGCGCCCGCACCCGCTCCGGCCCCCGCGCCGCGTCCGGCCGTGGCGGCTGCCGCACCGGCCCCCGCCCAGGTGGCGGCCCGCGCCCCCGAGCCTCAGTACGAGGACGAAGAGCCGTCGCTGTTCGAGACCATGGACGCCGAGCGCGCCGCTGCGGAAGAGCAGATGGAGCACATCTTCGAAGAGGAAGAGCCCGTCGCACAGGATGACGACGGTCTGCCGCCCCCGGCCTATCGCCCGCGGGTTCCGCAATTCCAGCCGCAGAGCAACGCCCTCGAAGCCGAGCCCGACACCTTCGTCGCGCCGCGCGCCCCCGCTCCGGGAACGCCGTCGCCCGAGGCTCTGGCCCGCCTTCAGGCAGCCGCCGCCCGCACCCGCGGTCAGGCCCCCCAGGCACAGCCGCAGCAACCCGCCGGGGCGCATCGCGGTGCCGAAGCCGACAAGCCGCGCTTCGGGATCAATTCGCTGATCAACCGGATGACCGGCCACGCCGAGCAGGCAGCCCCGCAGCAGGCCGCGCCGCGCCGCCAGCAGCCGCCCGTCCAGGCGCACAAACCCGCGCCGGTGGCCGATCCCCAGGCCGATGCCGACCAGGACCGGATCGAGATTCCGGCCTTCCTGCGGCGTCAGGCGAACTGACCCTACGGTAATAAAAGCGCTTTGAACGCCCCCTTTCGCAGGGGGCGTTTTCTTTTGTTTTCAGGGGTTTGTCTGGCCGATTTCCGGAACTGGCGGGGTTTCGCCTACCGTTGTGACACGCATGTTTCAGACGGTTGCAATGTTTGATTTGAGCAAGCCCCCCCTCGCGCGTATCTCCAATGACAACAGGAACCGTTCATCTTCATGAAGGTTCGGTTAAGGAATGGTGAGAGACGTGCAAACCACAGTTCGCAGCGCAGTAAGCTTCCAGGGGGTCGGCCTGCATTCGGGCAAGCCGGTCCGGATGCGTATCCGTCCTGCGATGGCGGAGCACGGCATCTGGTTCAAGCGCACCGACATCCTCTTCGGCGATACCCTCGTGCCCGCGCGCTTCGACGCGGTCGAGATCACGCCGCTCTGCACCCGCATCGTCAACCGCGCCGGCGTGCAGGTCTCGACCATCGAGCATGTGATGGCGGCCCTCGCGGGCTGCGGCGTTCACAATGCGCTGATCGAGATCGACGGCCCCGAGGTTCCGATCCTCGACGGCTCCTCCGCGCCCTTCGTGCGCTCGATCCTCGCGCGCGGCGTGCGCACCCTGCGCGCCCCGGTCCGCGCGATCGAGATCCTGTCCCCCGTTTCGGTTCACACCGCGTCGGGCTGGGCCCGCCTGTCCCCCCCGAAGCCGGGGCAGGGGCTCACCATGGATTTCCACATCGACTTCGCGGATGCCGCCATCGGCACCCAGCGCAAGAGCCTGAACCTCGCCAATGGCGCCTTCGTCCGCGAACTCTGCGACAGCCGCACCTTCTGCCGTCAGTCCGACGTGGAATCCATGCAGGCCAACGGTCTCGCGCTCGGCGGCACCTACGAGAATGCCGTGGTGGTCGACGGCGACAAGGTCCTGTCGCCGGGCGGGCTGCGTCACGCCGACGAGGCGGTGCGCCACAAGATGCTCGACGCGCTCGGCGATCTCTACACCGCCGGTCAGCCGATCATCGGTCATTACGAAGGCCACAAGGCCGGACACGCGATCACCAACATGCTGCTGCATGAACTCTTCGCGACCCCGGAGGCGTATCGCCTGACCCTGTGTGACGATGCGATGACCGAAAGCCTTCCCGGCAGCGGTGTCGAGCGTGACGAAATCCCGGCTGTCGCCTGACGGAAACGCCGGCCGCAAATCGCCGTCAAGGCATTTTGCACCGGAATTTTCTGTGCTAGGACCGTGCCAAGGGCCGGGGAACGGCCCTGTGCAAGGAATGTGAGGATTGTCGGGCATGGCAGGCGGCAGATCGCGGACGGTTGTGATCGCAGCGGCGCTTTCGGCGCTGGTGCTGATGGGCTGCTCGAATCAACGGCAGGGCTTTGCCCCCAACGGCGCCCCGATCGAGACGTTCACGGCGGAGCAGATCTTCGAGCGGGCGGAATTCGAACTGGATCGCGAGGACCCCGAACAGGCGGCCTATTACTTCTCCGAGGTCGAGCGGCTCTATCCCTATTCCGACTGGTCCAAGCGTGCCCTGATCATGCAGGCCTATGCCTATCATCAGGACAAGGATTACGAGAATTCGCGTTCCGCCGCGCAGCGCTACATCGACTTCTACCCGACCGAGGACGACGCCGCCTATGCGCAGTACCTGCTGGCGCTCTCCTACTATGACCAGATCGAAGAGGTCGGCCGCGACCAGGGGCTGACCTTCCAGGCGCTGCAATCCCTGCGTACGGTGATCGAACGCTATCCCGACAGCGAATATGCCCGCTCGTCGATCCTGAAATTCGACCTCGCCTTCGATCACCTCGCCGCCAAGGAGATGGAGATCGGGCGCTACTATCTGAAGCGCGCCCATTACGGTGCGGCGATCAACCGCTTCCGCTCGGTCGTCGAGGATTTCCAGACCACGACCCACACCCCCGAAGCGCTGCACCGCCTGGTGGAGGCGTACCTGTCCCTCGGCCTGACGGACGAGGCGCAGACGGCGGGGGCGATCCTCGGCTACAACTACCAGAGCACGACCTGGTACCAGGACAGCTACAAGCTGCTTGCGGGCCGCGGCCTGCAGATGAAGGCGAGCGGCGACAACTGGCTGGCCAATGTCTATCGTCAGATGGTCAAGGGCGAGTGGCTGTAAGGACAGGCGGGCCGAGATCCCGCCGGACGCGATATGCTTCGGGCGCTTGAAATACGCGACATGCTCATCATCGACCGGCTGGATCTGAGCTTCCAGCCCGGTCTCAACGTGCTGACCGGCGAAACCGGGGCGGGCAAGTCGATCCTGCTGGATTCGCTGGGCTTCGTGCTCGGCTGGCGCGGTCGCGCCGAGCTGGTGCGCAGCGGGGCGGAGCAGGGCGAAGTCACCGCCGTGTTCGACCTCGCCCCCGGCCATGCCGCGCGCGAGGTGCTGGACGAGGCGGGGCTGCCGGTGTCGGACGAGCTGATCCTGCGCCGCGTCAACACCGCCGACGGGCGCAAGACCGGTTGGATCAACGACCGCCGCGCTTCGGGCGAGGTGCTGCGCCGCCTCTCGGAAACGCTGGTGGAACTTCACGGCCAGCACGACGACCGGGGGCTGCTGAACCCGTCAGGGCATCGCGCCATTCTCGACACCTTCGCCGGGATCGACCCCGCCATCGACACGGCCCGCGCCGCCTGGGCCGCCCGCCGCGCGGCCCGCAAGCGCCTGGCCGAGGCGCAGGCCGCGCTCGACGCCGTGCGCGCCGAGGAGGATTTCCTGCGTCATGCGGTGGCCGAACTCGACAAGCTTTCCCCCGAGCCGGGGGAGGAGGCCGAACTCGACAAGCGTCGCCGCGGCATGCAGGCCGCCGAACGTATCCGCGACGACATCGCCCGCGCCTCCGAGGCGCTGGGTTACGATGGTGCCGAAGGCGCGATGGCCGGGGCGCTGCGCTGGCTCGAGGGGGCGGCGGACAAGGCCGAGGGCCGGCTCGATGCGGCGATGGCCGCGCTGGCCCGCGCCATGGCCGAGCTGGACGAGGCATCGCGCGAGGTGGCCGATTGCCTCGATGCGCTGGAGTTCAACCCCCACGAGCTGGAAGCTGCGGAAGAGCGGCTCTTTGCCATCCGCGGTCTCGCCCGCAAGCACCAGGTCGCGCCGGACGAATTGGCGGAGTTCGCCGCCACCCTGTCGGGTCGGTTGCAGGCGCTGGATCGCGGCGCGGACGAACTTTCGGCGCTGACCGCCGCCGTGGCCGAGGCGGATGCCGCCTATGATGCCGCCGCCGCGGCGCTGACCGAGGCCCGTCGCGCCGCGGCGGGTCGGCTCGACACCGCCGTGGCCGCCGAACTCGCGCCGCTCAAGATGGAGCGCGCGGTGTTCCGCACCGAGATCACCACCGCCGATCCGGGGCCGGAGGGGCGCGACGCCGTGGCGTTCACCGTCGCGACCAATCCCGGCGCCCCCGCTGGCGCGCTCAACAAGATCGCCTCGGGCGGGGAGCTGTCGCGCTTCCTGCTGGCGCTGAAGGTCAGCCTCGCCGAAGAGCGCAACCTCGGCGTGACGATGATCTTCGACGAGATCGACCGGGGCGTGGGCGGCGCCACCGCCGCTGCCGTCGGCCGGCGCCTCCGGTCGCTGGCGTCGGGCGGGCAGGTGCTGGTGGTCACGCATTCGCCTCAGGTCGCCGCACTCGGGGCGCATCACTGGCGCGTCGAGAAGCGGGTGGAGGGCGAGATGACCACCTCGACCGTGGTGCCGCTCGACCCCGCCTCCCGCGAGGGAGAGATCGCGCGCATGCTGGCCGGGGACATCGTCACCGACGAGGCCCGCGCCGCCGCCCGCGCGCTGCTGGAGGGCTAGCGCAGGGCGAGCAACCCGAGCGTCGACAGCGCCAGCGTCAAGCCGGAGGCGAGGGTGCGCAGGATGTTCCAGGCCTGCCAGTCCGGGGACCAGGCCTGCCAGATCGCCTGCGCCTCGGCCTCCGACGCGGGCACCGCGACCCCGGCAAGCGCCTCGTTCATCGGGACATTGACCGCCATGGTCAGACCGAGCCCGCCGATTCCGTAGACCAGCGCTGCCGCGCCGAAGGCCCCCGCCGCGCGCCGCTGCTGCGCGCGCAGGCAGAGCAGGGCGGCAAGGACGAGCATGGCCGGCGTTCCGAAGAAGGCCGGGGCAAAGACCGCATTGCGCACCGAGTTGTTCATCGCCTGCATCGCGGCAATGGCAACGCGCGGGTCCGCCGCATCCAGCCCCCACATGGTGGAGCAGATCCAGGCGTAGAAGAAGCCGAAGATCGCCCCCGAGAACAGCGTCGCAACAACTGCGGCCAGCCTGTGCGGTGCCGATCCCGGCGGGGTGCGGGGCGCGGTGATATCCGTCATCATCATGTCTGAATGTCCGTAACTTGGTGTACGCATTGACCCGATACGTACACAGAGTTACGCTTTTGGTCAACCCGAAGGACCACCGCCATGAAAGAGGATGCCCGCGCCCGACGTGACGCGCAGATCGCCGAAGCGGCCTATGCATTACTGGCGGAAAAGGGGTATGGCGGTCTGTCGATGCTTGCGGTGGCCCGTCGCGCCCGCGCCTCGAACGAGACGCTCTATCGATGGTACGGAGACAAGACCGGCCTCTTCCGCGCCCTGATCGCGCGCAACGCGGCGCAGATCGCGACCGCGCTCGACCGGGGCGCGGCGGATGCGGACGACCCGCTCGACATTCTGCGCGATCTGGGACCGCGCCTTCTGACCATGCTCCTGAGCGACCGCGCCGTGGCGCTGAACCGGGCCGCGGCGGCCGATGCGACCGACAGCCTCGGCGCGGTTCTGGCCGAGGCGGGGCGGGGCGCGATCCTGCCGCGCATCCAGTCCCTCTTCACGCGGCTTGCCGCCTCCGGCGTGGTGCGCTCCCCCGAAGAGGCGGCGGCGGTCTACGTGGACCTGCTGATCGGGGATCTGCAGATCCGCCGCGCCACCGGCGCGATGGCCGCGCCGACCTCAGCGGATATCGAAACCCGCGCCCGGCGTGCCGAGCACTTCGTCGTCAAGACCTTCGCGCCCGATCCGGGCACCCCCTGACCGCTGGCGCGACGCAAATTCCTTCCAAGGAATTTGCAAATCTTTTGAAAAAGATTTGCGCGAAGCCCCGGCGTCAGCCCGGGGGCGGCACGAGTTTACCGGGGTTCATGAGGTTTCGCGGATCGAGGGCGCGCTTGATCTCGCCCATCACGTCCCAGCCCTCGCCGTGCTCGGCCCGCATGAAGGGCAGTTTCCCCAGGCCGACGCCGTGTTCGCCGGTACAGGTGCCCCCCAGGGCCAGCGCCCGTTCCGCCATGCGGTGCGACAGGCGCTTGGCCGCTTCCAGTTCCGCGGGCTGGTCGGGATCGACCAGCAGGATGGCGTGGAAGTTGCCGTCTCCCACGTGGCCGAGGATCGGACCGGGCACCAGCGAGGCCTCGATATCCGCGCGGGTCTCCTCGACGGCGCGGGCCAGGCGCGAGATCGGCACGCACATGTCGGTGACCACTGCCCGCGCGCCCTTGCGGGACGCGAGGATGGCGTAATAGCCGTTGTGGCGGAGCGCCCAGAGCGCGCGCCGTTCTTCCTCGCGGGCGGACCACTGGAAGGGGGTCGCCCCGTGATCCGCCACGATATCGCCGAAGCGTTCGGCATCCTGCGCGACGCTTTCGGGCGAGCCGTGAAATTCCACCAGCAGGTGCGGCGCCTCGGCCATCGAGACCCCGGCATAGGCGTTGAAGGCGAGCGCCGTGGCGGCATCGACGAATTCGATCCGCGCCATGGGAATGCCCATCTGGATCACCTCCATCACCGCCGTGACGGCCCTGTGGATGTCGGGAAAGGCGCAGATCCCGGCCGAGGTCGCCTCGGGCACGCCGTGCAGGCGCAGGGTCAGTTCGGTGACGAGGCCCAGCGTGCCTTCGGCGCCGACGAAGAGCCCGGTCAGATCGTAGCCCGCCGAGGATTTGCGCGCCCGCGTGCCGGTGCGGATCACCCGCCCGTCGGCGAGCACCGCCTGCAGCCCGATCACGTTGTCCCGCATCGTCCCGTAGCGCACGCTGGTGGTGCCAGAGGCGCGGGTCGAGGCCATGCCGCCGATCGAGGCATTGGCGCCGGGATCGACCGGAAAGAACAGTCCGGTGGCGCGCAGTTCCTCGTTCAGGGACTCGCGGGTGACGCCGGGCTGAACGCTCACGTCCATGTCGGCGGGGCGGATCTCGAGCACCTTGTTCATGCGGGTGAAATCCACCACCACCCCGCCGTGCACCGCCAACCCGTGCCCTTCGAGCGAGGTTCCCGCGCCCCAGCCGATCATCGGACAGGCCTCCTGCGCGCAGATCCCGACGATGCGGCGGACCTCTTCGGTCGTTTCGGGATAGGCCACGGCATCGGGCGGGGTGAGCGGAAAATAGGATTCCGAGCGGCCGTGCTGGTCCAGTTCGGACTTGGACCTGGTCAAGCGTTCGCCTAGGAACTGGGAGAGGGCCTCAAGGGCCTGGGGAATGGGCATGGCGACCTCCGGTTTGACCGCGGATCATCCTAGCGCCGCGCGCCTTCCGGCGAAAGGGTAGGGGAATGCAGAGGCATTTTCGGAAACAATGGCACGAGACGCGCGCGCATTGTGCACGGGGATGGCAGTTCCTGTACGACGGCGCGCCGGGTCAGTTGAGTTTCTGGTTCATCGCGCTGGTGATCGGCGCGGCCTCCGGCCTTGCGGCCATCGCCTTCCGCTTTGCGATCTTCCGGTTGCAGGCGGCGGTCTACGGGGCCGAGGACGTCAACACCCTGGCCAGTTTCGCGCGGACCCTGCCGTGGATCTGGGTGCTGATGATCCCGGTCCTCGGGGGGGCGGTCGTCGGAATCATCCTTCAGAAATTCACCCCTGACGGGCGGGTGCGGTCGGTGGCGGACGTCATCGAGGGCGCGGCGCTGCGCGACGGCCGGGTCGAGCGCAAGGCGGGGTTCGCCTCGGCGCTCTGCTCCTGGATCACCCTGTCGACCGGGGGCTCCACGGGCCGCGAAGGGCCGGTGGTGCATATCGCCGCGATGCTCGCCTCCTGGGTGTCGAACCGGCTCAGGCTCGACGGCATCACCGCGCGCGATCTCATGGGCTGCGCGGTGGCGGCAGCGGTTTCGGCCAGCTTCAACGCGCCGATCGCCGGCGCGCTCTTTGCGCTCGAGGTGGTGCTGCGCCACTTTGCCCTGCATGCCTTCGCGCCCATCGTGGTCGCCTCGGCGGCGGGCACCGTGATCAACCGGCTGACCTTCGGGGACGTGACCGAATTCGTGCTGCCCGGCACGACCACGGTGGAGTTCTACCTGGAGCTTCCGGCCTTCTTTCTCATGGGGCTGGTCTGCGGGCTGGTGGCGGTTCTGACGATGCGCGCGATCTTCTGGTCGGACGATCTCGGCACCACGATCCAGCGGCGCCTGTCGCTGCCGCACTGGGCCCGCCCGGCGGTGGCGGGGCTTCTGCTCGGGGCCATCGCGATCCGCTTTCCCCACATCATCGGCGTGGGCTACGAGACGACCTCGCGCGCGCTGACCGGCGCGCTGGGGCTGTCGCAGGCGCTGATCTTTGCGGTGGTCAAGGTCGCGGCGGTGTCGATCACCATGGCCGGGCGCATGGGGGGCGGGGTGTTTTCGCCCGCGCTGATGGTCGGCGCGCTCACCGGGGTGGTGTTCGGCCACATCGCCACCGGCCTCTTCCCCGAGCAGAGCTCGGCCTTCACGCTCTACGCGCTTGCGGGCATGGGCGCCGTGGCGGCGGCGGTGCTGGGGGCGCCGATCTCTACCACGCTGATCGTGTTCGAACTGACCGGAGACTGGCAGACCGGCCTCGCCGTGATGGTGTCGGTTTCGATGTCCACGGCCATCGCCTCGCGCATGGTGGACCGCAGCTTCTTCCTGTCGCAACTGGAACGGCGCAACGTGCATCTCGCCGCCGGTCCGCAGGCCTACCTTCTGGCGATGTTCCGCGTGCAGGGGGTGATGCGCCGCCCGGATGCCGAGGGCGCGGCGGACGAGGAAGCCTGCCTGCGGATGATCGACCAGGGGCTCTACCTGACCGCGCAGGCGACGCTGGAAACCGCCCTGCCGCGGTTCGAGAAATCCGGCGTCGCCTTCCTGCCGGTGGTCACGCTCGAGGGGGAGGACCAGACGCCGCTGCTGAAGGGGGCGCTGTTCCACGTCGATGCCCTGCGCGCCTACAACCGCGCCCTCGCCGCGACGGCCGAGGAAGAGCATTCCTGACCCGTCGCTAGGGCGTCAGCAGGGATTGCAGCCGCCCGGTCGCCATCTCGACAAAGCCGCGCGCGGCCTGTGACAGCGGCGCCTCCGCGCTGACCGCAAAGGCAAAGCGGTGCGACAGGGCGGGGCTGATCGGGCGGTAGGTGATCGGCAGGTGGTCGTAGTCATGCGCCATGAGCTCGTTCACCAGCGTGACGCCGAGTCCCGCGGCGACCAGCGAACAGGCCGACATCACCGAATGCGCCTCGACGCGCACCTGCGGCGCGAGGCCGGCATTCCAGAACGCCTCGTCCAGCTCGCGGCGGGGGGCGCGCATCCGGCCCAGAAGGATCAGCGGTTCGCCCCGCAGATCGACCATCGAGATATGGTCCCGCGCGGTCAGCGGGTGGTTGTCGGGCATGACGCAGACGGTATGCGCCTCGATGACGGGCATCACCTTCAGGCCGGCGCGCTGCACCGGAACGCGCAGGAATCCGACTTCGGCCCGCTCGTCCATCAGCATCCGTTCGATGGTGTCATAGGGGCCGGTGTGCAATTCGACCTGCACCTTGTCGTTCTCTGCCAGGAAATCGCGCAGAATCCCCGGCAGGATCGAAAGGGTCAGACTGCCCGGCACCGCGACCCGCAGGGTGATCGCCGCCGAATTGCCGAGCCGGAGGTCGCGCGCCAGCGCCCCGAGCTGCGCGCCCCGGTCCACCATGCCGAAGATCTGCCCCTGCAACAGCCGGCATTCCCGGGTGGCCACCAGCCGGCCCTTGTCGCGAAGGAAAAGGTCAATTCCAAGCTCTTGCTCCAATTGGGAAATCCGGCGCGACACGGCGGATTGCGTGATCCCCAGAAGGGCCGCCGCGGCCTGGGTCGAGCCGTTCTCGACCACGGCGCGAAAGGTTTCGAGCTGGTTGAGCTGCATGGTGTCGAGGCTCCCGAATGTATGCGCATCAAGCATAAGGTCTGGCGTGAATTTCATAATCTTGCATAGATTCGAATCGTCCCGCAAGCTGCCTCGAAACAGGGACACAGACATGCCGCACAAAAAGGCGCCAAGGCCCGAAAAGGGCAGGCCATGACCGTTTTCATCCTCAGACGCGCCCTGCAGGCGATGCTGGTGCTGGCGATCACCTCGCTGATCGTCTTCCTCGGCGTCTATGCCATCGGCGACCCGCTCGAGATCCTGCTGCCCGCGGATGCCTCCATGGCGGAACGCGCGCAGGTGGCGGCCTCGCTCAACCTGGATGCGCCGCTGCCGGTGCAGTACTGGGGCTTCGTCACCTCGGCGCTGCAGGGCGATTTCGGCCGCAGCTTCGTCTACAACCGTCCGGCGCTGGACGTGATCTTCGAACGGCTTCCGGCCACGCTGGAGCTGGTCACAACCTCGCTTCTGCTGTCGCTGATCCTCGGCATTCCGCTCGGGCTCTGGGCGGGGGTCAAGCCCGGCTCGGTGACGGACGAGAGCATCATGACGGGTTCCATCCTCGGGTTCTCGCTGCCGAACTTCTGGCAGGGGATGATGCTCATCATGATCTTTTCGGTCTGGCTGGGCTGGCTGCCCTCGACCGGGCGGGGGGATACGGGCACCGTCCTCGGCATCCGCACCAGCTATGCCACGCTCGACGGGTTCATCCACCTGCTGCTGCCCGCGACGAACCTCGCGCTGGCGCAGATCGCGCTGGTGATCCGCCTGACCCGCACCGGGGTGCAGGAGACCATGCCGCTCGACTTCGTGAAATACGCCCGTGCGCGGGGGCTGTCCGAAGGCCGCATCCTTTTCGTGCACGTGCTCAAGACCATCCTCATCCCGATCGTGACCGTCCTCGGGATCGAGTTCGGCTCGCTCATCGCCTTTGCCGTGGTGACCGAGACGATCTTTGCCTGGCCGGGCGTCGGCAAGCTGATCATCGACAGCATCAACATGCTCGACCGGCCCGTGGTCGTCGCCTACATCCTGGTGATCGTCACCATGTTCATCCTGATCAACCTCGTGGTCGACGTGCTCTATTCGGCGCTGGACCCCCGCATCCGGAGCCGTGCCCGATGACCGCTCTGCTCAAAGGCGAAAGCATGGGAGCGCGCATCGCGCGGGGGCTGCTCGCCTCTCCCAAGGCCACGCTGGCCGCGCTGGTCTGCCTCACCCTGATCCTCGCGGCGGTCCTCGCCCCGGTGATCGCGCCGCAGAACCCCTATGACCTGGGCGAGATCGACTTCTTCGACGCCAAGCTGCCGCCGATGTCCGAAGGCTACACCGGCCTGACCTACATCCTCGGCACCGACGGGCAGGGGCGGGACATGTTCTCGGCCATGCTATACGGGCTGCGCACCTCGCTTGCGGTGGGGGTCATCGCCGGGGTGCTGGCGATGCTGGTCGGCACGGCGCTGGGGCTGCTCGCGGCCTATCGCGGCGGGCTGATCGACACGCTCATCATGCGCTTCGTCGACCTGATGCTGGGCTTTCCGACGATCCTGGTCGCGCTGATGATCCTCGTGGTCTTCGGGCAGGGGGTCGACAAGGTCATCCTCGCGCTGGTCTTCGTGCAATGGGCCTATTTCGCCCGCGCGGTGCGGGCCACGGCGCTGGTGGAATCCGGCAAGGAATACGCCGAGGCGGCGCGCTGCCTGGGCATCCCCGCCTGGCGCATCATGGGCGGGCACATCCTGCCCAACTGCCTGCCGCCGCTCATCGTCATCGCGACGATCCAGGTGGCCAGCGCCATCGCCGCCGAAGCGACGCTGTCCTTTCTCGGGATCGGCCTTCCGATCACCGAACCCTCGCTGGGGCTGCTGATCTCCAACGGCTACCAGGTGATGCTGGCGGGGCTCTACTGGATGTCCGTCTATCCCGGCCTGCTGCTGCTGGTGCTGGTGTTTTCCGTCAATATCGTGGGCGACCGCCTGCGCGTGATCCTGAACCCGAGGTTGGCCCAATGAGCGCGCATCTGCTGGAGGTCCGGGGCCTGAAAACCTGGTTCGAGACGCCGAAGGGCACGGTCAAGGCCGTGGACGGGGTCGACCTGACGCTCGACAGGGGAGAGATCCTCGGTCTCGTGGGCGAAAGCGGGTCGGGCAAGTCGATCACCGGCTTTTCGCTGCTGGGGCTGGTCGATCCGCCGGGCAAGGTTGTGGACGGGTCGATCCTGTTCAACGGCGAGGACCTGCGCGCCGCATCGCCCCGCCGTCTGCGCGATCTGCGCGGCAACCGCATCGCGATGATCTTTCAGGATCCGATGATGACGCTGAACCCGGTGCTGCGCATCGGCACCCAGATGATCGAGACGGTGCAGGCCCATGCCGGGGTGTCGAAATCCGACGCCCGCGCCATGGCTCGCGACGCGCTCGGCATGGTGGGGATTCCCCGCCCCGAGGAACGCATCGACGCCTATCCGCACGAATTCTCCGGCGGGATGCGTCAGCGCGTGGCCATCGCCATCGCCCTGCTGCACCGGCCGGACCTGATCATCGCGGACGAACCGACGACGGCGCTCGACGTGACCATCCAGAGCCAGATCCTGTCCGAGGTCCAGGCCCTGACCCGCGACATGGGGCTGGGACTGATCTGGATTTCGCACGACCTCGGCGTGGTCGGGCAACTCGCCCAAAAGGTCGCGGTGATGTACGCGGGCCGCATCGTCGAACGCGGCACGGTGGATCAGGTGCTGGACACGCCGCGCCATCCCTACACCCGTGGCCTGATCGACAGCCTGCCGATGGAGAACGACCGCGGCCAGCCGCTGCGCCAGATCCCCGGCAGCGCGCCGCCGCCGCTCGGCCGTCCCGAGGGCTGCCCGTTCCGTCCGCGCTGCGCCCATGCCACCGCCGCCTGCCGCGCCGAGCCGCCGGAAACCGGCGCCGCACATGCCTGGCGCTGTTTCCATCCGCTGGGACAGGAGGTGCCCGCATGACCACGCCGATGATCCGGGTCGACCACGTCACCAAGGAATTCCGCCGCAGCACCGACATCGCCGAGCGCCTTGCCATCCGCGCCGGTCTAGCCGAAACGCCGCCCGTCGTGCATGCGCTCGACGACGTGTCGCTGAGCATCGCCAAGGGCGAGGTGGTCGGCCTCGTGGGGGAATCCGGCTGCGGCAAGTCCACCCTCGGCCGCGTCGTCGCCGGCATGCTGCCCGCCACCAGCGGCGCGGTGCTGCGCGACGGGCAGGACATCGCCACGCTGAAGGGCCGCGCGGCCAAGGCCAACCGCCTTGCCACGCAGATCATCTTTCAGGACCCCATGTCCTCGCTCAATCCGCGCAAGAAGGTGGTCGACATCATCGGCGAGGCCCCCCGCCTGCACGGCCTTCTGCCGCGCGGCGGGATGCGCGCCGAGGTCGAGCGCCTGATGGGCCTCGTCGGGCTCGATCCCGCCATGGTGAACCGTTACCCGCACCAGTTCTCGGGCGGGCAGCGCCAGCGCATCGGCATCGCCCGCGCGCTTGCGGTGAACCCGGATTTCCTGATCTGCGACGAAAGCATCGCCGCGCTCGACGTGTCGATCCAGGCGCAGGTCATCAACCTGCTGGTGCGGCTGCGCAAGGAATTGTCGCTCACCCTGCTGTTCATCAGCCACGACCTGTCGGTGGTGCGCTACATCTCGGACCGCGTGGTCATCATGTATCTCGGCCGGGTGGTCGAGAGCGCCCCCACGGCGGCGATCTTCGACACCCCGCGCCACCCCTACACGCAGGCCCTGCTGGACGAGATCCCGCGCATCGACCGGCGCGGCCATCGCTTCAGCACCGTCAAGGGCGAGATACCCTCGCCTGTGAACCCGCCCGAGGGCTGCCATTTCCACCCGCGCTGTCCTTTCGCAATGGACATCTGCCGCCGGCAGCGCCCCGCGCTGGTGACGGCCGCCGAGGGGCACACCGTCGCCTGTCACCTCGGTGACGGCACCGGCCGGCTGCTGCAGGACCAAGACCCGACCACACAACAAGAACCGACCCAACAAGGAGTATCCTGATGACCTTCGCCAAAAAGACCGCCCTTGCGGCGCTTCTGTCGACCACGCTGCTGTCGCCCGCAATGGCGCAGGACCTGACCATCGGTCGCGCCTCCGAGCAAAGCTCGATCGACCCGCAGTTCTCGCGGACCGGAAACAACCAGATGACCTCGACCATGTTCTTCGACCGTCTGGTAAGCTTCGACGAGAACCTCCAGGTGTCGCCCGGGCTTGCCGAAAGCTGGGAGACCGAGGACGAGAACACCTGGCTCATCCACCTGCGCCCGGACGTGACCTTTCACGACGGCTCGGCCCTTACCGCCGATGACGTGATCTATTCGCTCGAACGCGCCGACGAGGTGCCGAATTCCCCCGCGCCCTATACCGACATGGTGTCCTCGGTCGCGGCGATGGAAAAGGTCGACGACCTGACCGTGAAGATCACCACCAACGCCCCGAACCCGGCGCTGATGGAGGACATCGGCCGCGTCTTCATCCTCTCGAAGGCCGCGACCGAGGGCAGGACCAGCGAGGATTTCGCAACCGGCGCCGCGGTCGGCACCGGGCCCTACGTCTTCGGCGAATGGAAGCCGGGCGAAACCCTGACCATGACCGCCTATGACGGCTACTGGGGGCCGAAACCGACCTTCAAGGATGTCGAGATCCGCTACATCTCGAACGACGCGGCGCGGGTCGCGGCGCTGCTCTCCGGCGCGGTCGACGTGATCGACGCGGTGCCGCCGCAGGACGTGGCGCGGCTGGATGCGACCGACGGAATGCACGTGTTCTCGACCCCCTCGGGCCGGGTGATCTATCTCGGCCTGTCGATGCGCTTCGACGAGGCGCCTGGCGTTACCGATCTGAACGGCGCCCCGCTGGCCGCGAACCCGTTCAAGGACGTGCGCGTGCGCAAGGCGATCTCGCTCATGATCGACCGCGAATTGATCGTGGACCGCATCCTCGGCGGTTCCGGCGTTCCGGCGGGTCAGCTCGTTCCCGAGGCGCTGGGCGGCTACAACCCCGAGGTGCCCGCCGACACCCCCGACATCGAGAAGGCCAAGGCCCTGCTGGCCGAGGCGGGCTATCCCGAGGGCTTCGGCATCACCGTCTACAGCTCCAACGACCGCTTTCCCGGCGACGGCGATCTCGCACAGGCGCTGGGTCAGATGCTGACCCGCGGCGGGCTCAAGGTGAACGGGGTCGAGGCGCTGCCCTATTCCGTCTACTCCAAGGCGGCGAGCGCGGGCGACTACGGCGCCTTCGTCTTTTCGCTCGGGGCCTCGACCCCGACCTCGGCCCCCAACCTGCAATCGCTCCTGCACACCTATGACAAGGACGCGGGCAAGGGCGCGTTCAACCGCGTGCGCTTTTCCTCGCCCGAGTTCGACGCGGCGCTGGCCGACGCGCTGCAGGAGTTCGACACCGAGGCCCGGCTGAAAAAGCTGCGCGACGTGACGGCGATGGTGTTCGACGAACAGCCCATCGTGCCGCTCTACTGGCAGAAGGTGCACTGGGGCCTGAAGGACGGGCTGATCATCGACGCCGGCCTGTCCGAACAGACCCTGCCGCAGAAAGTGAGCGCCGAGTAATGACCAGCCTGACCACCTCTGCCCCCGCCGTGGCTTCGGACCAGTTGACTCCCGCGGAACCGGCCGGGCCGGGGGTGGTCGTGCATCGTGACGTCCGGGTCACGATGCGGGACGGCGTCCGTCTGGCCACCGACATCTACCGCCCGGCGGGCGCGGATGGCGGGCCGGACGACACGCCGCGCCCGGTGATCTTCGAACGCACGCCCTATGACAAATCCGGCACGCCGCGGACCGAACTCTCCGTGGCGCGCCCGACCCCCTACAGCCGCCCCGACCTCGCGCTCCTGCTGGTGGCGCAGGGCTATGTGGTGATCTGGCAGGATTGCCGGGGCCGCTACGCCTCCGAAGGCAGCTTCACCAAGTATCTGAACGAGGCCGAGGACGGCTACGACAGCATGGTCTGGATCGACGCGCAGTCCTTCGGCAACGGCAAGGTCGGCACGATGGGCCTGTCCTACGATGCCCATGTGCAGATGGCGCTGGCCTGTCTCAACCCGCCGGGGCTGGCCTGCATGGCGGTGGATTCGGGCGGCTTTTCCAACGCCTTCACCTGCGGCATCCGGCAGGGCGGCGCGCTCGAGATGAAGCAGGCCACCTGGGCCTACAACCGTGCGATGGAGGCGCCCTCGGTGGTGGCGAACCCCGCCATCCTGCGCGCGATCGAGGCCGAGAACCTCGCCGACTGGATGACCCGCACCCCCTGGACCAAGGGGCGCTCTCCGGTCCGCTGGGACCCCGATTACGAAGGCTACCTGCTCGACCAGTGGCAGCACGGCACCTTCGATTCCTTCTGGAAGAAGACCGGCATCTGGGCCGCGGGCCATTACGACACCTTCCCCGAGGTGCCGATCATCTTCATGTCGAGCTGGTACGACGCCTATGTGCAGACCACGCTGGAAAACTACACCGGGCTGAAGGGCAGGGCCGCGCGGCCGCTGACCCTCATCATGGGGCCCTGGACCCACGGCAACCGCTCGCGCCGGGTGTTCGGCGACGTGGACTTCGGCCCCGATGCGCCGCTCGACGGGCAGGTCGACGACGACTGGCTGGCCTTCCGGCTCAAGTTCTTCGCCAAGTGGCTCAAGGGCGAAGCTGCCGCCCCCCGCGACGAGCGGGTGCATCTGTTCGTCATGGGCGGCGGGTCCGGCGCGAAGACCGCCGAGGGGCATCTGGACCACGGCGGTGCCTGGATCGAGACCTCGGACTGGCCGGTCCCCGAGGCGCGCGCCCTGCGCCTCTATCCCCGCGCCGACATGAGCCTCGGCGATGCGGCGGACGAGGAATCCGCGCTCGGCTACAGCTACGATCCCGCCGATCCGGTGCCGACCATCGGCGGCTCGCTCACCTCCGGGGAGCCGATCTTCGAGGGCGGCGCCTTCGATCAGACCGAGGATGAGCGGTTCTTCGGCTGCACCCGCCCCGGACTGCCGTTGATCGCCCGGCGCGACGTGCTGTCGTTTCAGACGGCGCCGCTGGAACGGGACCTGGTGGTGGCCGGGCCGGTCACGGTGCGCCTGCGGGTGTCGACCGATGCGCCGGACACCGATTTCACCGCCAAGCTGGTCGACGTCTACCCGCCGTCCCCGGATTACCCGCGCGGCTACGCGATGAACGTCACCGACGGCATCTTCCGCGTGCGCTATCGCAAGGGATACGAGACCCCGGCGCTGGTGGCGGCGAACGAGGGTGCCTTCGACATCTCGATCACCCCCTTTGCCACCGCCAACCGCTTTGCGCGGGGGCACCGGCTGCGGCTCGACATCTCGTCGTCGAATTTCCCGAAATACGACATCAACCCCAACACCGGCGAAGCCGAGGGCACGGCGCGCGGTCGCCGCATCGCGCAGAACACCGTGTTCCTGGGCGAAGGCACGGTTCTGGAACTCGAGGTGCTGGATCTCTAGCGCCGGGGCGCGGCGTCGGCCCCGAACGGGCCGGCGGCAAAGACGGCCAGGACCGCCTCTTCGGCACTGAGGGCGGCAAGGTGCGAGGTCTTCGGATTGCCGGGAAGGGGGCGGTTGGTGACCGAAAACGCCATCTCGCCGAAGGCGCCGGTGGCCGCGATCTCGTGCCGGTTGGCGGTGCCGGCGGGATCGGCGATCAATTCGACCCGCGTGGCATCCAGCCCAAGCCCGGCAAAGGCCACCGCTGCCGCCACGTTGGCATTTTTGGGAAAGCGCAGGGCGGCTTCGCGGGCGGTGCCGGAAAAGACCACCGTTGCCTGCGCCAGCCCGCCGAGGTCCACGGCGTCGGCGGCGGGCGATCCGGCCCAGGCTCCGGCCGGCTTGATGCCGCGATAGGTCACCGCGTCGAGCCCCGCCAGCCGCGCCGCGCGCAGCAGGTCGAGCCCGCCGACCGCCCCGGCCACGGGGATCAGCCGGGCCGCGCCTTCGGCCGCCGCGCGCATGACCTCCGCGCGCAGGGCATCGTCGCAGAGCGCCCCGAGCGAGACCACCACCACATCCAGCCCCGCCCGAAGCAGCGCCGGAACCGTTTCGGCAAGAGCGGCGTGTCCGGCGCATTCCACGACGAGATCGGGGGCTTTGGCGATCAGCGCGGCGATGTCGGTGCAGGCGGTCACGCCCTCGGGCAGATCCGTGGCGCTGTCCGGGCGCAGCAGGCAGTCCGTCACCCGAGGCCCGCCGTCGTGGCGGGCAAGGGCCGCAGCCAGCGACCGCGCCATCGCGCCGAAGCCGATGGTGGCGATACGCGCGCTCATGGCGCCGTCTCCGCCGGGGTCGCAATGGCGCGCAGCACCGGCAGCATGTCGTCGAGCGAGCGGCAGGGCAGCGCCCCGGCGGCGCGGATCTGGTCGGCCACATCCACCGGCAGGCCGGAGTTGGACTCTGCGGGGATCTCGTTCAGGACGCCGCCGATCATCACCGGCAGATCGAGACCCCGCGCCGCGAGGTCGGCCTGCACCGCGCGCACGTAGCCGAGGCCGACGCCGTTGTAGCTGCTGATGGCGATGGCCTGCGCCTCGGCGACGACGGCGCAGGCGACGAGAGTTTCGGGGTCGATGGCGATGCCGGCCTCCGTCACCTCGGCGCCGATCCGTTCCAGCGCCGCGCGCACGAGGTATGCGCCGTGTTCATGCACATCCGTGGTGCCGATCACCACCCGCAGTCCCCGAGCGGCATCGGCGCGGGGGGCGGCCCAATCCTCGGCCTTGCGGTCCAGTTCCTCGGCCCAGTCGGCGGCGACCAGCGGGCGGCGGGACAGACCGTCGCGCGGGCCCGCGCCCCAGAGCACCTCCATCCGCCTGGCGCCCATGCGCCGGATGGCGAGCATCAGCGCCGCCGGGTCGGTCGTGTCGATGCCGCGCTCGGCCAGCCCCGCCAGCGCGCGCTCGGCAAAGCGGCGGCCGCCGTCGACCAGCCTGTCCGCGACCCCGTCGATCCGTTCGACATCCACCAGCGCGGCGTGGCCCGCCGCATGGCCGGCCAGCCGCGCGGCGAACAGCTGTGCGTCCAGAATCTCGTCGACATCGGGAATGCGCCGGTTCTCGGTCACCGGGATCGGGGTGACGGCATGGCCGGTATGGGTGCGCGACAGGGCGATCAGATCGGCCAGCAGATAGTTGGAAAGGCTCGCGTAATTGGCGGAGGCCTCGCCCTGGTAGGCGACGGTGTTGCCGTAGATCATGCTGCCCGGCGTGTCGGTGATCCGCGCCAGCGCGGCGTGAAAGGCGGCCCGGGTCAGCGGGTTGGAATAGTGATGCCCGAAGCAGAACGAGGCGTGCGCCCCGATCAGATCCTCGACGATGTATTTCTCGACAATCACCATGCCGAGCGCGGAACTCATGTCGAGGAACAGCCCCGCAAACCCGTCGTCGAGGTTGGAATGCACGAGGATCTCGGCCTCCTGCGCGGCGATCAGCCCCAGCGCGCGCACCGTGGCGCAGGTGGTGGCGACATCGTCGTCCCAATAGGGCAGGCGGAACGTGAAATACTGCCCGAGGTTGCCGATGGCCGTGGCCCCGGCGGCAATCGCCGCGCGGGTGTTGTGCAGCGCCCCCGGCAGGCCCAGCATGAAATCCCCGAAATGCGTCGCGGCGGGCGAGGCATTGGTGATCCGCGCGAAATCCTCCGGTCCGTCGAGCACGATGCCGGTGCCGCGCGTCGCCCTTGCGCGGCGTTCGGGCGGGTAGCCCATGGTCCAGTCGAGCGTGACGCCGAAGCGGTCGATGCGGGCGCCGTGGCGCGCCGCGCGCTCCACCAACTGCGCCATCGCCTCCGTCGTGCGCGCGACGGAGCGAAAGCCGATATGGGCGTGCTGCATGATCCGGCCCTTCGCCGCCTCGCGCCGCTTGTACGCGGCTTCCGAGGCGACGCCCTCGGTCTGCAGGAACAGGCAGGAGCCCAGCCGCCAGTCGCGCGCATCGGCACGGCCTTCGGCAAGCAGGTCGGCCCCGGGGGGCAGGGCGGGATCGGAGAGGGGCAGCTCGGGGGTCATGTCACCTCGGTCAGAAAGGTCCGCAGGGCGGCGATCATCGGCCCCGGATCGGCGGCCGGGTGGAAATGCGCGCCGGGCAGGATCTGCAGGCGGGCACCGGGGATGGCCCCGGCGATCCGGCGCGACATCTCCGGCGGGAGCAGGATATCGTCCGCCGCCGCCAGCACAAGCGCGGGCAGGGCGACGCGGGGCAGATCGTCGAGGCAATCGTGGTCGAGCAGCATCCGAACCCGCGCCGCCGTGACCGCGAGCGGGGCGAGTTTCTCCGCCGCCGTCCGGCGCCCTTCGCGCAGCGCGTCCTCGTGGGTTTCGAGGTAGCCGGCGGTGTGGCCGAAGACATCGGTCAGCGCCTGATAGGCTTCGCTCGACCCGGCATCGAGCAGCGCCGCGCGGGCATTGAAGATCGCCCGAAACCGTGCATCCGACCGCGCCCAGGAACAGGAGATCGTCACGCTTGCCAGGTTCGCGGGCGGGTCGATGGCCAGCATCTGCGCCACCGCGCCGCCGGTGGAATGGCCGACAAGATGCACGGGCCCGTCCTGCGCCGCGATCAGGCCGCGCACGTCCCGCGCGATCCGGTCGAGCGTATAGGCGCCCTCCGGCCGGTCGCTGCGTCCCGCGCCCCGGTGGTCGGTGGCGATGACGCGGTGATCTTCGGCCAGCCCCGCTGCCACCCCGGTCCAGAAACGCGCATCGCCGCCGAGCCCCGGCAGCAGCAGGACACGCGGCCCCGCCGTGCCGCGGGCGTCGTAATGGATGCGGCAGCCGTCTTCGGCGATGTGCCGGGGCATCAGCTTGCGTCGGGCTTGCGCTGGTCCTCGGGCTGCGCGCCGAAAACCGTGGCGCGCTCGATCTCCAGCACGTTTTCGGGCCGGGGGAAGTTCACCGGCACCTTGTCGCCCGGTGCGCGCGGCCGCCCGATCAGGCGGAAGAAATCCTCGAGCCCGTTGGGGTTGATCAGCCAGACCCAGCGCAGATCGGTCGCGCCTTCGTTGACGAACATGTGCCGCACGCCCATCGGCAGGAAAACCGTGGTGCCCGGCTCCATCGGGTAATCCCGGCCGTCGATCACCGCGCGGCCGTGGCCTTCGATGACGAAGATGGCCTCCTCGTTCTCCTCATGGGTATGCTCGCGCACGTATCCACCGGGCGCGACGTTCTGCGTGCCCATGGCAAAGGGCAGTTGCATGCCGACGATATGGGGGGCGAGGGCGACGTCGATGTATCCGTTGGCGGGCACCGGCTGCCAGTAGCTTTCGCGCTCTGCCGGGCCCGAAACGTGGATGCCGATCTCTGCCCGTGCCTGTCTGGTGTCCATTTTCTGATCTCCATTGTCCCGGTCGGACCCGTGCGGGCGGGTCTTTGCTATAAGTGCATACATTTAGGTGGACACATATTGTCGTCCCGGTCAAGGATCCGGCATGCGACAGAAAGGATTCTCTATGATGGCTGCTGAAGAAAGCTTCGATGTTGTGGTGATCGGCTCGGGCTCGGCCGCCTGCGCCTCGGCCCTGCGCTCTGCCGTGGGCGGGCTCGAGGTGGTGGTCATCGAAAAATCGGAAAAGCTCGGCGGCACCTCTGCGATGTCGGGGTCGGGCATCTGGATCCCGGCCAACCACGTCGCCGCGCGCGAGGGGATCGCGGACAGCCGCGAGGAGGCGATCGACTACATCCGCCGCGCCTCGCCTCCCGGATGGGCGGAAACCGAGGCCGGGCTGTGGGAGGCCTTCGTGGACTACGGCCCCGAGATGCTGAAGTTCCTCGAAGATCACACCCCCATGCAACTGCGCGTGATCGAAGAGCCGGACCCGATGACCGAAGTGCCCGGCGGCAAGCTGCGCGGGCGCATGGTGTCACCCATGCCGCTGTCGCGCAACCTGCTGGGTGACAACGCGAAATGGCTGCGGCGGTCGACCCTGCCGCACAGCTTCACCTACCAGGAAATCACCGACAACGACGTCTACCACCACCCGATCCGGGCGGGGCTGAAGCTTTGGCCGCGCCTGCTGTGGCGCAAGCTGACCAACGCGGGCGGGCAGGGCACGGCGCTGATGACTGCGCTCATCCGGGGCTGCACCGATGCGGGTGTCGCATTCCGCCGCGAGACCCCGGCGCGCGGGCTGGTTCAGGACGACACCGGCGCCGTGATCGGAGTCGAGACCGACACCGGCCGCCTACTGGCGCGGCGCGGGGTGGTGATCGCCACCGGCGGCTTCGAATGGAACGACGAGATGCGCCGCAAGCATTTCCCCGCCAAAATGGACCGGATCGGGTCGCCGCGCACCAACACCGGCGACGGGCAGCGCATGGCGGAGGCGGCGGGGGCGAGGCTCGACCGGA
Source organism: Salipiger sp. (assembly GCF_048261495.1). GTDB lineage: Bacteria > Pseudomonadota > Alphaproteobacteria > Rhodobacterales > Rhodobacteraceae > Salipiger. The sequence continues at coordinate 191,665 of NZ_JBLXFX010000003.1, forward strand.
TGGACCAGGCCAACATCTACCCCTGCCTGCCGACGAAATACGAAGGCCGCCTGCACGGCATGCCGATGACCTGGCAGGTCGAGCCGCATTCGATCATCGTGAACCGCCACGGCAGGCGCTTCATGAGCGAGAGCGATTTCAACATCGGCGAGATCATGGACCGGCGCGATCCGGCGACGGGCGAGCATCTGCACCTGCCCTGCTTTCTGATCGGCGATCACCGCTTCCTGCTGAAGTCGCTGCCGTTCCGCTGGTATCAGTCCTACGAAAAGGGCTGGGTGCAAAAGGCCGAGACGCTGGATGAACTGGCGCGGAAGCTGGGCCTGCCTGTCGAGGCGCTCAAGGCGCAGGTCTCGACCTACAACGCCATGTGCGACGCCGGGCGCGACGCCGATTTCGGGCGCGGGGAGTCGGGCTGGGAAACCTACAAGGCCCATGCCGACGGCGCCGCCCCGACAAGCGGGATCGACGCGGCGCGGGCGCGGGGCACGGACCGTATCGACCACGCGCCCTTCATCGGCATCACGATGAACCTGACCACCATCGGCACCAAGGGCGGCGCGCGCACCAATGACAAGGGCCAGGTCCTGCGCGAGGACGGCTCGATCATCGGCGGTCTCTATGCGGCGGGGCTGGCGATGGCGAACCCCATCGGCACCCGCGCGCTCGGGGCGGGGACGACCATCGGGCCGAACATGACCTGGGGCTTTATCGCCGCCGAGACGATGCTGAAGCAGAACCGCTGACCCCCGGCAGGGGCGGCACCCGTCACCCCCGCGGGGCGGCCGGGCGTCAGCCCAGCCGGTCCTGCAGGCGGTGCCAGGGGTGGATGTGGTTCGCCACCTGCGTCGCGACCCAATGCGACGGCACGGTGCGGATCGGCGTGACCGGAAGCGGCATGTCGTCGTCGCCCAGAACCTCGGCCGCGTTCATCCCCATCCGGCGCCCCAGCGACAGCGAGGCCGCCACCCCGCGCCCGGAATAGATGCCGCCGAACATCAGCCCGTCGCCCAGCCGGAACAGGCGCGGCTTGCGGTCTGGGACCACGGCAAACGTCCCCTCCCAGTAATTGCTCACCTGCGCGAGGTCCCCGAGCTGCGGGAAGGCGTCGTGCAGCATCGCCTGGATGCGCTTCAGCCCGCGCGCCTCGGCCCGGTGCCAGAAGGTGTGGGTGCCCCCGGTGACGATGCGGAAATCGACGTCGTAGTGAAAGGCGCGGATGTCGTGGCGGGTGTCGGACACGCCCACGTTGCCCACGAAGATCTGCGCGCGCAGCGGCTCCGGGATGGGCCGGGTCGCGGCATCGTAGACCCGGAAGGGCACCATCGCGCGGCCGAGCTTCGGCCAGATGTCGCGGGTCAGCGCGTTGGTCGCCAGCACCACCTTGCGCGCCCGCACCGTGCCGCCCGCCGTAGTCACGCGCCAGCCCGCGCCGTCGCGGGTGATGCTTTCGGCGCGGGTGTTCTCGCAGATCGTCACGCCCAGCCCTTCCAGCGCCGAGGCGAGCCCCGTCACCAGCCCGAAGGGATTGATGTGCCCGCCGTTGCGCGCCTTCCACGCGCCGAGATAGCGGCTGCCGGTGATGCGCGAGGCTTCGGTCCCGTCCAGCCATTCGACGTCGTGGCCGATGGCCCGCCAGTCGTCGTAGAGCTTGCGGCTGCGGTCCATCGCCGCCGCGCTGTGGCAGGGCTGCATCCAGCCGTTCTGCACCGCGTGCGCGTCGATCCCGAAGCGACGCACCGTGTCGAAGAGGTAGGAGGCCGAGCCCATGATCATCTCGTTGTAGCGCTCGCCGGTGACCGGCCCCCAGGCCGCGACGATCTCCGAGGCCGAGGCCTTGGAATGGCCGGGGATCACCTGCCCGTTGTTGCGCCCCGAGGCGGCGGAGCCGATCTCGTTGTCCTCCAGCAGCACGACGCGCAGCCCCGCCTCGACCCCGCCGAGCGCCGCGCCGAGGCCGGTGAGCCCGCCGCCGACCACCAGCAGGTCGGTCTCGACCCCGCCCGCGAGGGCAGGGGCGGCGGTGCGCGCCGCGACGGTCTTGCGCCAGAGATGCGGGGTCTTCCAGTCGACTTCAGCTATGGATGACATCGGGTGTCGCCCCTCCGAGGTAAGCGTCGCCGAGCGCGGAATGCTCGGCCATCTCGCGCGCGTCGCCGTGCAGGCGGACGCGGCCGGTGTTCAGCAGGTAGGCATAGTCGCCGCATTCCAGCGCAAGCTGCACGTTCTGTTCCACCAGCAGGATCGACATGCCGTCCTTGGACAGGTCGAGGATGATGCGGAAGATCTGGTGCGCGATCAGCGGGGCGAGGCCAAGCGACGGCTCGTCCAGCATCAGCAGCCGGGGTTCCGCCATCAGCGCGCGGGCGACGGCGAGCATCTGCTGCTGCCCGCCCGACATGCGGCTTGCCATGGAATTGCGCCGTTCCTTCAGGATCGGGAACATCTCGAAGGCGTCCTCGCGCAGCGCCTCGAAGCTCTTGCCGCCGCGCCCGATATGGGCGGCGACCAGGTTTTCCTCGACCGTCAGCCGCTGGAAGATCTGCCGCCCCTCGGGGCAATGCGCCAGCCCCATGCGCACCACGGCCTCGGGGCGGGCGCCGGTGATGTCCCTGCCGTCGAAGGTGATCGTCCCCGCCGTCGCCCGGGCCACGCCCGAGATCGAGTTCAGCAGCGTCGTCTTGCCCGCCCCGTTCGGGCCCAGCACCACGACGATTTCCTGCGGGTCGACCTCGAGCGAGATGTCAGTGAGAACGCCGACGCGTCCGTATCCCGAGGAAAGCCCGGCGAGCCGCAGCAGCGGCGCGGATGTCTTCGATGTCATTTTGTGTTCCCAGATAGGCAAATTGGACGTCGCGGCTGGCCTGCACTTCGGCCGGGGTGCCTTCGAACAGCAGCTTGCCGTGATGCAGGACGGTGATGCGGTCGCAGAGCGACATCACAAGGTCCATGTCGTGTTCGACCACGATCATGATCCGCTCGGGCGAGCGCAGCGCCGCCAGCCGTTCGGTCAGTTCGGCGGTCTCGTGGTGGTTCAGCCCCGCCGCCGGTTCGTCCAGCAGCAGCACCTTGGGCGACTGCGCCAGCGCGCGGGCGATCTCCAGCATCCGCTGGCGACCGTAGGGCAGCGATCCCGCCTCCAGGTCCGCCATGTGGTCGAGCCCGAAGAAGCGCAGGATGTCCAGGCATTTCTCGCGGCGGGCGGCATAGCGGCGGCGCGCGGCGGGGGGCCAGAGCACCTCGGCCACCACGCCGGATTTCTCGCGGTCGTAAAAGCAGACCTCGAGGTTTTCGAGCACGGTCATCTGATCGAACAGGCGGATGTTCTGGTAGGTCCGCCCGATGCCGGCATTGGCGACCTGGTACTTGGCCAGCAGGTCGAGCCGCGTGTCGTCGAGCGTGATCGCGCCCTCGGTCACCGGGTAGCTGCCCGCCGTCATGTTGATGAGGGTGGATTTCCCCGCGCCGTTGGGGCCAATGATGCCGTGGATCACGCCGCGCTCGAAACGCGTGGAGACGGCGTCGATGGCGGTGTTGGAGCCGTAGCGCTTGGTCAGGTTGTCGAAGATCAGGCTCATTTTCCGAACAATGCCTTCAGCAGTTTTTCCGGCCCGAAGGCGCGCGGCACGAGGCCCGCCGGGCGGATGATGATGAGCGTGACCATCAGCAGTCCGAGGAACAGGATGCGCCATTCGGCAAAGCCGCGCAGCACCTCGGGGAGCAGGATCAGGATGGCGGCGCCCACGAAGATGCCGAGGATGTTGCCGACCCCGCCGATGACGATCATCAGCACGATCAGCACGCTTTCCTGCAGCGAGAAGCTGTCGGGGCTCACGAAGCGTTGCGAGGCGGCAAAGATCACCCCCGCGACGGAGCCGATGGTGGCCGAGGTGGCAAAGGCGGCAAGCTTGGCGTTGGTGGTGTTGATGCCGACGCCCTTGGCGGCGTCCTGATCCTCGCGGATGGCGGCCCAGGCCTTGCCCAGGATGGATTTCTCCATCCGCCAGACGAGGATGCCGACGATCACCACGGTGACGACCAGCAGCCAGAAGATCTCGATCGGTCGCGCGACGGCGATGCCGAAGATCTCGGCCTTGTCGATGCCGAAGATGCCGCGCGGCCCCCCGGTCAGATCGTCGAGGTTGTTCATCAGGATGCGGATGATCTCGCCGAAGCCCAGCGTCACGATGGCGAGGTAGTCGCCGCGCAGCCGCAGCACCGGCAGGCCGAGCAGGATCCCCACGATGGCGCCGAGCACGGCGGCGATCGGCAGGATCGCGAGGATCGGCAGGTGCAGCCCAAGTTGCGGCGAGGCGAGCAGCCCGTAGGTATAGGCCCCCACCGCGTAGAAGGCGACGAAGCCGAGATCGAGCAGCCCGGCATAGCCGATCACGATGTTCAACCCGATCCCGAGCAGCACGTAGATCAGCAGGGAATTGGCGACGCGCACGTAGTAGTTGGGCAGGAAGGGGGTGATCGTCACCAGCGCCGTGATGGCCGCAAGGATGACGAAGGCCCCGAGCCGGCGCGCGCCGCGGCTGCCGGTTCCGGCGGTCTTCGGAGGGGTGAGGGTGGTCTCCATGGGCTCAGAACTCCCGTTTGTAGACCATGCTCTCTTCCGTCACGGCCTCGCCCAGAAGGCCGGCAGGGCGGAAGAGCAGCACGAGGATGAGGATGAGAAAGGCCAGCACGTCGCGGTATTCGGTGCCCAGCATGCCGCCGGTCAGCACCGGCAGCAGCGCGGTGCCGCCGACCTCGACGCCCGCAAGGATGAAGGAGCCGAGCATGGCGCCGGGGATCGACCCGATGCCGCCGAGGATCGCGGCGGTGAAGGCCTTGAGCCCGACGATGGCGCCCATGGTCGGGGTCATCACGCCGTAGTAGCTGGCATAGAGGATGCCGCCCGCCGCGCCCAGCAGCGGGCCGACGAAGAACACCAGCGAAATCGAGCGGTTGACGTTGATCCCCAGAAGCTGCGCGGTGGGGCGGCTTTCGGACACCGCGCGCACCACGATGCCGATGCGCGAGCGGGTGACAAGCAGTTGCAGCCCGCCCATCAGCACGAAGGCGGCGACGAGGATGCCGATCTGGATCGTGGTGACGGAACCGCCGAGGATCTCGAACCGCTCGTTCGGAAAGAACGACGGAAAGGCCTGCGGCTGCGGGCCGGCGAGGATCTGGATGCCCGCCACCAGCGCCAGCGACACGCCGAGCGAGGACAGCATCGGCGCAAGCCGCGTCGAGGCGCGCAGCGGTTTGTAGGCCATGCGCTCGATCCCGATTCCGACGAAGCCCACGATCAGCACGGCGGCGAAGAAGGCGGCGGTCATCGCCATGGCCCCCGCGCCGCCGATGTCTCCGATCAGGATGGTCAGGCAGAGAAAGGCGGCATAGGCGCCGAGCATGAACATCTCGCCATGGGCGAAGTTGATCATCCGCAGCACGCCGTAGACCATGGTGTAGCCCAGCGCGATCAGGGCGTAGATCGACCCGATGGTCAGCGCGTTGAAGACCTGTTGAACGATATGTCCCAGCATCGTGTGGATTGCGTCCCGTATCTGGCCCGGACCCCGGCAATGGCGGGGATCGGGCGGAAAGGAAAAGGGATGCGGCGAGGGAGGGAAGAGACCCTGCCGCATCCAGTCGGAAACGGGGCCCGGGGAGGAGCCCCGTCAAGGGATCACATGTTGCCGACCAGCACGAAGGCGCCGTCTTCGACCTTGTAGAGGAAGGACGGCGCGACCTTGAGATCGCCGTTTTCGTCGAATTCCAGCGTGCCCATCACGGTATCGGTGCTGGAGGCGTGCAGCGCGTCGTTCAGTTCCTCGCGCGAGAGGCCCGCCGTGGTCTTCAGCACCTCTTCGAGGATCTGGCCCTGGACATAGCCGTAGATCGAGTAGGGGCCGGGGGCCTCGCCGAAGGTTTCCTCGTAGAGCTTGGCAAAGGCGATGATGCCGGGGGTCGCATCCATCGGCGGGGCCTGCACCGCGACGGTCGCGCCCTCGACGTTCGCGGCCCCGGCCTGTTCGACGAACTCGGGGGTGTAGCCGCCATCGGGCACCATCAGGGTCGCGTCGACACCTTGGTCGTGCATTTGCCGGGCAAAGAGCGACAGTTGCGGCATCACCGCCCCGAGGTAGATGACATCGGGGTTCATCTGCTTGATCTGGCCGAGCACGGCGCTGAAGTCGACGTCGGTCGGGGCCACGGCCAGCGTGTCCAGCACCTCGCCGCCGCCTTCGGCAAAGTTCTTGGCGAACATCTCGGAAATGCCCTGGCCGAAGACCTGCTTGTCGTTGACCACCACCGCGGTCTTGGCGCCCAGCGTGTCGAGCGCGTATTTCGCGGGCAGCAGCGCGCCGGCATAGTCGTTGGCGACCGGGCGCACCATGAATTCGTAGCCCTGCTGCGTCAGCGACGGGTTGGAGCCGAAGGTCATGTTGGGCAGGGTGCAGTCTTCGTAGATCGGCAGGGTCGACTGGGCGACGCCAGAGTTGAAATTGACGAGGCCGATCTTCACGTCCTCGTCGTCGCAGAGCATCTGCGCGACCAGCGTGCCTTCGCGCGGGTCCGCCTTGTCGTCCTGCTGGCTGTAGGCGACCGTCACGCCGTTCACGCCGCCGTCGGCGTTCAGCTTGTCGATGTAGAGTTTCAGGCCGTTGTGCCAGGTGGTGCCGAAATAGGCCTGGGCGCCGGACAGCGGGGCGGACATGCCGAGGGTGATCTCTTCGGCAGTGGCCGGAAGGGCAAGTACCGAGGCCGAGACCAGCAGAGCTGCGCTGAGTTTCATTCCTAACTCCCTGTGTGTCGCCGCCGGACTTCGGGGTCTGGGCCCGGTTCGACCGGACGGCGTTTCTGTTGCGACCCGCGGCCGGACGGCTGCGGTGATCGCATGGGAGCAGAGGAATCGGCTTCGGTCAATAAAGTGTCTACAGATTTGTCGTCATTTTTGTGTCTCCGGCTCATCTTTTCTCACCGTCCGCTTTTTGCGCCGTTGCAGCGGGCTGGTTTCGGCCTCGTAGACCTTGAACAGCGCATCCTTGAGCGCGCGCTGAGTCGCGGAGACGGTGATCTCGATATGCGTTTTCAGCGCCTCGACCCCGCCTTCGAGATCGCGTTTCACCGCGGCGGCGACGATCAGATCGTGGGCGTTCATCTGGTTGCGGTCGTGGCTGACGTGTTCGATCTGGATGCGGCGGATGAAACGGATGCGGGCGTTGATCGCGCTTAGCTGCACGGGGATCTCGAGGTTGCCGGACAGTTCCGCGATCATCATGTGGAAGCTCTCGTCGAGTTCGAGGATCTCGTCGGGATCGCGGCTCTGGTAATTCTCGCGCACCGACAACCAGAAATCCTGGAACCGCTTCAGGTCCGCATCCTCGGCGCGCTGCATCATCAGCCGGAAGGCGGCGCATTCGATGATCGAGCGGATCTCGTAGAGGTCGAGCAGGCCGTCGGTCCCGAGCGGGCGCACGTGAAAGCCGCGATTGGGGGCAAGTTCGACGAAGCCTTCGCTGGCAAGGCGGTTCAGCGCCTCGCGGATCGGGGTGCGCGACAGTTCCAGCGTGCGCGACAACTGCACCTCGTTGATGCGTTCGTTCGGACGCAGCTTGAATTCCACCAGCAACTTGCGGATCGTGTTATACGCACGTTCGGCACTGTCTGCGCTACGCTTCGGGGCGGCTTTCTTGTCGGGGCTGGCGTCTGGCGTCATGGGCGGCCTTTCTGATGGGCTTCCGGTCAATCTGTATACATTGAAATAACGCACTTTTCTTCCCGCGGGAAAGACATCAATGTCGCGGCATGACGGAAAGGGCGGATATGCAACTCGGAGTGATCGGAGTCGGGCATCTTGCGGGCGCGCTGCTCGGGGGGCTGCTGCGCTCGGGGATGGCGGCGGGCGATATCGTGCTGTCGCCCCGCGGAAAGGGGCCGCAGCAGGCGGCGCGCGACGGTCATGTGCTGGCGCGGGACAATGCCGACCTGGTGACGCGCTGCGACATGGTCATCCTGTCGGTGCGTCCCGGCGATGCGGCCGGGGCGGTGGCGGGCCTGCCGTGGCGGGCGGGGCAGATCGTGCTCAACGCCTGCGCCGGGGTGCCGATCGCGGCGCTCGACGTCGGGCCGGCGACGGTGGTGCGCATCATGCCGATCACCGCAGCCGAGCTGGGCGCCAGCCCGACGCTGGTCTATCCGCCGGAGCCGCGCGCGCTCGACCTGCTGGCCCGCCTCGGGGCGCCGGTGCCCCTGCAGGGCGAGGCGCAGTTCGAAACCGCGACGGTCAGTGCCGCGATCTACGGATGGGCGCAGGCGCTGATCCGGGGCGCGACCGACTGGTCCGAAGCGCAGGGGCTCGACCCGGAGACCGCGCGGCAACTTGTGGCGCGGACCTTCGTCGCGGCCGGGCGGATGATCGCGGAAAAGGATGTGCCGATGGACCGCCTGCTGGCCGATCTCGTGACCCCGGGCGGCATCACCGAGGCGGGGCTGAAACACCTGGAGGCAGCCGGGGTGCCGCAGGCCTGGGACGGCGCCTGCGACGTGGTGCGCCGCAAGCTGTCGGGATCATGACCGGGAGGGCCGCCTGTAGACATGGCCGCCGGGGGCCTGATCGGTCGGCGAGATGACGATCTCGGACAGGGTGGCATGGGGCGGAAGGCTCAGCGCGGCCCAGATCGTTTCGGCGATGTCCGAAGGGGTGAGGGGGCGGTCGGCGCTGTACATGCGCGCCTCCAGCGCGGCGCGGTCGCCCTTGAAGCTTTCCAGGTAGAAATCCGTCTGCACCCGCCCCGGCGCAAGGTCGGTGATCCGCACGCCGCTCCCCGCGAGGTCATGGCGCAGGACCTTGCAGGCCTGGTCCAGCCCGGCCTTGGCGGCGGCATAGGTGGTGGTTCCGGCAAAGACCGACCTTGCGGCGGTGGAGGTCAGGTTGAACACGTGCCCGCGCTGGCGCGCGACCATGCCCGGCACCAGCGCCTGGATGAGATGCAGCGGCGCGGTGAGGTTCAGCGCGATCACCTCCGAGGTTTCCGCAAGCGTCTGGTCGATCAGCGGCTTCACCGTCGCGAGCCCGCCGGCATTGTTCACCAGCACGTCGATCTCGGCTCCGGCGAGCGTCGCGAGGATGGCGGCGGTGTCGGTCACATCGGCGGGACAGGGCACAAAGGCCGCGCCCAGCTCGGCCGCCAGCGCGTCGAGCGCCCCGCGCGAGCGGGCGACGCCGTGAACGGTCAGCCCCCCGGCCACCAGCCGGCGCGCGATGGCGGCGCCGATCCCGCGCGAAGCGCCGGTCACGAGCGCGGTTGCGTAGGGCAGGGTCATCACAGCGGTCCCTTGTCGGCGATCAGTTTCAGCATGGCGACGATGGCCGCATCCCGGTTCGCGCGCAATGCGTCGCGGTCCGTCAGCAGCGGCTCGGCGGCTTCGGCGACCTTTGCACGCGTCGCCGCGTCCAGCGTGGCATCGCCAAGATCGGCCCAGATATCCTCGTAGGTCTTGCCGTACTTGCGCAGGAATTCGTCCATGCCCTCGGCGTTCAGCCCATTCGAGATGAACGACCCCTGAACGCCCCACTTGGGCCCGGGGCCGTAGATGAAGGCGCGGTCCACGTCCTCGACGCTGGCCACGCCGTCGCGCACCAGCGCGATCGCCTCGCGCCACATCGCCCCCATCAGCCGCAGGGCGAGGTGGCCGGTGATCTCGCGGTTCAGCATCACCGGCTTCTTGCCGATGGCATCGTAGAGCGCGCGGGCGCGGGCGGGCACGTCCGGGGCGGTGCGGTCGCCGCCGACGATCTCGACCAGCGGCATGATATGCGCGGGGTTGAACGGATGGGCCAGCACGATGCGCTCGGGATGGCGGCAGCCTGCCTGCATCTGCGTGACCAGCAGCGCCGAGGACGACGAGGCGATGATGACCTCGGGTCCCACGTGGGTCTCGATCTCGGCCAGCAGCGCCCGTTTGGTCGGCAGGTCCTCCGGACCGTTCTCCTGCACGAAGTCGACGCCCCCCAGCGCCTCGGCCATGTCGGCGGACAGGGTGATGGCGCCGCGCTCTGCCGGGATGCCGTGCAGGTCGGCGAGGTCCGCGAACAGCCCGTCGCGGATGCCGTCGAAGCGGGCGCCGGCTTCCGGGTCGGGATCGTAGACGCGCACATCGTGCCCGTGATGGGCAAAGGCCGCCGTCCAGCGCTGCCCGATGGTGCCGAAACCGACGATGCCGATGGTCTTCATGTGGGCTCCCTTTCCGGGCTGAGCGCGCGGCGGTAGGCTTCGTTCAGGTCGTTCCACGGGATCAGCAGGTCGATCCAGGCGCCGATCCGCCCGGCCACGAGGATGCTTTCGTCGATGATCGCCCCGAGCGGCTGCCGCGGGTCGGCCATCGCCTCGCGGCACCGGAACAGGATGCCGGCGGTGTCGCCCATGTGGCAGAAGTCGCGCAGGCGCACCGCCGCCTTGTCGAGCGCGAGGCACCCCGCCACGCGCAGGCCCGCCTCGGCCTCGGTGCCGAGCGCGCTGCGCACCCACCAAAGGCTTTCATGCAGCACGCGGGCTTCGGATTCGGCCTGCATCACCGGACCGACCGGATGCATGATCGCCCGCGAGGTGACGAGGTCGGTGATGTCCGCCGGGCAGGCCGACCAGAGCGCCCGGCGCGCGTGCAGCAGCGCGGCGGGCACCTCCGGCGCGGGCGCGGCGGGTGCCGCTGCCCCGTTCGCCATGCGCAGCGTGCCGGTGAAGCGCCGCCGCCCGGCGCCGGTCCGCAGGCGCCGGCCCAGATCCGCGATCAGCTCCACCGGCGCGTCGATATGGCCGAGCACGGTGACCGCCGCGGTTTCGGCCTGAAGCGGGGCGAAGGTGATTTCGAGGAACTGCCGCACCGGCCAGTAGATGAACGCACCGGGGCGCGCCGAGAGCACGTCGACACCGCCCTCGACATCCTCCACGAAGGGGGCGTGCCAGAAGATGTGGCTTCCCGCGATCTTGGGCGTGTGAAGTTGCAGCGGCATGGGCAGGACGGCGGCAAGCGCCGCCATGGTGCGCGGCGCCGCATCGGTGCCGACGATCGGGCAGCTGAGGCCGTCCGCTTCGAAAACGAGGGTCATGTGCGGGCCGGTCCTCAGCGGATGACGCTGCGCGTCTTCGGGTCGAAGAAGGACACGGCCGTCACGATCTGGTTTCGCATGTCGAGCAGGTAGTCGGTCTCGATCACCTTCTGGCGATAGGTCTGCCATTCCGGGTCGGCTTCCATCCGTCCGCGCTTTTCCTCGCGTTCGGTGAGGCTTTCGTAAGGCCAGATGTGGATCGCGCGGGAGAGGTCGCCGATATGGGTCTGGAAGAAGCCGAAGGGCTCGTTGAGGTAGTGCAGCTGCATCGGCAGGCCGACTTCCTCGTAGAGCTTGAGGAACTTCGGCAGCATGTTCGGGCGGGCGGTGTAGACGCGGTGATCGAAGATCATGGCTTGGTCCTTCCTTGTGGATGTCTCGGCGTTCGGCCTGCCGGTCCCGTGGACCGTGGGGCGTCGGCTTTCATGTGTCGACAGTTTTCATTGCGGAGGGGGCGGGCCCTGCGGCTTCACCCCGCGCCGAGGATGGTTTCGCCCAGTATTCGGGCAACGAGGGCGGGCGCCTCGAGCGGCGGCACATGTCCGACCCCGCGCAGCAGGTGCAGGGCGGCGTGATCGGGGGCGCGATCGGCGAGGGCCGGGGGCAGGACATTGTCCTCGCGGCCCCAGATCAGGCGCAGCGGCACGTCGGTCGCGGAGAGGGTCGCGGTCAGATCGAAGGCGGGGCGCCCCCCGGGGAAGAGGTTGCGCGCCATGCGCTGCAGCGGCACGCGGGTGCCCTGCCGCGCCATCTGCGCCAGCACCGCCTCGGCAAAGCCCTCGGGGAGCAGGGCGGCGTCGGCCACCATCTGCCCGAGCCAGAAGTCCAGTGCCTCCGGCGTCTCGGCCTCGGTCAGCCCGGCAACGAAGCCCCGGTTCATCTCGGGGCCGAGCCCGGCAGGCGCGATCAGCGTCAGCGAGCGCACCACCTGCCGCCCCGATGCCGCCAGCGCCAGCGCCGCCGCGCCGCCCAGCGAATGCCCGGCAAGGTGCATCTCCTCGATCCCCAGGGCCTCGATCCGGGCCGAAAGGTCGGCGGCGATGTCCTCGAGGCTCAGACCGGGGGTCGCGGCCTGGCCGCCGTGCCCCGGCAGGTCCGGTGCGACGGTGCGGATGCCGCGCGGCATCAGCGCGCGCACCTGCCGCCATGCGGTCTTGTCGGCACCGAAGCCGTGCAGCAGGACCAGCGTCGCCCCGGCCGTCCCGCCGGGCACGACGGCGGGGGCGGGCATGCGGCGCAGGGCGCGGTCCACGTCCCGCGCCTTGATCCGTCCGCCGGGGCCGGTGCCGGTCACGCCGCCGAGGTCGACCGCCTTCTGCGCGGCAAGGCGGCGGGCGAGCGGGCTGGCAACGATCCGTCCCCTCGCGAGGGGCAGATCGTTGGCCCGCGCTGCCGAGACGGGCGGGGCCGGTTCGGACCGCAGGTCCGGTTCGGGCGAGTCCGAAGCGGTGTCGCCCTCGACATCGGTGAGATGCCCCAGGACCGCCCCGACCGGCGCCTCGGTGCCTTCGGCGAAGGCGATCCCGGCCAGCCAGCCATCGCGGTCGGCCTCGATCTCGGTCGCGGCCTTGGCGGTTTCCACGGTCAGCAGCAGATCGCCCTTTGCCACCGGATCGCCGGGGGCCTTGGCCCAGTCGACGACCAGCACGGAATCCATGTATTCGCCGCCCGCCGTGTCGATGGTGATCGGATGCAGGGCCATTATTTCACCGTCTCCAGCACCGCCGCGCGGATGCTCCGGGCCGAGGGCAGCATGGCCAGTTCCAGCGGTTCGGAATAGGGGATCGGCATGTCGGGCAGGGCCACGCGCCTTACCGGCGCGTCGAGCTCGTCAAAGGCGTGATCCATGATCGTCGCGGCCAGTTCGGCGGTATAGCCGCAGAATTGCCATCCCTCGTTGACGACGACGGCGTGGTGCGTCTTGCGCACCGAGGCGACGATCGCCCCGAGGTCCAGCGGACGCAGCGAGCGCAGGTCGACCACCTCGGCCGACACGCCGTCCCTGTCCAGCAGATCCGCCGCGCCGAGCGCCTCGTGCACCATCTTCGAGGTGGCGAAGATCGACACGTCCGTGCCCTCGCGCCGGGTGACGGCGCGGCCGAGCGGCACCTCGACATCGTCGGGCACCTCGCCGCGCATGTTGTAGAGCAGCTTGTGTTCCAGAAAGATCACCGGCTGCGGGTCGCGGATCGCGGCCTTGAGCATGCCCTTGGCATCGGCCGGGGTCGCGGGGGCGACGACCTTGATCCCCGGGATATGCGCCAGCATGGAATCCAGCGCCTTGGAATGCTGCGCTCCGGCCCCGGCGCCGCCGCCGCCCTGGGTGCGCAGGACCATCGGCATCCGGACCTGGCCATCCCAGACGTAGTTGTAGATCGACGCCTGGTTTATCAGCGCATCCAGCGTCAGCGGGATGAAATCGGCATACATGATCTCGAGCACCGGGCGCGTGCCGGTCATCGCCGCCGTCACCGCCATCGCCGTCATCGCCTGTTCGCTGATCGGCGTGTCGCGGACGCGGGTTTCGCCGAACTCCTCCAGCAAGCCCCTGGTCACCTTGAAGACCCCGCCGTAGCGGCCGATGTCTTCCCCGAACAGAAAGACGTCGGGGTCGGCGGTCATTTCCTCGCGCAGGGCGGCATTCAGCGCCTCGGCATATCGCATCATCGCCATGTCAGTTCGCTCCGGTGCTGTAGGGGGCGCAGGCCGTGTCGACCTCGAACTCCGGGAAGGGGGCGGCAAAGGCCTCGGCAAAGGCGGCCTGCATCTCGGCCACGGCATCGGCCCGCAGCGCCTCGAGCCGCTCCGCGCCGAACGCCGGCGCCAGTGCGTCGAAGGCGATGCGGATCGGGTCGCGCGCCTTCCAGGCGGCGATCTCCTCCGGGGACTGGTAGCCGCCCATGTCCGAAGTCGAGAACCCCTCGACCCGGTAGGTCTCGGCCACGATCAGCGTCGGCCCCTCGCCCCGGCGCGCGCGCTCGGCGGCCTCGGCCGTGGCGCGCCACACGGCGACGGCATCGTTGCCGTCGACGGCGACGCCGGGCATGCCGTAGCCCGCCGCGCGCAGGGTGAAGTCCGACACCGCGGATTGCACCTCGGTCGGTACTGTCAGACCGAAGCGGTTGTGTTCCAGAACGAAGATCACCGGCAGCTTCCAGAGGCCCGCCATGTTCATCGCCTCGTGGCAGATGCCGGTCTGCGCGGCGCCGTCGCCGAAGACGCAGACCGCCACCTCGTCGCGGCCCCGCACCTGGATCGACAGCGCCATGCCCGCCGCCGCCGGGATCGAGCCGCCGACGATGGCATTGCCGCCGATCATTCCGACCGAGGCATCGGCCACCAGCATGTGCCCCGCCCGCCCGCCGCAGGCCCCCGTCGCACGGCCGAAGATCTCGGCCACCACCGGCGCGGGCATCATCCCCTTGCCGAGATAGACCGCATGGCCGCGGTGCGTGGTGGTGATCTTGTCCGTGGTCCGCAACGCCGCCGTGACGCCGACGCCGACCGCCTCCTGCCCGTCGCAGCGGTGAATCGGCCCGCGCGTCTTGCCCAGCTTGTGCTGGCGGCCCAGCTCTTCCTCGAGCTCCCGAACCAGGCACATGCGGCGGAACATTTCGAGGTGATCGTCGGGGGAGGGGGCGTTCTTCACGGCGGGGCTCCTTGGTTCGGGACCATCAACGCCTAAAGTGTGGACACTTTCAAGCGGTTTCTGGCGGCAGACACACCGTTCGACTTGCCTGCGCGCTCTTTGGGCATAATGTCGGCAGAAGTGTATGCACTGATGGGTGGCAAATATGGATCTGGATGGCAAGGTCGCGATCGTCACGGGCGGCGCGTCGGGAATCGGCGAAGCGACGGTGACGCTGTTTCACGAGCAGGGCGCGCGAATCGTCCTGGTGGATCGCAATGCCGAGGGCGCCGAAGCCGCGGCGCGCGCCATCGACCCGGAGGGCGGGCGGATCGTGGCCATCGGGGCCGATGTCTCGTCGGATGCGGATGCCGGGGCTGCTGTAGCGCTGGCCGTGTCGCGCTTCGGCCGGTTGGACATTCTCGTCAACAACGCGGGGTTCGGGATCCGGGGCAGCGTGACGCAGACCTCCGAAGCGGACTGGGACGCGCTGATGTCGGTGAACGTGAAGGGGGTCTTCCTGTTCAGCCGCGCGGCGATCCCGGTGATGGCGGGGCAGGGCGGCGGCGTGATCGTCAACACCGCCTCGAACGCCGCGCTGGTCGCGATCGCGGAGCGCGCGGCCTATGTCGCCTCCAAGGGTGCCGTGGCGGCCCTGACGCGGGCCATGGCGGTCGATCATGCCTCCGAGAACATCCGGGTCAACGCCGTGGCGCCCGGCACCACCTGGTCACCCTATTTCGACGAGATCCTCGCCCGTCACGAAGATCCGAAGGGCTTCGTGGCCGGGCTCGAAGCCCGCTGCCCCATGCACCGCACCGCCGCTCCCCGCGAAATCGCCGAAGCGATCCTGTGGCTGGCGTCCGGGCGGTCCTCCTTCGCGACCGGCTCGGTGATGGTGGTCGACGGCGGCATGACCGCCTGGTGAGGCATGGCAGCCGGGATCGCGCGGGCCGGAAACGCAAAAGGCCCCCCGAAGGGAGCCCCCGCGATCCGGGCGCCGCACGCCCGGCCGGCCGGTCTCAGACCTGTTCGACGGTCACCCCGTCCTGAACGTAGAAAGCCAGGTAACCGGCGATCTCCGCCACCTCCGGATGCGGCGCCTCGTAGGTCCAGACGGCGGATTTGTAGGTCATGCTCTTGGACATGATGTCGAAATAGCTGGCCTCGCCCTTGTACTGGCAGGTGGTCCGGTAGCTCGACGGTTCGAGGAAGGCCATCGCCACATCCTCGCGCGGGAAATAGATGACGCTCGGCAGATCTCCCTCGGACAGTTCCAGCGCCCTGGTGCTTTCGCCCAGAACGGCGCCACCGGCGCGGATGACCCAGGTTCCCGTGGCCGGGCGGATGGTGATGTGTTTCAGCATGGTCAATCTCTCTCTCCCCGAGTGTCCCCGGATCATATATCAGTCACAATACGACAGTCCTGTGTCAGAATGCCCCTGCCCGATGGCTCGGAAAATCCGTCTTGCTGGCTGAGTCAGACCGGGGCGCAAGCGTCTTCGAGCCAGTCCCTGACCCGCCCTTCGACGAGGGGACCGACCCGTTCCAGCACCTGTGCGTGGTAGCCGTTCAGCCAGAGCCTGTCCTCGGTTCCGAGAACCGGGCGATCCACCAGGCGCCGGTCGATCGGCACCCAGGTGAGCGTCTCGAACCGGAGCATCCGCGCAACGGTCTGGTCTGGAAGAGCCGGCGCCGGTTCCACGGCGATCAGGTTCTCGATCCGGATACCATAAGCGCCCTCCCGGTAAAAGCCCGGCTCGTTCGACAGGATCATGCCGGGCCGGAAGGGGACCGTGCCGGTGCGGGAGATCCGCGCCGGGCCCTCGTGCACGGACAGGTAGCTGCCGACGCCGTGCCCGGTGCCGTGCCCGTAGTCGAGCCCCGCCTGCCAGAGGTTGACCCGCGCGAGCACGTCGATGTCGCGGCCCGCCATGCCGTCGGGGAAGCGCAGGCGCGACAGGGCGATCATGCCCTTCAGGACCAGGGTAAAGGCCCTGCGCTGCTCCGCGCCGATGGTGTCGGGGTCGCCGATGGCGACGGTGCGGGTGATGTCGGTCGTGCCGTCCACGTATTGCCCGCCGCTGTCGACCAGGAGCAGATCACCCGCCACGACCCGCCGGTCGGTGGATTCGGTGACGCGGTAATGCACGATGGCGCCGTTGGGCCCGGAGCCCGAGATGGTCTCGAACGAGATGTCGCGCAGCGCGTTGGTCGCCCGGCGTTCGGCCTCGAGCGCTTTCACCACGTCGATCTCGGTGAGCGATCCGGGCGGGCGGGAGTCGAGCCAGGCCAGGAACCGCACCATCGCGGCGGCATCGCGCAGGTGCGCGGCGCGGGTGCCTGCGAGTTCGGCGGCGTTCTTGCAGGCCTTGGGCAGGATGCAGGGGTCCTGGTCCTCGATCACCTCGACGGTGATGGCGCCGCGCAGCGCGACGGGACAGGTTTCGGGGTCGATCCGAACCGGCCCGCCCGTTGTGGCGAGCGCGGCAAGCAGGCTCTCCGGCGGATGGATGCGCACACGCTCCCCGAGATGGTCGCGCACCTCCGAGAGTTTCGCATCCGCCATGAACAGCGCGACCGTACCGTCCCGGTGGAGCAGGGCAAAGCCGTGAGGCACCGGGTTGCGCGGAATGTCGGAACCGCGGATGTTCAGCAGCCAGGCGATGCTGTCGGGCAGGGTCAGCACGCAGCATTCGGCCGTCCCGAGCGTGGCGGCGAGCCGCGCGATCTTGGACTCGTGGGGCTCTCCCGCCAGGTCCGGAGGCTGGACAAAGACCTTGCCCGCCGGGGAATCGGGCTGGTCCCGCCAGATCCGGTCGACGAGGTTGTCGCAGGGCACGAGCACTGCCTCGACCAGCCCCGCCTCGACCAGTCCGGCCTCAAGCCGGCGGATCTGGGCGACGGAGAACAGCCAGGGATCGTAGCCGATCCGCCCGCCCTCGGGCAGCGCTTCGGCGATCCAGGAGGCCAGGCTGACCTCGGGCCAGTCGACCGGCGTGAAATCCGGAGCGACCTGCGCCTTGACCTGCACCCGGTAGCGTCCGTCAACAAAGACCCCGGCCCGGTCGCGCGTCGCGACGCAATAGCCTGCCGAGCCGGTAAATCCGGTCAGCCAGGCAAGGCGTTCGTCCCGCGGAGCGACATATTCACCCTGGTGCGCGTCCGAGCGCGGCACCAGGAAGGCGTCGAGATCCTCGCCCGCCATCTCCTCGCGCAGCGCGGCCAGGCGCGCGGGGCCCTGGTCCGGGCGGGCGGTCTCGTGAAAGCTCTGGAACATGGCGCAGTCCTTTCAGCCGTTGCGCATCTGCGATCGGGTCCGACAGCGGGGGCGCTGCCCCCGGACCCCCGGGATATTTGGAAACCGAAGAAGACAGGGCGGGGCGCATGCTGCTTCTCCGGTTTGCAAATATCCCGGGGAGAATTGGCCGCAGGCCAAGAGGGGCAGAGCCCCTTCCTTTCGCCACGGGCGTCAGCCCGCGCGTTTCACGCCCATGAACCGGGCTCGCGCCCTCGGGTCGCTGTCGAAGAGCGCGGCGAGCTGTTCGGTCATGGCACCGGCCAGTTGTTCGACATCGGTGATGGTGACGGCGCGGTCGTAGTAGCGCGTCACGTCGTGGCCGATGCCGATGGCCAGCAGTTCGACCTGCTTGCGGCGCTCGACCATGGCGATGACGTCGCGCAGGTGCTTTTCGAGGTAATTCGCCGGGTTCACCGAGAGGGTGGAATCGTCGACCGGGGCGCCGTCCGAAATCACCATCAGGATCTTGCGCGCCTCCGGGCGGCCCGCCATGCGGCGGTGGGCCCATTCCAGCGCCTCGCCGTCGATGTTCTCCTTCAGCAGCCCTTCCTTCATCATGAGCCCGAGGTTGTCGCGGGTCCGCCGCCAGGGGGAATCCGCGCGCTTGTAGATGATGTGGCGCAAGTCGTTCAGCCGCCCCGGCTGCTGTTCGCGGCCCTCGTTCAGCCACTTCTCCCGCGCCAGCCCGCCCTTCCAGGCGCGGGTCGTGAAGCCGAGGATCTCGACCTTGACCGAGCAGCGCTCGAGCGTGCGGGCCAGCACGTCGGCGCAGATCGCGGCGATGGAAATGGGCCGGCCGCGCATGGAGCCCGAGTTGTCCAGCAGCAAGGTCACGACCGTGTCGCGGAACTCCGTGTCCTTCTCGATCTTGAAGCTGAGCGGCGTGGTCGGGTTCGCCACCACCCGCGCCAGGCGCCCGGCATCGAGGATGCCCTCCTCGAGGTCGAATTCCCAGCTGCGGTTCTGCTGCGCCTGCAGGCGGCGCTGCAGCTTGTTGGCGAGCCTCGACACCGCCCCCTTGAGCGGTTCGAGCTGCTGGTCGAGATAGGCACGCAGGCGCTCCAGCTCCTGCGGTTCGGCCAGTTCCTCGGCGGGGATCTCCTCGTCGTGGGCGGTATCGTAGACGCGGTAGTCGGGATCGGCCTCGGAGGCGGGGGCGGCGGGGGGCGGTTCGAGCGGTGCCTCGCCCTCGGGCATCTCGACCTCTTCGCCGAGTTCCTGGTCGGCCATCTCGTCGGCCGAGACCTGCGCCTCGGCGGCGTCGCGGGTTTCGTCCTGGCTCTGCTCGGGGGAGGCTTCGCTGTCGTCCTGTTCCTGGTCGTCCTGCCCGGTGGAATCGGGCTGCTCCTCCTCGTCCGAGCTGTCGGATTCCGCGTCCTGGTCGTCCTCGTCGTCCATGGCGTCGGGATCGTCGCCGAGCTGGTCGCCGTAGCCGAGATCGGTGATGACCTGGCGCGCGAAGCGGGCAAAGGCGGCCTGGTCGGTCAGGCTCGCTTCGAGTCCTTCCAGCGTTCCGCCGGCCTGGTCCTCGATGAAGCCGCGCCAGAGGTCGAGCACGTGCGCCGCGTCCTTGGGCAGAGCGCGGCCGGTCGCCAGCTGGCGGATCATGTAGCCCGCGGCGACGGGCAGCGGCGCCTCGGAGGCCTGGGTGATCTGACCGTAGCCGCGCCGTGCCGCCTCGTGACCGATCTTTGCGTCGATGTTGCCGGCGGTGCCGGGCATGTCGCGGGCGCCCATCGCCTCGCAACGGGCGGTTTCCATGGCTTCGTAGAGCTCGCGCGCGATCTCGCCGGGCGGGGCATAGCGGCTGTGGGTGCCCGCGTCGTGGTATCGCCGGTAGAGCGCCAGCGCATCGGCCGTTCCGCGGGCCAGCAGCACCTCGTCCCGGGTCATGCGGCGCGAGACCTGCGGCAGGCGCATGATGTCGCCGGAGACGCCCGAGGGGTCGACGGAATAGTTCACCGTGAGATCGGCATCGTCGGCCATGACCTTGGTGGCTTCGGCCAGGGCCTTCTTGAACGGATCGGCGGGGTTGTCGCTGGACTTGCTCATGCCTCCGATAAAGCACTCCGCGCGGGCCTCGGCAAGAGGTCCGCGCGGATGCGGGATCATTCGACGGGCGTCGGGGCGGTGGGGGTCAGGCCGCGGTGCGGCGGCGGCGCAGCGCAGCCGTCCCGGTGATGGCGGCGATCAGAAGCCAGCCCGCCGCGGGAAGCGGCACCGGTGAGGTGACGCCGAAGGCGTCGGCGGCGCCGGTGACGGCCCATGTCTGCTCGCCGGACGTCCCGCTGGCGACATAGAGGGTGTCGGAGGTCTGATCGTAGAAGCTCGACGACAGGTAGCTTCCGGCGGACAGGATCAGATCGGGATCGTAGAGCGTATCCGTCAGCACGTCATAGGCGGTGGTGATCAGGCCGCTACCGAAGGATTCGCCCAGAAACAACGTCCCGCCGATCATGATGCCGTACCCGTCGTTGCCGCCGGACCGTGCGAAGCGGGTGATTTCGGTGACGTTCAGCGCGGTGTCGATCGACGAGAGCAGCCATTCGTCGGTGGCCGCGCTCGAGCGGCCCAGAAGGTACATGCCGGTCTGGTCCTGCAGAATGTTCATGGACGAGAACCCGCCCCAGTCGAAGCCGCAGCTGAAGTTGGCTCCGCAGTACTGCGTGAGGTCGGAAGAGGCGATCTGTGCGCCCGTCGTCGCGTCGTAGCTGGCGATGACCGTCGAACTCTGGTCCGGGCGGGCGAGTACGATGCCGTTCGATACGCCGTAATAGGACCCATAAGCCCCGTCCGGCGACAGCTCCGTCGCGACGCGCCCCGTGCCGCTGACGAAATCCGCGACATCGGCGTAGTATCCGAAACCGCTGCCGAAATATCCGCTTTGCCCGTGGACGCGGCCCGTGACGTCATCGACCTGCACATGACCCCGACCCGTTGCAACCAACGTGGCGTCGATCGTGGCCGCGTGCCCGGCCAGTGGAAACAGCGCGGCGGCGAATAAAATGCGAAAATTCATAAGTCCCTCCCGATTGCAATGCGGGGAGGTTAAGGATTCACACAGTCATATCAAGGAGAAACGGGCGGCTGAAACTCGCCTCGGATGGCAACGCGGGGCGGTCGGGCGGCCGGTCTAGCCCAGCAGCAGCGCTTCGCAGGTGGACATCTGGCGGATGGCCAGCCTCCCCGCGGCACGTGCCCTGCGTTGGTCGGTGTGAAAGGCGGCGGTCTGCAGCAGCCGCGCCTGCGCGGCCTTGGCGACGATGCGCAGGTGCCAGACCTGTTTGCCCGAAAGGCCCGCCGCTTCGGCATCGGGCAGCACCGCCTCGATCAGCGCGTCGAAGCTGCGCCGGTGCGCGGCATCGCGGCTCCCGTCCCCCTGGCCGATCAGCCAGACATGTTCGATGCTGGCGGAAAGCCGGCCGGCGCAGGTGGCGAAGAGGCGGACCTGCTCGACCGCGCGATCGCCGAAGGCGCTGGCCGCGGCCGGGGAAACCCGGGGCCGCAGGCTGTCCGCTCCGGCCGGAACGGCCAGGATCAGCGCCGCGAGAGCGCCGCCAATGTATGATCTCATGGCGCCCATGGCTGCCATTCTGCACGCAAAACGATCAAAAATGAGGCGTTCTGAAAACTTTTCGCCTTTGTGGCCCGCCCGCCGCATGTCGGATGCGCCCCTCATCGCGTCATCAGCGCGATGCAGGAATCCATCTGGCGGTCGGCGAGGCTGCGGGCCATGCGCGCGCGGCGGCGGTCCGGGTTGAATTCTCCGGTTTCGAGCAGGCGGTCGAGATCGCGCTTGGCGCGGATCCGACCCAGGAGCAGGGCGCTGCGGGACATTCCCGGGTCTCCGGCGGTGGGAAGGCTTGCTTCGTAGAGGGCAACCATCCAGTCGCGCCGGAGTTCCGCCGCCGGGGCCAGCGGGTCGTTCATCTGCCAGAGGTGGTCGGTCAGGGCCGCCAGCCGCCCGGCGCAGATCGCCAGTTCCTCCGTCGCGTCGAGGCTTGCCCCCGGAGCAACCGCGCGGCTGCCCGAAGGGGCAGCGAGGAAGGCGGCAAGGGCTGCCGCGAAGAGGCAGGGGCGCAGGGTCATGCCGGGGAGTGTCCTCCCCGAATGCTGCGGCGTGGTTAATTCACCGTCCGCCCGATAGCTAAAATTGCAACGTCAGCCGCCGGTCTTGAGCAGCCTGTCGCAGCTTTGTGCCCGCCGGTCGAGCAGGTCCGTGCTCTGCTTGTCGCCCCCGATCACCGCGCGGTACATCAGCCGGTATCCCGACACCTTCTCGCGCAGGATCGCGCCGAGCGCGGCGTCGCTGACCCCATGTGACCGCGCCATGCCGCTGAACGATGTGACGAGGGCCTCGGAGGTGCCCGGCGCGACGCCGAGCCCCGGGTTCTTGCGCTGCACATCCGCCGCGCCCTGCCAGAGCGCGGCGCAATCGGCCGCCTCGCTGCCGGTGTCGGCGGTGGCCATCGCGGGAATGAGCACCGCCATGACGAGCATGGCGGTGGCTTTCACGAAGGCCGGCCTCATGCCCGGCCCTCGGGACGCATGTCAGCCGCGGCTGTGCCTGCGCCGGCGCAGGGCGACGAAACCGCCGAGCGCGCCCAGCAGCAGGGGCAGGGTCGCGGGAACCGGCACCGCGGCTGCAAAGTAGGGCTGCGTGGAGCTGGCAAAGGTCGTGCCGACGCCGGGATAGAAGTAGTTCGACGCCGCGGCCTGCGAGCCCTGGGCAAAGATGAAATCGGCCACATAGTAGAAATTGTCCGTCGTGTTGTGGAACAGTGCCGAGAAACTGCCGCTGACCGAGGTCGGATCGGTGGTCTGCAGCCCCGACGTTGCCGAAGGTGCTCCGAAGTCGGCCAGAAAGTCGAGGCTGTAGCTCAGGAAGTCGCCGCCGGTGTCGGATGCCGGGCCGCCGGCAGCAGGAGCATTCCAGAGTCGCGAGTAGGGGTCAAGGTTTTCGCCCGTGACCGACAGGCTGTAGATCGAACTGTCCGCGTTGAAGGCCGATGTGAGGCTGGTGACGCTCGACCCGTCGGCATCGTAGAGCTGCACGAAGCCGTTGTTGCCGTTGTTCGGGTTGCCGTATCCCAGCGTTCCCGGCTGGCCCGAGTCCTGCGGGTTGAAGTACCACAGCGTTGAAAAGTAGACCTCGCCGGTGGCGGAGTCGTAGTAGATCGACGCATCGCGCGCATCGGTCAGGGTCGCATTGGCCCCGTTGGTCGCGGTCGTGATCGCGTGCGCCGTACCGTTGGTTTCGGCCTGCGCGTCCCCGAGCGTGTCATAGCGCGTGACCGTTCCGGAATAGTTGAAATTCTCGTAATTCAAGCTTGCGCCGAACGAGGCGGAAGCCGCCAGAACCATCGCCGCGCCAAGCGGCAGGACATGTCCGAAATTCATTGGGTCCCCCAGCAATCAGACAGGCGCGCCTGCACGCGCCGGAAAATCTTGCTCTCACCCCATCCCATCGGGCCCTGCACTGTAATCGTGCAGTCCGCCCAAAAGACAGGAACCAGAATAATGGAGCCGGGTGACCCTATCAAGCGTCAAGTGTCGGCAGTGGTGTCTTTCGCCGAAAAAAGGCGTCGGGACACCCCGTCGCGCCCCGCTCCAGGGGGCGGGGCAGAGGGTTTTCCGCCGCAGCGGGGCGTCCGGAAGACGAATCGTGGCGGATCAGGCGATGCTGAGGCTCGCCGCGCTCTCCGGCAGTTCCTCGTCAAAGCAGCGCTGGTAGAACTCGGCCACGGTCTGACGCTCGAGCTCGTCGCACTTGTTCAGGAACGAGAGACGGAAGGCATAGCCGACATTGCGGAAGATCTCGGCATTGGTGGCCCAGGCGATGACGGTCCGGGGCGACATCACGGTCGACAGCTCGCCGTTCATGAAGGCGCGGCGGGTGAAGTCGGCGACGGTGACCATCTGGCGGATGGTCTTGCGGCCCTTCTCGTTGTTGTAATGCGGCGCCTTGGACAGGACGATGGCGACCTCCGCATCGATGGAGAGGTAGTTCAGCGTCGCCACCAGCGACCAGCGGTCCATCTGGCCCTGGTTGATCTGCTGGGTGCCGTGGTAGAGCCCGGTCGTGTCGCCGAGGCCGACGGTGTTGGCCGTGGCGAAGATGCGGAAATACTTGTGCGGGGTGATGACCTGGTTCTGGTCGAGCAGGGTCAGCTTGCCGTCGGTTTCCAGCACCCGCTGGATCACGAACATCACGTCGGCGCGGCCCGCGTCGTATTCGTCGAAGACGATGGCGGTGGGATTGCGCAGCGCCCAGGGCAGGATGCCTTCCTGGAACTGGGTGGTCTGCTTGCCGTCCACCAGCTTGATCGCGTCCTTGCCGATCAGGTCGATCCGGCTGATGTGGCTGTCGAGGTTGACCCGCACCGCCGGCCAGTTCAGCCGCGCCGCGACCTGTTCGATATGGGTCGACTTGCCGGTGCCGTGGTAGCCCTGGATCATCACGCGGCGGTTGTTGCGGAACCCGGCGAGGATGGCCATTGTCGTGTCGGGATCGAACTTGTAGGTCGAGTCCGTGTCGGGCACGCGCTCGGTCCGCTCGGGAAAGCCGTGAACCACCATGTCGGTATCGATGCCGAAGACTTCACGGACCTGAATTTCCTCGGTCGGTTTTGCATTGATGTCGATGATGCCGTCCGCCATGGCGCTGTCCCTGTCCGCAAAGAATATTCGCGGCCCGTGGTGCACCATATCCGGCAGAAGGGCAAGAGTGCCGCGCAGCCCTGCACCGATAGGGTTTGCCGTGCCGCACCGGGCGGGCTACCTTGCCCGCGACACGCCCTTTTTCTCAACTCCGGCCGCACCTTGACCACACCCCAAGCCGAAATCGAAGATCTGATCTCCCGCATCGCGATGGGCGACCGTGCCGCCTTCCGTCTGCTTTATGAACGGACGGCCGCGAAACTCTTCGGCGTCTGCCTGCGTGTCTTGAATGACAGGGCGCTTGCAGAGGAGGCATTGCAGGACGTTTTCATGAAGGTCTGGCACCGCGCCGGGCAGTACCGCGTCAACGGGTTTTCCCCTATGACATGGCTCATCACCCTCGCGCGGAATGCCTCGATCGACCGGCTGCGCCGTCGCAACGCGGGCAACCGCAAGGTCGAACCGATCGACGCGGTCGACCTTCTGGCCGACCCCGCGCCCGGACCTGCCCAGCAGGCCGAGGCGCGTTCCGAAGCGCAGGCGCTGGCCGCCTGCATGGCGGAACTGCCACCCGAACGGGCCGAGATGGTCCGACGCGCCTATCTCGAAGGCGCGACCTACACCGAGCTTGCGACCGCCACCGGGACCAAGCTCAACACCGTGAGAACCTGGCTGCGCCGCAGCCTGATGCAACTGAGGGAGTGTCTGAGCCGATGAGCGGGCCGGAGGAAACTGATCTACCGGGCGGCTGGGAAGCCGCAGCGGCGGAATATGTCCTCGGCCTTTTGCCGGAGGATGAAAGACGCGACTTCGAAAGCCGTCTCGCCCGTGACCGCGATCTGCGGCAGGATGTCGAGGCATGGGAGGAATACTTTGCCTCCCTCACCGATCCCATTCCCGCCGTCGCTCCGCCGCCGCAGGTCCTGCGCCGGGTCGAGGCGCAGCTCTTCGGCAAGCGCCGGGCGCCGTTCTGGAGACAGATCATGCCCTACCTCGCCGGTGCCGTCGCGGCGGCCGCGATTGCCTGGGGGGTGATGATTTCCGGCCTGCTGACCTTCGGACCGCCGGAACCCGATCTCTGGGCCGATCTCCGGGTGCCCGAACAGGGGCTGGTCATGCTGGCCCACTACGCCCCCGAAAGCGGAACCTTCATGGTGCGCCACGACGCGGGCGACCTGCCGACGGACCGGTCGCTGGAAATCTGGATGATCGCCGGACCGGAGTCCGCACCGGTCTCCATCGGCGTCGTCGATCCGAGCGTGACCCTCACCCAGATCCCGCTGCCGCGCGAGATCGCGCAGCAGCTTCCAGGGGCGACCGTGGCGCTATCGGACGAACCGCTCGGCGGCTCGCCCACCGGCGCGCCGACCGGCGCCGTGGTGGCGAGCGGAGCTCTGGAGATCCGCTAGGCGAGGGGCCGCGCGCCCACATTCGTGGAGATGGCACCGGCATCCGACATCTGCTAGGCGCTGCTCGACCGGCGGGCAGGACGCGCCGGGGGCGGATCGCCCCCGGCGGACTGTCGCGCCGGGGGCTTCACCTCGGGCAGGGCGGCATCTTGGATTCGCAGCTGGCAGTCATCCTCGCGCTGACATTCGTCATTCATCTCATCGGTACGCTGGCCTATGCCTTTCGCATCGCCGGCGTGCGCACCGGCCACCTGGCCATCGCCTTTTCTCTGTTCAACAGCCTCGTGCTGATCTCGCGCCTGTCGAACGCCTTTCAGGGGCCGCTTCTGGCCAAGCGGGTCGAACTCGCCATCGCCGGTTCGGTGACCGAGGCGCTGCGCCACGACCTGATGCTCGTCCTCGTGGCGGCCTCGGCGGCGACGCTGGCGGGCGGGGTGCTGCTGCCCAGCTTCCAGCGCATGGCCACGGTGTCGGTCGCGCATTTCCACCGCAGACGCTCCATGCTGAAGCTCCTGCGCCGCACCCTTTCGCCCGCGGGCGTCAGCGCCATGCTGCGCGCGGCGACCCTGCCGCGCTATGCCACGCTTCGCGGCGCGCTTGCCGTCACCGACCTGCCGCTTCTCGTCATCGGGCTGAACTTCGCGGCGACCGCGCTCTGGACCGTGGGCGTGCTCGCCTCGGTCTATGCGGGGGTCATCACGCCGGAACTCAGGGTCACGGCGGCCTCGCTCTCCTCTCTGGTGAACGGAGTCGCGACCATCGTCATGTTCGTCTTCATCGACCCGCATGTTTCGGCCATGACCGACGACGCCGCCTCCGGCCGGTCGAGCGAAGGCCACCTGCGGCGCCTGATCTTCTGGATGGTGGCCAGCCGGTTTGCCGGAACCCTGGCGGCGCAGGCGCTGCTGGTCCCGTCGGCCGCGGTCATCGCGAAGGTTGCGGAGGTGCTCTGACCCCGCCCTGCACCTCACGCCTCCGTGAACGGGCGTGACGATTTTCCTGAAACTTCCTTTGCACGACTTCCGTGTGTGCTTGTGACCCCGCCGGAAAGGCCGGGCATTTTGCAAACCGGAGGAACGAAGATGACCACTCTCAAGACCACCCTGATCGCCGCAGCCCTTGCCACCCTCACCGCGCCGGCCTTTGCCGCCGAGAACCCGATGGTCGGCGGTGCGCCGATGTACGCGAACAAGACCATCGTCGAGAACGCCGTGAACTCGGCCGATCACACCACCCTCGTCGCGGCCGTCAAGCAGGCCGGTCTGGTCGACACGCTGAACTCCGAAGGTCCGTTCACCGTCTTTGCACCGACCAACGAAGCCTTCGGCAAGATCTCCTCCGACAGCCTCAACCAGCTGATGATGGACGAGAACAAGGCGCAGCTCGCCAAGATCCTGACCTGCCACGTGGTCGCCACCTCGGCCATGTCCGACGCCATCGGCAAGATGATCGCGGATGACGGCGGCATGCACCCGGTTCCGACCGTGGGCGGCTGCTCGCTCCAGGCCAAGATGGACGGCGACCGGATTTCCCTCACCGACGAGCAGGGCCGTACCGCGCATGTCACCATCGCCGACGTGAAGCAGTCCAACGGCGTGATCCACGTCATCGACCGGGTTCTCCTGCCCGCGATGTAAGATCCCCTTGCGCCCGGCACGTTCATCCCCTGTCCAGCCGGGCGCAGACCATCGTGCGTCCCTGCCGGAGCCCTGCTTTCCCCAACGTTACAGGGCTCTCTCGCAAACGTGCGACGCCCCCGGCTTGTGTGTGACCGGCCGGGGGCACATCCTTTCATACGACCCGAGGAGGACACCACCATGACGCGCCGAGGATTTCTGACCACCACAGCTGCCGCGCTCGGCCTCGCCCCTCTGGCCGGGAAGGGCATGGCCGCAAAGACCTTCGAAGTGAGCCGCACCGATGCCGAATGGCGCGCGATGCTGAGCGATCTGGAATATTCCGTGATGCGCGAAGAGGGCACCGAACGCGCCTTCACCTCGCCGCTGAACGACGAAAAGCGCGCAGGCACCTTCCTGTGCAAGGGCTGCGACCTGCCGCTCTATTCCTCCACGACCAAGTTCGAAAGCGGCACCGGCTGGCCATCCTTCTATGCGCCGCTCGACAACGCGATCGAGACCAAGCCCGACCGTTCGCTGTTCGGCACCCGTACCGAAGTGCATTGCCGCCGGTGCGGATCGCACCTGGGTCACGTCTTCGACGACGGGCCGAAGCCGACCGGCCTGCGCTACTGCATGAACGGCGTGTCGCTGAAGTTCGCCGCGGCCTGAACCCGGCCCGAACCGCAGATCGCACCTTCCGGCCCGCCGGAGGGTGTTTTCGTGTCCGCAAGACGAATGGCCTGCGCACCCAGGGGACAGATGCGCAGGCCGGTTCGGTCCGTGAGTGCCTGTTCAGGGAAAGTGAGCACTGCCCGCGTGAGAATTCCGCGAACACAATCAAGGTAACACAACCTTAAGGGGTGTGTCCATGCGTTTGTGCACCGGAATGCCCGAACCCTCCGGAAGGGGCCGCGCTGCGGGACCGGCACGTCCCGCCGATTGCCCGTCTGATGCTGCGCGACGGAGTCACGGGGCAAGCAGGATCGGCGTCCTGCGGTCGGCCGGAGGGATCAGAACGTCAGGGCAAGGTCGAGGATTTCTCTCGCATTCCGGTCGCACATCAGCATGTGGCTGTTGCCGGTGCCGATGTCCGGCGCCTCGATGAACGTGACGTTTTCGCCCGACGCCAGCGCGCTCCAGGCGGCGCGGCGCCCGATCCAGGCCGGGTCCGCATCCAGGTAGTCGCCGGCAATGATGCGGGTCGGCGTTGCGCTCAATTCGGCGGCATCGTCGGGATAGCCCGAGGGTTCCAGTGCGATGATCGCGGCAAAGCGGGCCGGGTCGCGGCGGTGTGCATCAAAGGCGATTTCACCGCCCTGGCTGTGGCAGATCACGATGGCGGGGCCCGTGCGCTCCAACACGGCCAGCAGGGCATCGGCCTGTACGCCCGAGGTGGTCAGCCAGCGCGGCACGAACCAGCGGGCGAAGGTATCGAACTGCCCGGCCGGGAATTGCTGACCTTCGAACGGTGTGCGGGATGCAAAGCCCTCGCGGGGACCGATGCGGAACAGGGTCCAGGCCTCCTCCATGCTGCGCAGCAACGGCTCGCCCTGCCAGTGACCGGGGGCAAACCCGGCACGTCCCCGTTCCACGTTGTCGACCACGTGCACCTCGTATCCCAGCGCGAGCAGCATCTGCAGCCAGCCGGGCCGCCCGTCCGGCGTCTTGTCCCAGCAACTGCCGGACATGCCGCCGCCGTGCAGCAGGACCACCGGCGGCTCCGCGTTGCGGGCCTCGGGGAGGAAATACTGCACATAGGCATGTTCGATGGCGAAATGGCCGCGCGGATCGACCTCGAAGGACGCGGTGCGGGTGAAATTCACCCGGCGGGGCGTGCCGGTGGTCACCTCGGCGATGCGTCCGCCCGCGGTGTAGGACCCGAAATCACGCAAACGGTAGGAAGAGCTGTGGGGCACTGGACCCTCCGAAACTGCCCCGCGGCGCAGACGCACCGCGGGGGCCATGGGGTCAGTTCAGATCAGACAGGGCCTGATATTCGTTGTAGCTCGCAGCGTAGGCGCGATAGCTGTCGATCACCCGCTTGAACATCTCGTCCTTGGCGGATTCCTCGGCATAGACCTCGTCCGCCGCCTTGCGCAGCGCGTCCAGGACGCTGTCGGGAAGACGCTGGACGTTGACACCGTTGGCGCGGAATCCGTCCAGCACTTCGCTCTGGGCTCCGGCCGCGACGCCGAGCGCATAGAGATCCGCATCGGCGCAGGATACCTCGATGGCGGTGCGCTGCGCGTCGGTCAGCGCGTCCCACTTGTCCTTGTTCATGTAGAACTCGATGAAGCCCGCGGGCTGGTGCCAGCCGGGGAAGTAGTAGTTCTTGGCCACCGCATCGAAGCCCATCAGCTTGTCCACCAGCGGAAAGCTGAGCTCGGTCGCATCCAGTCGCCCGGTTTCGAGCGAGGTGGAAATCTCGCCCGCAGGCAGGCTCATGGCGTTGGCCCCCAGCTTTCCGAGGATCGTGCCGCCCAACCCGCCGATGCGGATGTTCAGACCCTGGATGTCCTCGGGGGTGTTGATATCCTTCGTGTACCAGCCGCCTGCCTCGGACAGGATCACGCCGCAGGCCATGGGCACGAGGTTGTAGGGCGCGTAGAGTTCGCGCCACAGTTCCAGCCCGCCGCCATGGTTCAGCCAGCCGATGTAGGACAGCGGGTCGCCGCCGAACGGCACCGAGCCGAACAGCGCCGCCGCCGGTTCCTTGCCCGCCGCATAGCCGGCAAAGGACCACCCCGCGTCGATCGCCCCGGCGCTGACGTTGTCGAAGATCTCGCCCGGAGGCGACAGTTCCCCCGCCAGAAGGTAGTCGAAGGCGACCTCGCCCCCGGTCAGGGTCTCGACGGTCCGGACAAAGCGCTTCGCGGTCGGGTCGAGAACCGGCAGGCCGGGAAAGGCGCTTTGCAAGGTGTAGCTGTCCGCCGCCGCGGCGGTGGCCGTCAGGGCCGCAAGCGCGGCCGTCAGGATGGTGGTTTTCATGAGGTTCCTCCCTTTCATGATGTGAACCCGGTGATCAGCCCGTGATAAACCGGGGAAACAGGATCAGCAGCACCAGCACCAGCACCTGCAGGCCGATGAAGGGCAGCACACCGCGATAGATCTGTCGCGTGCTCAGCGCATCGCCCGCCGCCCCGCGCAGGTAGAACAGCGAAAAGCCGAAGGGCGGCGTCAGGAACGAGGTCTGCAGGTTGATCGCCACGAGAATGCCGAACCAGATCTTCGTGTCCTGCCCGGTCAGCCCGTTGCCGAAATCGAGCCCCGCAACCACGGGGGCGAAGATCGGCAGCAGGATCAGCGTGATCTCGAGCCAGTCGAGCACGAAGCCGAGAATGAAGATCGCCACCATGACCACAGCCAGAACGGTATAGGGGTCGGTGCCGAAGGCCATGATCGCCGCCGACACCATGTCATCTCCGCCGATGCCCTTGAACACCGCTGAAAAGCATGTCGCCCCGATCATCACGAACAGCACCAGCGCCGTGGTGACGACGGTCCGGCGGGCCGCGTTCATCAGCATGGCGATGCTGAACCTGCCGTAGAGCAGGGTGATGAGCAGCGCGCCGAACGCGCCGAGGCCGCTGGCCTCGGTCGGGGTGGCAATCCCCGCGACGATGGAGCCGAGCACGGTGACCACCAGAACCAGCAGCGGTCCGAGGTCGAACAGCAGCCGCAGGGGCGCGGGGCGGTCGGTGCGGGGCAGGGCGGGCAGGCCGCGCGCCTTCCAGATGACGAACGCGCCGTAGACCGCCACCAGAAGCAGCCCCGGCCCGATGGCCCCGGCGAACATGTCCGGCACCGGGGTCTGCAACTGGTCGCCCAGCACGATCAGCATGATCGACGGCGGAATCAGGATCGCCAGCGTGCCCGAGGCGGCGATCAGCCCCGCCGAGGTCGGTTTGTCGAACCCGGTCTCCTGCAACCGGGGCAGCGCCAGCAGCGCCAGCAGAACGACCGACGCGCCCACGATCCCCGAGGAGGCCGCGAGCAACACGCCGATCACCAGCACGGAAATCCCCATCCCCGCGGCACTGCCGCCAAGGGCACGCTGCGCCGCGCGCAGGGATCGTTCCGCCACGCCCGACATTTCCAGGATCAGTCCCATGAAGATGAACATGGGGATCGCCACCAGCAGCCAGTTCGACAGCACGTTGGCGTAGATGCGGCTGACCAGCAGGTTGAAGAATGCCGTGGGGAGGTCCGACACCAGGATGAACAGCGCCGCCGAGCCGGCGAGGACCATGCCGACGCGATAGCCGGCCATGATTCCGGCCAGCGTCAGGGCGGCCATGGCGAGGGGCAGCAATGGCTCCATCAGCGCACCGCCCGCAGCAGGCGCCAACATTCCACCAGCACGGCCACCGCCAACAGCGCCAGTCCGAGCGGCAGGATCGCCTTGATCAGCCAAAGGTCGGCGAGGCCGCCGTTGCTCGACCCTTCGTCGGAGCGCCAGGCGCGGCTGGTGAAATTCCACGCGGCGGGAAGCGCCAGCGCCAGGAAGGGCGCGGCAAAGATCAGGTTTCCGGCGAGGTTGATGCGCGCCTGCCTGCGTGGCCGGAAGGTCTGATACAAAAAGTCGACACGGACGTGGCCGTCCATCATCCAGACCAGACCCGCGGGCAACAGCCCGGTGATCACCAGCAGGTGCCATTGCAGATCCAGCAGGGAATTCAGCGTGATCGCGCCACCGACCAGGGCCCGCGCGCGGTCGAATGCCACCAATGGATTGAGGTCGAACGCACTGCAGGCCACCTGCACCACGATCACGAACATCATGCCCACCAGACACGCGCCAAGCACGGTCAGGGACAAGCGCTCCAGCGACTTGCCCATCTCTCTCCTCCCATTTAGCTCCATATGGAACGATATATTTCCATCTGGAGCAATCTTTTTCTTTGGTTATGATCGAGTCATGAAGCTGATCGACATCCTCGACGCGCCCCCTTTCGGCATCGGCTACCGGCTGGCCTTCCTGACCAATTTCTGGCGGGAACCGATCCTGCGCCAGATGGAAAGGGATTTCGGCATCATCCGGCCGGAACTGACCGTTCTGATGTGTCTCGCCTTTCGCGACGACGTTCATGCGCGCGACATTTGCGAGGTGACGGAACAACCCTCGAACACCGTCAGCCGGGGCGTCGCATCGCTGGAAAGGAAGGGTTACCTCGTCCGCAGCCGCGACCGGGACGACACCCGGCGACAGGTTCTCCGGATCACGCCCGAAGGGCGCAGGGTGCATGACGAGATCATGATGCGGTTCGCGCAGGGCGAACAAAGGATGCTGGGCGTGCTGTCACGGCAGGAACGGTCCGACCTGCTGTGCCTTCTCGACAAGGTGGCGCGTGACGTGGAAAGCTGGCGCAGTTGAGGCACCGCCCGCGTCGGCACGAGCGTAGCGCACCCGCCTTCGCTGCCTGAGGCGGGGGCCTGCAACCGCGGATCTGATCCGGAAAAGGTCACTGGCCGCGCTCGGCATGGACGTCTTCACCGGGCCGCCCATGGCGATGCGCCGGGTGCCGAAGGCGACAGCGCGACGATGTCCAATTGTTGATCCGGTTGCGAACCGGGTGGCCGGGGTTGCCGGTCGCGCCGTGGATGGGCGCGACCGGAGACCTTGGCGGGCCCCGTGATCCGGGGCCGGCGGCCTATTTGAAGTACCGGCTGTCCTTGATCTGGTCCCAGGCCCAGACCACCTGCTGCAACTGCTCTTCCTGAGAGCGGTCGCCGCCGTTCATGTCCGGATGCAGGACCTTGATCAGCGACTTGTAGGCCTTGCGCACCTCGGCCTTGGTTTCGGCATCCTTCAGTTCGAGGATTTCGAGCGCGCGCTTTTCGGTCGGCGGCAGCTTGCGCCCGCCGCCACCGCTGCGGCCCGGGTTGCGGGTGGCGTTCTGGCCCAGCACCTGATGCGGATCCTCGATCCCCAGGCGCGCCCAGGCGCGTTCCTCGGGGTCGCGGTAATCCTTGGTCTTGCGTTCCCAGACCTTGTCGTCGGTCATCTGGGCGTTCATTTCGGCTTCGGTCTTGCCGTGGAAGAAGTTCCATTGAAGATTGTATTCCCGGACGTGGTCCTTGCAGAACCACAGGAATTCATCCAGCACGTCCGGCGCCTTGGGGGCGCGGAACTTGCCCGGCTCGTTGCAGCCGTCATGGTCGCAGATCCGCGTCGAGGTTTCCTGCTCGCCGGACATGCCACGCCGACCGCGCGGATTCTTCTTCTTCGCCGACTTGATCGACATGTCGAAACCGAAGGGGTCGTTTCTGCTCATGGTCTCACCTTTTCGACTCGGACGAGGGAGTTTAGACAATCCACAGTGAACGAAAAGAGGCAGGGGACGAAAAATGTCACGCTCGGCGGAAATCAGGACAAAACTGGACGAGGCCTTTGCGCCCACGGAGATCGAGGTGCGGGACGACAGTCAGCGCCATGTCGGCCACGCCGGCTACCAGGAGGGCGGGGAAAGCCATTTCCATGTAAGGCTGCGCTCGGCCCGTTTCGAGGGGATGAGCCGCATCCAGCAACATCGCGCGGTGCACCGGGCGCTCGGCCCGACGCTGGTCGGGGAAATTCACGCGCTGTCGCTCGACCTCGGGGTCTGAGCGCTAGTCGGTGGTGTCGCCGCGCAGCTTCTGCGCCCGCAGGGTCAGGATCGGGCTCGGCGCATCGTGATCCTCGGTCAACTCGACGCCGTTGTCGGTGACGGGGCGGCGGGGAGCGGGGCGCAGCGCCGGAAATTCCTCGTCCACCGTGGTGGCGGTGGCGGGATTCGTGGGCACGGGATCCTCGTCGGGGATGTCATCCTCGTCAGGGGGCGGAGGAGCCGCGACGGCCGGAGCCGGGGCAGGCGCCGCGACGACCGGGGCGGAGACCGCCGGCGCCGCGACTGCGGGCGCGGCGACAGTCGGTGCCACCGTCTCGGCGGCGGGCGCGACGGGGCGCCGGAACACCAGGAGATTGCGCCAGACCGACTGGCTCGACGTCAGGCCGCTGCGCTCTTCGCTCGGGAGCGTCTCGGCGCGCTGGTATTCCCAGCCCTCCGCGGCCATGTCGTTCATCACGCGCTCGATGGCAAAGGCAAAGCGGCCTTCGGCGCTCTTGATTCCCTTTGCCTTCTCCCCCTTCGCGGGGGCGGGGACGACCTTGTATTCATACGTCTGCATCGGATGTTTCCTGCGGCTTTTCCGCATCCTATCAGGCGCCGTTCACCTCGTCACCCCGGGGAAAGGACCGGGGAGCGTCCCTCGGGATGCGCTCCCCGGCCGGATGAAAATGTCGTCGCACTATGCGTGTCGGTACATCTTTTCCCCCGTTCCCGAACAATCCTGGGTGGGGTTCCGAGCTACTCACGGACCCGGTATCAGGACTTTACCCCTTCCGCTTTATTGCGCGCGAGTGGGGGATTCCTTACGTTTCGTTAACTTTCGGCAGGGTGCAGAACGGAATCTTGCGCCGAGGCGGCCCGCCAGGGGGCAGTGCGCCACGAAAAAGGGCGCCCCGCGGCCGGAGCGCCCTTCGGAAAGTCATGGAAAGCCTGCCGCCTCACTCGGCGAGCTTTTTCGCCACCAGTTCGTTCACCGCCTTCGGGTTGGCCTTGCCGCCTGTCGCCTTCATGACCTGGCCGACGAACCAGCCCGCAAGTTTCGGGTTCTGCTTGGCCTTTTCAACCTGCTCGGGGTTGGCGGCGATGATCTCGTCCACGGCGGTTTCGATGGCGCCGGTGTCGGTCACCTGCTTCATCCCCCGTTCCTCGACGATGGCCTCGGGATCGCCGCCCTCGGTGTAGACGATCTCGAACAGGTCCTTGGCGATCTTGCCCGAGATGGCGTCGGACTTGATGAGGCGGATGATCCCGGCCAGCTGCGCCGGGCTCACCGGGCTTTGGGTGATGTCGTGATCTTCCTTCTTGAGCCGCCCGAAGAGTTCGTTGATGACCCAGTTCGCGGCCAGCTTGCCGTCGCCCGCAGCCCCCGCGACCTCTTCGAAATAGGCGGCGCTCACCACTTCGGCGGTCAGCACGCCCGCGTCATATTCCGACAGGCCGAAGTCCTTGACGAACCGCGCCTTCTTGGCGTCCGGCAGTTCCGGCAGCGAGGCGGCGATATCGTCCACCCAGCCCTGTTCGATCTCGAGCGGGAGCAGGTCGGGGTCGGGGAAATAGCGGTAGTCGTGCGCCTCTTCCTTGGAGCGCATCGAGCGCGTCTCGCCCTTGTCGGGATCATAGAGCCGCGTTTCCTGGTCGATGGAGCCGCCGTTCTCCAGAATGCCGATCTGGCGCCGGGCCTCGTAGTCGATGGCCTGCTGGATGAACCGCATGGAGTTCATGTTCTTGATCTCGCAGCGGGTGCCGAGATGCGAGAAATCCTGCGTCGCCTGGTACTTTTCGTACTGGCCGGGGCGGCAGACCGAGACGTTCACGTCCGCCCGCAGGTTGCCGTTCTGCATGTTGCCGTCGCAGGTGCCGAGATAGCGCAGGATCTGGCGCAGCTTGGCGATGTAGGCGGCGGCCTCTTCCGGCCCGCGGATGTCGGGGCGCGAGACGATCTCCATCAGCGCGACGCCGGTGCGGTTGAGGTCGACGAAGGACATGTTCGGGTCCATGTCGTGGATCGACTTGCCCGCGTCCTGTTCGATGTGGATGCGTTCGATCCGCACGAGGCGCGCGATCCCCGGCTCCATGTCGACCAGCACTTCGCCCTCGCCGACGATGGGGTGATAGAGCTGCGAGATCTGGTAGCCCTGCGGCAGGTCCGGGTAGAAGTAGTTCTTGCGGTCGAAGGCCGATTTCAGATTGATCTGCGCCTTCAGGCCCAGCCCGGTGCGCACGGCCTGTTCCACGCAATATTCGTTGATGACGGGCAGCATGCCGGGCATGGCCGCGTCCACGAAGGCGACGTTGGAATTCGGCTCCGCGCCGAAGCGGGTCGAGGCGCCGGAAAACAGCTTGGCCTTCGAGGCGACCTGGGCATGGACCTCCATCCCGATCACCAGTTCCCAGTCGTGCTTTGCCCCGGCGATCACCTTGGGTTCGGGCGCCTTGTAGGTCAAATCCAGCATGCCATGGCTCCTTGTCAGATCGCAGCGGTTCTAGGGCACCGCTCCCCCGCGGGCAAGAGGCCGCCGGGCCGGAGATTGCGGCCGTGCCCCTGCGCGGCTACCTTCGATCCCGTCAGGCCAGTTCGACGGAGGTCCCATGCCGAGCGTTTCCGATTTCACCGCCCTGCCGTCCGGGGCAAGCTGGACCTCGGCGCCCGGCGTGCCGACCGTGCTGACCTATTCCTTCGTCGACGGCCCCATGGGGTACATGCTGGACAACGACCTCGTGTCGGACCGCTTCCTGTTCAGCGAGGTGCCGTTCACCGCCGCGCAACGGGCGACGACGCGCACCGCGCTAGACATGTGGGAGGGCGTCAGCGGTCTGGTCTTCGTCGAGGACACCAGCGGCAACGGCGACATCATCTTCGGCAATTACGACTTTTCCCTCGAAGCGGTCTTCGGGCCCAACCAGTCGGGCTATGCCTTCTACCCGAACCGCACCGTCGGGAACTGGTACGGCGAGTCCGCCCGCATCGGGGGCGACATCTTCATCGACACCGGAATCATGGCCAACTTGCCGCTGGTGCTGATCCTGCACGAGATCGGCCACGCGCTGGGCCTCAAGCACCCGAACGAGGGGGAGGTGACGCTGGAGCCCTCCTATCAGACCGAGCGCTACACGATCATGGTCAGCTATCTGGACTATTCGGTGCGCAGCCTCGGCACCTTCGACGGGCAGGCGATGGCCGAGCTCTACGGCGACGGCACGCCGCACCCCTTCGCCCCGGGGTGGCAGAGCCTCGACGTCGACACGGGGGCGATGGTCGTGACCCAGCGCTGGGGCGAGGCCTCATCGGAGATCGCGGCCACCAGCCTGCATGACGATCTTTCCGCCGGGGCGGGCGACGATCTGGTCGGGGGGTTCCTCGGCGACGACACGCTGCGCGGCGAGGCGGGGAACGACACGCTGTTCGGTCACATCGGAACGGATCACCTGAGCGGCGGGCTCGGCGCGGATTACCTGGTCGGCGGCGAGGACGGCGACCTGCTGCAGGGGGGTGCGGGCGACGACATCCTGCGCGGCGACTGGCAGACCGACACCGCGCCCCATTACGGCGCGTCCCACGTGGCGATCGGCGGGGCGGACACGCTCGAGGGCGGTCCGGGCAACGACACGCTCGACGGTGGCGAGGCGGACGATCTGCTGAGCGGCGGCGCCGGGGCGGACCGTCTGTCGGGCGGCGACGGGATCGACACCGCCGCCTTCGCCGATGCCTCGGGCCGGGTCATCGCCGATCTTCAGCAGGACGTGTCCTCGCAGGAATTCGTCCGCTTCTTTTCCGCTGGCGCGGCCGAAGGCGACGTCTTCATCGGGATCGAGAACCTCTCGGGCGGGCGGTTTTCGGACAACCTGCGCGGCGACGGCACCGACAACCGGATCGAGGGCGGCAGCGGCTGGGATCGTCTCTACGGGCGGGCGGGGGACGACCGCATCATCGGCGGCGGCGGGCAGGATGCCATCTACGGCAACCTCGGGGCCGACGTGATGACCGGCGGGGCGCCGGCGGAACGCGACCGCTACATCTATTTCTCGGCCGCCGAAAGCGCGCCCGGCGCGGGCAACCGCGATGTCATCACCGATTTCCAGCCCGGCTACGACCGGATCGAGATCCGCCGCCTCGATGCCGACGTGACGACCGGGGGCAAGCAGGGTTTCGACTTTGTGGGCAGCGCGGCCTTTTCCGGCACGGCGGGAGAGTTGCGCTACCAGCAGGTCGGGGGGATCACGCTGGTGCAGGCCGACCTCGACGGCGATGCCGTGGCGGATTTCGAACTCGAGCTGAGCGGCCTGCGCACGCTCTCGGACGACAATTTCCTGATCTGATCTGATCTGAGCCGCGCCGCAGGGGCAGGGCGGTGTCAGGCGCCGGTCGGGCCGGCAGGATGATCCTCGGCCAGCACCAGCTTGGGAAAGGCCAGCGCCGAACAGGGAGCGAGCGGGCAGGACGCGCAGCCCGAGGGGCGCAGCTCCACCCCGCCTTCGTGAAAGATCACCTGGCGGCCGCGGGCAAGATGGCGGGCGAAATGCTCGCCGAGCGTGGACAGCGCCCGGACCTGGCCGCGGCGCAGCGAAATCCCCAGATCCTCGACCCCCGGCACCGGGCGGGCCAGCGCCCAGAGATCGGGGTGCACTTCGCGCAGATGATCCTGCACGATCCAGTCGAAGCATCCCGCGATGCGCGCCCGTGCCGACCGGGCCTGCGCCGCCCCCGACAATGTCAGACCGCAATAGGCCGCGAGCAGATTGGCCGTATACTGGTCGGGGCGGCGCTCGAGGATGTCGTGCAGGGCTTCGGCAAACAGCTCCGCGTCGACGTGGTCGAAAGCATCGGGATCGGTGGCGAGCACGTCGAACCACACCCAGGCATAGGCACCGGTGCCCCAGATGTCCGAGGACCGCCCGGCGGTGCGGCGCGCTTCGAGGTCCAGCTTCTCCCAATTGCCGAACCGGGTCGGCATCAGGTCGCGTCCGAAGGCGCGCATGTGTTCGAAACAGGCGGGATCGAGGTCGATCAGGTCTTCGTAATCGTCCGACACCCGCGAGGCCGGGCGCGGCTGCAGGTCGAGCACGGCGCAGCGCAGCGCGGCGAGCGCGGGCGAATCCTGTTCCAGCGGGTCGTGCCGGTCGATCAGCCGCTGCGCCGATTCCAGGTGCTGGGCGCGGGCGTCGCGCCGCAGCGGAGTGGGTTCCGGCGCGCCGGGGCGACCCTCCCAGGCGCGGGCGACGGCCAGATGCGCCAGGCCGGGGATCAGCACCAGATGCGGTCTGTCCCCGATGCCGTCGATACCGTCCTGCAGCGCGTGGACGATCCGCCGGGCCGAGGTGGGGTCGTTGCGGTCGACCGCCGCCAGCGCGTTTTCGAGCGTGTCCGCATGGGCGCCTTCGGCCAGAAGCCGCGCGACCGGCGTGCCGCCGGTGGTCGCGGTGCGGCCCAGGTCCGCCGCCGCGATCTCGTCCGCGAGGGTGCTCCAGGCCTCCTGCCGGGCAAGGTAGCGACCGCGCGCCATGTGGCGGGCCCGCTCGCCCGAGGCGGGCGAGGCGTCCCGCATCGGAATGTCGATGCGCGGGGGAGCAGACCCCGGAGGACAGTCCGGTGCGGGACGGCGGTCGGCGCTCCGGGCGGGGTCCGCTTCGGGCGCCACGCGCGGCAGGAGCCGCAGCCCGGCGACCCGGGCGGTGAGGGATTTCACGGAGGGGAACCTGCCTGTACGCTTCATGGGCAGAGGCTACGGAGCGATTGAGGCACATCTTTGGCAGGCCCGGGGATTTCGCGGGGCGCGGCGGGCCGATGGGACGAATGGCGGCGTTTTCGGCCCGAAATGCCTCCTCGATCAGCGTTTTGGCGCCGAAACAGGCGGAAATCCTCCGATTTCGGCCAAAGTTATCCCCATCGCGCAACCGCGCGTCATTCCGCAGGGTTGCCCGATGAGACACTTTGTGCAACCTCGGCTGCCATGCTGCCGCGTATCCTCTGTGTCCTTTTGGCGTTGCTGCCCGCGCCGTTGATGGCCGGTCCGACCGCCCCGCTCCTGCCCGCTCCGACGGTGCAGGCCATTTCCATGTCTCAGCGTCCCGTGGCGCGCCGGGTGACCATTCCCAAGGCGCGCTGGGGCACCAAGGGGGGCCGCAACGCGTGGTCCATGACGGTGCTCTCGTCGCTGCGCGGCCATGCCAGCCGCCTGCCCGACACGGTGCCCGCCGATATCGCCACCTGGTGCCCGGCCTATCCGAGCGCCAGCCGCGAGAACCGGGAGGCGTTCTGGCTCGGTCTCGTCTCGGCGCTGGCCAAGCACGAAAGCACCTACCGGCCGACCGCCGTGGGGGGCGGGGGCCTGTGGTACGGATTGCTCCAGATCCTGCCCTCGACCGCCCGCAGCTACGGTTGCCAGGCCGACTCGGCCTCGGATCTCAAGGACCCGCGTCTCAACCTGTCCTGCGGCCTGCGCATCATGGCCCGGACCGTCGCGCGCGACGGCGTGGTCAGCCGCAACATGCGCGGCGTGGCCGCCGACTGGGGCCCGTTCCATTCCCGCCAGAAGCGCGAGGACATGATCGCCTGGACGCGCGCGCAGGATTACTGCACCGGCATGTCCCGTTCGCTGCGCCCGGTGGCGCGGCCCGGCACCATGGACGCGCCGCAGCTTCTCGCGGCGGGGCCGACCCATCGTCCGGCCGCGCGCCCCTCGTCCGAGATCGCCTCGGCCGTTCCGGCGGTGCCTTCGGCGCGGGTCACTGCGCTTTACGGCAGCGAGATCATCGCGACCTCCGGCACGCTGGAGCGCGACCTGCGCAACTACGCGATCGACTGAGCGCCGCGCGCCCGTCATCACGCACAAATACGGCGGCGGACCCCGGCGAGGGTGCGCCGCCGTTTCGTTGCGGCCCGGCTCAGCGCCCGCCCGTCACATCCAGGATGGTCCGCGTCAC
Source organism: Salipiger sp. (assembly GCF_048261495.1). GTDB lineage: Bacteria > Pseudomonadota > Alphaproteobacteria > Rhodobacterales > Rhodobacteraceae > Salipiger. Next base: position 232,915 of record NZ_JBLXFX010000003.1, read on the forward strand.
GTAGCTCGCCTTGTCCGACAGCAGCCAGAGAACACCCTCCGCGACCTCGCTTGCCGCGCCGGGGCGGCCCAGCGGCGGGGTATGTCCGATCCGGGCCAGCCGGTCGGGATCGTTGCCCTTGGCGTGGATGGCGGTTTCGATCAGGCCGGGGCGGACGGCGTTCACCCGGATGCCCTCGGCGGCAAGTTCGTCCGCCAGCCCCAGCGTCATGGTGTCGATGGCCCCCTTGGAGGCGGCATAGTCGATGTACATGCCCGCCGAGCCCAGCCGCGCCGCCGCCGAGGAAATGTTGACGATGCCGCCGCCCTCGTGCGCGCGCATGTAGGCCACGGCCTGCCGGGCGACCTCGAAGGCGCCGAAGACGTTGACCTCGAACACGCGGCGCACGACCTCGGGCGTCCGCTCGGCGATGGGACCGCCGGGCGAGACGATGCCGGCATTGTTGACCAGATCGAGCGGGCCCGAGGGCAGCTCCGAGATCCGCGCGAACAGCCCGGCGATGGCGGACATGTCAGCAACGTCGGCCTGCATCACCAGCGCCTCCGCACCCTCGGCGCGGATGTCCCCGGCCACCGCCTCGGCGCCCTCGCGATCGCGGCCGTAATGCACCACCACGCGCTCCCAGCCCTGCGACGGTGCCAGCCGCGCCACGGCGGCCCCGATTCCGGCACTGGCGCCGGTGACCAGCAGCAGGCGGCTCATGACAGCATCCGCGTGACCATCTCGGTCACGTCCCGCGACAGGCCCGGGCGTGCGGCGATGCGTTCGAGTTCGGCCCGGATCAGCGCCTGGCGGTCCGGGTCGTAGCGTTTCCAGGTCTGGAACACCGTGCACATGCGGGCCGTGGTCTGCGGGTTGACCGCGTCCAGCCGGATGAGCCAGTCCGCCAGCAGCCGGTAGCCCGCGCCGTCCCTGCGGTGAAAGCCCGCGTGATGCATGGCAAGCCCGCCCAGCGTGGCGCGGAACCGGTTGGGGTTCTTCATGTCGAAGGCCGGATGGCGGGTCAGCGCCTCGGCCCGCTCCACCGCCTTGTCGGGGGTGGTGGCGGCGATCTGGAGCGCGAACCACTTGTCCATCACCAGCCGGTCGCCGGACCATTGCCGTTCGAAGACCCCGAGCGCGGCCTCGTCCCGACCGGCGCTGACGAGGCAGGAGAGGGCGGTCAGTTGCAGCGTCATGTTGTCGGCGGCCTTGAACTGCGCTTCGGCCGCGGCGCCGCCGTCGATCCGGGTCTGCAGCGACAGCACCGCGCCGCCGAGCGCGCGCTTGCCCGCCTGTTCGGCATCGGGGCTGAAGGGGGCGGTCACGGCGGCCTCGTCGGCGAGGCGCGGCAACAGCCCCGCCCAGCGCCGGGCCTTGGCATCGCGCAGGGTTTCGGAGGCGGTCCAGATCGCCTCCGGGTCCGGGGTGATGCCGCGACCGTGCAGCACCTGCGCCAGCTCGGACTGCGACGGCCCGCCCATCATCAGCGCGCGGAAGGCCGGGTCCAGCGCCTCGTCCGCGATGACCTTCTGCAGCCCGTCGAGCCAGGCCTCGTCCGGCGCGGCGCCTTCGGTGATCATCGCGACCAGCCCCTCGCGTGCCAGATCGCGGTTCGCCTCCCAGCGGTTGAAGGCGTCGGTGTCATGCGCCAGCAGAAAGGCGCGCTCCTCCGGGCTGCTGCTGCGGTCGAGCACCACCGGGGCGGAAAATCCGCGCAGGATCGACGGGACGGGTTTCGCCGCGAGCCCCTCGAAGGTGAAGCTCTGCTCGGCCTCGGTCATTTCGAGCACGGTCGTCGGCACCACCTCGTCGCCGTTCGGGTTCAGCAGGCCGACCGCGATGGGCAGCACCTGCGGCGCCTTGTCGGACTGGCCCGGAGTCGGCGGCGTGTGCTGGGTAAAGGTCAGCGTATAGGTGCCGTCGGCGTAGCTTTCCGCGACCTTCAGATGCGGCGTGCCGGACTGGCTGTACCAGCGCTTGAACTGGCTCAGATCGCGCCCGGTGGTATCCTCGAACACCTTCAGCCAATCCTCGATGGTGCAGGCCTGGCCGTCGTGCCGCGCGAAATAGAGGTCGAGCGCCTTTGCATAGGCCTCGTCGCCGACGAGCCGCTTCAGCATCCCGATGACCTCGGCACCCTTCTCGTAAACCGTGGCGGTGTAGAAGTTGTTGATCTCCTGGAAACTTTCCGGCCGCACCGGGTGCGACAGCGGGCCCTGGTCCTCGGGGAACTGGCGGGCGCGCAGGTCGATCACGTCGCTGATGCGCTTGACCTCGGCCGAGCGCATGTCGCTGGTGAACTGGCTGTCGCGGAAGACGGTCAGACCCTCCTTGAGGCACAGTTGGAACCAGTCGCGGCAGGTGATGCGGTTGCCGGTCCAGTTGTGGAAATACTCGTGCGCGATGATCGCCTCGATCCGCTCGAAATTCGCATCCGTGCTGGTTTCGGGCGAGGCGAGCACGGCCGAGGAGTTGAACACGTTCAGCCCCTTGTTCTCCATCGCGCCCATGTTGAAATCGTCGACCGCGACGATGTTGAAGATGTCGAGGTCGTATTCCCGGCCATAGACCTCCTCGTCCCACGTCATCGACTTCTTGAGCGATTCCATGCCCCAGGCACATTTGCCCTCGTCGCCCGGTCGCACCCAGATGTTGAGCTCGACCTGCCTGCCCGACCTGGTGGTGAAGCTGTCGGGATGGTTCACGAGGTCGCCGGCCACCAGCGCGAAAAGATAGGCCGGCTTCGGCCAGGGATCGTGCCATTCGGCAAAGCCATCGCCGGACGCGCCGGGATTGCCGTTGGAGAGTTTCACCGGCTCCGCGCCTTCGATCCGCACGGTGAAAACCGACATCACGTCGGGGCGATCGGGATAATAGGTGATCTTGCGAAAGCCCTCTGCCTCGCACTGGGTGCAGTACATGCCGTTGGACATGTAGAGCCCTTCCAGCGCGGTGTTGCTGGCCGGCGCGATCTCGACCTCGGCTTCCCAGAGGAAGGGACCGTCCGGGACGGCGCACCGCAGGCCCTCGGGGGTGACCTCGGGGGTGACCGCGACCCCGTCGACGGCGGCGCGGATCAGGGTCAGCTCCTCTCCATGCAGGAAGAAGTCCTGCGCGGGGGCCGCCGGGTCGGGCGTGAAGCGGATGCGCGAGGTTACGCGGGTTGCCTCGGGCGCGAGCTTGAAGGTGAGGTGTACGCTGTCCACCTGCCAGCCGAAGGGGGTGTAGTCCTTCAGGTAGATGGTTTGGGGGGTGGCTTCCTTCATTGCGTCGCTCTCCTGATCCGTCGCCCGGCGGAACCCGCGGGCGTGCCCAAGTGTTAGGTTCACATGATGGGCGCCACAACCGCGCCCGCCACAAATTTTCGAGGAGACCCCGGATGTCTGCACCCGATACCGATATCGACAAACAGAAGCGCCGCCACCGCACGCCGCTGTGGGGGATGTGGGGCGGTCTGATCCTCGTGGCCATCCTGTTCTTCGGCTGGCTGGCCTTCTGGCCGCTCAACCCGGACACGGATGCCGGGGAAAGCATCGCGCCCACCACCGCCGACCAGGTCGAAAGCAGCGACACCGCCGCCCCGACCGCAGGCGGCACCACGACCGCCCCGTCCGAGTAGGGCGCGGCAGTCCGGTCCGCCGTGCCGCGACACGCATGAAAAGGAAAGGCCGGGTTCCCGCAGGGACCCGGCCTTTCGCCTTGCGCACGTGCCCTTGCCCGGGCGGGAGCTACTCCGCCGCGCGCAGATGCGACGGGACGGTGGGTTTTTCCGGCGCGTCGTCCCAGACGATCTCCGGTGCCCTGACCCGGCGTGCGGCGCGGTTCAGCGCCCAGTCCTGCGCGGCGCGGGACGACCGGCCCAGCGACAGCTTGGCCAGCAGCCGCGCGATCCACATGGCGTAGGTTCCCAGCCAGACACGCAGGGCCAGCATCGCCGGGGTGAAGACCAGCGTCAGCACCGTTGCCACCGAAAGTCCGAAGACCACCGCCGAGGCCAGCGGCTTCCACCAGAGCGCGGTCGGTGAATCGATCGCGTAGCCGCCCCCGAAGAAGTCCAGGCTGAGGCCGATCATCATCGGGAACAGCCCCGCCACCGTGGTGACCGTGGTCAGCAGCACCGGGCGGATGCGGTCCTCCGCGGTGCGGACGATCGCCTCGATCCGGGGCATGTAGCGGGAATATTCCTGGAAGGTGTCGATCAGCACGATGTTGTTGTTCACCACGATCCCGGCCAGCGCCACCACGCCCGTTCCCGACATGATGATCGAGAAGGTCTGGTCGAGCACCAGCATTCCCAGCAGAACGCCCGCCGTCGACAGCACCACCGCCAGCAGCACCAGCACCGAATTGTAGAGGCTGTTGAACTGGGCCAGCAGGATGATGAACATGAGCCCCAGCGCGGCAAGGAAGGCCTGACCGAGGAAGGCCTGGCTTTCCGCCTCGTCCTCCTGATCGCCGGTCCATTCCCAGCTCACGCCCCCAGGCAGCGCCGCGGTTTCGAGCCATCCGGTGATCTCGGCGATCCGCTCGTTCGGGTTGACCGGGACGACGGCCAGCGCGCCGTCGGCGGCGAGGCTTGCCAGCGTCTCCGGCGTTTCGGGGGCTAAGGCGCGGGTGAAGGCATAGGTCTTGCCCTTCACCGGGGTGCCGGTCGCCGCCTCCTCGCCGTAGCCGACGGTCGTGCCGTCGCGGGTGAACCGCACCAGCCCGTCCGCGACGGCGGCCTTGATGTCGAAATGCCGCTTCTGGTCGACGCGGTTGATCTCGGCCAGCTTGCGGACCGGCTTGCGGGTGATGAAGTTCGACAGCGGCACCAGCCCCTCCGGGGTGCGGACCTTGAGACTGTCGAGCGTCGACAGCACGCGGTCCTCCTCGGGAAAGCGCACGGGAATGTCGATCTCCTCGTCCGAGGAATCGACCCGCATGGTGCCGATGACCAGCCCGCGCGTGACCAGTTGAACCATCGCGCCCACCGTGGCGACATCGGCGCCGTAACGCCCGGCCTTTTCGACGTCGACGTCGATCTGCCAGTCGATGCCGGGCAGGGGGCGGGTGTCCTCGATCAGCCGCAGGCCGGGGGTGGCATCGAACCGCGCGCGCGCCTCGGCGGTGGCGGCCATCAGGCTCTCCCAGTCGTCGCCCTTGAGCCGCAGGTGCACCGGCTTGGCCGATGCGGGCCCCATGGCGAGGTTCAGGATTTCGGTCCGTATGCCGGGGATGGTGGCCAGGCTTTCGGTCAGTTCCGCGAGCACCAGGTCGCCGTCCAGTTCGGGCCGGTCGCGGCGGTTCTCCCACGGCACGATCTCGAGCTGGATCTGGCCGATGGTGTCCTTGGGCGGCTGTGCGCCGCCGGTGTTGGAATTGAGCCCGCCGTCACCGGCGAAGGCAAAGGCGGTCTCGACCCCCGGATGCTTCAGCACGATGGCCTCGGCCCGCCGCACCAGCGCGTCCTTTTCCCCAAGCGACAGGTTCCCGCGCGCCAGGACATAGACCAGCGCCTGTTCCGGTTCGCTTTCGGTGAAGAATTCGGTGCCGGCGTTGTTCTCGCCGTAGTAGGCGAAGACCGAGACCACGAAGAAGATCACCGCGCCGATGGTGACGAGCGGCATCACCGGGTTGCCCGCGATGAACGAGATCACCCGCCCGAACGGCGTCCTGCGGTAGCCCGAGCGGATGCGCTTGCGGCGGTGTTCGATGCGCGCGGCATCGAGGGTGATGGAGGCCATGACCGCGAAGACGAGGAAGACCGCCACCCCCGGCAGCCAGCGCTGCCAGCCGAGATCCGCGGGCATCGCGAACAGGAACGAGGGGTTCAGCACCATCATCGCCCCGGTGAACATGCCGAGCAGCGCCACCGGCACCAGCGCCGCGCGCACCAGCCAGGGGGTGCGCGCCCGCAGCCGGTCGGACAGGCGGTTGAGGATGCGCGAGAACCGTCCCGACACCCCGCCCATCACCGGCAGGTAGACCAGCGCCACCACCAGCGAGGCGGACAGAACGAAGATCAGCGTGACCGGCAGCATCCCCATGAACTGCCCCGCGACGCCGGGCCAGAACAGCATCGGCAGGAAGGCGCAGAGCGTCGTCGCGGTGGAGGAGACCACCGGCCAGAACATGCGCTTGGCGGCCTCGACATAGGCGTGCATCGGGCCGACGCCGTCCTTGATCCGCTTGTCGGCGTATTCGACCACGACGATGGCGCCGTCCACCAGCATCCCCACCGCGAGGATCAGGCCGAACATCACGATGTTCGAGATGGTGATGCCCATGATCGCCAGCAGCACGAAGCAGAGCAGGAACGAGGTCGGGATGGCGAATCCCACCAGCAGCGCCGCGCGGGTCCCGAGCGATGCCAGCACCACGATCATCACCAGCGCGATGGCGGTCAGCACCGATCCTTCGAGCTGCTTGACCATGGAATCCACGATCCGCGACTGATCGTTGCTTTCCGACACGGTGACGGCGGCGCGCAGCCCTGCGGGCCAGTCGGCCTCGGCCTCGGCCACCACCTCGCGCACCGCCGTGGCGGTGTCGATCAGGTTGAAGCCCTTGCGCTTGACGATCTGCAGAGCGACCGTGCTCTGCCCGTTGAATCGCGCCGTGCCCTCGCGGTCCTCGAAGGTGAGCGAGATGGTGGCGAGGTCGCCCAGCGTCACCACCCGGTCGCCGTTGACCTTGACCGGCAGGGAATAGACGTCGCGCGGTTCGTCGAAGCTGGACGGGATCTTGACCGAGAAGGCACCGCGATCGGTGCGCACTTCGCCCGCCGCCACCAGCAGGTTGTTGTTCTGCACCACGTTGATGAGTTCGCCCGCGGTGACGTTGTAGCTTTCCAGCCGAAGCGGGTCGATCAGCACTTCGAGCATCTCGTCGCGGTTGCCCGCGATCCCGGCTTCCAGAACGGAATCAAGGCTTTCCACCCTGTCCTGAAGATCCTTTGCGACCTTGGCCATGGTGCGTTCCGGCACCGGGCCGGTCAGCGACACGATGAGGATCGGGAATTCCGAGAAGTTGATCTCGCTGATCGTGTACTGGTCGGCGCCGTCCGGGAACTTGGCCTGGGCCTTGTTCATCGCGTCGCGCACGTCCGACATGACCTCGGTCTTGTTCCAGCCGAACTCGAACTCCATCGCGACGCCGGCATAGCCTTCGGAGGCGACGCCGGACAGCGTCTTGAGCCCGTCGAGATCGGACAGCTCCGTTTCCATCGGCTTGACGAGCAGGGTCTCGGAATCCTCGGCGGAAATGCCGGGGAAGGGGACCGAGACGAAGAGCGCCGGGATTTCGATATCCGGCTCGCCCTCCTTGGGGAGGGTGGCATAGGCAAAGGCGCCCGCCGTCAGCGACAGGACGATGAAGGCCATCACCATGCGGGCGCGCGTTGCGGCCCAGTCGACGATTCCGGTCACTGGATGACCTCCTCGAAGCTCGGAGAGACGGCGACGCCGTCGGTCACGTATTCCTGACCGACGGTGATGACGTCGACCTCGTCCGGCAGACCGCCGACCCAGATGCCCTCGCGGGTGTCGCGCAGGATGCGCACCGGCAGGAAGGCCGCGCGCCCCTCCGGGGTGGCCGAGCGGATGCCGATGCGGCCCTCGTCGTCCAGTGTCAGCGCCGATTGCGGCAGCAGATGCGCCATCGCGCCTTCGGCCTCGATGCCGATATCGGCGGTCTGGCCGGCGCGGATGGCGCGGTCGGGGTTGGGCAGGGTGATCTCGACCCGGAAGGTGCGGGTGGTCGGGTCGGACTGGCGCGATACGAAGGTGACGGTTCCGGTCACCGTCACGTCTCCGGTCAGCCGCGCACCCGCCCGCGCCCCGGTCTTTACGCGCGCGACATCGACCTCGGGGACGAAACCGACGATCTTCAGCGGATCGAGCTGGATCACCGTCGCGCAATGGCCGCCGACCGCCATGAGAGAGCCGAGCTCTGCCGTGTCGCTTTCCAGCAGCCCCGCGAAGGGCGCGGTGATCGTCAGGTTGTCCACCACCGTCTGCGCCCGCGCGACCGCGGCGCGCGCGCTCTCGATCGAGGCTTCGAGGCTGTCGACACCGGAGCGGGCGGATTTCAGACCGGCCTCGGCGCTGATGACGCCCGCTTCGGCGGCACGCTGCTGCGCCTGCGACGAGGCAAGCTTGGTGCGCGAGGCATAGCCGCCCCGGGACAACTGCTCGGCGGCGGTGAGGTTGATTCGCGCCTCCTCGAGTTGCGCCTCCGCCTGAAGCACCATGGCTTCGGCTTCGGGGATGCGCGCCTCGACCTGCGGGCGCTGGGCGCGGGCCTCGGCAAGCCGGGCGACGGCTTCGTCCAGCGACGCGCCCGAGGTGCCGGGTTCGAGTTTGCAGAGCACCTGGCCCTCGGTCACGCGGGTCCCCTTCGGCAGCGGGGCCGAGCTCACCCGGCCCGCGGTTTCCGCCATCACGTCCACCTCGCGGGAGGCCTGGGTCTCTCCGCGCAGCACCACGGCGTCGTCGATCATCCGCGCGACGGAGCGCATCGCCATGACCGCAACGGAGGTTTCGCCCTCGTCTTCGCCGCTGTCTGCCACGGGCGCCCCGGCTTCCGGTGCTGCGGCGACCTCGGGGGCGGGGGCCTCTCCGGATGCGGCGGGCGCGATGGCGCGGGCCCAGTCGAGCAGGCGGTCGCGTTCGAGCACCACCGCATAGAGGACGGCCGCGACAAGGAGGGCCGTGAGGATCGAAATGATGCGCATGAACCGACTTTCCGTTCGTCCGGGGCCGCGCAGGCCCCGTCCGTTGAGTGACCCGGCAGCCCCCGGCCCGAAGGCGCCGGAAATTGGCGTCCGTTTTCTAAACTACCTCGTTCAGTTTAGTCGCGATGACGCGCGCGATCAACATGATCTGCGCGAATTGCTGCAAACGCGCGGTCCCCCGCCCGTCCTGCCGGCGGGTGACGCCTTGGCAGGCCCGGCAGAGGTCTGTAAGAGGGGGCAAATCCGACGCAAGAGGCAGCCGTGAGCAATACCGACAGTTTCATCGACGAAGTCACCGAAGAAGTCCGCCGCGACCGGCTTTTCGCCCTGATGCGGAAATACGGCTGGATCGCGGTGCTGGCGGTGATCCTTCTGGTCGGCGCCGCGGCCTGGCGCGAATATGCCCTGGCACGCGACCGCGCCGCCGCGCAGGACTTCGGCAATGCGGTGCTTGCGGCGCTCGACACCGAAGACAGCGCCGCGCGCATCGCCGCGCTGGATGCGGTCGAGGCGTCGGAACCCGGCGCGCGCGCCGTTCTGGACATGCTCAAGGCGTCCGAATTCGCCCGCGAGGGCGACGGCGCCAAGGCGGTCGAGGCGCTGGATGCCGTGTCCGGCTCCGAGGACGTGCCCGAGATCTACCGCGAGATCGCCTCGTTCAAGGCGGTCAGCCGCTCGGACAGCGGCCTGTCGCCCGAGGAGCGCCGCCAGCGGCTCGACTTTCTCGCGCAGCCCGGCAAGCCCCTGCATCTGCTGGCGGTCGAGCAGCTTGCCTTTCTCGACATCGCGTCGGGGGACAAGGCTGCGGCGCTGGAGCGTCTGCGCTTCATCGTCGAGGATGCGGGAACCACGCCGGGCTTGCGCCAGCGGGCGTCTCAGTTGATTGTAGCGCTGGGCGGAGAGCCCGAGGCCGGATAAACGGACCGGCAGGCGAACGAGAGCAGTAAGACGGGGGCAGTACGTTGCGCATCACCACGATCACGGCGGGGCTTTTGGGGCTCACGGTGCTGGGAGGCTGCACGGACCCCGAGGTCATCCTGCCCGGCGAACGCTTCGGCGCCCGCGAGGTGCTGGAGGATCCGGCCCTGGCCGATCCCGTCGAACCGGCGAACCGCGCGGCGGCCGCCGCGCTTCCCGGCATCTCGAACAATGCCGACTGGGCGCAGAGCGCGGTCTCGCCCGCCTATCGCACCATCCATCCGGCGCTGGGGCGCAACCTCCAGCTCGTGATGTCGGTGCCGCTGGGCGAAGGCGACACCCGCCGCAAGCGGCTCAACGTCGATCCTGTCGCCGCGGGCGGGCGCATCTTCGCGATGGATTCCGAACACCGGCTCAGCGCCTACGGCACCTCGGGCGGCCTGCTCTGGCAGAAGACCATGGTGCCGCTGCGCGACGAAGCCACCCAGGCCCAGGGCGGCGGGCTCGCCGTGGCGGGCGGGCGGCTCTATGTCGCGTCGGGCTTCGGCCGGCTGACCGCGCTCGATCCCGCCACCGGCGGCGAGATCTGGAGCCAGCAGCTCGGCGGGACCGCGACCGGCGCTCCGACGGCGGTGGGCGACCTGGTCTATGTCACCTCCGGCGATTCCCGTGCCTGGGCGATCGAGGCCGACAACGGCCGCATCCGCTGGCAGATCGACGGGCTGGAAGACGTCAACAACGTCGCCGGTGCGGCCCCGCCCGCGGTCGGCAGCAAGCTGGCGATCTTTGCCTTCGGCTCCGGCAACGTGCAGGCGGCCTTCCTGCAGGGCGGCCTGCGCACCTGGAGCGCCGACGTGCTCGGCGCGCGCAACGGCGTCGCGATCGCGACCGTCGAGGACATCACCGGCTACCCGGTGATCGACGGCAACCGCGTCTATGTCGGCAACCATTCCGGCCGGGTCGTGGCGCTCGGGCTGCAGAACGGAGAGCGTCTCTGGACCGCGCGGACGGGCGCGCTCGGGCCGGTCTGGCCGGCGGGCAATTCCGTCTACTTCGTCTCGGACCAGAACGAACTCGTCCGGCTCGACGCCGAAACCGGCGAAAAGGTCTGGACCGTCGCGATGCCGGGCTACGAGCCGAGGCGTCGCCCGCAGAAGCGTCGGGATGCGGCCTATGCGCATTTCGGGCCGGTGCTCGCGGGGGGGCGGCTGGTGGTCGCCTCGTCCGACGGCCTGCTGCGCAGCTTCAACCCCGAGGACGGGGCGCTGGTCTCGGCCGTCGCGATTCCCGACGGAGCGACGACGCGGCCCATCGTGGCCGGCGGCACGCTCTACGTGGTGAACAAGAAGGGTCAGCTGCTCGGCTACCGCTGAGCGCGGCCCGCGTTTCTTCCGTCGACCGGCCCCGGCCACGGACATGCGCCGGGGCGGGCCGTACAGAACGGCCCTTTCCCGGCCGCGCGAAATGGGCTAACGGGGCCGCTTGGGATCAAGGACGCCTGACATGACCTTTTCGCTCGCCATCGTGGGGCGCCCGAACGTGGGCAAATCCACGCTCTTCAACCGCCTCGTGGGGCGCCGTCTCGCGCTGGTCGACGACCAGCCGGGCGTGACCCGCGACCTGCGCGAGGGCGAGGGCAAGCTGGGCGACCTGCGTTTCACCGTGATCGACACCGCCGGTCTCGAAGAGGCGACCGACGAAAGCCTCCAGGGCCGGATGCGCAAGCTGACCGAGCGCGCGGTGGACATGGCCGACATCTGCCTGTTCATGATCGACGCCCGCGTCGGCGTGACCCCCGCGGACGAGGTCTTTGCCGAGATCCTGCGCAAGCGGGCCAAGCATGTCATCCTCGCCGCCAACAAGGGCGAGGGCTCTGCCGCCGATGCCGGGGTGATCGAGGCCTATGCCCTCGGCCTCGGAGAGCCGGTGCGCCTGTCCGCCGAGCACGGCGAGGGGATGCCGGAGCTTTACGCCATGCTGCAGCCGCTGGCCGACGGCTATGCCGAGCGCGCCGCCGAGGAGGCCCCGGAAACCGAGGTCGATCTTTCGGACGAGGACGACGAGGGCGGAGAGACGCCGCTGCGGATGCCGACCAATGCCAAGCCGCTGCAGATCGCCGTGGTCGGCCGCCCCAACGCGGGCAAGTCGACCCTGATCAACAAGCTGCTGGGCGAGGATCGCCTGCTGGTCGGTCCCGAGGCCGGGATCACCCGGGATGCGATCTCGGTCCGGATGGACTGGGACGGGGTGCCGGTGCGGATCTTCGACACCGCCGGGATGCGCAAGCGCGCCAAGGTGCAGGAGAAGCTGGAGAAGCTTTCGGTCTCCGACGGCCTGCGCGCGGTGAAATTCGCCGAGGTGGTCGTGGTGCTGCTGGATGCCGCCATCCCCTTCGAACAGCAGGACCTGCGCATCGCCGATCTGGCCGAACGCGAGGGCCGCGCGGTGGTCGTCGCGGTGAACAAGTGGGACGTGGAAGAGCACAAGCAGGAGAAGCTGCGCGATCTCAAGGAAGCCTTCGACCGGCTCCTGCCGCAGCTGCGCGGTGCGCCGCTGGTGACGGTGTCGGCCAAGACGGGGCGCGGGCTCGACCGGCTTCAGGCCGCGATCATCAAGGCGTGGGAGGTCTGGAACCGCCGCGTCTCGACCGGCCAGCTCAACCGCTGGCTCGAGGGCATGATCTCGTCCCACCCGCCGCCCGCGCCGCAGGGCAAGCGGATCAAGCTGCGCTACATGACCCAGGCCAAGACCCGGCCGCCGGGCTTCGTGGTGATGTGCTCGCATCCCGACAAGATGCCGGAGAGCTACACGCGCTACCTCGTGAACGGGCTGCGCGAAGCCTTCGACATGCCGGGCACGCCGATCCGTCTCTACATGCGGGGGCAGAGCGACCGGAACCCCTACAAGGGCCGCCGCGAACGCAATGCCGGTGCGCTGACCAAGCACCTGGGCAAGAAGAAGGGCTGAGGGGCGTTCGGCCCCGGGCGAACCCCGGGGCGCTGCCTCATTCGGCGGGTTGGAAGGCACCGCGCGGCTTCAGCGCCGCGTTCATCGCCAGCCCGCCGCAGGCAATCGCGCCGAGCGCGAGGAAGGCCGCGAAGCCGAGGGTCGCGGTGCCGGAGAGGCCCGCACCCACGGTGCAGCCCCCGGCCAGCACGCCGCCGACCCCCATCAGCACCGCCCCCGACAGGTAGCGCCCGGTTTCACGGGGGGCGGAAAAGCTCTGCCAGGCAAAGCGGCCCGCGAGGAGCGACGAAACCAGCGCGCCGATCAGGGTGCCGCCGATGAGACCGGTGCCGAACCCGGCCGGAATCGCGGTCGAGGCGACGGTCCAGAACAGGCTCTCGGCCATGGGCGAGGTGAAGGAGAGGCTCTCCATCGCGATAGGGTCGAAATCGTCGTAAAGCACCCAACCCGTGCCGACCCAGCCGACCGCGACCAGCAGACCCAGCGCGCCCGCCTGGGCAAGCTGCGTCAGGCGCGCGCCGGAGCGTAGCGCGACGAACAGCGCCGCCGCCGCGATGAGCGCGGTCCAGGGCAGCGCGCCGCCGGGCAGGGCGGCAAAGCCGGTGGTCTCTCCGAGATCCAGCGTCACCGCGCCGAGCGTCGTGCGCAGCGGGGCCAGAACGCCCTTGAGCGTGGCATGGGCGGCGATGGCGAAGACCAGCAGGACCGAAAGCGCGCGCAGGTTGCCGGAGGCGGTCAGCACCGTCAGCCGCGAGATGCATCCCCGCGTCAGCACCATGCCCGCACCGAACAGCAGCCCGCCGACGAGGATCGCGGCGACCGGCAGGTCGGAGGCAAGGTAGCGGTGATCCGCGAAGCCGATCCAACCCAGTGCCACGGCGATCTGCGTGCCGACGATGGCAAAGGCGAATCCGGTCGCCCAGACGCCGCGCGCCTGCGGGGCATCCTCGCCCACGAGGCTGCGGCGAAAGCAGAAGCGGGTGCGTTCCGCGAGAAGTCCGAACAGCGCCCCGAGCGCGAGACCGAAGAAGACGGCGATCTGCGGGGCGGTGAAGTTTTCGAAGCCAAGGGTCTCGAACATGGGAATCCTCGTGCGGTCTGGCGGGACGGTGCCTGCCTTGCCGGGAAATCGCCCCGCTGGCAAGGGGCGGGGAACACCGTCCTCGCGCGGGGGGAAGACGGATTTCCCGGTCCGAAGATGTGGCGCGGACAAATGTTTGCGCGGCGCCCTGCCGCCGACGCGCGCCATTCCGCCACGGCGGACGCCGGCAAGAGCAGCCTTCTTTTTTGCGCCGCGGCCCTCTCAGCGCCCCCGGATGCGGGGATCGAGCGCGTCGCGCAGCCCGTCACCGAGGTAATTCACCCCGAGAACGGTCAGCGAAATGGCGATTCCCGGCAGGATGACCCGCTCGGGGAAATCCTCCATCCGCGCCACGGCATCGGCCAGCATCTTGCCCCAGGTCGGGAAATCCGACGGAAAGCCGACGCCGAGAAAGGACAGCGCCGATTCCGTGATGATCGCCGTGGCGAGTCCCAGCGTCGCCGACACCATGATCGGCGACAGGACGTTGGGCAGCAGGTGGCGCCGGATGATCGCAAAGGGCCGGGTGCCGATGGAGCGCGCGGCCAGCACGAATTCGCGCTCCTTCAGGGCGAGGATATCGCCCCGCACGATCCGCGCCGTGGGCATCCACGAGGTGATGCCGACCACCGTGACGATGAGGATGAACATGCCGCCCTCGGGGCCGAAATTGGCGCGCAGCGGCTGGCGGAACAGCGTCACCGCGACCAGCAGCAGCGGCAGGATCGGTAGCGACAGGAACAGGTCGGTCATCCGCATCAGCGGCCCGTCGAGGCGGCGGAAATAGCCGGCGACGACGCCGACCCCGGTGCCGATCACCAGCGACAGCAGCATCGCCGCCCAGCCCACCGCCATCGAGGCGCGCCCGCCCGCGATGATCTGGGACAGGTTGTCCCGTCCGAGCTGGTCCGAGCCGAGCGGATGGTTCCACCCGGTCTTGGCCGTCGAATCCCAGAGCGCGGTGTAGATCGGCCGCATGTCCTTGGCCCGGATGTCGAGCTTCTGCGGGTCCAGCGTCCAGAGCCAGGGGCCGAACAGCACCCCGAGCGTGATGAAGATGAGAAAGCCCGCGCCGATCATCGCGCCCTTGTGCTTGCGGAACTGGTCCCAGACATCGCGCCATTTGGACCGCGGCGGCTTGTCCGGTCCCTTGTCGCGCAGGGCTTCGATCGGAACGGGAGAGGCGGCGACGGGCTCAGTCATAGCGGATCCTCGGGTCGAGAAGGCCGTAGAGGATGTCGGCGATCAGGTTGAAGGTCACGATCAGCACGGCAAAGATGAAGGTCAGCGTCATCACCATCGGCAGGTCGTTGGCAAAGAGCGCGGTGATCAGAAGCTGGCCGATGCCGTTCACCTTGAACACGTTTTCTGTGATGATCGCGCCGCCGAAGATCGCCGGCACGCCGAGGGCGATCACCGTCACCACCGGGATCATCGAATTGCGCAGCACGTGGACCATGACCACCACCGCTTCGGAGAGGCCCTTGGCACGGGCGGTGCGGACGTAATCCTGGTTGAGGTTGTCGAGCATCGAGGCGCGCATGTAGCGCGACAGCTGTGCCGTGGTCTGGAGCGCCAGCACCATGACCGGCATGATCATCTGCTGGATCTGGTATTTCATGCTGGCCCAGTCGCGCACGACATGGGTGGTGTCGTAGATCGACGGGAACCAGCCGAGATAGACCGAGAAGATCACGATCAGCAGCGGCCCGGTGAAGAAGGGCGGGATCGAGAACCCGATCATCGTCACGAACGTCCCGGCCTGGTCGAAGACCGAATACTGCCGGTAGGCGGAATAGATGCCGATGGGCAGCGCGATCAGCACGCCGACGACATAGCTCAGGCCCACCACCCAGAGGGTCTGGGGAATGCGCTGAAGCACGATGTCCATGACCGGAGAGCGGGTCTGCCAAGAGATCACCCGCAGCTCGCCCTGGTAGAGATGCGTATCGGGCAGCCATCCCAGCAGGAAGGAATCGCGGGTCAGCCAGTCGATGAGGATCTTGGGCTCGGTCCAGAACATCTGCACCAGCCATTTCCAGTATTGAACGAGCGGCGGCTCTCCGAGACCGAGCGCCTGCCGCATCTTTTCCTTCACTTCGGGCGGGACGGTCAGGGGCACCTGCGCCATGGGATCGCCCGGGGCGAGTTGCAGCAGCATGAAGATCACGAAGCTGATGAACAGCAGCGTCGGAATCGACAGGACCAGGCGACGGACGGCAAATGTCAGCATCGGGGCCTCACATCGGTGGATCGTGACTCGGGGACGGGGGCACAACTGGGAACGCTTGCCCCATCGGACGCGCCGGGCTGGCCGGGCGCAAGGGCGGACAGGGTCGTGGTGCCGGAAAATGCGGCAGATCGCAATGCCGCGATGACATTTTCGGCAGGGTCGGTCCGGGGCGACGGGGACGGTCGGTCGCGCGGGCCCGGATCGCGGCAGGGCGGTGCGGCGGCACGGCAGGCGCGGAAGGTGTCGACACTGTTCCGGCGGGTGCGCGTCCGGGGGCGGTCGGGACAGGCTCGCTCTGGGCCTGCGCGGGGCTCCCGGGGGGCATCGGTCAAACGTCGGTCTTTCTTCCGCAAGGTCCGTAAAAGGGAAACGCCCCTGTCGGCAGACAGGGGCGTTCCGAAGGTGTCAGATCACTTGACGCGATACCAGTCGGCCGCGTTCCACAGCTCGCTGTCCCAGGTGTTCAGGATCACGCCGCCAAGCGAGTTGGAATGCGCGGAAACCCGGCCACGGTCGACCAGCGGCACGATGGTCATCGTGTCCTTGGTGATCAGGTCGTTGAGCTTCTTGGCGATCTCGCCGCGCTTGGACAGCTCGCCGGTCTTGGCCAGCTCGTCGAGCAGCGCGTCGTATTCCTCGTTGCAGAAGCGGTTGATGTTCTCGCCCTGCCACTGCGACGACGGCTTCGGCTCGTTGCCGCAGCGATACATCGAGAGGTAGGACTGCGGGTCGGTGCCGTCGAAGTTGTTGGCGTACATCTCGACGTCCGCATAGAACTTCTGGAAGGTGTCGGGCGAACCGGGATCACCACCGAAGAACACCGAGGAATCGACGTTGCGCAGTTCGGTTTCGACGCCGATCTGGTTCCACCAATCCTTGATGAGCGCCTGGAAGTCCTGGCGCACGGCGTTGGTCGAGGTCTGGTAGAGCAGCGACAGCTTCATGCCGTCCTTTTCGCGCACGCCGTCACCGTCGCTGTCGGTCCAGCCGGATTCCTCGAGCAGCGCCTTGGCGCCTTCGAGATCCTGGGTGAGACATTCCTCGTTGTCCGAGGCGTAGAGCGCCGGGGCGGGCACGAGGTTGCAGGTCGCGCGACCGGCCTGGCCGTAGCCGACCTCGACCAGCAGCGGGCGGTCGATGGCCATGGAGAGCGCCTTGCGCACGTTGAAGTCCGACAGGATCGGGTGCGGATGCGCCACGGTCGAACGCTCGCCCTCGGGCAGGTCCGGCGAGGGGTCGGTCATGTTCATCTCGATCCGCTCGACCAGCGTGCCGAAGGCCGAAACGGGCACGCCGGTGCCGCCTTCGGTCATGCTCGCCAGCACGTCGGGTGCAAGCTGAAGGTTCCAGGCGTAGTCGAATTCGCCGGTCTGGAGCACGGCGCGCGCCGCGGATTCCGCATCGCCGCCACCCTTGAGGGTCACGGTGGCAAAGGCGGGCTTGGCCGGGTCACGGAAGTTGGGGTTGGCCGAGAGCGAGATCACGTCGTTCGGCTTGAATTCGTCG
Organism: Salipiger sp.; assembly: GCF_048261495.1. Lineage (GTDB taxonomy): Bacteria > Pseudomonadota > Alphaproteobacteria > Rhodobacterales > Rhodobacteraceae > Salipiger. The sequence continues at coordinate 250,318 of NZ_JBLXFX010000003.1, forward strand.
ACCACGAAGGGGCCGGTGCCGATCGGCTTGAAGTTGGCGTCGGTGCAGGACGAGGCATTGGCGCCGAGGCACTTCTCGAACTGCGCCTTCTGCAGGATCGGCGATTGTCCGCCCATGAACGGACCGTAGGGGTTCGGCATCGGTTCGGCGAAGGTCACGACGACGGTCAGGTCGTCCGGGGTCTCGACGCTCTTGACGCCGGTGAACTTCGCCAGCTGGGCGCAGCCGCCCTCGGGATGCATGCAGTATTCGCCGGTGAACTTCACGTCCGCCGAGGTCACCGGGGTGCCGTCGGACCAGACGAGGCCCTCCTTCAGTTTCCAGGTGATCGAGGTCAGATCCTCGGAAACGCCGCCGTTTTCGACGGTCGGGATCTCGGTGGCGAGGTAGGGAACCAGCGCGCCGGTCTCGTCGTAGCGGCCCAGCGGTTCGAGAACCAGCGACGCGGCCTCGATATCCTTGGTGCCGCCCGAAAGATACGGCGTCATGATCGACGGAGCCTGCCAGTAGATGATGTTGACGTGCCCGTCGGCGCCGCGCTCCGCAAAGGCCGCCGGGGCCAGCGCGAGCGAGGCGACCGCCCCGAGCAGATAGGTCTTGAATGTCATCGGACTCTCCTTGTTGGACGCCGGTTGGGTCCGGCCAGTCATGGTTTTTCGGGCGGGAACGCGAAACACGAGAGACAGCCCTCGCGGCTGCCTGATCCGGTCACGATGTTCCCACTCTGCCCGTCATCGAAACAGAACGCATGGAAAATGCAAGCTTTGCCTTGGGGTAACCCCGGAGCAGGATTTGACAGCCCGGGAAATCTGCCGCTAGCGTTGGCGTCTGACACATCGGGAGCGCGCAAATGCTGGACAACCCTCAGGCCGGGCCGATCGCCCGGATCGAAAACCTCCGGGTCGAGTTCCAGACCAAGGACGGGCCGGTCGCCGGCGTGGAGGACGTGAGCTTCGACGTCCGCTCCGGCGAGACCGTCTGCATCGTTGGCGAATCGGGATCCGGAAAGTCTGTTTCCTCGCTCACGCTGATGCGTCTGATCGAATTCGGCGGCGGCGAGATCGCGAACGGGCGGCTGCTGTTCGACCGCAAGGAGGGCGGGGAGGTCGACCTCGCCCGTATCGACCAGGACCTGATGCGCACGATTCGCGGCAACGAGATCGGCATGATCTTCCAGGAGCCGATGACGGCGCTGAATCCCGTGTTCACCGTCGGCCGTCAGCTGACCGAGGGGCTGCGCGTGCATCGCGGCATGTCCAGGGCGCAGGCCGAGGCGCGCGCGCTGGAACTCATGCAGCAGGTGCGCATCCCCGAACCGGAGCGCCGCCTCAAGCAGTATCCGCACGAATTGTCCGGCGGGATGCGGCAGCGCGTGGTGATCGCGATGGCGCTGGCCTGCAAACCCCGCCTGCTGATCGCGGACGAACCGACCACGGCGCTCGACGTGACGATTCAGGCCGAGATCCTCGCCCTGATGGACCGTCTCAAGCGCGAGACCGGGACGGCGGTCATGTTCATCACCCATGACATGGCGGTGGTTGCGCAGATGGCGGACCGCGTGGTCGTCATGTTCCGCGGCAACAAGGTCGAGGAAGGCACGGTCGAGGAGATCTTCGAGCGCCCGCAGCACCCCTATACCAAGGCGCTGCTGGCCGCCGTGCCGAAACTGGGCGAGATGACCGGCCGCAGCCTGCCGGAGCCCATGCGCCTGCTCGGCCGCGAGACGGAAGCGGTGAAGCCGATCCCCGGCACCGATCAGCCGCTGCTCAAGGTCGAGAACCTGACCACGCGCTTTCCGGTCAAGGGCGGCTTCTTCCGCCGCACCGTCGCGAATGTCCACGCGGTCGAGGATGTGAGCTTTGTCCTCAACAAGGGCCGCACGCTGAGCCTCGTGGGGGAATCGGGCTGCGGCAAGTCCACGGCGGGGCGGTCGATCCTGCGGCTGGTGGAGCCGGACCGGGGACGGATCGACCTCGACGGGGTCGACGTGATGGGGCTGGGGACGGCGGCGCTGCGCGAGGCGAGGCGCGACATGCAGATGATCTTCCAGGATCCCTTTGCCTCGCTCAATCCGCAGATGAACCTCGCCGACCAGGTGGCAGAGCCGATGCGCAATTTCGGCACGCACTCCGGCTCGGAGATGCGCGACCGCGTGGCGATGCTGTTCGACCGCGTGGAACTGCCGCGCAGCTTCATGCGGCGATTTCCGCACGAACTGTCCGGCGGCCAGCGCCAGCGCATCGCCATCGCCCGCGCGCTGGCGCTCTCGCCCAAGCTCATCGTCGCGGACGAGGCGGTGTCGGCGCTCGACGTTTCGGTGCAGGCGCAGGTGCTGAACCTGATGATGGAACTGCAGGCCGAGATGGGCCTGTCCTACCTGTTCATCAGCCACGACATGGCGGTGGTCGAGCGCGTGTCGCACGATGTCGGCGTGATGTACCTCGGGCGCATCGTCGAAATCGGCCCGCGCCAGGCGGTGTTCGAGGATCCGCGCCACGCCTATACCCGGGCGCTGATGTCGGCGGTGCCGATCGCCGACCCGCACCGGCGCAAGTCCGAGAAGGATCTGAACTTCAAGCCGATCCCGTCGCCGATCCACCCGGAGGGGTACGAACCGCCGGCGAATGTCTACGAGGAGGTCGGACCGGGGCACTTCGTCCTGACCTCCGACAGCGGCTATTGACGCCGGGGCGCCCCTGACGGGCGCAAGGACGGGACGGATGGGCAGGCGGGTGGTGCGCTGGGGGCTCGGGGCGGTTGCGGCGCTGCTGCTCGCGGCCTGTGCCCAGCAGTGGCGCCTGTCGACCGGCGACGCCCCGCCCGCCGCGACCGCGCCGGATGCGCTGCGGGTCGCGACGCTCAACGTCCACTACATCGACATGCGCGCGCCCGACGGTCCCTGGTCGGTCGCCGGGTGGGAGGCGCGCAGGGGCCCGCTCGACGCGCTGGTCAAGGAGATGGACGCCGACATCGTCGCCTTCCAGGAGATGGAGAGCTTTGCCGGCGGCGACGACGATTCCGTCAACCTCGCCCGCAGCTTCCTTCTGGCGCAAAATCCCGGCTACCGCGCGGCGGCGACGGGGGACTGGCGGAACTTTCCCTCGACCCAGCCGGTGTTCTACCGCCCGGACCGCCTGACCCTCGCCGATCAGGGGTGGTTCTTCTTTTCCGAAACGCCGGACCAAATCTATTCCCGCACCTTCGACGGCTCCTGGCCCGCCTTTGCCTCCTGGGCCGAATTCGAGACCCGGCGCGGGCAGCGGTTCCGCGTCGTGAACGTCCACCTGGAATACCGCAGCGCGTCGAACCGGCGGCTGTCGGCGGCGCTGATCCGGGACCGCATCGCGCCGCTGGTGGCCGGGGGCATGCCGGTCATCCTCGCGGGGGATCTGAACGCGCTGCACGGCTGGGCGACCATGGACCTTCTCGAAGAGGCCGGGCTGCGGTTCCCGCGGGTGCCCGGCGCGACCTGGCACATGAACCGCGGGCTGCACCTGTTCGGGGCCATCGACCACATCGGCCTCTCGCCGGATGTGGCGCTGGCGGCCGGACCGTTCGTGCTGCAACGAAAACGGGCAGGGGACTGGCCGACCGACCATCATCCGGTCATCGCCGATCTGCTCCTGCCCTGACCCCCTGTTCCCCGGCCCGCAAGGGCGCTACGTCTGGGCGCAGACAGAAGGAACCGTCATGACTCCGCGCCTCTCCCCCCGCGACATCCTCGCGACCCTGGTCGCCTTCCCGACCGTCAGCCGCGACACAAACCTGCCGCTCATCGACTGGGTCGAGGGCTATCTCGCCGGCCACGGCATCGCCGCGCAGCGCCACCCCAAGCCGTCCGAGCCCGAGATCAAGGCCGCGCTCTTTGCCCATGTTGGTCCCGAGGAAGAGGGCGGCGTCATCCTGTCCGGTCACACCGACGTGGTGCCCGTCGACGGGCAGGCCTGGAGTTCGGACCCCTTCACCCTGACCGAACGCGACGGCCGCCTCTACGGGCGCGGCTCCACCGACATGAAGGGCTTCGACGCCCTGGCGATCTGGGCCGTGGTCGAGGCGAAGCACCGCGGCGTGTCGACCCCCGTCCAGCTTGCCCTGTCCTATGACGAGGAACTGGGCTGCATGGGCGGCGCCGACCTCGTGGCGGCGATGGCGGGGGCGGTGCCCAGGGCGCGCTCGGTCATCGTGGGCGAGCCGACGATGATGAAGGCGGTCACCGGCCACAAGGGCGGCGTCAATTTCTGGATCCACGTCCACGGCGTCGAGGTGCACAGCTCGATCCTGCACCGGGGCGTGTCGGCGATCATGTGGGGCGCAAAGCTGATCGACTGGGCCAACCGGCAGAACGCCGCCAGCGCCGAGGGCACGCCGGACGCGATCGCCGCGCTGTTCGACCCGCCTTATACCAATGTCCACGTCGGGCAGGCGCGGGGCGGGACGGCCCACAACATCACGGCGCGGGATTTCGAATTCGGCATGGGCTTTCGCGTCATCCCGGGCGAGGACCCGCAGATGTGGACGCAGCGGCTGATGGACAAGGTGTCCGAACTTCAGGCCGCCATGCAGGCCGTCCGGCCGGAAGCCTGGATCGAGGTGAAGCCGATGTTCGAACTGCCGCCGCTGCGTCCGACCGAACACAACGCCGCCGAGGAACTCGTGCGCGCGATCACCGGCGACAACGGCACCATGCAGGTCAGCTACGGCACCGAGGCCAGCCATTTCCAGGCCGGCGGCTATCATGCCGTGGTCTGCGGACCGGGCGACATCGGCATCGCGCACCAGCCTGACGAATACATCGAAATCTCTCAACTGGAGGCCGGTCAGGCCTTCATGGAAAAACTGCTGGACCGCCTGAAATGACCCCGCCCGACGGCTTCGTCTTTCCCTTTCATGACGATCTGCCCCCCGAACATGCCGCCGAGCTGCCCGAGGCGGTCGACCTCGCGGTGATCGGCGGCGGGGTGATCGGGATCTGCACGGCGCTCTTCGCCGCGCGGGCCGGGCTGCGGGTGATCGTGCTGGAAAAGGGCCGCGTGGCTGCCGAACAAAGCTCGCGCAACTGGGGCTGGATCCGGGTGCAGGGCCGGGATCTTGCGGAAATCCCCATCGCGCTCGAAGCGCAGGAACTCTGGAAGGATCTGGATGCCACCTGTCATGGCCGCCTCGGCGTGCGGCAGGTCGGGGTCAGCTATCTCGCCCGCGACGCCGGGGACATGGCGGGCTTTTCCGGCTGGCTCGACGGGGCGCGGCCGCTCGGGGTGTCCTCGACGCTGCTGGACGCGGACGAGACCCGGACCCTGCTCGGAGCGACCGCGTCGCCCTGGGTCGGGGCGCTGCACACGCCGACCGACATGAAGGGCGAGCCCTGGGTCGCGGTGCCGGAACTCGCCCGCCTCGCGGTCGCCGAGGGCGCGCTGATCCGCGAGGGCTGCGCCGTGCGCGGCCTGAGGGTGGAGGCGGGGCAGGTGACCGGTGTCGTCACCGAATCCGGCCCCCTGCGCGCCGGGGCCGTGGTGCTGGCCGGGGGCGCATGGTCGTCGCTGCTGCTGCGCCGCCACGGGGTGAGCATCCCGCAGCTATCGGTCCGCTCGACCGCGATGGCAACGGCGCCCCTGCCGCAATCGGTCAGCTCGGCCGGGGTGGACGACCGCTTTGCCTTCCGCCCGCGCGCCGATGGCGGCTATACGCTGGCGCCTGCCGCCTATTCCGAGCTTTTCGTGGGACCGGACGCGGTGCGTCACCTGCGCCGCTACCTGCCGCTGGCGGTGTCGGGGGAATTCGACGTCCGGCTGCGGGCGCTGTCGCCGGCCGGGTATCCCGATGCCTGGGGCACGCCGCGCCACTGGGCGGACGACGCGCAAAGCCCGTTCGAGCGCATGCGCATCCTGTCGCCCGCGCCAAATGCCGCGAAGGTCGCGGAAACCCGCGCGCGCTTTGCCGCGCATTTCCCCGGCATGGGCGACGTGCCGCTGCGCGCCTCCTGGGCGGGAATGATCGACGTGATGCCGGATGTGGTGCCCGTGGTGGGGCCGGTGCCCGAGCTTCCCGGCCTGACCGTGGTCACGGGCATGTGCGGGCACGGATTCGGCATCGGACCGGCCTTCGGGCGGATCGCGGCGGACCTCGCGCAGGGCAGGGCGCCGGGCCACGATCTCGACCGGTTCCGCATCACGCGATTCTCGGACGGCTCGAAACTGGTGCCCGGGCCGAATCTGTAAGAGGGGAGAGGGTGCCCGTTGCCCGGCCGGGCATCCCGCCCGGGGGGACGGGATCCTGCGCCAGGTGTCCCGCACGGGCGGCGGGACAGCGCGCTTATTGTGCGTGGTGTGCCGGGTAGATGAAGCCGCTCACAGGGTAGACGCCGCCGAGCGCGTTCGGCTGGCTTTCCAGCCGCACCGCGGTCCAGTCGTTGCGGTCCGACACGTCGACGACCTTCATCCCGAGCGAGACCTTGTTGCGCTGCCAGTTGGCATGGTCGACCCGCACTTCGCGCTCCGAGATCACGTCCGACACCACGGCCACGTGACCCATCGGGTTGCTGCGGCTGGCGGAAAACGCCATCACGGCACCGATGACCGGGGCCGAGCCGCGATCGTAGAGACCCTTGGCCTGGGACCACCATGTGTTGGCATTGCCGCGGATGTCGATGCCGCTGGCGTTGCGCGCGAAGGGCACGCACCAGACGCGCTGGCCCTTGGCCTGAAGCGACTTGACCTCGCGCAGCGCGAGCGCCTTGCGGTCGGGGTCGATGCCCTGGATGTCCGAAAGCCTTTGCGGCATCTCGGGCGCCCTTGCGCAGGCGGCGGTAAGAAGAAGCAACGCGCAAAGACCTGCCAGTCCGCGCATCGGTCGAGCGGCGTTTCTAACGCTCATACTGTCCCTCGGTGTCTCGTTCTGCCCAACTCCGATGTGTCCCGGAGTTGCCGCCAGATTGGTTAATCCGGCGTTCAGATCAAGACTGTCTTCACGGAGGCGGCAATAATCCGCCGGTTTTCGTGATCGGCCGGGGAGGCCGGGAACCTTTTGCAGGCGGCGGAAACCGGCGCTGCGGAGGCCGGGCGCCGCCGCCCGCCTTGCGGCCCCGGGCACAACCTGTCACGCTCCGGCGCGAAATATGATCAAACTCCGGAAGTCTCCTCCATGCCCGTCAAGAACCGCTTTGCCGAACTCCAGCCCGAAATCACCGCCTGGCGCCGCGACATCCACGAGAACCCCGAGATCCTGTTCGACACGCACCGGACCTCGGCGCTGGTCGCGGACAAGCTGCGCGCCTTCGGCTGCGACGAGGTGGTCGAGGGCATCGGGCGCACCGGGGTCGTCGGCATCATCCGGGGCAAGGCGGACACCTCCGGCAGGGTGATCGGGTTGCGCGCCGACATGGACGCCCTCCCGATCATGGAGCAGACCGGGCTCGACTACGCGTCCAAAACGCCGAACGCCATGCATGCCTGCGGCCATGACGGCCACACGGCGATGCTTCTGGGGGCGGCGAAATACCTCTCGGAGACGCGCAATTTCGACGGCACCGTGGCGGTGATCTTCCAGCCCGCCGAAGAGGGCGGCGGCGGCGGTCGCGAGATGTGCAAGGAAGGGATGATGGAACGCTTCGGCATCCAGGAAGTCTACGGCATGCACAACTGGCCCGGCCAGAAGGTCGGCAGCTTCGCCATCCGGCCCGGCGCCTTCTTCGCCGCGACCGATGTCTGGGAACTGGTGATCGAGGGGCGCGGCGGCCACGCCGCCAAGCCGCACGAGACGGTGGATCCCACGGTCGCCTCGGCGCAGATCGTGCTGGGGCTTCAGACCATCGCTTCGCGCAACGCCGATCCGATCAGCCAGATCGTCGTGTCGGTGACCAGCTTCGAGACCTCCTCCAAGGCGTTCAACGTCATCCCCGCCCGCGTCACGATGCGCGGCACGGTGCGCACCCTGTCGCCGGAAAACCGCGATCTCGCCGAAACCCGGATCACCGCGATCGCCACCGGCATCGCGGGCGCGATGGGTTGCGAGGCGGATCTGACCTACACCCGCAACTACCCGGTGATGGTGAACCACGCCGAGCAGACCGACTTCGCGGCAGAGGTGGCGGCGGCCGTCGCCGGCTCCTGCGAGGAGGCGCCCCAGGTCATGGGCGGCGAGGATTTCGCCTTCATGCTCGAGGAACGCCCCGGCGCCTACATCCTTGTCGGCAACGGCGATACGGCCGCGGTGCACCACCCGGAATACAACTTCAACGACGAGGCGATCCCGGCGGGCTGCTCCTGGTGGGCGGAAATCGTCGAACGCCGCATGCCCGCCGCCTGAGCGCATCGCCCCGGCGGGGGAGGCGATCCTTCGTCGGAGGATCGTGCGCCGTCCGACGGGATGGCCACCGGGACCGCATTGGGCTAAAGCGCGGGCAGAGCGCACGGAGACTGCCTTGTGACCAGCACCGCCAACATCGCCTGCATCAAGTGGGGCACGGTCTTCGGGCCGGAGTACGTCAACCGGCTCTACTCCGGGGTGCGGCGTCATCTGTCGCGCCCGGTCCGGTTCCTGTGCATGACCGAACATGCCGAAGGGCTGCACCCCGATATCGAGGTGCTGCCCCTGCCGGTCGAACCCTTTGCCGAACCCATGGCCGCCGCGCTGGCCGTCGCCAACCGGCAGGGCGCGATGCGCAAGGTCTCGCTGTTCCGGCCGGGGCTGATTCCGGATCTCGACGGCCCGATCCTGGGATTCGACCTGGACGTGGTGATCACCGGCAGCCTCGATGCGATCCACGACCTCGCGCCCGGCACCATCGCCATGCGCCACGACTGGACCGAAAAGCGCAAGGGGCGGCCCACCGGCCACGGCTCCGTCTTCCGCTACGACCCGGCGCAGCACGGCTTTCTCTACGACGATCTCGCCGCGAACGCCTTTGCCGAGGTCGAGACCGCGCGCGGCTCCGAACAGCGCTACACCAGCCACAAGGCGATGGACCGCGGCGTGTTCACCTATATCCCGGAGCCCTGGGTGGTGTCGTTCAAATACGACTGCAATCCCTTTCCGCGCAACTGGATCGCGCCGCCGCGACTGCCCGGGGATGCCCGCGTCGTCTGCTTCCACGGCCACCCCAAGATGCCCGAGGCGCTCGAAGGCTACAACGGTTCCTTCATCCGCCACGCCAAACCCTGCGACTGGCTGCGCGACCACTGGATCGACCGGGCGCGGGCGGATCTGGGCCGCCAATGGGGCTGACCTGCCCATGATGGCTTGCCCCATGGGGCCGGGGCGGGATAATAGCACAACCTGACACAAGAAACGTAAGAGGAAGGGCAGAGCGATGCGACGCGTTGTTGTAACCGGACTTGGGCTCGTCACACCGCTGGCGGATGGAGTGGAAAAGAGCTGGGAACGCCTCCTCGACGCGCAGTCGGGGGCGGCTCCGATCGTGCAGTTCGACACCGAGGGCCTGACCACCACCTATGCCTGCGAGGTCAAGCGCGGCGACGGCACCGACGGCACCTTCAATGCCGACACCTACATGGAGCCGAAAGACCAGCGCAAGGTCGACACCTTCATCCTGTTCGGCATGGCCGCCGCGCAGCAGGCGGTCGAGGATTCCGGCTGGATGCCCACCGACCGCGAGGATCTGGAGCGCACCGGCGTCCTGATCGGCTCCGGCATCGGCGGGCTGAATTCCATCGCCAACACCGCCGTGATGATGGAAGAGAAGGGCCCGCGCCGGGTCTCTCCCTTCTTCGTGCCGGGGGCGCTGATCAACCTGATCTCGGGTCAGGTCAGCATCCGCTACGGGTTCCGCGGGCCGAACCATTCGGTCGTCACCGCCTGTTCCACCGGCGCCCATGCCATCGGCGACGCCATGCGTCTCATCCGCTACGGCGATGCCGACGTGATGGTTGCCGGCGGTGCCGAGGCCGCGATCTGCCGCATCGGCATCGCGGGCTTCAACGCCTGCAAGGCGCTCAGCACCAAGCGCGCCGACGACCCGACCAAGGCCTCGCGCCCCTATGATGCCGACCGCGACGGCTTCGTGATGGGCGAGGGCGCGGGCATGGTCGTGCTCGAGGAATACGAACACGCCAAGGCGCGCGGCGCCAAGATCTATGCCGAGGTGCTGGGCTACGGCATGTCGGGCGACGCCTATCACATCACCGCCCCGGCCGAGGACGGCGACGGCGCCGAACGTTCCATGCGCGCGGCGCTGAAATCCGCCGGGCTTCAGGCCAGCGACATCGACTACATCAATGCGCATGGCACCTCGACCATGGCGGACGTGATCGAACTTGCCGCGGTGGAGCGGATCCTCGGCGATCACGCCTCCAGGGTCACCATGTCCTCGACCAAGTCCGCCACCGGCCACCTGCTCGGTGCGGCGGGCGCGATCGAGGCGATCTTCTCGATCCTCGCGATCCGCGACCAGGTCGCCCCGCCGACGATCAACCTCGACAATCCCGCCGTCGAGACTCCCATCGACCTCGCCCCCAACGCCAAGCGCGAGCGGGTCATCACCCATGCGCTGTCGAACTCCTTCGGGTTCGGCGGCACCAATGCCAGCGTGATCTTCGGGAAGGTGTCCTGACATGTGGCGACACATCGCCTCGAACGCGATGACCTTTCTCGTGGTCGTCGTGTTCCTGTTCGGCGGCGCGCTGATCTGGGCCCAGAACGAATATGACGCCCAGGGTCCGCTGGATCAGCCGATCTGCCTTCAGGTCAAGCGCGGCAGCAACTTTTCGCGCGTGTCCGAGGATCTGGTGAGCCAGGGCGCGATTTCCTCCGGCACGCTGCTGCGGCTGGGGGCGGATTATTCCGACAAGTCGCAGGCGCTCAAGGCCGGTTCCTACCTCGTGCCCGAGCGGGCCTCGATGTCGCAGATCGTCGATATCGTGACCCGTGGCGGCGCTTCGACCTGCGGGACCGAGGTGGTCTACCGCATCGGTGTCACCAATGCGACCGTCGAGGTGCGCGAACTCGATCCCGCCGAGGGGCGCTACAAGGAAGTCATCAAGTTCACCCCCGGCGAAGACCCGGTGCCGAGCGCCTATGCGGATTACACCGCCGAGGCCGGCACCCGGTTCCGCATCGCCCTGGCCGAAGGCGTGACGAGCTGGCACGTCGTCGACGAACTCAAGCAGGTCGACATCCTGGACGGGACGGTCGGCGATCTTCCCGCCGAGGGTTCGCTCGCGCCCGACAGCTACGAGATCACCAAGGGCGACACCCGCGCCAGCGTGATCGAGCGGATGCAGGACGCGCAGGAGATCATCCTTGCCAATGCCTGGGCCAACCGCGCCGAGGGCATCGCCGTCTCCACGCCGGAAGAGGCGCTGATCCTCGCCTCCATCGTCGAGAAGGAAACCGGCGGCGACGAGGAACGCGCGCAGGTGGCGAGCGTCTTCACCAACCGGCTCGAGCGCGGCATGAGGCTGCAGACCGACCCCACGGTGATCTACGGCATCACCAAGGGCGAGGGCGTTCTGGGCCGCGGCCTGCGCCAGTCCGAACTGCGTACGGAAACGCCGTACAACACCTACGTGATATCGGGCCTGCCGCCGACCCCCATCGCCAACCCGGGGCGCGACAGCATCGAGGCGGCGCTCAACCCGGCGCAGACCGATTACATCTACTTCGTCGCGAAGACGCTGGACCCGCGCGACGGCCACAACTTCGCGGCGACGCTGGACGAGCACAACCGCAACGTCGCGGCCTATCGCAAGCTCGAGGCGGAGCGCGCGAACCAGTAGCCGTTCGCGGTGCGACGGACCAATGGGAACGCCGGTGTCATGCGCGCCGGCGTTTTCACGTGCGGGAGGGCTGTTCCGTGTCGGGCGGCATCGGGCCGAGCGTCGCCTGGAGCCTTTTGGTCAGCCCGCCGCGCACGATTCGGTAGGAGGTGACGAGGCGGTCGCGCATCTCGTCCTCGGGAACGTCCCAGCCGAGCTTGATCCAGGAGCGGTGGAAATAGGGCGCCTTCACGCCGCGCCCCATGTCGATCAGGAACTCCGCCTCCTCGACCGAGGCGGTCTTGACCGACACGCCGTCGCCCATGGCGCCGATGCAGGCGAACATCTTGCCGCCGATCTTCCAGGCATCATGCCCGCCGCCCCAGGGGTCCGACACTTCGGCACCGGGCAGGGTCTTGCAGATCAGGTTGACGGAATCGCGCTCCATGCGGTCAGGGTGACGCAGCCCCGGCAAGCTGGCAAGTTCGTTTCGGCATTTAGGGAATTCCCGCAAGTGCCTTTGTCACGGGAAGAGTTTCCGTTTGACCTGAAGCGCGGTTGAGGTCCGAGACTGCCCCGAGTGACCACTGCGGGCAAAGGACCCTGACATGACGACCAGACTCGAACACGTGAACATCGCCGTCACCGACCCCAAGGCGACCGCAACCCTGCTTGCCGATCTCTTCGACTGGCACATCCGCTGGGAGGGGGCCGCCATGGGCGATGGCTACGCGGTGCACGTGGGAACCGACTCCGCCTATCTCGCGCTCTACCGGCCGGGCGGGAAAACGCTGGGCACCGTGGCGCGGCATTCGGTCGAAGGCGGGCTGAACCACATCGGCGTGGTGGTCGCGGATCTCGACGCGGCCGAACGCCGGGTGATCGACGCGGGGTTCGTGCCGCATGAACACGCGGATTACGAACCGGGGCGCAGGTTCTACTTCGACGGTCCCGACGGCGTGGAATACGAAGTGGTCAGCTACGCTTGACCTCCGCGCGGCGCGGACCGCACTCTGCCGAAAACGGAGGATGCCATGCCGGACCGCGTCGCGCTGTTGCGAGGGATCAACGTCGGGGGTGCCAACCGTCTGCCGATGGCCGAGCTTCGCACGTTCTGTGCCGGGCTCGGGTGGCAGGAGGTCGCAACCCATGTCGCTTCGGGCAACGTGCTGTTTCGCGCCGACGGGACGCCCGACAGCCTCTCCGCCGCGCTGCACGACGCGCTGAAGGCCGGGACGGGCCTCGACGTGCCGGTTCTCGTCCTCGCGCCGGAGGTGCTGCGCCACGCGGTCGAGGACTGCCCCTTCGATCCGCAGGACGATCGCCTCGTTCATGCCGCCTTTGCCTTCGCCGTGCCCGCGCCGGACCGGGATCTCTTCGAGCGCGTCGCGGCCGATGGCGACGGGCTCGAAGCGGGCAGGGGCCTCGTCTGGCTGCATACGCCGGGCGGGTTCGGCCGCTCGAAGGTGGCGGAGCGGCTCGAGCGCATCGTCGGCTGCCCGATCACCGCGCGCAACCTGCGCAGCCTGCGCAAGCTGGTGGCGATGCTGGACGCGCGCGGCGGCGCGTGATAAGCGCCTTCGCATGACCACCAGCATCACCATCCGGATCTGCTGCATTACCTGCTGAATTTCTGGCGGGCCGGTCTTCTATTCCAATCGAGATACGAAGTTGCTACTCCCGCCGCGACCCCGCGTCACGAAGGAGCGCGCCATGGACATCTCATTGACCAACACCCGCACCCGGAAGAAGGAGCCGTTCGCGCCCATCGACCCGGCAAACGTGCGGATGTATGTCTGCGGCCCGACGGTCTATGACCGCGCTCATCTCGGCAACGCGCGCCCCGCCATCGTCTTCGACGTGCTGGCGCGGCTGCTGCGCCATGCCTACGGCGCGGATCATGTCACCTACGTCCGCAACTTCACCGACGTGGACGACAAGATCAACGCCACGGCCCTCGCCCGCAAGGAGGCGGGCGATCCGCGCTCGCTCGAGGAGCTGATCGCCGAACGGACCGAGGAGACGATCGGCTGGTATCTGGCCGACATGGCCGCGATCGGCGTGGCCGAGCCCGACGAGATGCCCCGCGCGACGCGCTACATCGACGAAATGAAGGAGATGATCGCGGGTCTCGTCACTCAGGGTCACGCCTACGAGGTCGACGGCCATGTGCTGTTCTCGGTCGGATCGTGGAAGGAACGCTACGGCGCGCTTTCCGGGCGGTCGGTGGACGACATGATCGCCGGTGCGCGGGTCGAGGTCGCCCCCTACAAGCGCGATCCGATGGATTTCGTGCTGTGGAAACCCTCGGACTCCGATCTGCCGGGCTGGGATTCGCCCTGGGGTCGGGGCCGGCCCGGCTGGCACATCGAATGCTCGGCCATGGCGAAGGCGCTGCTCGGCGACACCTTCGACATCCACGGAGGCGGCAACGACCTGATGTTCCCGCACCACGAGAACGAGATCGCGCAGAGCTGCTGCGCCAACCATACCGACGAGATGGCGCGCGTCTGGATGCACAACGAGATGCTGCAGGTCGAGGGCAAGAAGATGTCCAAGTCGCTGGGCAATTTCTTCACCGTCCGCGACCTGCTCGAACAGGGCGTGCCGGGCGAGGTGATCCGCTTCGTGATGCTGTCGACCCACTACCGCAAGCCGATGGACTGGACGGACAAGAAGCGCGCGGAAGCGGAAGCGACGTTGCGCCACTGGCGGAGCCTCGCGAACGCGGCCTCGGCAGATGGCAAGCCGGACGTTGCGGTGGTTGCGGCACTGGCCGACGACCTCAACACCTCGAACGCCATTTCCGAACTTCACAAGCTCGCAGGCGGCATCGCCAAGCGCCAGCCTTCGGAGGTTCCGCCCTCGGAGGTCGATGATTTCGCCGCATCCGCCCGGTTGCTGGGTCTGCTCGAAGACAATGCCACGATGGGGGCGTGGGTCCTTGGCTGCGCGAACGGCAACCCGTCCGCGCAGCTGCGTCTGGAAGAGCTGGGCAATGTCCTGGCGGACGCGCGACGGACGGCCATGGAGACAAAGGATTTCTCCGAAGTCGACCGGCTGAAGACTGCTTTGGTCGAGGCCGGTGTCGAGGTGCGGATGTCGAAGACGGGAGTGGAATTGCTGCCGGGTCCCGGTTTTGACGTTGCCAAGCTGGAGGCGCTGGAATGAACCGCACCTTTGCAGAACCTCGGGCTTGGCGCGACGCTGAGCCGTGCGAGCGCCGGACCGTGGGATGGCGCTCCAACGCCGGGTCGGGTGCGCTTGATCGTGATGCATCCGGAAGACCTCAGAGGGTCGTACCAACGTCGCCAAAGCGCCAGCCCGCCGGGACGGGTCGGCGCTGGCACGGCGCCTTCGGCTTGATTCCGTGCGGGGGAACCGCGGAACCCTCCGTGACAAAGGGAGCAGGGCGATGACCGAGCGGCTTTACCTCTACGACACCACCCTGCGCGACGGACAGCAGACGCAGGGCGTGCAGTTCTCGACCGCCGAGAAGCTGCGGATCGCCGCCGCCCTCGACGGACTCGGCGTGGATTACATCGAAGGCGGCTGGCCGGGGGCCAATCCCACCGACAGCGCCTTCTTCGACGAGGTCCCCGCCACCCGCGCCACCCTGACCGCCTTCGGCATGACCAAGCGGGCGGGCCGGTCGGCGGCCAACGACGAGGTGCTCTCGGCCGTGCTCAACGCGGGCACGCCTGCGGTCTGCCTGGTCGGCAAGACCCACGTCTTTCACGTCGAGACCGCGCTCGGCATCACGCTCGAGGAGAACCTCGAGAACATCCGCGCCTCCGTCGCCCATATCGTCGCACAGCGTCGCGAGGCGCTGTTCGACGCGGAACATTTCTTTGACGGCTGGAAGGCCGACCGGGGCTATGCGCTGTCCTGCCTGCGCGCGGCGTTCGACGCCGGGGCGCGGTGGATCGTGCTCTGCGACACCAACGGCGGCACCCTGCCGGACGACATCGGCACCATCGTGGCCGAGGTCATCGAGGGCGGGATTCCGGGCGACAACCTCGGGATCCACACGCACAACGACACCGAGAACGCCGTCGCCGGATCGCTCGCCGCGATCCTCGCCGGGGCGCGGCAGGTGCAGGGAACGCTCAACGGCCTGGGCGAGCGCTGCGGCAATGCGAACCTCACGTCGCTGATCCCGACGCTGCTGCTGAAGGAACCCTATGCCGGCCGCTTCGACACCGGTGTCCCGCGCGAGGCGCTGGAGGGTCTGACGCAGGTCAGCCGGATGCTCGACGAGGTGCTGAACCGCGTGCCGATGCGGCAGGCACCCTATGTCGGCTCCTCGGCCTTTGCCCACAAGGCCGGGCTGCACGCGAGCGCGATCCTCAAGGACCCGACGACCTACGAACACATCGACCCCGCCGCCGTGGGCAACCGCCGGGTCATCCCGATGTCGAACCAGGCGGGCCAGTCCAACCTGCGCCGCCGTCTGGCCGAGGCGGGGCTGGAGGTGGCAAAGGACGATCCGGCGCTGGCCCGCATCCTCGACCGCATCAAGGCGCGCGAGGCCGAGGGCTATACCTACGACACCGCCCAGGCGAGCTTCGAGCTGCTGGCGCGCGAGGAACTGGGGCGGCTGCCGGAGTTCTTCGAGGTCAAGCGCTACCGCGTCACCATCGAGCGGCGCAAGAACAAGTACGACCGGATGGTCTCGCTTTCCGAAGCGGTGGTGGTGGTGAAGGTCGACGGCGAGAAGAAGCTCTCGGTGTCCGAGAGCCTCGACAATGACGGCGCCGACCGGGGCCCGGTGAACGCGCTGTCCAAGGCGCTGGCCAAGGATCTCGGACCCTACCAGGCGATGATCGACGACATGCGGCTGGTGGACTTCAAGGTGCGCATCACCCAGGGCGGGACCGAGGCCGTGACTCGCGTGATCATCGACAGCCAGGACGGGCAGGGGCGACGCTGGCAGACCGTCGGCGTGAGCGCGAACATCGTCGACGCCTCCTTCGAGGCGCTGCTCGACGCGGTGCGCTGGAAGCTGATCCGCGATTGCGGAGAGCGGCGGTGACCCTGCCTGCTGCCTTCCTGACGCTGTATTCCGGTCTCGACCGGGAGGGGCCGGGCGAGGCGGCGGATGTGCTCTGGGCGCTCGACCGGCTGGGCGTGGCGGGCCCGGTGTCGGTCTGCGACGCGGGCTGCGGGTCGGGCGCCGATTGCCTGACGCTGGGCACGGCGCTGCCCGAAGCCCGGATCGAAGGGGTCGAGGCCCTGCCGCACCTGGTGGCCGAGGCCGGAGCACGGATATCGCACCTGCCGCATGTGCGCGTCCGGCAAGGCGACATGGAGGCGCTGACCGGCCCCTACGATCTGATCTGGTCGGCCGGCGCGCTCTATTTCCTCGGGGTGACGGAGGGGCTGCGGCGCTGGCGCGACGCGCTGGTGCCCGGCGGGGCGGTGGCTTTTTCCGAGCCGGTGCTGCTCGGGGGCGCGGAGCCCGAGGCCGTGCGCGCCTTCTGGCAGGACTACCCCCGCATCACCGACATCGGCGGGATCGTCGCGCGGGTCGCGTCGGCGGGGTATCGCAGCCTCGATGTGCGGATCGTCTCCGGTGCTCCCTGGGCGGGTTACTACGGTGCGCTCGAAGCGCGGATCGCGACCCTGCGCCCGGGGGCGGATGCGGAAATGATGGCGGTGCTCGACGGTGCGGCGCGGGAAATCGCGCTCTGGCGCGCGGCACCGGAGCAAATCGCCTACGCGCTCGTGCTCGCCCGCCCGAGCTGACCCTTTTCCTTTCCGGCGAACCGCATTAGGGGCTGCAGCATGGAGTTCGATGACGATCTGACCGCTTGCGCCCGACTCGTGGAACGCGGCGACCCCGACCGCTTCGATGCGGCGATGGCCGCGCCTGTCGAGGCGCGGGCGGTGCTGTTTCCGCTCTATGCCTTCAACCTCGAGGTTGCGCGGGCGCCCTGGTTGACGCAGGAAAGCATGATCGCCGAGATGCGCCTGCAGTGGTGGCGCGATGCCCTGGACGAGATCGCGACCGGCGGGCTGGTGCGCCGGCACGAGGTGGTGACGCCGCTGGCGCTGGTGCTGGATGCCGGGGGGGCGGGCCTGCTCGACCGGCTGGTCGCGGCGCGGAGATGGGACATCTACCGCGATCCGTTCGAGGATGAGGCCCATTTCACCCGTTACCTCGAAGAGACCTCCGGCCACCTGATCCTGGCCGCCGGACGCGCGCTCGGCGGGATGCCGGAACAGGTGGCGTCGGATCTCGGCTACGCGAGCGGGCTGGCCGGTTTCCTGCGCGCGGTGCCCGTGCTCGAGGCGCAGGGGCGGCTGCCGCTGATCGACGGCCGGCCCGAGGCCGTCGCGGCTCTGGCGCGCGGCGGGCTTGCCCGGCTGAAACGGGCGCGCGGGTCGATGGGCATGGTCGCGAAACCGGCCCGCGCCGCGCTGCTGCCGGGCTGGCAGGCGGGGGCGTTGCTGGCGCAGGCCGCCTCGGATCCCGCGCGGGTCGGGGCCGGGACGCTCGGCCTGTCGGAATTCGGCCGCCGCGCCCGGCTTCTGAAATCCGCGGTCACCGGCCGGGTCTGAGCGCCCAAATCTTTTGGAAAAAGATTTGCAAATTCCTTGAAAGGAATTTGGCGCCTCACTCCGCGGGCTGTCGATTCGGATTCATCAGCAGCCAGATCAGCGCGCCGCCGGCAAGGACCAGCGCCGGGGCCATTGCCATGTTGACCGAGGTCCATCCGTCCTGCGGCGTCCCGCCGGAGCAGTTCATCAGCCCGCCGGAGGACAATGAGGCAAGCGTCACGCCGCCGAAGACGACGAGATCGTTCAGCCCCTGCATCCGCCCGCGTTCTTCCGGGGCATGGGCTCCGGCCAGCATTGTCGTCGCGCCGATGAAGCCGAAGTTCCAGCCGATGCCCAGCAGGACGAGCGCGACGAAGAAGCGTTCCAGCTCCACCCCGGACAAGGCCACGCCGCCGGCGCAGGCGAGAATGGCGAGGCCGGTGGCCATGATCCGTTCCACGCCGAAGCGGGCGATCAGGTGGCCGGTGAAGAAGGAGGGCACGTACATCGCCAGCACATGCGCGGTGACGACGTTGGCGGCATCCGCGGTTCGGAAGCCGCAGCCGACGACCGCGAGCGGGGTCGAGGTCATCACCAGGTTCATCATCGCGTAGCTGACGGTGGCGCAGATCACCGCCACGGCGATCCGGGGCGAGGCAAGAAGCTCGCGGCGGCTGCGGCCCTTCGGGGCATCCTCGGAGGGGGCGGGCGGTTTGGGAATGTGCAGGAACAGAAACAGCAGCGAGCCGACCAGGTTCACCGCGATCACCGCGGCGTAGGTGCCGAGGAACGGGATGACATAGGCGTCCGCCGTCCATTTCACCAGCTGCGGTCCGATCACCGCCGAGAGCAGCCCGCCCGCGAGGACATAGGAGATCGCCTTGGGGCGGAACGCTTCGGAGGCGGTGTCGGCGGCGGCAAAGCGGAAGAAACCCTGCGAGGACATGTAGAGCCCGGTGAGCAGGCTTCCCAGCAGGAAGACCGGGAAGGAGGAAAGGTAGAGCCCGAGCGCGCCGACCGCGCCGCCGAGCGTGCCGCCCGCCGTGCCCAGCAGGAACCCCGCCCTGCGCCCGTAGCGCTGCATGATCGCCGAGACCGGCGTCGCCGACAGCATCGAGCCCAGCACGATGAGCGAGATCGGCAGCGTCGCGAAACAGGCGTTGGGCGCCAGCGACTGGCCTGCGAGCCCGCCGATGGTGAAGATCATGGGCATCTGCGCGCCGAGAAAGGCCTGGGCCGCGACAAGTACCGTTACATTGCGTCGCGCGAGGCGGTCGTTCGGGTGCGTCATGGGCAAATGCCTAGGCGCAAGAAGCGGCTGGAGCAAGGGGGACCGGATATGCGAGGGTGCCGCCGACGCCCGCGCGCGGCGCGGTTCCGCCCGCCGGGACCGGTCCGGACAGGCACGGACCGGAAAAAGACGGAACAGGAAGGATCGAGGAGGCATCCCGTGGTCGGAAGGATCATCAGGACCGACGCCTGCGTCGCCGAGGGCGCGGACTGGCTCTGCACCGCAGAGCCGCGCTTTGCCCGCGCGCTCGAACTGACCGGACCGTTGCCCCTGCGCCTGCGGGCCGACGGTTTCGCGCAGCTCCTGTCGGCCATCGTCAGCCAGCAGGTCAGTGTCGCCTCGGCCCGCGCGATCCAGGCGCGGCTGGAGGCGGCGGAGATGATCACGCCCGCCGCGATCCTGTCCACCGACGACGCGGATCTGCGCGCACTGGGGCTGTCGCGGCAGAAGGCGGCCTATGCACGGGCGCTCGCCGGCGCCGCGATCGACTTCGACGCCCTGCGCCGTGCGCCGACCGATGAGGTCGTCGCCACGCTGACCGCGGTCAAGGGCATCGGCATCTGGACGGCCGAGATCTATGCGATGTTCTCGCTCGGGCGGGCGGATGTCTTTGCGCCGGGCGACCTGGCGCTGCAGGAGGCCGCGCGGATGCTGTTCGACCTCGACGAGCGCCCGAAGGAGCGCGCCCTGCGCGGCATGGCCGAGGCCTGGCGCCCCTGGAGATCGGTTGCGGCGCGGGCGCTCTGGGCCTACTACCACGTTGCGAAACAACGAGAGGGCATCGCATGACGCGCGTTCTGAAAGCCGGCCGCCGGGAGGCCGTTTCCGGGGAAACCCGCTCCTGCGTGGTGTTCCTGCACGGCTACGGGGCCAATGGCGCCGACCTGCTGGGGCTGGCCGATCCGCTGGGCGAACACCTGCCGGACACGCTGTTCGTCGCGCCCGACGCGCCCGAGGCCTGCGCCGGTGCGCCCTTCGGCTTCCAGTGGTTTCCGATCCCCTGGATCGACGGGTCGTCGGAAGAGGAAAGCATGGACGGCATGGCGCGCGCGGTGGAGGATCTGAACGCCTTCCTCGACGCGCTCATGGTCGACGAGGATCTGCTGCCCGAACAGGTCGCGGTGCTGGGCTTTTCGCAGGGCTCGATGATGGCGCTGCACGTGGTGCCCCGGCGCGAGGACGAGATTGCCGGGATCGTCGCCTTTTCCGGCCGGCTGCTGCAGCCCGAGATCCTTGCCGACGAGGTGGTGAGCCGCCCGCCGGTGCTTCTGGTGCATGGCGACCAGGACGAGGTGGTGCCGCCGCAATCGCTGCCCGCCGCCGCCGATGCGCTGCAGAGCGCCGGATGGAAGGAGGTCTATGCCCACATCATGAAGGAGACGGGGCACGGCATCGCTCCCGACGGGCTCGGCGTCGCGCTGGCCTTCATCCGGGACAAGTGCGGGTTCTGACCCCGCGCGGTGTCGCTGCGCGCGCCTGATCGGCGCGCGCCCGCACCGATCCGGTCAGCTGTTGTCGATGGCGGCCACGTCGCAGAGAACGGCCATGGCCTTTTCCATCTCCTGCGTATGCGCGTCGCCGGTCGCGAGCGGCGCTTCGGGCACCTTGGGCGCGGTCTCGGGATCGCCGTAATGGGTCATGAACAGGCGCATGACGTGGTCCACCCCCGGCTGCAGCACCTCGCGGCAATCCGCGTCGTAATAGGCGCCGCGCACATGCGGGCTGGTGGTCAGCTCGTAGGAGGGGAAATAGGCGCAGTCGTCAAAGACCTTCACGGCCTTTTCCGCAGCGATCCTCAGCACCGCCTTCGACCAGCCGGTCGAGACAAGGGCGTGCCGGTCCTCGTAGGTTGCGGCCAGCGGCACCGGCGAGATCGCCAGAACGAACCGCGCCGAGGGGTTCTTGTTGCGGATGAACTTCAGCGCAAAGTGCAGATCGGCAAAGGTCTGCGTCTCGTCGAAATTGACGAAGTTGACGGTGTCGGGATCGTAGACACCCCCCGCGACCCCCGGTGCCAGCGGAAAGACCGCGCCGTCGCGCGGGTCCTCCCAGCCTTCGGTGAGCCCGAGGTTGAAGACGAAGACGTCCATCTCGAGGATCGCCTTGCGCAGGCAGGCGAAGTGGTGCCGCCTGTCGCGCAGCAGCTCCGCCTCGGAGGCGAAGCCGCCGGGCTGGATCTGCGGGCGGAAGGGATCGACCACGGCCCCGTCATCGCAGCCCGCGGGCGCTGGCCACGACACGGTGGCGGGTTCGAACATGCCCCAGGCGCGCAGCAGGAGCTGCTTGAGCTGGCGGGCGGTGTAGATATTGCCGTAGCGCGCCGACCAGAGCCCGTAATGATGCGCCTCCGCCACCTCGGGGCCGACGATGGGGTGGCATTTTTCGGTGATGTAGTGGTTGTAGCCCGACCGCGACATGTAGCGCGCGACGTGCTGGGCAAAGCAGCTGCCCGCCGTCACGATCTTGTCGGTGGGCGAGATCCGGAACGGCGCGCGCACGACGGGGTCGAGCGCGGCGGGATGGGTGATCCCCGGCTCCTTGTTCCAGAACTGGTAGTCGGGCAATCCGGAATAGGGATGTTTCATGCGATGCCGGCCTCGTCCAGGACCCGGTCGAGCACGATGGCGCCGTAGGCATCGTTGCCGTGAGTCGGGTCGTCATTGTAATAGTCGTCGCCCAGAAAGCCTTCGGGAGTCTTCACCGCGTCCGGGATGTCGACGAACTGCGCGCGGAATTCCTCGGCCAGTTCGCGGAAGACGCGGCTTTGCAGGGCGTAGAGCTTGGTCTTGATCGCATCGGGCGGCGGGCCGAGGTGCAGCTTGGAGCGGAAGATCCCCGGATGCTGCCGGATATGCGGCCAGTTCACCATCGGCGGCGGCGCGTTCAGGTAGAAGTGCCGCGCTCCGGGAATGTCCTTGTAGAGGCGCCGCGAGAGCTGCGTGTGCGGATGCAGCCGGTTGCGGAATTCGTCCAGCATCACCGCGTGGGGGATGAACCAGCGGTCCTCGTCTCCCTCGGGCAGGACGCCGGTCGCGGCATCGCCCACCGAGTAGGGCTGAGGATGTTCGACCATGCCGACCGCATGCTGCTGGTTGCCGCCGAGGCAGAGGCACAGCACATCCGGCGCCGGGTTTTCGAGGGAGTCGAGAACCTGCTGGTAGAGCGGCCGCGTCTCGCCCTTTTCCTTGCTGCGGACGGTGTTGGCGTTGACCACCGTGACCTTGGCGCGGGGGGTCTCGCGGGCGGCGCGGCGCAGGCATTCGATGTGGCTGTAGCCGATGAAAAGGACGTCGGATGTCATGGGTCTGCCGTTCCGGAGCTGTCGCTCCGATGGTATCGGGGCCGGCAGGCAGGGGCAAGCGGATGCCGCAATGCGGCACCCGCGCTCCGTCAGATCAGGAAATCCCCGGCGGAAAGGGACAGTTCGCCGGTCAGCTCGATCTCGAAATCGGCGGTGCCGTCGCCGTCGCGGTCGGCCATCACCACGGTATTGCCGCCTTCGAGACGGTAGCCGAGTTCGCCCGCCGTGCCGGAAAAGCCCGCGTTGCCGATGAAGGTGAAGGCCTGCTTGAAGCCCTGCGTGGTGTCGGCGTCGATGCGCGACAGCTCGATCCGGTCCTCGCCCGGGTGGAAATCGACGATCCGGTCGCGGTTGCCCGCGCCGGCCGGGGATTCCGCCGCCGAGAAATAGATGAAGCGGTCGCGCATCAGGTCGTCGCCGCCATACATCACGTCCGCTCCGAGATTGCCGTAGAGCGCGTCTCCGCCGCCGCCGCCGTCGAGCGTGTCGTTCCCGGCGCGGCCATAGAGCCGGTCCCAGCCCGGCCCGCCGTCGAGCGCGTTGCCGCCGCCGTCGCCGCGCAGGTCGTCCGAGGCGAAGCCTCCGAAGATGCCCTCGACCGACACGAAGGTGTCGCCCGCCGCCGGGCCGCCCCGGTCGGTCGTGCCCTGCAGGTCGGCAAAGATGCGCTGCGCGACGAACTCGTAGCTCGCCATGTCGAAGCCCGCGCCGCCGTCGAAGGCATCCGCGCCGTCGCCGCCGGAGAGGTAGTCGTCGCCGTCTCCGCCCGAGAGGGAGTCGTCGCCCTCCTGGCCGTAGAGGTAGTCCGGCCCGTCGCCACCCTGAAGATCGTCATCGCCGCCCAGACCGATCAGCGTGTCGCGCCCGCCGAAACCGCGCAGGGTGTCGGAATCCTCGCTGCCGAGCAGGCTGTCGGGACGCTCGTCGCCGTCGCGCACGAGCAGGATGGACGGTGCCGGACCGTCGCCCGGCGGCTTGGCCGCGACGGACGGCAACCCGATACCCGCTCCCCGCAGGGCGTCGAGCCCGCGGGGCAATTCCGAACTGGCAGACATGATTTCTCCTCCGAGTCTCCCCGGGGCCAGATTACGCCCGAATTTCCGCTGCGTAAGTGGGAATGACAAGGCCCCGAACATCTGTCATGCCCATGTCATGAGCACGGTCTATCCACAGGCCGATCACCGCATATAGCGAGGCTTGCCAGAAGCCTTCCGCGATATATAGTGGTTGAAGGCTGGGGCGGGGTGTCCCGCCCTGGTGCTTGGTCAGCGGGCAGACAGGGCAGGGAACGAGTCACTCCATGGACGGCGATTTCAGGACACATTTCGTAAGAGAACCATCGGCGCTGCGGAGCCATCCGGCGCTCGTGCTGAACGCGGATTACCGGCCGCTTTCCTACTATCCGCTGTCGCTCTGGCCCTGGCAGGAGGCGGTCAAGGCGGCCTTCCTCGACAGGGTGGACATCATCGCCGAATACGAAGAGGTGGTCCGAAGCCCTTCGATGACGCTGAAGATACCCAGCGTGGTGGTGCTGAAGGATTATGTGAGACCCAGGAAGCGCGTGGCATTCACGCGCTTCAATCTTTTTCTGAGGGACGAATTCCGCTGCCAGTATTGCGGCTCAAAGGGCGACCTGACCTTCGATCACGTCGTGCCGCGCGCCTCGGGGGGCATCACGAGCTGGGAAAACGTCGTGGCCGCCTGCGCGCCGTGCAACCTGCGCAAGGGGTCGAAATCGCTCCGCCAGGCGAGCATGTCGCTGCGCAAGACCCCCCGCCAGCCCGGGGCCTCGGAACTGATGAACACCGGCCGGAAATTCCCGCCCAACCACCTGCACGACAGCTGGATCGACTATCTGTATTGGGACGCGGAACTCGAAGCCTGAAGCACTTGAGCATTCCGTTCGGGTTTGGTTATTTGGCCTTCCGAAACAGGTTCTCAGGGTGACTTCGATATGAGTGCATTGCAGCCGGGCGTGGCGCGGATCTCCGGTCCTTCCGTCAATCCGCAGTTCAACTACGATATCACGGCGCCCGTCGCGCTGCGCGGCGATGGCGCCATCATCGCCTTTCTCGATCCCGACAGCCTAGACGCACAGGTCGGTGACTACGCGAACCTGGCCGTCATCCGGACATGGCGTTTCTCGGAAAGCGGTCGACCGCTCGGCCAGTCGGTCCGGGCCGACGACAACCGGTTCGTCGACTTCCGGGAAGGGGTGATCTCGCCGCTTGCCGATGGTGGTGCGATCATCATGCTCGTCGTGACGGAACGAGCGGAATTCACCGACGAACTCGATGCCTACATGGGCGTGCATTTGCTGCGGATCGATTCCTCCGGCAATAGGGTCGGCGCTCCGGTGCGGCTCGAATATGACGGATACCTCTACACCGCCCTGCATGTCACCGAACTTTCGGATGGCAACATCGTCGCAAGCTGGTCCGAACTGGACGGGATCAGCGGCAACTTCCTCATCCGATACCAGGTCCTGTCCGAGAACGGGGAGCGCATCGGCGACGTGGTCACGGCGGCGGTCAATGACGGGGCCGAATTCGGCTCGGAGATGGTGGCCCTGAACGGCGGCGGTTTTGCGATGGTCTGGCGCGGAGCCATGGTCGACGGGTCGTTGCATGGTGCGGAAATCACCCTGTTCGACGCGAACGGCGTGAAGCAGGGCGAGTCCATCGCCGTGGAACTTCCGCAGGCGCCGAACGATCCCAACGCTCTGAGCTTTTCCGACCTCCAGCTCACGGCGCTTCCCGATGGCGGATTTGCCGTGGCGGGCCGGTATTTCGCCGATTTCGATTTCGTCGAAGGTCTGTTCATCCAGAGCTACACCGCCTCGGGGATGCCGACCAGCGCGCCCGATGCGGTGACCTACCGCGAGATGTGGCTGTGGGACCTGCAGCGGCTCGACCTCGTTGCCGGGGTGGACGGGTTGCCCGTGCTGGCCGCGGAATTCGCCGATCAGTCACCGGATTACGCGGCGGCGATCTACTCCGACCCCTACACGCGGATCGAGTTCCTGATGGCGGACGGCGACGGAACGCTGGGGTATTCCGAGGCGCTCGACACCGAGATCGCGGGCCTCGAACGCTACCAGATGGTCGCGCTGCATCGCCTGCCCGACGGCGAGGTGCGTCTGTCCTTTCAGGGCGACGATCTGGACAACGGCCGGGGCGTCGACGGTTATTACCACGTCACGCTGAACCTCGACCGGCAGGCCTTTGACGACGGTCCGGGGGGCGGCGCCGGTCCCGGCGGCACCGAGGGCCGGGATCTTTACTACGACGCCCCCGGCGCGCAGGCCTATGACGGTCTGGGCGGCGATGACACGGTCGACTACCGGTTTGCCGACGGTCGCGTGCTGGCGGATCTGCGCTCGGACATCTCGGATCAGCCCTTTGCCCGCTTCTTCGATCGCGGCGCCGCCGAAGGCGACACCTACGCCTCTATCGAGAGCCTGGTCGGCGGCGGCTTTGCCGACAACCTGCGCGGCGATGCGGGCGCCAACGTGCTGGAGGGCGGGGGCCGGTCCGACCGTCTCTACGGGCGGGGCGGGGACGATCTGCTCATCGGGGGCGCCGGGGCGGACGCGCTTTACGGCAACCTCGGCGCCGATACGATGATCGGTGGCGAAGATGCCGGGCGGCGCGACCGTTTCATCTACTTCCAGGCCGAGGAATCGGGCGTGGGCGCGGGCAATCGCGACATCATCACCGATTTCGTCGCGGGCGAGGACCGGATCGAGATCTCGCGGATCGACGCGGACACGACGCAGGGCTTCAAGCAGGCGTTCGATTTCATCGGTGATGCCGCCTTCAGCGGAACGGCGGGGGAATTGCGCTTCGGTCAGGGCGGCGGGGTGACGCTGGTGCAGGCCGACCGCGACGGCGACGGGGTCGCCGATTTCGAGATCGAGCTGACCGGCCTCGTCGATCTGACGGAGTCCGATTTCCTGATCTGACACCCGGTCGGCGGGCCCGCGGGGGCGGGCGCGCCCCCGTTCCGCCTCAGGTATCGCGTCTCCCCTGACCGGGGTCGCATATTGCCGACTCGCGGCATTCGCGCTTCACTGTCTTCCGTTATCGGATCGTTTTTCCAAGGACGGCATTCAAGGGAGGAGACTTATCATGGCACTTCCATCAGGACTGGTGCTCGAAGATGTCGCCGTAGCGACATTCGCGGCGGAGGCATCCTATTTCGGCAACCCGGATGCGGGATTTCTCGCCACCCGGAGCGAGGCGACCGCGCAGGGCCTTTCTTCGGTCGACCTGACCGATTTCCTGCCCGCGGGCAGCACGGACAGCTTCGACGCGGGCAACGTTTTCCAGGGCGGCTCGGTCCATGTGTCGGACCGTTTCGCCACGGACCAGGGGCTGCGCGACGCCTTCGCCTCGGCGTTTCTCGGCATTCCGGCCACGGGGACGCCGGTTTCGTCCTTTCTGCCCTTCGCCGATTCCAAGCCTGCCGAGGCGGTGGCCTTCGTCTCGGACGGATCGGGAGACGGAGACGCGGACACGCTCTACCTCGCGCTGCGCGGCACCGACAACATGGTCGACGCGATCATGGGCGGGCAGACCTTTTCGCCGGACGGGCAGGCCGCCTATTTCATGATGCTGATGCCGTTCTTCGACGCGGCGCTGGCCTATGCGCTCGATCAGGGGTTCGATCGGATCGTGGTCTCGGGGGGGTCGCTCGGCGGGTCGATGGTCGACCTGTTCAGCCTGTTCCTGATGCCGACATGGGAAACGCAGATCTCGGTCTCGGCGGTCTCGGCGGCCTCGGCGGGGCTGGCGGACGGGGTGATTGCCGAACTCGGCACGGCGCTGGGCATTCCGATGGCGGATTGGCCCGTGGTGCAGGGCGACGGCACCATCGCCCGGCCCGACAATCACATGAACGCGGCAAACACGCAGGACATCATCGCGCATCCCGACCTGCTGCCCGGCTACCTCGTGTCGGATCTGCTGATGGGCAACCACGCGATCGCGGGGGCGGTGGATTTCGACCAGGTGACGATCGACGGCACCGTGGCGGATCTGCAGACGGACGTGTTCGGGGCCGAACATTCCCGGTCTCTCTACCTCGCGACCCTCGCGGCCTATGCGTTCGACCGGCCGGACGTGGGCGACGTTCAGGCGCTGGCCGGAAGCCGGGTGATCGTCGGCTCGGCGACGGCGGGCGATGTGCTCGGCGCTGGCAGCGCGGGTACGGTGCTCGGGCTCGGCGGCAACGACAGGCTGACCGCCGGGGCCGGCAACCAGACCCTGATCGGCGGCGACGGCAACGACACGCTGGCCGGCGGCGCCGGGGACGACTGGTATCTCGGCGGCGCGGGCACCGACCGGGCGGAACTCGCCGTGGCCTCGGGCGCGATCACCGTCAGTTCCGGCGGCGACGTGATCGAGATCGTCTCGACCCAGGGCACCGACAGCTTTGCCGGGATCGAGAGCTTTGCCTTCAGCGACGGCGTTCTCACGCTGGCCGAGGTGCTGGCCCTGATCGACAGCCCGGACGGCACAGGCACCACCGGCGACGACCTGCTGCTCGACACCGCCGGGGCGCAGGCCTTCGACGGGCTCGAAGGCAATGACACGGTGAGCTATGCCGATGCCGCGGGGCGCGTCCTTGCGGACCTCGGCATGGATGCGAGCGGCCTTCCCAGCGCGCGGTTCTTCACCTCGGGCGCACCCGAGGGCGACACCTATGCCAATGTCGAGAACCTCATCGGCAGCGACCAGGCGGACAACCTGCGCGGCGATGGCGGCGACAACATCCTGGAAGGCGGCGGCGTTTCGGATCGTCTTTACGGACGGGCAGGGGACGACACGCTGATCGGCGGCAGCGGGGCGGATGCGCTTTACGGCAACCTTGGCGCGGACGTCATGACCGGCGGCGACGATGCCGGGCGGCGCGACCGCTACATCTACTTCCAGCTTCAGGAATCCGGGGTCGGCGCGGGCAATCGCGACGTGATCACCGATTTCGTCAGCGGCGAGGACCGGATCGAGATTTCGCGCTTCGATGCCGACATCACGCAGGGCTTCAAGCAGGCCTTCACCTTCGTGGGCGATGCGGGCCTGTCCGGTGCCGCGGGCGAACTGGCCTACCGGTTCGAGGGGGGCAACACCATCGTCGAGGCCGATGTGAACGGCGACGGCGCCGCCGATTTCGAAATCGAGCTGACCGGCAGGATCGACCTCGTGGTGGGGGATTTCCTGCTCTGATTCCGCGCGTGACCTCTCCGTGCGCGGCCCGGTCGCGCGCGGAGGGTATCGCGGTCCGAGCCGGCGAGGACGGTTAACCTGTTCTTGATACCGGAGCCGTACCGTTCCACGGGGGCCCGAGACGCCCGTGGAACGAACCGGGACCGATGCCGACCTACGCGCTGAATTTCTTCGACCTTGCCCTGATCTCGACCGACGATCCGCAGGGGTTCTCGGACAATGGCGGTTACCAGTTCGACCTCGGCGTCAGCACGGTGACGATCCGGGAGGGGGCGACTTCGCACCCCGTGTCGATCCTCGATGCCGGCGACACCACCTTCGATGACGACGCGGGGACCGGGCAGGTGCTGAACGGCGCGCATGTGCTGAACGGGATCGCCTACGGCGACCGCACCATCATCGAGTCCGAGTACGAGATCGACGTGCAGGATTCGCAGGGCACGATCTACACGCTGCAATTCGTCTCTCTCGGGAACGACGCCTGGAACGTCAACGGCTTCGTGATCCAGGGCGATGCCCCCCCCTTCGGGGAGCCGCTCACCGTGGTCGGGCGGCACGACGCCACGCAGGGCGTGCACCAGTATTCGACCTCGACCGCGCCGGCCTGCTTTGCCGGTGGCACCCGGATCGCCACGCCCTCCGGTTGGCGCCGGGTCGAGGATCTGCGCCGCGGCGACCTGCTGCGCTGCCACGGCGGCGGCACCGTGGCGCTGGCCTTCGTCATGCGCAGGGCCGTCCGACCGACGGGGCACCGCAACCACGCGCCGGTCAGGCTGCGGGCGCATGCGCTGGGGCCCGGTCTGCCCCGCGACGACCTGATCCTGTCGCCGCATCACCGGGTGCTCTGGCGCAACGGGGGCGAGGAGGTGCTGCTGCCCGCCCGTGCGCTGACGGAGCTGCGCCGGGTCGGCCTCGTTCCGGGGCGTGCCCGGGTGGAGTATTTCCACCTCGTGACACGGGGGCATTCCATCCTGCTGGCCGAGGCGGTGCCCTGCGAAAGCTTCTGGCCCGGCGACTGGATGGCGCGCACGCTGTCCCCCGGCATGACGCGCCGCCTTGCGCGCTACATGGGGCCGGATGCCCGGCCCGCGCGGCGCCTGCTGTCCATGCGCGAGGCCCGGCAACTGTTGCGCGGCGGCGGACACGAAAACGCCGGGCACGGGGCCCGGCGTTTCGAAAGCGGATCCGTCGGTCGGGCTCAGCCCTGTGCGGAATCGACCGGCGCGGGGGCGCCCATGGGGGCGGACTGCGCCTTGCCCTTGGCCGACAGAGGATCGTCCTGACGCTGCACGGAGCCTTCGAAATGGGCCCCGGACTCGATCGCGATGGTCTTGTGGATGATGTCGCCCTCGACCCGCGCGGTGGCGGTCAGGCGCACCTTGAGACCGCGCACGCGGCCCACGATGCGACCGTTCACGACGACGTCGTCGGCAATGACCTCACCCTTGATGGTGGCGCTCTCGCCGACGGTCAGCAGGTGCGCGCGGATGTCGCCCTCGACCGTACCTTCGACCTGGATATCGCCGGTGGTCTTGAGATTGCCGGTGATGTGCAGATCGCTCGACAGCACGGATGCGGGCGGCTTCGGCTTGGGCGCGGAGGGCTTGAATTCCCCGGCAGGCTGACGAGGCGGCATCTCGGGGGCAGCCGGTTTCGGCGTGTTATCCTCGGCCTTCGGGCCAGGCTCATTGATTTTGCTCTTAGAAAACATCGTTCGCAGCCTTGATGTAGATCATTGGATTGACAGGTTCCCCCCCGACGCGGACTTCGTAGTGAAGATGGGTGCCGGTAGACCGTCCTGTATTCCCCATATCACCGATGCGCTGGCCGCGCGATACCCTTTGGCCGGCCTTCACGCGGATTTTCGACATGTGGGCATAGCGGGTCTCGATGCCGAATTCGTGCTGGATCTTGACCAGCCGCCCGTAGCCGGACTGCCAGTCGGCATGGGTGACCACGCCATCGGCGGTCGCATAGATCGCGGTGCCGTGCGGGGCGGCGAAATCGGTGCCCGCGTGCAGGCGGCCCCAGCGGTAGCCGAACCCGGAGGTAAAGCGGAACGGATCCTTGAGCGGCACCGCGAAGGGCGCCTTCTGCGCGGCGATCCGGTAGAGGTTGAGCTTGTCCATCTGCCCGAGGATGCGGTTTGCGCGGTCCATGTCGGGGCTCGACTGCGCGCCGCGGGTCGAGAAGGTGAGCGGCGTCAGCGGTCCGCCCTGGCCGGAATAGCCCTTGCGGACCTGGCTGATGATGCTGTCGGGATTCATGCCCGCCGCCTTGAACATCTTGTCGAGCGGCTTGACCGACACGGTCATCGCCTCTTCGAGCTGGCGGAAGATCATGTCGTTCTTTTCTTCCATCAGACGCAGTTCGGTCGCCATCTCGTCGGCGCGGACGAGCGCGTCCTGCGCATCGGCGACCACCTGGTCGCGCTCCTCGGCGGTGCGGGCCAGGGCATCCGCCAGCAGGTCCATCGTGCCGTCCGACGCGCCGTCCCCGGCGAGCACGGATTCACCGCCCTCGATCCGGTCCTCGAGCGAGGCGAGACGCTGGTTCACGTCCTCGCGCTCCTTCATGGTGTCGCGCAGGGTGGTCTGGATCACGTCGATGCCGGTTTCCAGTTCGCGGCGGCGGGTTTCGCTGTCCAGAAGCTGCGACTGCATTTCGGACACCTGCGTGAGCGCGGTGTTGAAGCGGTTCTGCGCGGCGAGGGCCTCGGCGGCGCGGGCGTCGCGCTCGGCCGAGATCTCGTTCAGGCGGCGCTGGTAGGTGATCTGGTCGCGGCGGGCCTGTTCGCGGAAATTCCCGGCGCTGATGCTGTCCATCAGCAGGATGGCGGTGGCGATGATCGTCCAGGCGACGAGCAGGGCGCCCCCGAAATAGGCAATCGCCTGCGTTTCTGGACGCAGGCGGATGAAGCGGGTGTCGGTGTCGGACCGGAGGAAGAGTCGGCGTTCAGGAAAGAAGCGTTCCATGAGCGCATGTGTCTTTATCGCGAGTCGCGTTCTCACCGGTGTGTCCCCTGTCCCGTCCCAGTTCGAGGTGCACCGTTCCCCAACGCGGCACCCCACACGGCCTTAAACAGACATTCACGGGATCGCAACAATTTTGGGCGCCTGCCCCGAAGGAGCACCGGAATCGAGGGGATTCCGGGCAAAAAACCGCCGATGCCAAGGGGTTCGCACGCCCGTTCGGGTGATTATTTCGCAGACTTTTCGTCGGTGAGGGGCCAGTAGAAATCCGGCGGCAGCCCGGCTTCGGCGCGTTTTTCCTCGTTGAACGGCGGTTTCAGCGCGCCGTGGAAATAGGTGCGGACGAGATCGTGGAAGACCTCCTTGGGGTCGAGATCGCGGCGCCCGCAGAGAAAGTTGAACCATTTCGAGCCGTAGGCGACATGGCCCACCTCCTCGGCGTAGATGGTCTCGAGCGCGGCGACGGCGCTCTCCATACCGGCCTTGCGGAAGATGGCGATCATGCCCGGCGTGACGTCGAGGCCGCGCGCCTCCAGCACCATCGGCACCACGGCGAGCCGCCCGAGCAGATCCTCGGCGGTATCCTCGGCCGCGCGCCACATGCCGGCATGGGCCGGCAGAGCGCCGTAGTGGGAATCCAGCTCCTCGAGACAGTCGCACATCAGGTTGAAATGCTTGGATTCCTCGTCGGCGGCACGGACCCAGTCGTCGTGAAACCCGATCGGAAAGGGAACGTGGGAGAACCGCGCGATGATGTCCCAGTGCAGGTCGACGGCATTCAGCTCGATGTGCGCGACCGCGTGGAGCAGGGCGATCCGCCCGGCGGGCGAGCCCGGCTTGCGCTTGGGCACCTCGCGCGGGTCCAGCAGCTCGGGCCGGGGCGGACGGGCCGGGCGCAGGGGCGGGGCAGCCTCGCCGATGGCAATGGGCGTGCCGGCCTCGCGCGCGGCGAACCAGCGCCTCGCATGCTCGCGGCTCCGGGCCGTCTTCTCGCGACCGTCGGATGTGGTGAGCACATCCACGGCCATCTCCGCCAACGTCATCATGGGCGCATTCCTCTCCACGGGCGCAAATTTCTTGCTCAAGAAATTTGCAAATTCGTTGCAACGAATTTGGGCGCGGGGTCAGAGCGACCTTGCGACCTCGAGGACTTCCTCGGCGTGGCCGGGCACCTTCACCTTGCGCCAGGCGCGCGCGATGGTCCCGTCGCGCGCGATCAGGAAGGTGGCGCGTTCGATTCCCATGAAGGTCTTTCCGTACATCTTCTTTTCCTTGAAGACGTCGTAGGCCTCGCTCACCTGCGATCCCTCGTCCGAGAGCAGCGGCACCGTCAGCGCCTTCTTGGCCATGAACTTGTCGTGGCTGTCGAGGCTGTCCTTGGAAATGCCGAAGACCCTGACGCCGAGCGCCTCGAACTCCGGCAGCAGGCGGGTGAAGTCCTGGTTCTCGAGCGTGCAGCCCGAGGTGTCGTCGCGCGGATAGAAGAACAGCACGACGGGCGTTCCTTTCAGTGCGGAGAGGCTGACCTCTCCGCCGCCCGTGACGGGGAGGGTGAAGTCTGGTGCGGTGTCGGTCACGGCGGGCTCTCCAATGCGTGTTTCTCTCCTGATGAGGAACGGTGTAGAACGCCGGACGGTGAATTAGAAGTGCAGGACCCCTCGCGACGTGACAGACGGCACCGACAGATCGGAAGAACGCGCCTCGCCGCGCACGCCGCGCAGACGCCGTCGCCGTCTGATCGTCGCCCTGGCGGTGCCGCTGGTGATCGTGCTCTGCCTGACCGCGACCGGCTGGGCGGCGTTGGGGCGGACGCTCTCGGCGCCGGACTGGTTGCGCGCGCGAATCGAGTCGCGGCTCGACCAGGCGCTGCCGGGGATCGAGATCCGGTTCGGCGACATGCGCCTGCGGGTGGAACGCGACCTGCTGGCGCGGATCGTGCTCAGCGATGTCGACGTGCGTTCGGACGCCGGGGCGCATGTGGCGACCCTGTCCGATCTGTCGGTCGGGCTGGCGCCGACCAAGCTTCTGCGCGGCGAATACGAATTGCGCACGGCGCGCATGTCGGGCGCCGTGGTGACCGTGCGCCGGGACGAGGCGGGGCGGCTCGGGCTTGCCCTCGGCGACGTGTTTTCCGGCGACACGCGGATGCCCGGCGTTCCCGAGATCATCGACCGGCTCGATGCGGCGCTCGGCGATCCCCGGCTGCAGGCGCTGAGCGCGGTGGATGCGGAGGCGCTGACCATCCGTTTCGAGGATGCGCGCGCCCATCGCGGCTGGACCGCCGACGGCGGGCGGTTGCGCCTGACGCGCGAGAACGGCGCACTGCGGCTTGCGGGGGATGTCGCGCTCATCGGGCGCGGCGACGTGGCGGCGACCATCGCGCTCAACGCGGAAAGTCCCATCGGGTCGACCCGCGTCGATTTCGGTCTGAGCCTCGACGGGCTCGAGGCCGGGGATATCGCCAGCCAGAGTCCGGCGCTGGCCTGGCTCGACTCGCTCAGAGCCCCGATTTCCGGCGCGGTGCGGGGCAGCATCACCCCCGACGGGGCGCTGGGCGGGCTGAACGCCACGCTGCAGATCGGGGCGGGGGTGCTGCAACCCAACGCCCGCACCCGCGCCATCCCCTTCGACATGGCGCGCACCTACCTGTCCTTCGATCCCGCCACCGCCGACCTGACCTTCGACGAGATCTCGGTGCAGTCGAGCCTCGGCACCCTGATCGCGGACGGCAAGGCGGTGCTCGACGGGCTCGACACCGGCTGGCCCCGCGCGATCTTCGGCCAGTTCCGCATCACCCGGTTCGAGGCGGACCCGGCCGGGTTCCTCGATTCGCGGCTCGAACTGGCGGGGGCCGAGATCGACTGGCAGTTGCAGCTGTCGCCGTTCCGTTTCGAGCTGGGGCGGTTCCGCAGCACCGACCCGCAATTGCCGCTGCGCCTGTCCGGTGCGCTCGAGGCCGAGCGCGAAGGCTGGCGGCTGAGCCTCGACGGCTCCCTCGAAGGCGCGGATCGCGACACGGTGCTGGCCTACTGGCCGCAACGCGCGGTGGCCAAGACCCGTAAATGGGTGGCGGAGAACGTTCATGCGGGGCGGGTCGAGGATGTGACCTTTGCCCTGCGTCTCGGGCCGGATCAGCCGCCCGAACCCTATGTGGACATGCGTCTGGCGGATGTGGAACTGACCTATGCCCGCACCCTGCCGCGCCTGACCGGGGGCGAGGGGCAGCTCACCTTCTTCCGCAACCGTCTTGCGGTGACGCTGGAAAGCGGCGGCGCCACCCCGCCGGAGGGCGGGCGGCTCGATGCCTCCGGAAGCCGGTTCGTGATTCCCGACACCAAGGCGCGCCCGGCCATGGGGGAACTGACCCTGAACGCACGCGGCCCCCTGACCGCCGCCCTTTCCTACCTCGACAGTCCCAAGCTGGAGATCATGCAGAAGGCGGGCAAGCCGGTGACGCTGGGAAGCGGCGAGCTCAGCGCCGAGGGAACGCTGGTCCTGCCCCTGCAACCGGGGATCAAGCGGGAGGACATGCTGATCCAGGCCACGGGTGTGCTGCGGGATGCGCGGAGCGACCAGATCGTGCCGGGGCGGGTGCTGTCCGGGGACAGTTTCGCGGTCGAACTCTCGGATGGCGTGCTCACCGTTTCCGGGGCTGCGGACCTGTCGGGCGTGCCGTTCGAGGGCACCTGGACGCAGCCGATCGACGGCGCCTCCGGCAGCCGGGTCGACGGCACCGTCACGCTGTCGGACGAGGTGGCGCGGTCGCTGGGCATCGGACTGCCCAAGGGCACCTTTTCCGGGCGCGGCGCCGGACGGGTGACGATCGAGCTTCCCAAGGGCCAGCCGCCGCGCTTTGCGCTGAGCTCGGACCTTGCCGGGCTGGGCATGTCGCTGCCGCAGCTCGGCTGGCGGCTGAGCGAGGGCGGCAAGGGCAAGCTCGAGGTGGCGGGGCGCCTCGGCAAGCCGGTCGAGGTGGAGCGGCTGTCCCTGTCTGCGGGCGGGCTCGACGCGCAGGGCAAGGTGACGCTGGCGGCGGACGGCAGTTTCCGGCGCCTCGATCTTCCGGTGCTGCGGGCGGGTGGCTGGCTGAACAGTTCGGCGGTACTGACCGGACGCGGGCGCAACGCCGCGCCGGGGGTCACCCTGACGGGCGGGAGCATCGACATGCGCTCGGCCCCGTTCGGCGGCGGAGGCGGGGGAGGCGGGTCCGGCAACGGCGGTCCGATCACCGTGGCGGTGGATCGCCTGCAGGTGACCGACGGCATCTTCCTGACCGACTTCCGGGGCCAGTTCGACGGCAAGGGCGGGCTGTCGGGCAATTTCACCGGGCGGATCGGGGGCGGCACCGACATCACCGGGCAGATCGTGCCGCAGAACGGCGGCAGCGCGATCCGCGTCAAGGGACACGATGCCGGCAACGTGCTGAAGGGCGCGGGGCTGCTCAGGACGGTCAAGGACGGCGCACTCGATCTCAGCCTGGTTCCGGTCCGGGGGCGGCCGGGCGAATACGACGGCTCGTTGAAGATCGACGAGGTGCGCCTGCGCAACGCCCCGGCCATTGCCGCGCTGCTCGACGCGGTGAGCGTGGTCGGCCTGCTCGATCAGCTGAACGGGCCGGGGATCTACTTTACCGAGGTGGAGGCGATCTTCCGCATGACCCCGCAGCAGGTGATCCTCACCCGGTCCTCGGCGGTCGGTCCCTCGATGGGGATTTCGATGGACGGGTATTACAATGTCAGCGCGGGGACGATGGACATGCAGGGCGTGGTGTCGCCCATCTACATCCTGAATGCCATCGGGCGGCTCTTTGCGCGCAAGGGCGAGGGGCTGATCGGGTTCAACTTCAACCTGCGCGGTCCGGTGGCCGGGCCGAGCGTGTCGGTCAACCCGCTGTCGGCGCTGACGCCGGGCATGTTCCGAGACATCTTCCGCCGTCCGCCGCCGACTCTGCCGGACAGGAACTGAGACCGCGCCGCCCCTTCCGCCCGGCGGATTTCCTCGCTAGAGAGCCGCTCCATGAAACTCTCCGATTTCGATTTCGACCTGCCCGAGGCGCTGATCGCCACGCGCCCGGCCTCGCCCCGGTCCTCGGCGCGCCTGCTGGTGGCGGCGGGTGGTGCCATCACCGATGCCGTGGTGCGCGATCTGGGAGCGTGGCTGCGCCCCGGCGACCGGCTGGTGCTGAACGACACCCGGGTCATCCCGGCGC
Source organism: Salipiger sp. (assembly GCF_048261495.1). Lineage (GTDB taxonomy): Bacteria > Pseudomonadota > Alphaproteobacteria > Rhodobacterales > Rhodobacteraceae > Salipiger. Next base: position 287,569 of record NZ_JBLXFX010000003.1, read on the forward strand.
GGCTGTCCGGGGTGCGTCGGCGGCACTCCGCGCAGGGCGAAACCGAAGCGCAGATCGAGATCACCCTGCTGGAGCCGCGTCCCGGCGGGCTCTGGGCGGCGCTGGTCAAACCGCTCAAGAAGCTGCGCGACGGCGAGACGGTGGTGTTCTCCGACCGCCTGTCGGCCACGCTCGACGCGCGCGAGGAAGGGCAGGGGCTGTTCCGGTTCAACCTTTCCGGCGAGGATTTCGACACCGCCCTGGCCGAGGCCGGGGCGATGCCGCTGCCGCCCTACATCGCCGCGAAACGCGCTGCCGACGAGCGCGACAAGACCGATTACCAGACCGTCTGGGCCGCGCGGCCAGGCGCGGTTGCGGCGCCCACCGCCTCGTTGCATTTCGACGCGGAACTGCTCGACGGCCTCTCCGCGCTCGGCGTGGGGTTCAGCCACGTGACGCTGCACGTCGGGGCGGGCACCTTCCTGCCGGTCAAGGTCGAGGACGTCGAGACGCATCGCATGCACGGCGAATGGGGCGAGGTCTCCGAGCAGGCCGCGTCGGAGATCGCGGCGACGAAGGCGGCGGGCGGACGGATCATCCCGGTCGGCACCACGGCGCTGCGCCTGATCGAGACGGCGGTGCGCGACACCGGCGCCATCGTGCCGTGGCGCGGGGTCACCGACATCTTCATCTATCCGGGGTTCGACTTTCGCGTCACCGACGCGCTGATGACCAATTTCCACCTTCCGAAGTCGACGCTGATGATGCTGGTCTCGGCCCTGATGGGACGCGAGCGGGTGATGGAGATCTATGCCCACGCCATCGCGCAGGGCTACCGGTTCTTTTCCTACGGGGATGCATCGCTGCTGATCCCGGACCGGAAATGATGGCTCCCCCGCGTCGCAACAGCGCGGGGGAACCGGCCCCTAGCGCAACACGACGGTGTCGGAATTCAGCATCGTGCGCGCGTTGAGGCAAATGGGCAGAAGTTGCAGGTTGCTCGTGATCTCGGAGATGTCGGCGACGATGGGATTGACGATTCCGCCCACGGCTCCGAGCACCCCGCCGAGCGCGCCGCCGGTCTGCTCGACCGTCTGATCGAGGTACTGGCCGAGCGGCGAGGCCGTCGACACCAGGGCGGGGATGTTCGCCATCGCGTCGAGATCGACAAAGACCAGCACCCGCACGCCGTTGCCGGGCGCGCATTCGGGCGAGCCGGTGAGGATGGCATCGGGCGTGACGCGCACGCTGCCGAGATCGGTCAGAAGCGAGGTCAGGTTCGACACGACAAGCGCCGCCCGCAGCCGGACCTCGGCATCGAAGCGGATCGGGCATTCCGAAAAGATCGCGGCATTCTCGACGATGAATCCCTCGCCGAGGCGCGCGACCTCGTTCTCGTCGCAGTCGATGTAGAAACTTCCGTTGCTCAGCACCGAGAGATTGTCGAGATCGGACAGCCGCAGGTTGCGGGTGGCGGATGCGGCCAGCGTGCGCAGGTCTTCGGCGCGCAGCGGGCGGGTGATGCCGAAGAGGTTCACGCCCGGAATGCCGAGCCCCTGCTTCAGGATCTTGTTCACGACGAAATCCGAGGCCGAGGTCTTCCAGACCGGGGCATCGCCGTAGGTGACACCGGCATTGGCCATGAGGCAGATGCCGAGAAAGACGTTCTTGGACGACACGTCGACACGGGTCTGCAGCGACAGCAGCGGGTCGGGGCATTCGATCTGCGGGCGGGTACGGATCTGCGCAACGGCGCGGCCCTTGATGTCCCAGGGGGCGTAGCCGAAGAGCCGGGTGAACAGCAGCGGTTCCGCCGTGCCGTGCGCCGCATCGCGGTTCAGCGTGACGCGCACCGCATCCGGCACCCCGGAGGACAGGCCGAGCGGGATGAAATCGCCGGAGGCCTGGTCGATGCGACCCATCTCGAAGCTCCTGTCGTGCCAGGCGCTTTCGATTCCGGCTTCGCGCAGGCCCGACAGCGCGATGTGGCGGGCGACCCCGGCAGGGGTCTGACCGAGCTGCGGTTCCGAGGCGCGCACCGCCGCGCTCAGCGCCGCCGCCTCGGCATTGGATTGCAGGACCTCGGCCACGCGCCAGGCATTGGCCATATCCACCGCGCCGCCCCCCAGCAGCAGGCAGGTGACCAGCAGGAACAGGCTCGTCAGGGTGCCGCTTCCGGATTCGTCCTTCCGGAACGCGGTGAACGGGAATCGCGGGCGGGGCATCATTGCGGCTCCCGGAGCATGGTCACCTTGGCGACCATCGTGCCGACGAGGTAGCGCCCGATCGCCGGCGTCAGCGCCGCATGCGCGGCATCGAGCTGCACCCGCGCCTGGACCGTGGCGGCATCGACATCGACGTCGATCACGTAGCCCTCGTGCCGGAAGAAGAGGTTGTCGCGCAGGTAATCCCGGCTGTCGTCCGGGGTGACATGATGGATCGACACCGCCCGCGCCGTGTCGCGCGCGGCATTCCACATGCTTGCGTTGACCACCATGAGATTGGCGAAATCGAGGATGAGCAGCAGGGAAACAAGCAGCAGCGGCGACCAAACCACGACCTCGACCGTGAACGAGCCGGTTTCGTCGCGCCAGAATCTGCGCGGCGAGGGGGCACGGAAAAAGCGATTGTTCATTACCAATTCCAATCCTCTGGGTTGTATTCGCGGGCACTCGCTCAGGTTGTGCCTTGCAATCAGAGTGATCTTGAAATGCGGCGCAGATCCGTCAAATTTGCCGGGAATTCGCCACAATCGGGGATCGGGGCCGAAATTCTTAACAAATCATGAATGATATTTCGCGAATATATTTTTGAAGGGCGTACCTCGGGGGGATTTATTCATTGGGGTGCAATCGACTTTTCGATCTTCCATGAAAAAAGGTGATTCGCCGGTTGTCGCGCCGAGAGGTCGTTAACCTTCCGGTTGAACCTGCAACCGGCGCCGTCCGGGACGTGGTCAATTCACGGGCAAAGGGGCGGTAATCCCGGCGGAATTTTCGGCGCTCCGACATCGGGGAGGGATCGGCGGCCGATTGCCGGAACGTCGGGGCAGTTTGCCCGAATTGGGGCAGGACGGCCATAAATGGTCGCAACCGGACTTGCGTTTCGGCGGCTCGGCAGGCAGGGCACTCGGAACACCACAACGGAGGCGTGTGCCATGCTCGACGTTCTGCGACACTCCTGGGCACTGTTGCTCGGGGTCATGCTGCTCATGCTCGGCAACGGCCTCCAGGGCTCGCTCCTGTCGGTGCGCGGCGGCGCGGCGGGCTTTTCGGCCTTCCAGATGTCGGTGGTGATGTCGGCCTATTTCGCCGGGTTCCTGCTGGCGTCGCGGATGACTCCGGGCATGATCCGCCGGGTCGGCCATGTGCGCGTCTTCGCGGCGCTCGGCTCCTTCATCTCGGCGGTGCTGATCCTCTACCCGGCATTTCCGCACCCGATCACCTGGACGATCGAGCGCATGGTGATCGGCTTCTGTTTCTGCGGCGTCTACGTCACGGCGGAAAGCTGGCTCAACAATGCCTCCTCCAACGAAAGCCGGGGGCAGGCGCTGTCGCTCTACATGATCGTGCAGACACTGGGCATCATCGCGGCACAGGCGATCCTTCTGATCCCGGACACCTCGGGGTTCCTGTTGTTCGTCATTCCGTCGGTGCTGGTTTCCATCGCCTTCGCGCCGATCCTGCTGTCGGTGTCTCCGACGCCCGCCTTTGCGACGACCAAGCCGATGAGCCTGCGCAGGCTCTACGACACCTCGCCGCTGGGCGTGGTCGGCATGTTCCTGCTCGGCGCTGTGTTTTCGGCGCAGTTCGGCATGTCGGCGGTGTTTGCGACGGAATCCGGGCTGACGCTCGGGCAGATCTCGCTCTTCGTGGCCAGCTTCTATGTCGGCGCGCTGGTGACGCAGTACCCGCTGGGCTGGCTGTCCGACCGCATGGACCGGCGTCAGCTCACGGCCGCCATCGCGGCGGTGGGCGGCGCCGGGGCGCTGGTGGCGATGGTGTTTCCGGACAACTTCACCGTCCTGCTCTGCGCGGCCTTCGTGATCGGCGGGGCGAACAATCCGCTTTATTCGCTGATCATCGCCTATACCAACGACTTTCTCGGGCCGGAGGACATGGCCTCGGCCTCGGCCGGGCTGCTGTTCGTCAACGGCGTCGCGGCGATCGGCGGGCCGATGCTCACCGGCTGGATGATGTCGGTCTTCGGGCCGGGCGGGTATTTCCTGTTCATCGCCATCCTGCTGCTGGGCCTGACCGGCTACGCCGTGTGGCGGATGACGCGGCGCCCGGCGCCCAAGGTCGCGGACACGGGCGTCTATACGGTGATGATGCCGACCGCCTCGCCGGTGGCGATGGAACTGGCGCAGGAATATGCGATTGACGTTGCGGAGGCGGCGAGCGATGCGGCGCAGGAGACGGGCACGGACGGCGGGCGCGACGCGGGCTGAGACCAAGGTCGGCCATGCGATGCGATGTCGGAAACTGTCAGAATTTGTTACTTCAACCCTGGCACGGGGGAGATGTAACGTTTCCATGACGTTCGGGGGAACGGTGCGGAGGAAAGATTGACATGATGCAGGCACCCGAAGACATATTGACCTTCTGGCTCGACGAGTGCGGGCCGGACAAGTGGTATCTGGCGGACGACTCGCTGGACGCCGAGATCCGCGCGCGGTTCGAAGAGACCTGGCAGGCGGCAATGGAGGGCCGGTTCGGCCTCTGGCTGACCTACCCGAGCGGCGCGCTGGCCTATATCGTCCTGATGGACCAGTTCCCGCGGAATATGTTCCGGGGATCGGGCAAGGCCTTCGCCTCCGACGAGATCGCGCTCGCCGCGGCCAAGCAGGCGATCTGGCGCGGCTGGGATCAAAAGATCGACGAGCCCGCCCGGCAGTTCTTCTACCTGCCGCTGATGCATTCGGAAAACCTGACCGACCAGGACCGCTGCATCCGCCTGATGAAGGAGCGGCTGTCCCGCAGCGGGGCGAGCAACCTGTTGCACGCCCGCGCACACCGCGAGGTGATCCGCGATTTCGGTCGGTTCCCGACCCGGAACGCGGCTCTGGATCGTGCCACGACATCGGCCGAACGCGCCTTTGTCGAGGCCGGAGGCTACGGTGCGACCGTGCGCAAACTGACGGAGGCAACGGCCTGACCGGCCCTCTCCGCATTCCCCCCGAATGACCGAAGGCCCGCCTGGAAAACCAGTGCGGGCCTTTTTGTCGGTCTGTGCTAGGTTGAATTCGCAAAGGAGGCGACCAGTCCGGACGCTTAATATTGAACGGCTTCCGGAAATGGTTTAATGGCAAACTATATTGAACACGAGGGAGAAGACCATGGCGTCGCAAAGCTTCGACATGATTGTGATCGGTGCGGGACCGGGCGGCTATGTCGCCGCCATCCGGGGCGCGCAGCTCGGCCTCAAGGTGGCCTGCGTCGAGCGCGAGCACATGGGGGGCATCTGCCTCAACTGGGGCTGCATTCCGACCAAGGCGCTGCTGCGCTCGTCGGAGATCTTTCACTACATGCACCGTGCCAAGGAATACGGCCTGAAGGCGGACAACATCGGCTTCGACATCGACGCGGTGGTGAAGCGGTCGCGCGGCGTGGCCAAGCAACTGAACGGCGGCGTGGCGCACCTGCTCAAGAAGAACAAGGTCACCACCTTCATGGGCGAGGCGACCCTGCCGGCCAAGGGCAAGGTGTCGGTCAAGACCGACAAGGGCACCGAGGAACTGACCGCCAAGGCCATCGTGCTGGCGACCGGCGCGCGGGCGCGCGAGCTTCCCGGCCTCGAAGCCGACGGTGATATGGTCTGGACCTACAAGGCCGCGCTGGTGCCCAAGCGGATGCCGAAGAAACTTCTGGTCATCGGCTCCGGCGCCATCGGCATCGAGTTCGCCAGCTTCTACAACACGCTCGGCGCGGATACGACCGTGGTCGAGGTGATGGACCGCATCCTGCCGGTGGAGGACGAGGAGATCTCGAAATTCGCCAAGAAGCAGTTCGAGAAGCAGGGCATGAAGATCCGCGAAAAGACCTCGGTCAAGAAGCTGGATCGCGGGCAGGGCAAGGTCACGGCCCATATCGAACAGAACGGCAAGACCACGACCGAGGAGTTCGACACGGTGATTTCCGCCGTCGGCATCGTCGGCAACGTCGAGGGGCTGGGGCTGGAGGCGCTGGGCGCCAAGGTCGAGCGCACCCATGTGGTGACGGACAAGTACTGCCGCACCGGGGTCGAGGGGCTGTATGCCATCGGTGACGTGGCGGGGGCGCCGTGGCTCGCGCACAAGGCGTCGCACGAGGGGGTCATGGTGGCCGAACTGATCGCGGGCGGACATCCCCACGCGGTCGATCCCGCCTCCATCGCCGGGTGCACCTACTGCCATCCGCAGGTTGCGTCGGTCGGTCTGACCGAGGCGAAGGCCAAGGAGAAGGGCCACCAGGTCAAGGTCGGCCGTTTCCCCTTCATCGGCAACGGCAAGGCCATCGCCCTGGGCGAGCCCGAGGGCATGGTGAAGACGGTGTTCGACGCCAAGACCGGCGAACTGCTGGGCGCGCACATGGTCGGGGCCGAGGTGACGGAACTGATCCAGGGCTACGTGGTGGGCCGCCAGCTCGAAACCACCGAAGAGGATCTGATGAACACCGTGTTCCCGCACCCGACGCTGTCGGAAATGATGCACGAATCGGTGCTCGACGCCTACGGGCGGGCAATCCACTACTGAGCCATTCCCGATCGGGAACGACGCGAGGCCTTTCCGACGGAAAGGCCTCGTTTTTATTGACGGACTTGCGGCGCCTGCCGCGCGGCCACCTCGCCTCGGGCGTCGGAGCTGTCGCTGCCCGCGACCTTCCGGGCATCGGCACCATGGAGGAACATGGGACCGCGCGGGGCGGAAACTTCCGGTGCGATACCCGTGCCGATACCGTCCCGGGACCGATCGGAGATCAGCGGCGGGATGCGAAGAAGGCGGCGACCTTGGGGCGGAGCCAGGACCAGAGGCCGGGCGCGCCGCCGCCGATGCGCGGGGCCATCTGCGCGTCGAAACTGTCGAGCGTCACGCCGTACCTGACCCAGGTCGCCCCCTCGGACGCAAGGTTCAGATTCGGCGGCTGGAACCGGTCCAGGGCCTTGGCAAAGCGCGCATCGGGGGTTTCGGCGGCTTCGAATTCGTCCCAGAGCGCCCGCATCTCGCGCGCCTGATCCTCGGGGAGGAGGCCGAAGATGCGCTCGGCCGCCGCCGCTTCCTCGGCCGCGGCCTTGGCGTGGTCGACCTCGCCGAAGATGGGATTGTCGCCGGCGTCGATCTCGACCAGGTCGTGCAGCAGCAGCATCCGGATCACCCGGTCGGTCGAGACGCCCTCGGCCGCGTGCTCGCCCAGGATCAGTGCGAAGAGGGCCAGGTGCCAGCTGTGTTCGGCGGAATTCTCGGCCCGCGCGCCGCCGAGGACCCGGGAGGCGCGGTCGATCCCCTTCAGCCGGTCAGCCTCCATCAGGAAGGCCATCTGGGCGTCGAGGCGGGGCGTTTCGCTCATCTCAGAGGCCGGAGGTGTCTTCGCCCGCGCGGCCCGCAAGCCGTTCGTCCAGGAACTTGCGCGCGCGCCGTTCCGCCATGCGCACCCGGACGGCGGTGAGATAGGCCTCTTCCAAAGTGGTCGAGGAGGCGCCGATGACCTTGGCGACCTCCATGAAGAACCGGTCGTCCCCCGTCTTGGCCATCACCGTGAAGGTGTCTTCGGCAAGCTTGTCTGCCATGATCTGGACGCTGGACATCTGCTCTCCTCAGCGGGTGGTTTCGGTCAGGCGCCGCTTCACGTAGCCGGTGACCGTGCCGATCATCGTGTCCATGTGCGGTTCCTCGAAGAAATGCCCCGAGCCTTCGATCTGCTCGTGGGTGATGGTGATGCCCTTCTGTTCCTTGAGCTTGTTCACCAGCGAGGTCGTATCGGCGGGCGGAGCCACGCGGTCGGACGTGCCGTTGATGATCAGCCCGGAGGAGGGGCAGGGCGCGAGGAAGGAGAAATCGTACATGTTGGCCGGCGGGCTGACCGAGACGAAGCCGGTGATCTCGGGGCGGCGCATCAGAAGCTGCATCCCGATCCAGGCGCCGAAGCTGAAGCCGGCGACCCAGCAATGCTTGGAATTGTTGTTCATCGACTGCAGGTAGTCGAGCGCCGAGGCGGCGTCGGACAGCTCTCCGATGCCCTGGTCGTATTCGCCCTGGCTGCGGCCGACACCGCGGAAGTTGAACCGCAGGACGGTGAAGCCCATGTTGTAGAAGGCGTAATGAAGGTTGTAGACGACCTTGTTGTTCATCGTGCCGCCGAACTGGGGGTGCGGGTGCAGGATGATCGCGATCGGTGCGTCATTGTCTTTTTGCGGATGATAGCGGCCTTCGAGGCGGCCTTCGGGTCCGGGAAAAATGACCTCGGGCATGTGGGCTTGTCTGCTCCTGTCGCGGGCCGGAATTCTTGACGAATTCCCTTGGCCTCTTTAGAACCGTTCTAGACCCGGAATGTGATCCGGGAGGGCTTGACAGCAGATAGGCAATCGTATCGCCAAGGTCAATCGGGTGCGGCGTTACCTTCGGGGGAGGTTTGGTGTGAAGCTGAGTACAAAAGGGCGCTACGCGATGGTCGCGCTGGCCGACATGGCGCTGCAACCCGACGACGGGCTGGTGACGCTTGGCGACATCTCGAAACGTCAGGACATTTCGCTGCCCTACCTCGAACAGCTCTTCGTGAAGCTGCGCCGGGCGGGGCTGGTGGCCTCGGTCCGCGGGCCGGGGGGCGGCTACCGCCTGGCGCGTCCGGCGGATGCGATCAGCGTGGTCGACGTGCTGGCCGCCGTCGACGAGAACGTGGACGCGATGCACAAGGGGGCGGGGGCCTCCGGTGCGGCCTCGGGCAGCCGGGCGCAGTCGCTGACCAACCGCCTGTGGCAGTCGCTGTCGGCGCATGTCTACGTCTACCTGCACCAGGCCAAGCTGTCGGACGTGATCGAGAACGGGCTGGCGCCCTGTCCGGCCGTGCCCTCGCTGTTTCCGGTCGTGGACGAGCATGAGGGGATCTGAGCGCGTGGCGGTGGCAGGACAGGCGGGGGCTCTGCCCCGGTCCGCCTTCGGCGGCCCTCCCCGGGATATTTCGGGCCAGAAGAAGGCGGGGGCGTTGCCTTGGTGAGACGCGCCTATCTCGACTGGAACGCGACGGCGCCCCTGCGGGCCGAGGCGCGGGCGGCGATGCTGTCGGCGATGGACGTGGTCGGCAATCCGTCGTCGGTCCATGCGGAGGGTCGGGCGGCCAAGGGGCTGATCGAGCGCGCGCGCGCGCAGGTGGCGACGGCCCTCGGGGCGGACGGGGCGGAGGTGATCTTTGTTTCCGGCGCCACCGAGGCGGCGGCCCTTGCGCTGTCCGGGCGCGGGCTGGTCGGGGCCGAGGTCGAGCATGACGCGGTGGCGGCATGGATCGCGCCGGAACTGGCGGTCGATGCCGAGGGCCGGGTGATCGTGCCGGAGCCCGGACGCTCGGTGTTGCAGGCGGCCAATTCCGAGACCGGGGTTCTGCAGGATCTGCCCGAGGGCCTGGCGATGACCGACGCCACGCAGGTGTTCGGCAAGCTGCCCTTTGCCTTCAACTGGTGCGGTGCGGAGATGGCGATCGTGTCGGCGCACAAGCTGGGCGGGCCCAAGGGAATCGGTGCGCTGGTCCTGAAGCGCGGCATCGAGCTGCCGGGCCTGCTGCGCGGCGGCGGGCAGGAGATGGGGCGGCGTGCGGGCACCGAAAACGTGATCGGAATCGCGGGCTTCGGGGCCGCTGCGGAGGCGGCCGTGAAAGATCTGGCGGAGGATGTCTGGTCAGGGGTGGAAAAACTTAGAAACATTCTAGAGAATGCAGTTGCGGCCGCCGCAAAAGAGACTATTTTTGTCGGGAAAGGCGCGCCACGCCTGCCCAACACCTCCTGCTTCGCGCTTCCGGGCTGGAAGGGGGAGACGCAGGTGATGCAGATGGACCTTTCGGGATTCGCGGTCTCCGCGGGCTCGGCCTGTTCCAGCGGCAAGGTGCGCGCCTCGCGCGTGCTGCGGGCGATGGGGTTCGATGACGAGGTGGCCGGCAGCGCGATCCGCGTGAGCCTCGGCCCCGCAACGACGGAAGAGGATGTGATGCGCTTTGCCGACAGCTGGGCGCGCCACTACGGGAAACGGGTCTCGCGCAGCGCGTGAGCAGGAATGCGGGCACGCCGGGCGTGCCGGAAACAGGAGCGCGCGGGCCGCGCCGGAACCAGGGCGCGAAGGCCGCGCCGACAGGAGAGATGACATGGCAGCGTTCGACAATGTCACCGTGAAAGAGGGTGTCGAGAAGGAGACCGTGGATGCGGTCGAGGCCGTCTCCACCTACAAGTACGGCTGGAACACCGACATCGAGATGGAATACGCGCCCAAGGGCGTGAACCCGGACATCGTCCGCCTGATCTCGGGCAAGAACGGCGAGCCGGAGTGGATGACCGAGTGGCGGCTCAAGGCCTTCGAGCGCTGGACGCGGATGACGGAGCCGACCTGGGCGATGGTCGACTATCCCGAGATCGACTTCCAGGAACAGTATTACTACGCCCGGCCCAAGAGCATGGCGGAGAAGCCGAAATCGCTGGACGATGTCGATCCGAAGCTGCTGGCGACCTATGAGAAGCTCGGCATTCCGCTGAAGGAACAGATGATCCTGGCCGGTGTCGAAGGCGCCGAGGATGCGCCCGCCGAGGGCCGAAAGGTGGCCGTCGACGCGGTGTTCGATTCGGTTTCGGTCGGCACCACCTTCCAGGCCGAGCTGAAGAAGGCCGGGGTGATCTTCTGCTCGATCTCCGAGGCGATCCGCGAGCATCCCGAACTGGTGAAGAAATACCTGGGCACCGTGGTGCCCGCGTCGGACAATTTCTATGCCACGCTGAACAGTGCCGTTTTCTCGGACGGCTCCTTTGTCTACGTGCCGCCGGGGGTGCGCTGCCCGATGGAGCTGTCGACCTATTTCCGCATCAACGCGGAGAACACCGGCCAGTTCGAACGCACGCTGATCATCGCCGACAAGGGGTCTTACGTGAGCTACCTCGAGGGCTGCACCGCGCCCAAGCGCGATACCGCGCAGCTGCACGCCGCCGTGGTCGAGATCATCATCGAGGAAGACGCCGAGGTGAAGTACTCCACCGTCCAGAACTGGTATCCGGGCGACGAGAACGGCAAGGGCGGTATCTACAACTTCGTCACCAAGCGCGCCGATTGCCGGGGTGATCGCGCCAAGGTGATGTGGACTCAGGTCGAGACCGGCTCTGCCGTCACCTGGAAATACCCTTCCTGCATCCTGCGCGGCAACGAGAGCCAGGGCGAGTTCTACTCCATCGCCATCGCCAACAACCACCAGCAGGCCGACACCGGCACCAAGATGATCCACCTCGGGCGTGATACCCGGTCGCGGATCGTGTCCAAGGGGATCTCGGCGGGGGTGGCGCAGAACACCTATCGCGGCCTCGTTTCGATGCACCCGAAAGCCAAGAACTCGCGCAACTACACCCAGTGCGACTCTCTGCTGATCGGCGACAAGTGCGGCGCGCATACGGTTCCCTATATCGAGGTGAAGAACAACTCCTCGAGGGTCGAGCACGAGGCGACCACCTCGAAGGTGGACGACGACCAGCTCTTCTACTGCCGCCAGCGCGGCATGGACGAGGAAGAGGCCGTGGCGCTTGTGGTGAACGGGTTCTGCAAGGAAGTGCTGCAGGCGCTGCCGATGGAATTCGCCATGGAAGCGCAGGCGCTGGTGGCGATTTCGCTCGAAGGCTCGGTCGGCTGAGGCCGCTTGGAGAGAGAACGGGATGATCCTGCAACTGGCAATGCAATCGGCGGGGGCCGGGATCGGTGTCTTCCTGGGCACGGTGATCGGCCTTTCCATGCGGCGGGACAAGAGCAGGACAAGCGGTCTGCTCGGTGGGTCCGTTGTGCTGACCGCGCTGGCGGCGGGGCTGCTCGCCATGGCGGTGATGATGGTCATCAAATATTTCACGGCGTGGTGACATCGCGACACCGCGCCGGACAGAGACAGAGATACGAGCGGCCCCGCGTCGCTGAACGGAGATGAAAAAGATGCTTGAGATCAAGAACCTGCAAGTCAAACTTGAAGAAGAGGACAAGCAGATCCTCAAGGGCGTGGACCTGACCGTCGAGGCCGGCAAGGTGCATGCGATCATGGGGCCGAACGGGTCGGGCAAATCCACGCTGTCCTACGTGCTCTCCGGCAAGGACGGCTACGAGGTGACCGGCGGCACGGCGACGCTGGACGGGGCCGACCTGCTCGACATGGAGCCCGAGGAGCGCGCCGCGGCCGGGCTGTTCCTGGCGTTCCAGTATCCGATCGAGATCCCCGGCGTCGGCAACATGACCTTCCTGCGCACCGCGGTGAACGCGCAGCGCAAGGCGCGCGGCGAAGAGGAGATGTCCTCGACCGAGTTCCTCAAGGTGATCCGCGAGAAGGCCAAGAGCCTCAAGATCGACGCCGAGATGCTGAAGCGCCCGGTCAATGTCGGTTTCTCCGGCGGTGAGAAGAAGCGCAACGAAATCCTGCAGATGGCGATGCTCGAGCCGAAGATGTGCATCCTGGACGAGACCGACTCCGGGCTTGACGTGGATGCGATGCGGCTGGTGGCGGACGGTGTGAACGCGCTGCGCTCGGAAGGGCGCGGGTTCCTCGTGATCACGCACTACCAGCGGCTTCTGGATCACATCAAGCCGGACGTGGTGCACATCATGTCCAACGGCCGGATCATCAAGACCGGGGGCCCTGAGCTGGCGCTCGAGGTCGAGAACGACGGCTATGCTCACCTGATCGAGGAGGAGCAGGCCTGATGTCCCTTCCGCAACCGAAACTGGACGCGACGGCGGCGCGGATCGCCGCGCTGGACCTGCCGGCCGGCGGCTGGTCCGAACCGGCGCGCAGGGATGCGCTTGCCCGGGTCAACGCCACCGGCCTGCCCGGGGCGCGGGACGAATACTGGAAATACACCCGCCCGGACACGCTGAACCAGCCGGACGCCCCCGTGGCGGTGGCCATGCACGCCGATGAAACGCCGATCTTCGACGGCATCGACCGGCTGGAACTGGTTTTTGTCGACGGGGTCTTCGACGCCGAAGCCTCGGATTCGCCGGAACTTGCCGGTGTGACCATCGAGCATCTGTCGACGATGGCCGATATCCACTGGGCCAAGGATCTCTACGGCAAGCTCGAAACCGCCGGGCAGACGCCGGTCCAGCGACCGCTGGCGGCGCTCAACACCGCCTTCGCGACCGAGGGTCTGCTGATCAACGTGACGGGCGCGGCCGAAAAGCCCGTGAGCCTGGTTTATCGCCATGTTTCAGAGACTTCCGACGCGATCCTGCATCATGTCGTGAAGGTCGCCGAGGGGGCCGAGCTGACCCTGCTCGAGAACGGCCCGGCCGCCGCCCGCATCAACAAGGTGATGGAGGTCGACATTGCCGATGGCGGCACCTTCCACCACATCCGCGCGCAGGGCCGCGATCACGACCGCCGCGCCGCGACGCATATCTTTGCGCGTCTCGGAACCGAAAGCACCTTCAAGAGCTTCACGCTCACCGTGAACGGCGTGCTGACCCGCAACGAGGTGGTGCTGGAGCTCACCGGGGACGATGCCGTCGCGCATGTCGCCGGGGCCTGCATGGGCGACGGCAACTTCCACCACGACGACACGGTCTTCGTGACCCATGACGCGGTGAATTGCGAAAGCCGCCAGGTGTTCAAGAAGGTGCTGCGCAACGGTGCGACGGGCGTGTTCCAGGGCAAGATCCTGGTGAAGCCCGGCGCGCAGAAGACCGACGGCTACCAGATTTCCCAGTCGCTGCTGCTCGACGGGGACAGCCAGTTCCTCGCCAAGCCGGAGCTTGAAATCTACGCCGACGACGTCGCCTGTTCGCACGGGTCCACCTCCGGCGCGATCGACGACGAGGGGCTGTTCTACCTGCGCGCCCGCGGCCTGCCGCGCGGCGTGGCCGAAGATCTGCTCACCATCGCCTTCATCGCCGAAGCGGTGCAGGAGATCGAGGACGAGCGTCTCCAGGAGGAGATCGTCTCGCGCGTCGAGGGCTGGCTGGCCCGGCGCCGCGGCTGATGCTTCTGACGCGCGAGATCGTGGCCACCTACCGGGGGCCGGGCGCCGTGGTGTCCCGGCTTCTCGCGCAGGGCCCGCGCGAGGACCGCGCGCTGATGTTCGTGATGGCGGCCTGCGGGCTGTTCTTCGTCGCGCAGCTTCCGGCGCTCTCGCGCCGTGCCTGGCTCGAAGGTGTCGACCTCAACCCGCTGATGGGCGGCGCGCTGCTGGCCTGGCTGGTGCTGGCGCCGCTCGGGCTCTACGTGATCGCCTTCCTCAGCCACCTTGTCGCCAAGGTCTTCGGGGGCAGGGGGACGGGCTACGGCGCAAGGCTCGCGCTGTTCTGGGGCATGCTCGCCTCCAGCCCGCTGGTGCTGCTGAACGGGCTGGCCGCCGGGTTCCTCGGGGCCGGTCCGCAGCTGATGCTGGTCGGGCTGATCTGGTTCGTGGTCTTTCTCTGGTTCTGGCTCAGCGGCCTGCGTGTCGCCGAGCGCGGAGAGCCGGTGTGACGCCCGCCGGGTTCCTGCGCCTCGCGCTGCAGACCCTGATCGCCCCGCGCGAGGTGGCCCGCCTCTTGCTGGCGGCCGACCTGTCCCGCGAGGCGATCATGACCGCCTTCGCACTGGTGGTCGTGGTCAACGCGCTGGTCGTCGGGGTCATGCAGGGCTACGGCATGGCGATGGATGCCCTTCCCGTCCCGGTGGGGCCGGCGATCCTTGCCGCGCTGCTGGCCGGAATGCTGGGAATCTCGATCTTCGTCATGACCTCGGCCGGGCGGGCGCTCGGCGGAAGCGGGCGCATGCAGGATGTCGCCGTGCTGTTCATCTGGCTGCAGGCGTTGCGCGCGCTGGTTCAGGTGGGCGTCGCGCTGATGGCGATGATCTCCGGCTCTCTGGCGATGATTATGGTCCTGGCCGCGATGCTGGCGGGGATCTGGATCGTGCTCAATTTCCTCGATGTCGCGCATGGGCTCGACAATCTCTTCAAGGCACTGATGGTGCTGATCCTCGGAGCGGTCGGCATGGTGCTGCTGCTCTCGCTGCTCTTTTCCCTCATGGGGCTCACGCCGACCGGGATGACCTACGATGTATGACGTTCACAAGATCCGCCGCGATTTTCCGATTCTCTCCCGCGAGGTGAACGGCAAGCCGCTGGTCTATCTCGACAACGGCGCCTCGGCGCAGAAGCCGCAGGTCGTCATCGACGCGGTGACGCGTGGCTATGCCGAGGAATATGCCAACGTCCACAGGGGCCTGCACTACCTCTCGAACCTCGCGACCGAGAAGTACGAAGGCGTGCGCGGCACCGTGGCGCGTTTCCTCGGGGCGAAGGACGAGGAAGAGATCGTCTTCAACACCGGCACCACGATGGGCATCAACCTCGTCGCCTATTCCTGGGCGATGCCGCGCCTGCAGCCGGGGGACGAGATCGTTCTTTCGGTGATGGAGCACCACGCCAACATCGTGCCCTGGCACTTCCTGCGCGAACGGCAGGGGGTGGTGCTGAAATGGGTCGACGTGGACGAGACCGGCGCGCTCGACCCGCAGAAGGTGATCGACGCCATCGGTCCCAAGACCCGCCTGATCGCCATCACCCAGCTGTCGAACGTGCTCGGCACCGTGGTCGACGTGAAGACCATCTGCCACGCCGCCCGCGAGCGGGGCGTTCCGGTGCTGGTCGACGGCTCGCAGGGGGCCGTGCACATGCCGGTGAACGTCGAGGAGATCGGCTGCGATTTCTATGCCATCACCGGACACAAGCTCTACGGCCCGAGCGGCTCCGGCGCGATCTGGATCCGCCGCGAACGCCTCGCGGAGATGCGCCCCTTCCTCGGCGGGGGCGACATGATCCGCGAGGTCCACAAGGACGAGATCACCTATGCCGACCCGCCCATGCGGTTCGAGGCGGGCACACCCGGCATCGTCCAGCAGATCGGTCTCGGCGTGGCGCTGGACTATCTCATGGCTCTGGGGATGGAGAATGTCGCGGCCCACGAGGCACGCATCGCCACCTATGCCAAGGCGCGCCTCTCGGGGCTGAACTGGTTGCAGGTGCAGGGTCACGCGCCCGGCAAGGCGGCGATCTTCTCCTTCACCCTGGATGGCGCGGCCCATGCCCATGACATCTCGACCATCCTCGACAAGAAGGGGGTCGCCGTGCGGGCAGGGCACCATTGCGCGGGCCCGCTGATGGATCACCTCGGCCTCACCGCGACCTGCCGTGCCTCCTTCGGGCTCTACAACACCGAAGAGGAGGTCGACGTTCTGGTCGACGCGCTGGAGCTCGCGCACGAACTCTTCGCCTGACCGCGACGGTTCCGGGCGGGCGATCACGCCCCGCCCGAAGACGTCGCGGCGTGACGCCTTCGCGCGCAGATTTCCGATTGCGGGCGCTGCGCCTTTGCCGTATCACCCCCGCAGCACGCACCCGTAGCTCAGCTGGATAGAGCGCTGCCCTCCGAAGGCAGAGGCCAGAGGTTCGAATCCTCTCGGGTGCGCCATTCCTAAATCTCCACTGCAAATATCCCCTAACGTCTTGAACGGTAAGGATATTTCTGGTGTTCGAAAACCGGTTTCACGGTCGTATGCCAGTTGGTCCGCAAATGCCAATTTCAGGACCGTTTGACGGTGCTCAATTGACCCATTTTCCCATATTTTCCAAGGGTTTGAGAGAAATCCCGTTGAGTGTTCGAACGTGTCCTCGTAGGTGGCCAGCGGTTTGCCGCATTTTTCGATTTTCTCACGTATGACCATGCGATCCGTTTCGAGGTCGCCAATACGCTTCTCGTAGGCACGAATGACGGATTCGCTGTCGGCTTCGACAAGCCGATCCATGAGCTGAGCGATCTTACGTTCGATCTGTGAAAGCTCGGCCTTCATTGTCTTGCCTTGGTCTTTCATCGTTTTCGCGCGTTGTTCCCACAAGTCCTTGAACAGTGCGGAAGCAAGCTCGAAGAGCTCTTCGGTCGGGCGTAGTGCCTTTAGAAGTGCCTCGAACTCTTTCTCGACCACCTCGCGTCGGATCGACTTGCCTTTGGCTGCGCAATCCTTCTGACGGCACAGGTAGTAGGGGTAGTGCACAGCCTTACCTTTCGACCAGTTGGCAGTCAGCGGGGTGCCGCAGCAGCCGCACAGGACGAACCCGCGAAGGGGGAAATCTTCGCTGATGTCCTTGCGCGCCGGAACGCGTGCGATGCTGTTCAATCAGTTCTGGATCGTCTGAAAGGTTTCGAGCCTGATCAGCCCTTCATGCTTGGCGGGGCGGAACGAGACGTTCCACTTCGGGAGTTCGAGATAGCCCGCATAAAGGGGCTGAGTCAGGAAATCGTTGACCCGTTGGTTCGTGACTTCACCGCGCGGCGTCTTGGGGAAGACCGGTTGGGCTTCAAGGAAGCGCTTTACTTCCGCCTGCGTTGAGAAACGCTCACAGGCATAGCCTTCCAGCGCTTCTCTCAAGATCGAAGCCAAAGGCTCGCTAGGGTGCAAAACCTTGCCTTGGCCGCTGATACGCTCGTACTTGTATCCGACAGGCGCTTGGAACACCCAATAACCGTTCATTGCGCGGGCGCGCATGCGGTTGAGCGTCTGCTCCCCGTTCTTCTGGCGTTGGTGTTGGGATACGCTGGCCAGAAGGTTTTCGATAAGCAGACTGTCGCTATCCTCACCGAATTCCAGCGATGGGGATTCAAGGATGCCGCCTGCCTTGCTGAGTGCAGCCCTCAATTCGAGGTGAGCCTGAACGCCGCGTGCAAGGCGGCTGATGTCATCGATTATCACGACGTGCGGTTGGCGGCGGTTCTTCCGCAAGAAGCTGAGCATGGCTTGCATGCCAGGGCGGTTGATGAGGCCGCCGGATGCATCATCGGTAAAAACCTGAACGACCTCATGGCCACGAAAGGACGCATACTCCCGGCAGCGTGTTTCCTGAGAGTGTAAGCCTGTACCGCGCGTTGTCTGCTTGGTGTCTGAGACGCGGCAGTAAATTACGGCTTTGTTGTTTCCTTTCTTATCCTTCATCGAATCCATCATCCTTCCGACAGCGAAGCTGCGGTGCCATCTGTGTTACATTGTTGTTGCTTTGTTCTCAGCTTACCACATCCGGCCTTCGGGAGAAGGTCTTTCTTGCCTCTTGTCTGCGCGCTGAGCTGTACGGGATGGACTCCCCAAGCGGCGTCGATGAAGGTGTTCATGATGTCGGATAATCTGTGGATAATTTCGTCGGCCTGCGCTTGGGAATAGCCCATCTGAGCTACCCCCCGAAATTCGGACACTGACATAAGCTACGATTTGCAGTCTGCTGATCTTCGACGAGAAGGAGATCAGAGATGTCGAAACGGAAGCAGCACGCGCCTGAGTTCAAGGCGAAGGTCGCGCTGGAAGCCCTGAAAGGCGAGGAGACGGCTGCCGAACTGGCAAGCCGGTTCGGGGTGCATCCGACGATGATCCATCAATGGAAGCGAGCCCTGCTCGAAGGCGCCTCCGGTGTGTTCGAACGCGGGGGCCGCAAGAAGCCGGAGATTGACGAGGAGCAGGTGAAGGAGCTCCACGCCAAGATCGGGGAGCTGGCGGTGGCCAACTCTTTTTTGGAACGAAAGCTGAAGCCCTGGGGCGGGAAGTGAGGCGCGGCATGATCGAGCCTGACCACCTGGATCTGTCGATCGGCCAGCAGTGCAAGTTGCTGTCGATCGCGCGTTCGTCTTTCTACTACACGCCCAAGGGCGAGACCGAACAGAACCTCGGCCTGATGCGGCGGATCGACGAGCAGTTCTTGGAGACGCCGTTCTTCGGTGTCCGGCAAATGACCTGGCACCTGCGCAACGACGGCCACCTAGTGAACGAGAAGCGCATCCGGCGGCTGATGCGCCTGATGGGGCTAGTGCCGATTTACCAGAAGCCCAACACGAGCAGGCCGACGAAGGGCCACAAGACCTATCCCTACCTGCTCAGAGGTCTACGGGTGGAACGCCCGAACCAGGTCTGGTGCTCGGATATCACCTACCTGCCCATGCGGCGCGGGTTCCTATACCTCGTGGCGATCATGGACTGGCATACCCGCAAGGTCCTGTCCTGGCGGATCTCGAACACGCTGGAGGCCGACTTCTGTGTCGAGGCGCTGAACGAGGCCATCCACAAGTTCGGCCCGCCAGAGATAATGAATACGGATCAGGGATCCCAGTTCACGTCCTTTGCCTGGACGGATCGGCTCCGCCGGTCCAGCGTGCGCATATCGATGGATGGGAAGGGCCGTTTCCTCGACAATATCTTCATCGAGAGGCTGTGGCGCACCCTGAAATACGAGTGCGTTTACCTGCATGCCTGGGAGACCGGATCGGAGACGAAAGCGGCGATCCGGAAATGGATGACCTTCTACAACCACCAGCGCCCGCATTCAGCCTTGGGCGGCCAGCCCCCGGCGCTGGTCTACTGGCAGAGAAATGATATCAACCAACCCGATCAGCAGGTGCAACGAGTAGCTTAATTTACGCCAGATCCTGTCCAAGAGATGGGGAGTAGCTCATTTCCGATTGGCCCGAACCGAGGCAGGAGGACCGCAGCGTTTCCGGCTGGATCACCGATACCCATGAAGTGCGGGAGCCGCCTCTTGCACCGGGGCTCGGGTGGATCGTGCTGCCGCTGCACACGATCCTGAAGCCGCTGGTGGGCTAGCAATGGCCTTCCCTTTCGCGCGTCTCTTCACCCGTCCGGCCCCCGCCGTGCAAATACGCCGTTTCGACGGTGCGTCGGGTGGGCGGCGTGGCTGGGGGATGGGTACCTATCACCGGCACGGGACTGAAACGACGGCCGCCGGGCCGACCTTGCGCAACCGCGCCCGGTATCAGGCAGCGAATAACCCTTGGCTATCGCAGGGCGTCGCGAATTGGGTGGGCGCGCTGGCAGGCACGGGCATCAACCCGACTCCCCAGCACCGCGACGCCGACACGCGCGCCGGGCTGGCGAGGCTCTGGACGCAATGGGGCGAAGAGGCCGACGCCGACGGCCGGACGGACGTGTGGGGCCTTCAGGCTGAGATTGCACGTTGTCTTGTGGTGGATGGCGAAGCCTTTGTGCAGCTCCTCGACACGCCCGAGGGGCCGCGCCTGCGCCTCTTGCCGCCCGAGCTGGTGGACGAGTCCCTGACCCGTGAGCTGCCCGAAGGCCGCTACATCGTCTCGGGTGTGGAGTTTGCCGCCGACGGCACCCGCGCCGCCTATTGGGTCTTGCCCGCCAAGCCCACCGATACCTTCGCCACGGCCGCGTCACTCGTCCGCATCCCGGCGGCGGAAATCCTGCATGTGTTCAAGCCGCTCGGCCCGGGGCAAGTCCGGGGCGTGTCGTGGCTGGCCCCCGTCATCCTGTCCGCGTCCGACTTCGACCAGCTCTGCGACGCCCTCTTGATGGGGGCAAAGGTGGCCGCCATGCACGCGGGCTTCCTGACTGACATGAACTGCACGGCGGGCGAGCCTTACGACGGCACCGAAGCGGGCGGCATCATGGAGTCCGGCCTTGAACCCGGCACGCTGAAGCGGCTGCCGTCCGGGCTGGACGTGAAATTCAACAGCCCGGCGCAGGCGCAAGAGCTGGGGGCCTTCCTGCGCCTCAACCTGCGCCAGCTCGCCGCCGGGCTCGGGCTGCCCTCGCACCTTCTGGACGGCGACCTGAGCGACGCGAATTATTCCAGTCTTCGCGCCGGGCTGCTGCCCTTCCGCCAGCGGTGCGAGCAAGTCCAGTATGGCGTTCTAGTGCCCCAGCTCCTCAACCCGATCTGGCGGCGCGTGGTCGCGTGGGGCGTGCTGTCCGGCGCGCTGGACGCGCCCGACTACGAGTCCGACCCGCGCGCCTACCGGGCCGAATGGCTGCCCCCGGCATGGCAGCAAGTGGACCCGCTGAAGGACACGCAAGCGACCGTGGCCGAGATCGAAGCCGGGCTGACCAGCCGCCGCAAGGCCGTGGCCGCCCGGGGCTGGGCACTGGAAGACCTGGACTCGGAAATCGCGGCCGACGGTTTCAACCCCAAATCCAAGGAGTCCGGCAATGCCTGACGATCTTCTGACCCGCTCGGCCGAAGTGCGGGTGAACTCCTACAACCCGGACACCCGGACGTTCTCGGCCGTGATCGCCACGGCGACCCCCGTGCTGCGCCAAGATGCGCAAGGGCCGTATCTGGAAATCCTGCCGCCGGACGCCTTCGATCTGGCAGCGCAAAACCTGCCCGTGCTCGACTCGCACAACACCCGCACCGTGCGGGCGGTCCTCGGGCGCACCTTATCCATCCGGCGCGAGGGCAACGAGATTGTTGCCGAAATACAGCTTTCTTCGGCCGAAGATGTTGCCCCTGTCGGGCAGCGGATCGCTGACGGGACGCTGCGAGGCATCTCGATTGGATACCGCGTCGCCGGATGGACCTACCGAAACGACGGAAGGCCGACGCAATGAGGACCAAGACCGCCAAGCGCATCACGCTTTCCGAAGTCACCCTGACCAGCAACCCCGCCGACCCGAACGCGGCCGTGCGGCATCAAGAGGAGGCCGACGTGCCGAAAGATACTCAAACGACCGAACGCGCCGCGCTGATCCAGCGTGTCCGGGCGGCCCACAATCTGCCCGAGGAATGGGCAACCCGCATGGAAGAGGCGGGCGAAGAGCTGACCGACGACGAAGTGCGCGAGTCCGGCCGGGAAGAGGCCGTGGCCGCCCGCGCCACCCGCACCGCGCCCACCATCCGCACGGCTGCGCCGCAGAACGAAGACCCGGCCGTCATCGCCACCCGCCAGACCGAAGCTCTGGCCTGCCGTATGGCTGGCGACGCCCCCAGCGACGAAGCCCGGGCCTACATGGGCCTTGGGCTGGAAGACCTCGCACGCGACGCCCTGACCCGGGCGGGCGAGCGTGTGGGCATGATGGGCCGTGAAGAATTGTTGACCCGGGCCATGCATGGCACCAGCGACTTCCCCGAGCTGCTGATCGGCGCGGGCAATCGCGTGCTGATGAACGCCTACCGTCGCGCCGAGTCTGTCATGAAGACGCTGGCCCGCCAGCGCACGGCGTCGGACTTCCGCGCTATCTCCATCCTGAATCTCGGTGAATTTTCCGGGCTTCAGAAGGTTTCGGAGCACGGTGAAATCAAAGCCATGACCACGGGCGAGACCAAGGAAGGCTATTCGCTGGAAACCTTCGGCGGCATGTTCAGCCTGACCCGCAAGGCGACCATCAGCGACAATCTGGGGGCCTTCGGCCGCTGGGGCGAGATGATGGGGCGGGCGGCGGCCGAGGCCGAGGCGACACAGCTCATTGGCCTTCTGACCACGAACAGCGGCGGCGGCGTGAAGCTGTCGGACGGCAAGAACCTCTTCCACGCGGATCATGGCAACCTCGCCAGCTCGGGCGAGCCTCTGGACGGCGTGGCCGTCAAAGCCGCGCTGGACGCCGCCCGGCTCGCCATGCGGACGCAGAAGGGCCTTGACGGCAAGACGCCGGTCAACGTCCGGCCCAAGTATCTGCTGGTGGGGCCGGAGTCCGAAAGCGCCGCCGAAAAGCTGCTGGCAAGCATCTACCCGGCCACGACCGACGACGTGAATGTCTACGCCACGAAGCTGTCGCTTCTGGTGGAGCCGCGTATCACCGGCCCGCAATGGTGGGTCTTCGGTGACCCGGCCACGGCCCCGGTGCTGGAATACGCCTACCTGTCCAGCGCGCCCGGTCCGCAGCTCGCCAGCCGCGACGGCTGGGAAACGCTCGGCCGGGAGTTTCGCGTGGTGCTCGACTTCGGCTGCGGTGCCGTGGATCATCGGGGCGCATACCGCAACGCCGGGGCCTGAGCATGGCCCTGACGCTCGCCCAGCTCACGGCCGCCCGTGACGCGCTCATGACGGCGCGGGCGAGCGGCGTGCGGCGCGTGCGGGACCAGAACGGCGAAGAGGTGGAATACCGCTCCGATACCGAAATGGCCCGCGCCCTTGCCGCGCTTGACGCTGAAATCTCGGCCGCCACCCGGCGGCCGCCTTCCACCATCCTCTTCAGAACCTCGAAAGGACTCTGACCATGGCGACCAACTACGTCCAACCGGGTGATACCCTCACCCTGACCGCGCCCGGGGCGATCACCTCGGGCAGCATCGTGCAAATCGGCGCGCTGATCGGCGTGGCGGCTGGCGACGCCGCCAGCGGCGCGGACCTCGATCTTGTGACCGTCGGGTGCTTCACGCTGCCCAAGGTGTCCACCGACGCCGTGGCCGTGGGCGACGTGCTCTACTTCGACGCCGCGAATGGCGTGGTCACGACCGACGACGATACCGGCGCGAATGACCGCATCGGCGTGGCCGTCACGGCCGCCGCCAATCCGTCCGCATCCGTCGTCGTGCGGCTGGACGGCTGACCATCAAGCGGGCCTGACCAGCCCGGCAACCCGACGCAGCCCGTGAGCGTCCATCCCGGGTATCCCGATGGACCTTCAACACCTCGAACGCCTGAAGGCGGCCCGCGCCAAGATCGCGCGCATGGTCATGGCCGAGCCCAAGAATCCGGCCTATGCCCTGCATTTCCGCCGGGCCGAAGCCGAAGTGACCGACGCCGAAGCCCTCATGTCCGACGACATTCTGGCCCGCGCCCGGGCCGTCGCCGGTCAGAGTGCCACCTGCTGAACGACCTTCAGCAAATGCGCTAGACTGGCCCCCTTGCCATAGCGTTCCCGGGTCAGGCGATGGCCGAACACGTCTCGCCTGATCCGGTCATCAACCCCCGCCGCAAGCATCCGGTCTTCAAAGCTATGGCGCAGGCTGTAGAGCACATGCTTGGGAGACTCCATGAGCCCGTTTGCCCGCAGATACTTGTTCACCGTGGCCGAGAGGCCCGGCTTGTCCTTGTAGCGCGGGAAGCCCTGCGAGCATTCCTTGAACGCCTCTAGACTCACCCCCGCCAGCGGTATGACACGCCGGGCGTATTGGCTCTTGAGCTGGCGGCCGTCGGGCTCAATCGAGATATGCGGCACCTTATGGTCCAGCCGGATCGTGGCGGCCGTGAGGGCCGCGCCTTCGCTCGGCCGGTATCCAGTGTTGACCATGCCGAGCACAATGCACCGGGCTTCCGTGTTTAGCCCTTCCAGCGCGCCCGGGGCCAAGAGCTTGTCGCGTATCCAGTCAGTGGAGAAAGGCGGCCGGGTCTGCGCTTCGCCTTCCTTCAGCGACAAGTCCGTGAGGGGCAGCACCAGCCCGAGCCGCTTCATGCGGTTGACGGTCTTCAGCACGTCGCCAAGGTGGATCAAGTCCTTGTTCGCGGAATTGGCCGTAAGCCCGTCCTCTTCCAGCTTCTCAATCCACCAGTCCCGAAAGGCCAGCATGTCGTCGCCGGTTATCTCGGCCAGAGGCTTGTCGCCCACTTGGGCAATGAAATTGGCCACGGCTTTCTTGCGCGGATTCTTCCAGCGGCGAAGCTGATCTTCGCTCTTGCCGCGCGACCTGTCGGCCGCCAGCCCCCAATACAATTCCAGCGCCCGGGTGACCGTGATAGGCGGCTCTTCCACTCCGCCCAAGAGCGCGGCCGATTCCTTCATGTCCGGCCTGCCGTTGCGCTCTGGCACGGCTTCCACGCGCGCAAGCCACTCTTCGGTGGGCAGGGCCGACGCCTTGGTGGCTGGCAGGTAGCGGAAGCCCCGCACGGCCGCCAGCTCGCGCGCCGCCTCAAAGCGGCGTTCCGCGTCCGACGTGTCGCCCGCCAGCTTGGCTTCCCAGCCTTCAATGAGGTTCTGCCACAAGCCTTCCGACTTGGTCCGGGCGACGGATGCGGAGTCGGTGTGGAGGCTGATTCCCACAATCTTGCGGTCCTCTACGGACCCGTAGCGAAGCGGCACGCGCTTGCGCAGGTGGTAGGTGTTGCCCCGTCTGTAGATCGTCATCGGCTGAATCCCGTGCGAAAGCCCCGTGGGTCAGATTGTGCAACGTAATGTGTCACAAAACAAGGCGAAAACGGCGGATCGCTCGCGCGCCCCAGCGCGATAACCGTTTGTTTTCAGTTGGTTGAGGGATTTTCGATTGTCGAAAAGTGGCGGAGACGAAGGGATTCGAACCCTCGAGACGGTTCCCCGTCTGCACCCTTAGCAGGGGTGTGCCTTCGACCACTCGGCCACGTCTCCGAGAGCCGGAATAGCCTGTAAAGCATTGGATACACAAGCGATTTTTTCAAGAATGTAGCGGGATCCGCAACGCCTTGTTTTTGCTGGTTTTCACCGGATTTCCCCGATTTTTACCGGGTTTCGCCGTGCAATCCGTGCAAAATCCGTGCAGGCGCGTTCCGGTTTGTTCCCTCCGAGCTGCACGTTTTGCTTTGCATGTCCCTTTAAAATGGGTCATTATTTCGGCACGGCTGGCAAGCCGCCCCTCCTGTATGAACCTGCCCGGCGCCTCGCGCCGGGCTTTTTTCTAGCCGGCCCACCGCGCCCCGACGAGAACAGCGACCGCCGCGACCTCGCGCGTCAGATCGGAAAGGCCGCCGTTGTTGTCTATCACCAAATCAGCATCCGCCGCGGAAAGCTCCATGCTGCCCGGATCCTCGCCAAGCAGGCGCGCCGACGCGTCAACCCACAAGACCGCGTCAAACAGATCGCGCGTGGCGATCAGCTCGGCCCGCGCGCGCATCCCGACATAAATCGCGTGTTCCCTAAGTAGCTGCTCGGCGAGTCCCGGCCCCGGCCCGAGGTTGTAAGCGCGGATCGCGTGAAACCACATCTCGCGGTGCGCGTGCCGGTCGGAATAGGCGGCGCGCCAGTCCGGCCAGATCCCGCGATCCCGCACGAGCGGCCAGATTGCCCGCTCGGCGACAAACTCCGAACTTGACGCGGCCGAAAGCCCGAGGCGCTCGGCGAGGATCCCGGCGGCCGTATCTTTGCCGTGCCGCCCGTGGCCGATCACCAAAAGACGCGGGCGAGGCTCAGAACGGGATTCCATCGTCAATATCTCGCGTCGGCGGCGCGCCCGCGCCGGGCGCCCCGTAGTCCGCGCCAGAGCCGCCACCTGACACGCCCGAGGATGACCCCACGTCGCGAAGGTCGAGCAATGCCAGCTCGCCGCGATTCGGCTGCAAAACAACCTCTGTCGAGTAGTGGTCGTGGCGCTTTCGAGACGAACTTGTCCCACAGGGCATCCTTCCATTCCTTCGAAAGGATCACATCATCAAAGCGTTGGATCAAAGACCTAGTAAAATTTTCGACGCTCACGGAAGGCTCCACCTTTGATGTAAACTCTTGTTACCAAGTTTTCTTTGACCTATTAGGGATTAATCCCCCCCCCATCAGGAGCGTCCGCGAGAATGCTGAACCCTTTCAAGAAGTCACGGACAGCCGAATCTCCAAACGATGATTACGAATTCAAAGAGACGTTTCTCTTAGTCAATGCCTCCAAGCTGGACTCTATTTTAGGTAATGAAACGTTAATCGTCTGCGGCTCTTCCCGTGGCATGACTTCGGTTGTGTCTTTCGCTCTATATGAGTTGGAATATTTCATAGGCAATCGACTGCAATCAAAAAATTACGAAGATTTGGATTTTCAGGAAATTTTTCCCGATAAGCAGACCTTCACTAAATCTCTGTCCGAAAGGAAGCCGCTACTTAAGTTAGTTCGAAAGCGCAATGCTGATTATGACCGTTGGGGATTTAAGTTGCCGAGGGCAAGTGATTTTGCCGATGATTTTGGAAAAGTGTTCCGAAATCCAATATGTGTTCTCTGTGTACGAAACCCCGTGGCGACTGCTCGTTCGATAACGGCAAGAAATCCAAATGTTAGGGGAGGGATTGGGCGGGTGATGATGCAATCCCAGAAGGCTCTCAGGGCAATTCAAAGCCTCACGGAATCTTCAAGTATGCCATCTATTATTATTAATATGGACGAGGCGCAGCGCCATCCTGAATTGTTTCTTTCCGAATTTTCTGAGTTGCTCCGGCTTGACGGCGATCTTTCGGGAATTGCGGCGCAGATCGAAAAGAGAAGCTATAAGAGTTCGGCGCCAAGAGCCGGAATTACTTTCTCTGGGCCAAAGTGAGAATTTTTCTCTAGAGGGAGGCCGCGCCATGAGAGGCGCGGCCGTAACAGACACATTCCTCAAGTCTCGCCGACCGATCCGGCCGGAGTATGCCGGGAAAGCGCCCGGCGCGCAGACCCGGCCGCACCGCGCGACCGGGATCCCGTCAAAGTGCGCCGCCGAGGCGTTTCGCCAGACGCGACCATGCAAAGGTGCTGCCGGAAACGGCCGCCCAGATCGCCGCCGAGGCGGCCACCGACGCGGCGTCGAGATCGACACAAACGCCGCCGGTCGCCTGGTTGAAATCGACAAAGGGCAGAACCGCGAGGGCACCGGCCGCCGGGTAGAAAACCACCACGCGGAGAATGAGTGCGAGTTTGGTCGCTACGAGTTTGAACATGGATTTTCCTTTCGTGTTTGGTTTCAGTGTTCGGAAAACGGCGCAGGCCCGCCCGCATCATCCGCGGCGAGAACGCCCTCGATTTTCTCGGAAAGGTCGGCCAGATGCGCGAGCGTCGCATCAATCCCGAGCTTGACCTCGGCCAGCTCGGCGCGCAGATCATCGGCCACCGCCTCGGCCGAAATCGGATCCGCAGCCGCCCCCGCGGATCCGCCGAAATCGACCGGGGCGAGGCGGCACAAGAACTGGTGCAACGCGCCGCGCGTGATCGGCCCCGAGAGGCCGTCGACCTCGACACCGGCCATTTCCTGAAACGCCCGAACGTCATCGGGACCGAAACCGAGCAGCACAAGAGCCGCGCGCGTGTATCTGGCGATCCGGTCGGAATAGCCGTTCAAGCCGCCGTTGATCGCGCGGGTAAGATTTTCAATATCGCCCGCGTCGGCGTAGCGATTGAGACCCCGCGTTTCCCAATACCATATCGGGCCGAGACCCTCCCAAGGGTCGGTATTCATCAGATCCGGCGCGGCCCGGAAATCCGGCGCGGCCGGGTCGATCTCGGCGCGGCACCAATCCGAGAACGCGCCCACATTGTAAGCGCCGGTGATCTGTATTCCCGTGCGGCCCCGATACTTGAACCCGTCCCCGTCACGCGCGGCCGTGTTGCCCAGATCCGTCCGCGTGTCGTATCGCTCCTGCGCCGGCGTCGGCCCCCAGATTTCGCGGTCGTAGCGGAATCCGCCGCTTTCGTGGCCGAGCTGCGCCACGTAATGCGCCAGCCGCCAAGGGCGCCCGAGGCCCGCGCCGTGGCCCCTCGCCGCAAGGCCGGCAAGCACTGATCGCATGTTTTCGCTTTCCCGCGCGCCTGTCATGCGCGCGAGCCGGTCAATCGTGAGCATGTGAAGCCCTCCAAATGGAAACGCCGCGCGAGGATCCGCGCGGCGTTTGTTGCAGCCCCGGCCGACCGGCCGGGATCAATCGCGATCCAGCAGCACCCGAGTATCGCCCCGGATCTCGACCGCATGGCGTTCGATCCGCTCGGCCGAGGCTTCGATCTTCGTCAGTCGGCGGCCGACCGCGCGCAATTCCTCGACCACGTATTCGATGCGCGCGACCTCGGGAGAGGCCGCGCCGACCTCGGGAGGATCCCGCCGCAGACCCTTGAAGATCAGCGCGACCGCCGCGCCGATCCCGCCGAACAACCCGGCGATTCCCGCCCAGGCGTCCGGCTCAAGACCGTTAAAAAACTCGATCACGGCGATACCTCGGCACGTCCGCGGCGGCCCTGTAGGCGGCCCAGGCGTCGGCCGCACCGAGGACGGCATATGTACCGACCCCCGAAGTAAGCGCGCCCTGGACGCCCGATAGATAGGGCGCGGCGAACAAGGCCGCGAGCGCCCAGAAGATCCCCGCGCCAAGCGCGGCGCCAGTCATGCGCAGC
This sequence comes from Salipiger sp., assembly GCF_048261495.1. Lineage (GTDB taxonomy): Bacteria > Pseudomonadota > Alphaproteobacteria > Rhodobacterales > Rhodobacteraceae > Salipiger. The sequence continues at coordinate 316,540 of NZ_JBLXFX010000003.1, forward strand.
ACCGGCGAGCGCCGCCAGCTTCCGTTTATCCAGAGCCCCGCGAACCGCATCACCGCAATCAGGGTGAAGGCCAAGATCAAATTTTCTTCGGTCAGGCCCACGTCGCGGAAACTCGAAAAGGATCGCGAGGCCGCCAACGTGTCGCCGGGCAAGGCAAGAGTGCATGCAAACACGAAAATAATCGCACTTGTCATCCACTCAAGCGCCCGGCCGTATTGCAGAAAGACGTCGAGCAGGCGCATTCCCGATTACCCGACGTCGAGACCGTAGACCGTGGCGGCATACTCGGCGATTGCGTCGAGCGTCTCGGAATCCCCGCCGATCAGATCGCGACCGAAAACCCAGAAATCCGCGATTTCCACGTCCGCGCGCTGGTTGGTCGTTCCGTCGAGTGACCCCAGAAGGAACGCGCCCGTGTGCGTCGTGCCATCGGGCGGCGTGATCGACGCGCGCTCGGCGCCATCCTGCCAGATCCTCGAAACCGCGCCGTCAAAGGACGCCACCACAAGGCACCACTCATCAAGCGCGACGGCCACTCCGTCCACGAATGCCCCCTGACACAAGAACCGCGGCACGTTGCCCGTGCTGAACTGCAAAACGCACCTGTCATCCGCCCCGAGGAAGCGGCCGAGAATCGCCTGACTTTGGTCGAGCGTCTTCGGCCGGAAGATCGCGGCAAGCGTCACGGCGGCATCCTGCGCAATCGTGACACCCGTCGACGTGTAGACGTCGAAATCTGTTCCGGGATAGCCCGCGAACCGCGCGACCGACTGACCGGCGAGAGCGTCGCCGACCACGGCCGCGCGAGAAAAGCTCGCGTTCGCCGCGAACGCCCCGGCGCCGCCGGCGCGGTCCTGGAAGGACAGAAATTCCCCGGCCGAAATCGTCGCGAAATCCGCGTCGGCCGTGCCCCAGAACCGCAAGGCCGGATCTGCCGAGATCACGTCGGCCAGATCCGCGCCGACCGGCAGCCGCGGATTGCTTATCGTCTTGTTGAAGGTGATCGACATTCTCTTACTCCTCAGAGGTTGATTTCGCAGCGCACGCAATAGTGGCGCACGGTTTCAGGGACGGCGTACCCGAGGCCGTGAAACAGCGACGGAATTTCGGTCGGGCTGTAGAGCAACCCGCGACCGTTGCCCCATCGGTCCACAACCGCATCAGCGGTATACGCGGCGTATTGAATTTTCGGATTTGCGCCCGACGGAACCGCGTCGAGAGTGATCGTTATCTCATCGGCCCCCGTGATCGTGACCGATGCGATACCTGCCGAGGCCGCATCATCGGCAAAAACGAATCCGTAGTCGGGAACAGGCAAGATCCAATCATCATCAAACATCAGTGCCCCCGCCGGCACATCGAAAGAGACCGTGATCGTATCCCCGACCAGCACGGCCGAGGCCATTTGCAGCGGCGTGAAAGAACCGTCCTCGATCACGCGGCGATTGACCTCGCCGACCAGCTCGCCCTGCATCAGACGGCCGAGGGCGCTTGTGTGAATCTTGTCAGTGAGCGGGTAGGGATAGAGCGGCCCCCCCATCGTGAGCCCCGGAGTCGAGTTGCAGGCGAGCCATTGCTCGCGCCAAATCCCTTCGTCGCTCGGCTCATCGTCATTGTCGTTGATCTGCCAGACAACCATTTCCGGCTCGACCAAGAGCGCGAGCCGCTCGGCAACCTCCGTCCGCAGATCATCGGAGAGGGCAACAAGCGCCGGCCCATAGGCTTCGACGCCGCTATCGGAACCGGCCTCGCCCTGCACCCAATTGATAACACGGCAGTCAATGTCGCGGCCGTAGATCCCGGCGACACGCTCGGCGGCATCGATTCCGATCATCAGGTTATCCCAAGGGATCCCGCCCCGCTCGAATGTCTCGACCGTCTTTCCGCCCCACCACGAAAAGAAAGACAGAACCCCCGGCGACGCGCGGCCGTCATGGAATCGGCGCGCATGCTCATATCCGAATGCCGACATTGTGGCGGCGAGCTGTTGCTTGCTCGGCTTGTCATAAAGCGGCTCGAAATCGACATAATCCGCAGGATCGGACGGCGTGTCGCGGTAGCCCTCGCGCAGACCCTCGAACGCAAGCGCATGATGCGGGAAAATGGCGTCCGTCACCATCGGCACGCTATCATCGCCCCCGCCCGAGAAACCGGCGTTGGATTGCCCGTAGAACAATTGCAGCAAGAGCGGCGCCGCGTCGTCGGCAACCGCGACGGATTTCCCGTCACGCTGAATCACGTCGAAAACCTTGCCGTCACCGTCCTGGACCGTCGCGATACGCGCGCGCTTTCCGAACCGCCGCACATTGAAGGCGCGCAAGTCCCCGCCGACCTCGCGGGGCGCCATGTAGAAATTGCCGCGCGTTTCGGGAGAGGGATAGAGCGTCGTCGTGCCGTCCGGCCGGATACCTATGACGACACGCCCGGCGCGGTCGGAAACCGACCACGGGAACCGCAAGGCCGATCTGGCACCGGCGCGCACGTCCGAAAAGAGCCCGCCAGTGATCGCGAGCAGGCCGCGGCGCGTGTAGTAGCTCAAGACCTTTCCCGAGGCGTCATAGGCCGCACCGAAATAGCGCGGCCCGGTGCGACGCGGATCCGGCAAAAAGCCCAGGTCGGCCACCGCAAGGCGGCCGGTCAGACGCTCGACGCCGGCGACCAGATTTCCGGCCTTGTCGCGCCAATAGTCCAGAAAACCGCGCACGGCCGAGCGCCCGTTTCCCGCGCCCTCGCGCAGCGGAGACAGGCTCGCGTCACGCGCGAGCCGCGCGGGATCCGAAAGCGGCTTGTCGAGATCCGGCGTATTGTCCACCGCCCCGAGGCCGATATTCGCGCGCGCCGCCGACGGGCTGTCGAGATCACCCAGGTTGGCGGCCGCGGCAAGCTTCGCCGAAAGCTCGGCCTCAAAACCGGAATTGTCGTAAACAATCCTGAAAACCACCGGATCCGCGCCGAGCGTCGAGACCTCGGACGTCGTGCCATAGGTGCGGCCGGCATTGACCGCGCCGCCCTGAACATAGGCGGCCGCGCCCTGAACGTCCTCGGCCGAGTCCATGTCGGCCGCGCGCACCCAAGCGCCCGCGGCCACGTTCCAAAATCCATTCTCGGCCGGGTCGGCCTGATCCTTGACCAGAACCCGAGCGCCGGCCGACTGTGCCTCGCCGTCGATCACCTGCTCGCCGGACAAGACAATCGCGGCCGTGGTCGCGACCGCCACGGCCTCATGCGGAAGACCGCCAGAGATCGCCGCGCGCTCGGCGAGCCGCTCGACATACTCGGCCCATTCCACGATTTTGACCGGATCCGGTTCATGATCTTCCGAAACCGGAGTGCCAAGCCATATTGCGCTAGGTTGGTCCGCCATTGCTTTTTCCTTCTATGGAACCTGGAGGAAGTGAGACGCGCCCGGCGTGCCCTCGACCCCGAATTGAGACACCGGCACAAGCCAGAAATAGGCGCCGCCCACCGGCACCGCCGACGGCGAGTCCGGCACGCAAAACGCATCGTCAATCGACCCGGCAAAGGTCGAGACCGCGTGAAACTGAAATTCGCCGGGCGCGCTCGGCGCGGTCAGAATCTCGGCATACGTTCCCGGATCCGTCACGGCCGCGCCCTGGACAGTCTCGGCCCCGACCAGCCGCGCGCGAACGTATCCGGCAGACACGTCCGGCGCCGTGTACGTCACCCGGTAGTCGGTCCCCGCGATCAGCGCCGGCGACTGCGAAAGCTGCGTATTGAGCCCCGCCGCTTTTGTCGCGACGCCGCCGGAAATCGACCAATTGGCCCCGATAGTCCACGCCGCGCCCGACGACATATCGCCATCGGAAAGAATGTTGACCGCCTCGGGATCGCCCGCAGACACATCGAAAGCGGCCAGAGCAGACCCCGGCAGAAAATCCGGCAATGCCACCGCGGCCGAGAAATTGTCAGTCTCCGACCGATAGACCCTGAAACCCGCCGTCGCGGCACCCGCCACGCCCCGAAACCGAACGCGCCCCGGCTCGGCCGTGGCTTCGGAAATTGCCGGCGCGCCGCGCGGAACCGTTCCGGCGATAGTGACCTCGGCCGCAGGATCTGGCGACCACGCACCGACGGAAGTCTCGCCCCCGGGAACACCGATAAAGTTGCGCATCTGGACGCTGTAGACGTCTCCCGCGACAAGCCCGCCGATCTCGAAAGAGGGCAAGCCCGCCGCGCTGCCGCTCGCCGCCAAGATCGTTTCCTGACCATTGGCGAGACGCGTCAGGCGGATTTGTTGGCTGTAAACCTCATCCTGCGCCGGCCAGATCACCCGCAATACGCCATCGCCGGAGGAAACCGCCAAGACCCCCGAAATCAGATCCACCGCCCCGGCGGCGTCGGAGATCTCGCCCGCGCGGATCTCGGGCCGATCCGGTTCCTCGGCCGCCGCGTCAAAGTCGAAATCCTCGGGATCGACGCTGTTCGCCGTGATCGAAAAAGAGGCCGCGCCCTCGCGAACGAGCTGCCCGACCTCAAAGACCTGGTCGAGCCCCAGCTCGGCATGCTGCACCCTGAAAAATCGCTTGCCGAGCAGATCATAACCGACGGCGCCTATCGTGCCCTTTAGCTGCCATTTCGCGCGCTTCACCCGCCCGAGTCGCTTTGCGATGCGTTGCCCCTGGTTGTGGCGGGACACCATGAAAAGTTGCGGCGTATCGCGAACGCGCCGCCCCTCGGCCGAGACGGTCCAGACACCGCCCGAGAACTCGCGCCAGAAGTTTTCCGGCTCGATATACTCCGGCACGATTTCTGTCGGCGCATCAGCGCCCGATTGCCCGCCGGTGATCTCGACCGCATCGAAATCGCCGGCGTCGAGCGTCACCTCGGGCGCGATATAGCGGCCGAGGTAGAAACCGGCCTCACCGTCCGGCGTTTCGTAGAGAAAGGCGTCGCATGCCGCGCAGAGCTGCGCCCGTTGCGTCTCAAAATCCTGATCGTCGGAAATCGTGCCATCCAGCAACCATTTCGGAATCGGGTTTCCGTCGCGGTCAAGGATGACTGAATCCGCGTGATCGGCCTCGATCGCGACCAGATCCCAATTCACGACCTGCCCGCAAACTTCGGTCAGCCACCAAGCCAGAATGAGGGCTGCGTTTCGCGTGTGACCTCGCGTGCCCGTGCGCGGGTCAAAGATCCGGGAATGACCATCGAAAGCCGGCGCGTAGACCCACTGTCGCCCGGTCGGGTAGACCTTCGAGAAGTCGTCGGGCTTCACCTTGCGCGCTTTCACATAGGCCCCCGATAGACCGGCGAAATCATGCGCGGCCGTGATCTTGCCGGGAAAGGCCGCGATAAGATCCGCGCTCGCGACCTGACCGGCCCCGCCGAGGAAAGGCACAATCGCGCCCTTGTTCGTCATCGGCGCGGTAGTGATCGACCCCGCTTCATCCGTTTCCGCCTCGCGCTCATCAAGATAGTGCGTGACGATTCCGGCGATCTCATGAGCGGCGAGGATCGGCACGTAATGGCGATACTTTCCGGCCGCGCCGGTGAACCCAATCGGCCCGCCTTTCCGCACGCGGCCGAGCGCATACTCTGCATAAACCACCGGCTGCGCGAAATTGACCATGCGCGCCGAGGGCTTCGGGATCTCCGGTTGCGGCTGCAATGATTGCGCCAAGAGGGATAGGCCAACCCCGACAACCGTTCGCACAAGCAACGCCCCGAACGTCGTCGCGGCAAAGGCGGCGCCGGCCGTCACGCCGGCCGCGAACGCGGTCCCGGCCACGGCCGACGCCCCGAAACCGAGCGCACCGACCAGAAATCCGGCCGCCTGCGGCATTGCCGCCGCCGGATCCGGCCGGACAAGTGCCGTAGAGCAAAGCAGCGCGGCAAGGCACATCTTAGCCCGCATATCCGACCCCCCAGGCCGCAAGGATCTCGACCCGCTTCGGCTTTGTGAACGTTACACCGTCACGCCCCTTGCTCGCCCAAAGACTCCCCGTCCAAAGCCCCCCGAAAGCCCATCGCGACCCCGGCCGGGAGTAGATACCCACATCACCGGCGCGCAGCTCGCCCGCCCGCCCGAGGCCCGCCGCCGCAGCACATGAACCGAATGCGGAAACGGGATCGGAAAGGAACCCGGTCACGCGCTCGCATTCGGCCGCCGTCTCATACATGCCGCGAATGCGCGCGGCCGGATCTCGGCCGGTCACGCGCGCCACCCAATCGGCCAGCACCAGACAACAATCGGTTTCCCCCCAGAGGAAGGGGAGAACCGTCCAGCGGTTAAGCTCCTGGTAGAGCGGCGACACCACCACCGGCGCCGGCACAAGCGTTTTCAGCTCCAAAGCTTTTCCTCCTGAAAATCGCTTGTCGGAATGAACTCAAGCGACGGGTTTGCGACGCCGCCGAGCAACGCGGCGTGCCCTTCCGTATTGAGCGCGATCCGGGACGCGGTGCGGCGGCCTTCCGTCCAAGCCTCGAACCCGACCGAGATCTCGCGCGTGAGCGGCCCGTCGGCCTTGATCGAAAGGGTACGCATCTTGCGCCGCAACCATTGGCGCGGCGCCACAGAAGGCGCGTAGAAATCGCGATGCGACGCAATCGGCTGCACCAGAAACGTGATTGCGCGGCCGGAAAGATAGTCCGGCCCCAGAGCGAGGATTTCCTCGATCACCGCCGGCGCGGCGGGATCCTGAATAAACGAAAAGGTCGCTTGGCCCGCCGGCGCGACGCCGTTGATTGCGGATTCCAGACCGGAGACGGCGAGTAGCTGAGACCCGAACCACACATTTCCGTTCAGATCCGTGAACCGGCCTTCAACGCCGAGCATGAACCGCGCCGCGCCGTCCGGCGTATCGAGCTGCACAAGGTCGAGCAACCCGAGCGCATCGGCGCGCGGGTCAAAAGCATCACCGAAAAAGCTCATCGGTTGAGAACTTCGCGAAAGGCTATTTTCGGGCGCATCATCCGCCCCAGGTCGTATGCCGTCGCCGACGCGTCGTCGGCGTCGATCTCGAACAGGCCGACCGCGACCAGAGACACCGGCGCCCCCGCGCTGATCGCGGCGCGCAATGGCATTTCCACGCCCAGAGAATAAACCCCGCCGCCGTCATCCGATACCGACGTGACCCCCATCGGCCAATCGTTCGCGGATATGATCTGACCGACGACGGGAACAAGCCTCGGATCGGCGACCGAAACGCGCACCAGCTCGGCGCCAGCGGCGGCCGCCTCGAATGCCGGCACAAGCGGCAATGGCGAGAACCCCGCGCCGGTCGAGAATGTCGCGCCGGTCGAGAACGTCCGCACCCTATTCAGCGCACCGGCATTGAATAGCGCGTCGAGATCCACCCCGAGCGGGTCCACCATCGGCAGGCGGTAGATACCGGCACGGCCCCGCGCGGCCCAATGGATCGACCGCCATCGCTGCGCCGCGCGGCCGGAAAGATTGAACCCGCAATCTCCGACCCACCGCGGCAGCGCCTGGAAAACGGTTTGCGTCTGACCGCTTGTCCGCTCGGCCGTACGCGAGCGCCAGTCAATGCCCCATGCCACCTCGGAAAGCCGCATCAAGTCGAACGGTACAGTTACAACCGGCCGCGTCATAGCGTCGTGCCCCGCTTGAAAAACTGCTCGCTCATGGCACCGTGCGACCGGCGGCCGGCCTCGGCGACACCGGCGATCATCGGCGCGCTTGCCTGGCGCGAAATCCGGCTCACCTGGACGTCGAAATAAGGGCTCGGCACAACCTGCACGGCCATCTGCCCGCCGAGCTGGTCAAGCTTGTGGTTCGGGATCACTTGCGAGCCCCGCGGCAGGTTGACCAGCTCGCGCCCCTGCTCGCCGACCCAAGCGAGGCCGCCGGCCGCAAAATCCGTTCCGTTGGCATGCCCCGGAATGGACCCGAGCGCGCCACCAAGCACGCCCGAGAGACCCGAGAACAGAAAATCACCGACCGACGTCAACGCCATGTCGGCGAGCTTTTGCAGCACGCCGGCGACCGCTTCACCGAATGTTTGCGCACGCGTTACCACCGATTTGAAAGCATCGGTAAAAGAGGATCTGATCGAGTCAGCCGCAGATTTCGCGGCGTCGCTCATCTCCTTAACCGCTTCTTTCGTTTCCTTGGCGGCTTTCTTGACCCCACCGCCGCCACCGCCGCCGCCGCCCGTGCCATCCCCGGCCCCGGCCAGATTTTCGGCGAGATCCTCGGCAGCTCCGGCCGCCTCATTTGTCGCCTCGGCCGCTTCGGACATACTGTCCCGCAGCGCGCCGACCGACTGCAACGGCGCCGTTGCGAGCGCGGTCAGTGCGGATCCGGCAAGCGCAGCATTTTCCCCGGCCGAACGCGCAGCGTCGGCCGCCGCCGTCAGACCGGAGGTATCGGCCGCGGCGATAGTGTTTGTGTTGAAGCCCGACCAGAAGGCGCCGGCAGCTTCGGCCCCGGCCGCCTCGGCAGCTCCGGCAAAGGGATTTTCAACGCCGCCGAGACTGACCTCGCCGATAACCCCGATTTTCAGAGGCGCGCCGCCGGTCGCCCATTCGGGCAAGAGCGAAAGCGCGTTATTGAGCTTGCCGACGAAATTATTCATCCGGCCGACAACCGCGTTTATCATCGCCTCGACCGCGCCGACGAGCGCGTTTGCGGCCGCAAACGCAACCGACCCGATCACCGCGGGCAGGGCCGACCAAAGAGCCTTGATAGCGCCGAACGCGCCGCGATAAACGCCGATGTAACGATTTGCGAACTCGACCCCGCCCGAGACGATTCCGGCCATCGCGTCGAGCCCGTCGGCCTTGATCCCGAGCCATACGCCTGAAATCGCCGCGCGGGACGCCTGCAACGCGATCCCGAGGCGCGACAAGACCTCGGCCGCCACATCGCCGACCAGAGCAAAGGCACCCCCGAAACCGCCGGCGGCCGTGACCAATCGCGAGAACTGATAGACCAATTCACCCGCGCCGACCACAAGCGCACCGATCCCGGTTCGGATCAGAGCCCCGCGAAGGAAGGTCAGCGCGCCCGAGAAAGTAAAGGTCGCGAGCCGCGCCGCCACCAGCGCGCCGACATAGCGCACGCCAAATCCGGTGACTGCCACGGCGAGATAAGTCCCGAGCCGGTCAAGATTTGAAACAAGCCCGTCGATCATGGCGCGCAACAGCCCGCCCGCGCGCAAGCTGTCAGTCATTGCCTGCGCGACCGCGCCGAATGCCGGAACAAGCGCCAGCGCGAGCTGTTGCCCGGCATATTGAGAAATCAGACCGAGCCGCGCAATCTTGTCGTTCGCCGCCTCGATCTTCCCGGCCTCTACCGAGTCGAGCGCGAGCCCGTAGCTTTCGACGTCGGCGCGCGCGGCCCTGATCGCATCGCCGCCCTGGATCATCAAGAGCGCCATTTCGCGGTTTCTTACCCCGAGATCGCGCAGGACCGCCGTTGCCTGCCCCGCGTCAAGCCCCATCGCCTTGATAGCGTCGGCAATTGTCGCGACCTTTTCATCAGCATCGAGTCCGGCGAGATCGGCGGCCGAAAGGTTGAGCCTTTCAAGCGCCCGGTCAGCATTTCCCGACGTCCCAATCGTGGCAAGCTCGCGGTTCATGGTCTGAATGTCATTGGCGAGGCCGGCTAGGGAAACACCCGCCTCACCGGCCGCCAATTCCAGCGCCCGGAAGGCGCCGACGGAAGCATCAAGCCGCCGCGCAGATTTCGCCGCACGGTCGATTTCACTCGCCCCCTTGAGAGCCGCCGCCGCAAGAGCGGCACCCATCGCCGCAGCGACCCCGGCCACGGCGAGGAATTGTTGCCGCATCGCGCGCAAGGGTGCGTTGACGCGCTTTGCACCCGACTCGAATTTCGCCGAGTCGAGTCCGAGGTTCACGCGCAACGCGCCGATGACCGATTGCCCCATTGATTCCTCCTGTCAGGTTGTGGCCGGCACCGCGCCCCAAGCGCCTGTCAGCAAGTCAAAGAACGCCTGTTGCTCATCCGGCGATTGCGGAGGATCGGCCTTGCCCTTCACGAAATCGCGGAAGGCCGGTAGATCTTTCTGGCGCCGCAGCGCCTCGGCGTGCCAAGCCGACCACGCCCGCGCCTCTTGCTCGGCCTCGGCACGCACCCGCGCGGCGCGCATGTGTACCTGGTACTCGCGCAGGCTCAGAGACCAGAACCCGCCGGGATCGAACCCGGCGGCCACGTAGCCGAGCAACAGATCCTCGACTTTGAGAGGCGCGGCGCCGGCTAGTCCTTTCCCGGCGCGCCCGCCTTGTCGGAAAGATCCGGGGATGCGGCCGCGAACAGTTGCAAGAGCAGCTCGGGATTGTCCGAGACCAGATCGCCCGCGATCTCGCGCGGGACGTCGGGATGATCGCGCAGCATGGCACAATGCGCGAATGTGATGATTTCACCCACGCGCGCGCGTCCCTGTTCCGCGCGTTCGGCCCATGCAAGCGCCTCCTGGCCCGTCGCGTCCTCGAATGCTGCCAGTACGTTCATATCGACGCGCAAGCGGTAGCTTTGCCCGTCGACCTCGGCGACTGTCTCGCCGCGAAACTTCATCGCCATCCGTTACGCCGCCGCCAGAAGGGTCGGCTTGCCGCTCGGGCGGATCGTCGCCGTCGCGCTCATCTTGCCGTTTGTCAGCTCCGGCGGCGAATAGGTCAGGAAGTATCCCGAGAACTGCAACCGGACCCCGTTCGGCGCCGTGATCTGATATTTGCCGGTTTCGGCCTCGAATGCGGCCAACATCGCGTCGCTTTCCGACGCGATCCAGTTGAACTCGATTTCGACCGGCTGCGCCTCTTTCATCGCCGCAATGAACTCCTTGTAGCGGTCCGGCGATTGCAAGTGCGTGGCTTCTTCTTCATCGCGGGTATAGCCGGGCAGCTTGATGCGCACGATTTCCGCCTGGTCGACATATTCGCCCGGCGTCTCGCCCTCGATTCCGAATTTCGAGCCGTAGCCCGTTTTTGCATTTGTCATGCTGGTTCACTCCATTGCGTTTCAAAGTCCTGACTCACGCGCCAAGGCCGTTCGGCCTCATTCGCGCCCCCCTCGCGATTTTCGCGCTTGCCCGCGTCGAAAATCCCGAGAAACCCGCCGCCCCTGTAGCCGTGCAAACGCGCGCGCACCGCTCGACCCTGAGCTACTCCCCATCTCTTGGACAGGATCTGGCGTAAATTAAGCTACTCGTTGCACCTGCTGATCGGGTTGGTTGATATCATTTCTCTGCCAGTAGACCAGCGCCGGGGGCTGGCCGCCCAAGGCTGAATGCGGGCGCTGGTGGTTGTAGAAGGTCATCCATTTCCGGATCGCCGCTTTCGTCTCCGATCCGGTCTCCCAGGCATGCAGGTAAACGCACTCGTATTTCAGGGTGCGCCACAGCCTCTCGATGAAGATATTGTCGAGGAAACGGCCCTTCCCATCCATCGATATGCGCACGCTGGACCGGCGGAGCCGATCCGTCCAGGCAAAGGACGTGAACTGGGATCCCTGATCCGTATTCATTATCTCTGGCGGGCCGAACTTGTGGATGGCCTCGTTCAGCGCCTCGACACAGAAGTCGGCCTCCAGCGTGTTCGAGATCCGCCAGGACAGGACCTTGCGGGTATGCCAGTCCATGATCGCCACGAGGTATAGGAACCCGCGCCGCATGGGCAGGTAGGTGATATCCGAGCACCAGACCTGGTTCGGGCGTTCCACCCGTAGACCTCTGAGCAGGTAGGGATAGGTCTTGTGGCCCTTCGTCGGCCTGCTCGTGTTGGGCTTCTGGTAAATCGGCACTAGCCCCATCAGGCGCATCAGCCGCCGGATGCGCTTCTCGTTCACTAGGTGGCCGTCGTTGCGCAGGTGCCAGGTCATTTGCCGGACACCGAAGAACGGCGTCTCCAAGAACTGCTCGTCGATCCGCCGCATCAGGCCGAGGTTCTGTTCGGTCTCGCCCTTGGGCGTGTAGTAGAAAGACGAACGCGCGATCGACAGCAACTTGCACTGCTGGCCGATCGACAGATCCAGGTGGTCAGGCTCGATCATGCCGCGCCTCACTTCCCGCCCCAGGGCTTCAGCTTTCGTTCCAAAAAAGAGTTGGCCACCGCCAGCTCCCCGATCTTGGCGTGGAGCTCCTTCACCTGCTCCTCGTCAATCTCCGGCTTCTTGCGGCCCCCGCGTTCGAACACACCGGAGGCGCCTTCGAGCAGGGCTCGCTTCCATTGATGGATCATCGTCGGATGCACCCCGAACCGGCTTGCCAGTTCGGCAGCCGTCTCCTCGCCTTTCAGGGCTTCCAGCGCGACCTTCGCCTTGAACTCAGGCGCGTGCTGCTTCCGTTTCGACATCTCTGATCTCCTTCTCGTCGAAGATCAGCAGACTGCAAATCGTAGCTTATGTCAGTGTCCGAATTTCGGGGGGTAGCTCAACCCAGACGCTTTGCCGCGCCCAGGTCGAGCGCGTAGCAATCGGCCTGCACCATGCCGAGAAACAAGCCGTCACCGCCCGAGAGCGTCGAGCCCTCGCGGTCATCGACCACAGTCAGCACGACGGCCGGCAGCGGGTCGCCCTGCGGCCGCTCGCCCCAATACACCCGCGCGCCCACAAGCGCCGCGACTGCGGTTTCGGCCCGCAGCATCGCGCGCAATTCTTCTTCCATGCTGTCAGAGCCTCGCGATCCTGGCGGCCCGTGCCTCGGCCCGCGCTACGGTCTTTTGAATCTCCGCCCAGAGGTCTTCTTTCAGACCGTCAAGGAATGCGTCTTTTCCCGCGTTCCAGACAGGCCGGGCGAAAGGCTGCGCCGCGTGGTGAATAGTCCCGAACTCCTGCGTCCAAGCGGCCGGATCAGGCCCCGCGCCGAGGAACATCTCGACCGACGCCCGGTCATCCTTGAACATCTTTCGATGCATGCGCGCCTGGCGCTTTGAAAGCTTTGTCGAGACCGCAACCGACCGCGCGAGATCTTCCGTTTCGCCGCGCGGCGCCTTCGACCGCATCGCATCGGCCAAGGGCTGCGCGCGCCGTTTCAGCACCCGCCGGAGAGCCGCCTTGCCGGCGGCCTTGCTCAGTTTTTCAAGCTCGGCTTCTAGCTCGGAAAAGCCCTCAAGTTTGATTTCGACCGTCATTGATCCGCCCTCGCCGTTGCCGAAAATTCGATGTAACGACGGCGACGGTCGAAAACTTCGCGCGGCGCCATGAGATCGTATTCCCGCCCATCACAAACGAGGCGATCCCGAGCCGTGATCCCGGCCGCGAGATCCGACCACCGCACCACGAAACGCGCCGAGATCGTCGCGCCGACCTCGGCCGCCCGCCAACGCTCCGTATCGCTTGCATCGCGCCTGCGTGCCCGCACCGGAATGCCGAAATCGGCCCAGGTCTCGACCTCAGAAATCCCGTCGTCGGTCCTGGTCGCGCGGCGAAACTGGACCTTGTAACGGAACTGACCGGCCCCAGGCCCCGCCATCAGCTCAGATCCCGGTGCGAGGACAACAGATCACGCACGCCGAACGGAACCTCGCCGCCCGCGCCCTCGGCCATTGCCTCGCGAATCTGATACCAGTGCGCAACCAGCATCTTGACCGCGTGGAGACAGTCCACCGGCCAAGCGCCGGGCAATTCCGCGTCGAGATCTCGCCGCGTGTAGCTTTGCACGAAACCTTCGGCGGCCCCCTGGAGATCGCCGAGCAAGGCATCGTCGGATCCGTCCTCCGGCGCGGAACAATACCGCACCAGCTCGGCGACCTCCAATTGACTCATTTCGCCGCCGCCTTGTCAGCCGCCGCCTTGTCGGCTGCCGCCTTTTCCGCCGCCACCTTGTCAGCCGCCGCCTTGTCAGCCGCCGCCTTTTCCGCCGCCGCCTTGTCAGCCGCCGCCTTGTCGGCCGCCGCCTTTTCCGCCGCCGCCTTGTCGGCCGCCGCCTTGTCGGTCGCCGCCTTGGCGCTCCGTTCCCTTTCCTCGGCGACCTTGATCGCGAGGATTTCGGAAATAGCCGAGGGCAGGGCGCGGCCTTCCGCCAGATCCGCCAAAGCGGCCAGCTCGCGTGCCTCATGATCGACCGCGGCCCTTTTCACGGCCGCGGCCGTGGTTTCCTCGGCGCGCCCCCGCTTGAGCAGGTGATCGGCCACGGTCTTGTGCCGCCGATCCGACATATCGAACCGATAGGCCACGTCGAGCCGCAACAGACCGAGCATGGTTTTCTGCGTCCGCTTCATTTTCAAGAGCATGCAAGCCCCTCCGGTTGTCAGGATGAATACGGCGCGCGCGAAACCCGCGCGCGCCCGGTCAGGATCCCGTCGAGATCAGGCGAATGTAAAATCGCCCGTGACGAGCGCGGCCGGCCGCTTGCAGGCCATCGCGAGGCGCTTCGTGCCCCGCAGGGTTTTCAGACCCTCGACGAAATTCGTACCATGCTCGGACGAAATCAGGATCTCGGCCGCCTGGCGGTCGTAGATCGTCGCGGCCATCGCGAAGTTTCCGACCATCCATTCCCCCGCCGAATGCGAGAGGGTCGGAACGACGTCGGTCCCCCAGAGCATCGGAGTTTTGAGCGTGTTCGGATCCCCGAAAATATAGCGCCCCTGCGTATCTTTGAGCAGCTCGATCGCGGCCCAATCAATCGGCGAGAGCGTGATCCCGTTCGCCGCGTAGTTTGCGAGCGCCAGTTGCAAGAGGCCGAGGCGCAGGCGGTCGATGCGGGTCGCATTCGGCAGGCCGGCAGCGGCCGAGAAAGAGGTCGCCTCGCCGATCAGCCCCGCGAGATTTTCCCCGAGACCGTCGCCGGCGAGGATCTGTTGTTCTTCTTCGAGATCCAGACCATACCGCATTTCGCTGTCGATCAGCGACGCGAGTTGACCGGAGTCGGCGAGCGCCTCATCGCTCGCATGCGTGACGTGCGCGATTTTCTTGACGTTCGACGTCTCTTTCGTCCAGCCATAGGACGATTCCGGCATCGCGCCGCCCTCGGCCGTCGGCGCCGCCGCATTGGTGCGCGTGGTCTGGCGCGAATAGTGAACCACATCGCTTTCACTGGTCGCCTGTGTGAGAAGGGAGCGGATCGCGAGTTTCTGGCGCGTCATGTTCGCCGGGTCGCGATCTTCGGTCGGCCAGATCACCCCGCCGGCCGAGCCCGCCGCCGTGGTGATTGCCGACTGCGGTTGCAGAACGAGATTGCCGGACAGGCCGCCCGCAATGTACGCCTTGAGCTTGTCGCTTGCGGCGATCTCCTGGCCGACGGTCATTTCCGCCGCACCGCCACCGCGGCGCCCTTCGGCGAGCGCCTGCTCGACGTCGGTCGAGCGGCTTTCGAGTGCTTCGAGCTTGCCTTCCAGCTTGTTGAGCGCGCCGGAAAGGCTGTTGAATTGCACGAGCGCCTTGTCGGCCGTGTTTTTCGTTTCTTCGGTCAGCGTGCCGGTTTTTTGGGCTTCGGCGAGCGCGTTCTCGGCCGTCCTGCGAACATCGTCGGTCACGCGCGAAAGCTCGGATTTGACATCGGCGAGCAGCTTTTCGACCGAACCGGCCGCGTCCATGCGCGGCGCCGAGATCACCGCCGAGGGCATCGCCGAGGCATGCCCCGAGAGAGCGGCCAGAGAGGCCGCCGAAATCATCAGGTTTTTCATGATTTTCCCTTTCAGAAGGATTTGAGATCGGCCAAGAGCTTTTGCAGCCCTTGCGCCACGTCGGCGGCACCCGGCGCGCCATCAGGCGCGGCACCAGTCCGCGCGGATTTCAGCTCGGCGAGGATCTCGCGCGAGGCCGAATTTGAGAGGCCCGCGCGGCGCGCGAGCAAATCGAATTTCTTTTCGGCGCGGATCGAGGCCGAGGCGCTGTCGGCATCGGCCGTCCCGACCAGATCCGCCGGCAACAGACCGTCGGCGAAACCCTGATCGACCGCCGCTTGCCCGCCGATCCACGTTTCGCGGTCGAGCATGCCGGCGACTTCCGCCGCGGAGATCCCCGAGCGAGCCGCGTAAATGTCGGCCGCCGCGCGGTCGAAAGGTTCCAGCCAATCGGCGACCTCACGAAAGGCGTTGCGGTCGCCGGCTGCCAGAACCCAAGTGTTATGGATCATCAAGAAACCAGCGCGCGCGATCCTGACCTCATCGCCGGACATGGCGATGACCGAGGCCGCCGAGGCCGCAATCCCGAGGACATTCACCGTCACCGGCTGCGAATGCTCGCGCAGAATATTGTAGATCGCGAGCCCCTCGAAAAAGTCGCCGCCGGGCGAGTTGACATTCACCGTCACCGGACGGTCGCCGATCGAGCGCAAGGCGGCCGAGATCCGGCGCGCGGTCACGCCATCGCCCCACATATCCGCCCCGATAGGGTCGAGAACCGAGATCGACGCCCCGGCGTCGCCCTCGGCGGCCCGCACGTCCGGCGCCCAGCGTTGCAATGCACGCGGCGAAATGTCGGAATGCACGCCCGGCCGCGCCGAAACATTGACTTTCGGAAGGTTGCGCTTGCTCATGCGTCCTTTTCCTTTCCCAGAAGGTCCAACGGCGCGGTTGCGATCTGTGCGCGCAGCTCATCGGCCGCGCCGCCGCGCCGAGTGAGGTTGAGCTTGTCCCGGCTTTCGTCGCTCGACATGATCCCCGAGGCCGTCATCTTCGAGAGGAAATCACCCTTGGCTTTGCTATCCATTTGAAGCATTGCCTCGCGGTTCCATTCCAACCAGAAAGACCGGCCATCGGTCGGCCTGACCAGATCGCCGACGGCGCGGGTTTCAAGGCGCCGCAGCATCGGATTTACGCCCAGGACAAGCCACGCGAGCATGATCGCCTCGACCCCCGAGCCCCACATCGTCTGACCCTGCGCCGCGTGTCCGATCACAATGGGAGGGACACCGAACCATCGGCAAACATCCTCGACCTGAAACCGGCGAGTTTCGAGCAATTGCGCGTCTTCGGGATTCATCTGCAATTGCTCATAAGAAAGACCGGCCTCAAGCGTCAGGATCTTTCCGGCCTTGTCGCTCGAAACGTAGGACGCGAGCAGGCTTTGCAGTTGCGTGCGTTGCTCCGGCGTGAGCGTCTGATCTGATTTGAGAATGCCGGCGGCCATCATCGCATTGGAAAAGACACGCCCGGCCGTCTCATCCGCCGCCAATGCCGAGCCGAGCGACTGCACCCCGAACCTGATCGCGGAGAGGCCGAGACCGTCACCCGCGCCGAACCCCCGAACGTGAAAGACCTTTTCCGGCGGCAAAGTCTGCATGCGGCCGCGGTCGAGAAAGCGATAATCAAAAAGCCCGTCGTCGCGCCGCTTCGGCGTCACCCCGAACAACGGCCGCAGGCCGACCAACCGTCGGCCGAGGTAGAGCTTTTCCGAGTAGGCGTTGCCGTTGAGCGAGAGCTGCGCGGCCGCGCCCTCCCAATACTCGAACGCGGTCAGGCCGCGGCAAGGCTGATCGGTCAGGATCTCGGCGAGCGGCGTCTCGGCCTTTACCCGCTTTCCGTCGCGGTCGCGCGTGTAGAGATCGACCGGCAAAGAACCGACAATTTGCGAATTTGCCCGCGTGCATGCCCAGGCCGACGACAAGGTAAGAGCCGAGCTTTGCGAGACGTCTTTTCCGGCCTTTGACGCCCGACCGATCCCGGCAAGGGGATCCGCGCCGGCCGAGAGGTTTTCCCATCCCGAGAAACCGTCGGCGAGTGCCATCCGCACGCCCGCACGCGCCCCGGCAAAAGCCCCCATGAGAACCCGACCCAGCATCAGAAGACCCCCACGGGCTCGGACAGGAAGGCGGAAAGATCCACCCGGCGCGCCGCCTCGGGATTGAGGCTCATCAGATACACCGCATCGAAAAGGCTCATGAGCGGGTCGATCTTCCCCGAGCCGCTCGCCGCTTTGGTCACAATCACCGCATTCCCCTTTGGCTCGCTTTTCGCGTTACCCACGCACCACGACATGAGCGGTTGATCGGCATGCGCGAGCGTGCCGTCGAAAAGCTTTCGCTCCGTGCCCTTGATCGCACCATTCAGCTTGTACCCCTGCGAAATCGACGCGAGCGTTTCCTCGGGAATCCCGGCGATCTGCAAAGCGTCGATAATCGCCGCGACGCCTTCCGGGTCGAGCCCTATCCCGGCCTTTTCCGGCAATAGACCGGCCTCGAAAACCCGCAGCACAAGCGCGACCAATTCCTCAATATCCTGCGTCGCATGCCCGCAGATCGTGAGTGCATCCTCTTTCGCGAGATCTTCCAACATGACCGCAATTTTCGGCCGGCTCTTGAGAACGGTCTTGTGAGCCCAGGCGGCCGACCACGATTGCCACCGCTTCGTGTCCGTCTGGCGGCCGAGGATCGTCACCCCTAGAAGATCGTCCATGCCCCCGCCGTCGATCCCGACGACACAAACCTCGGACGTCGCGAGCAGCGTGTCGAGATCAAGCGCGGGATCGGCGGCCGCGCCCCAGAGGCTCGCCCCGATCCATCCGCCGAAATGATGACCCAAACCGATCTGAATATTCAGGTGCTGCGACGCCCATCGGGCAAGCTCCTGGTCGGAGGTTTCGAGCGCCTTGCGAAACTCGGGAATGAGCCGCCCAATCGTGATAGAGGCGCCCAGGTTCGGCAGCACCGCCGGCCAAATCTTCGGATCTTTCCAGATCTGTTTTTTGTCGGCCTGCACCAGCTCGGGAAATTCGTAGAGGATCGGCAGCATACGCACGTCCTCGCAAATCTTACCGTCGCGCACCTTGCGCGCATATTCGAGCTCATCCTTGAAGATCCCTTGCGGCGGGATCTCCGATTGCGTCGTAATCATCACGAGCAGCGAATGCGGATTTGTAATCATGCCGCCGCGCACCTGGCCGAGAACGCGGCCCGCGAAATGACGCTCGGCCATGACGTGAATTTCATCAAGTATCGCGAAAGCCGGGATCCCGCCCGTTGTCACGGCCGGGTCGAAACTCATAACCTTGAGCCTTGCCTTTAGCGGTCGGCCCGTCTCGGGATCCTTGAAAAGATCCGTGATCTCTTTCTTGTTGTGGTCGATCTTGAACCGGCGAGAAAGCCAATCGTCGGCCTCGATCATGCCGACCATCTGGCCGAAACAGGTTTCGGCGACCGCTTGCGTCGGCCCGACCACGACGCCGCGAATATTCGGCGTCGTGTTCATTTGCAGCGCGATCAGGCCGAGGCAGGCGGCGAGGGTCGTTTTCGTGTTCTTCTTAGGAACCAAAACGAACAGCTCACCGACCAGAGGCAAGTGCGTTTCGGGATCCTGCGATCCGAACGCCGCGCGAACAAGATCGCGCGCCCATTCCCCTGCAACGTCGCCCATTTTCGGCTGCCCCGGAATGTCAGGGACAACAAGCTTGTTGAACAGCTCGACCGCGACCTCGGCGCGAACCTCATCAAGCGAGAGCGCCGGGATCGGCGTCGCGCCGGCCTTGAGCTTTTCCCACCAATCAGGGCAGGCGGCCCAGGACAAATCACTCATTGCGCGCGGCCCTTCGCCGACGCGTCTTGCAGGCGCTTGTAAAGCTCATCATAGCCCGGCGCCGGCTGGTCGGCGTCGGCGAGCCGTTGTTCCTTCTTTCCGAGGCGCGGCGTCGGCGTTTCGTCGTCGGCCTCGCCATCCTCGGCACCCTCGGCCGCAGACTTCCCGCGGCCCGGCGCCGGCGCCGCAACGCCCTCGGCGAGCATCGCTTGCAACGCCCGCACGCTCGGAACGTGCCCCGCACGCAACCGCTTGAGCAGCACGTCGAGAGCAAGGCCGCGCATCACCAACGCGCCGCATTTCAGCTCGCGGGAAAAATGTTTGCGCAGGGTCTTTTCATCGCACCCCAATTCCTCGGCAATCGCGGAATGTGCCCAGCCATCCGCCGCGCGAACAGCCACAAAGTCTTGATTTTCCGGCGTTTTTGCAAATGACGGTCGCCCGCGCCGATCCCGCAGCGGCAATACCGGATTGCCGAATAGGTCGAGATCCCCGCCGCCGGCGGATTTTGCATCAGACATGGGAAAAAAAATCTCCGAGTGAGGGGACGCTGGTGTCCCTGTTCGGGACTTTCCGACTTTCGACCCACCCCCACCCCTGCGCGGGTCAGGCGCGCGCGCGCTCCTGGCGCTGCTTTTCGCTGTCGTGCCAGCTCTTGCAGACCGCGCGCAGGTTCTCGCGATCCCAAAAGAGAGCGGGATCGCCCTTGTGTTCAAGAATGTGATCGACAATCGGACTGTTCGGCTCGCCGATCCGACCCACCAGCGCGACCCCCGTCGCCTGGCATGTGTATCCGTCGCGCTTGAGGATCTCGCGACGCAAGACCTTCCATCGCTTGAGGTGATACCACGCGCGCCAAGGCTTTTCGGCATCCCGCGCGCGATCCTGCGCACGCTTGTCGCCCGCGGTAGCCCCGAGCTTTGCAGGCGCCGCAGACAGGCGCCGCGCCGGCGTGGTCAAACGTGGCATCGGCGGCCCCCAAATGGAAACGGCCACCCCGATCAGGGGCGGCCGTGCGACGCGCCTCTCACCGGGCGCAGGTATTCACCGTTGATTGATTCGGTATCTCGGCTGACACCAACCCGTCAAGCGCCGCGCGGCCCGGCGTGCATCGGCCCGGCGATCTGGTCGAGCAATTCCAGCAGCGCGGCGAGCAGCTCCTTTCGGTGCTTGCCATGAGTTGACCAACCATAGGCGGCGAGGATCTGGCGCATATCCATACCCTCGACGCAAACAGCCCGCAGCAGCCCCATAGCCGTTATTTCCTTGCGGGTATCAGCATCGCCGCGCCTCCGAACAACCGGCAGAACCACGCGCTCGGCACCGCGCCGGGCCCGCCATGTGCGCCGGTCGAGCGCCCATCCGTTCGCCTTGCGCTCGATCACCCTAAGCCGCTCGGCATGCTTGACGCGCGAGGTTGCACCGCCGTCGGACAAGCCGCCCTTAATGTCACCCCCGCCCAGATCCATACCCTTGATCGAATCGACCCGCTCGAATGCATCGGCGATATAGGCCGCCGCCAGCCGACGCGGATCCTTTGCGTCGAGCGCCGACAAGGCAGGCGGCAGCGCCCGAACCGCCGTCTTGTATCCGAGCGCAGTCACCGGCGCGTCGCCGTCCGGCGTCCATTTCGTAAGCGAGTGCAGCTCGACACGCCCCGCGCCGAGGCCCGGCAGGCCCCGCGCCCCGTTGCCCGAGCCGATACCCTGCCGCCGCTCGGCCGCCGTCGCCATCACCAGCCGATTGAGCCGGCCGACCAGATCCCGCGCTTTGACCCTTCCACACATCACCGCCGCGTCGCTCATTTTTGGAACCTCTTTTCTACATTTAGGGATAATCCCTTTTCCTCAATCAACATTTAGAAAATCAACGGGATCAAAGGGATCAGTGAGAAAAGGAACGGGATCAGTGAGGGATCAGCGCATATTTCGTAAAGCACTGTTATTACGGGATTAATCTGGAAATAGGGATCAGAGGGATCAATATTGTTGCGTCACACATGAACCCGGAACCCTCACCCCCTTTCCCCCTTGGCACGTATGGAAATGCACCCGACTTTTGATCCCCCTGATCCCTGCGCCACCGTCGAGACAGGCAAGCACCTGATTTCCCGCAGTTTTCCACCGCAGCCGTTACCTTTCGCTGGTCCCATTTGGCGGGATCAGAGGGATCAGCGGAGGATTTCAGAGAGGGGATAGGGGAGGGGAGGGAGGCGCGAGGCGCGGCGAACGGGATCGCCGGACCCGGCCGCCGCGCCTTCGGAGAGGGTAGAGAATGCGGTGTCGGCCTGTCGGCCGACACGCGGTTTTCTGAACGCGCCGGCCTATCGGCCGGCCCTACCTGTCGAAAAGGGAAAGGGCGGCGCAGCTCCCCCAGGAACCACGCCGCCCGATGCAACGGCCGTCAGGCCGGACAAGACAAATGCGCCGCGCGTCAATCCGCGCGCAGCCTCACGCCCGAGAACCCCGTATCCGACCGCTTGACCGGCCACATCCTCGCGCCGGTATCGGCATCCCGATAGACACCGGCAACGCGCCTTAGCGCCCCGGCGGCCGTCCGGTCGCCGGGGCACGCGCGCCCGAGATCACGGCAATACTCATCCAAGGCATTGAGAATGCTTCGCGATTTCAGGAAATCGCTCTTGTCGCCGGTCACGACACAACAGCATGCGAGGAACTCCGAAACGAGCAGATCCACCCCCTCGAACCGGGCAGGGTCGGGCGCGCATTGCGGCAGCGGGCTTTGCGCCCAGATCCGCGCGGCCGCCGCACGGCCGTATGTGCGCCGCGCCTCGCGCACCAGCCCGAGCCAATAGTCGGCCGAAAGCGGCGGATCTGCTTCGGCCCGGCAGCCGATGCCCTCCGGCCTGCCGCCCATGTCGTAGCGTCCCGTGCGCCGCAGCTCGGGCAGAACCTCATGCGCCAGCCACCGCTTGAACGCCTCGGCCGTGTCCTTTCGGCTGCTGAATACGAGACGATAGAGACCGAATTCATTGACTATCGTCATCTTCTGCGGCCCGCCAAGGGTGTCGATCGAAATGACACCCTTTTCGTCATCCGAAAGTCGCGCCATCGCCTCGCGATTATTGTTGATTTCCAGCGCGCGGCAAACATCCTTGCCGACCCACCACGGGTTGCCGTCCTCATCGAACACGACGCGCATGTCGTGATCCTGAAAGTTGAAGGTCATGTCGGACATATCGAATCCTTTCCTTGTTCCGATACAGACACTTTGCACATTTTAATGTGCAAAGTAAGTCATTGCGGTCATTGGTAAGGTTTTTAGATCATGTCCCCTCATACTGCGCGGCGTCTGACGCCAGCTCGTCCGAAAGCGCATCACAACGCAACATGACGCGACCGACCCACCGGCCGACCCCATCGGCGTCCGCGATCATGCCGGCGAGCCTGTGCCCCATAGCATCCGAGAGCGCGTCGATCAGGTTCAAACCCTCTTCGGCATCGGCGGTATTTGTATCCAGCGCGACGCGCTGAATTTCCAGCGCAAGCGCGTGCGCGCGCTCAAGCTGTGCTTGAAGGTCTTCGATTTGGGAAATTTGGGCGGCGCTCATGGCGGCCTCCTACGGTCAGAATGAGCCGACCGCAGAGATGCCAATCTCTGGCGGCCGGACGGACTCGGAATTGGCATTACCGCCCGTAGGAAGCGGCGCCCCAAGGGGCTTCCGGCCGCCCGACCATAGAGAAAGCCGCACCAATGGCGCGGCTTGTCGAGCGCCCTACGTTGGACAGGATGCCAATCCCGACCGGCCACCATTTCGCAACCGGCAACGTGCAACATGGGGGCGCCCGACCCCATGTGTCAAGAATGATCTGTGTAGCATCAGAATAACCGCCCCTGTTTATGAGTATCCTTGCGAACGGGATCCGCCGCCCTGGTCAACCGGGATCCGGTCGCCTGGCGCCAACGCGCTTCGGCCTTGTCGCGACATGCCGCGCACGCCCATAGCGACCGCTGGCCCGGTATCTGCGCGCGCCGCCCGCCGGGACGGGCAAACCCGAAAGGCGCATTCTGCGCCCCGCAGAGATCGCACGGCCGCCCGCTCATGCTGCCACCCAGCCCGCCGAGGCGGCCAGACGCCGCAGGATCCAAGCGACGTTCGCCGTCGCCATCGAATTTCCCAAAGCCTTGTATTGCGGCCCATCCGGGCAATCCTCGGCCGCCTTGCCGCGCCAAGGGATCCGGCAATGATCGTCGGGAAACCCTTGCAGCCGATGACACTCGACCGGCGTCAATCGGCGCACCTCCCATGATGCTTCGGCCCCGACCGCAACCGTCGGCACGCCTCGGCCGGTCCCGTCTTCGCTTGCGTCGAACCCTTCGGCCGTGAGCGCGTGAGATCTCGCGCCGGTCGCGCTCACCACGACATGCGCGCTCTTGTCGGTTCCCGTCGTCAATGCGCCGACCGTCTGGCCCTGCTCGAAAGCACCGTCGTTCCCCGTCACCCGATAGGCTATCGCGGGCGGCCGGTCCTGCGCCGAAAGCGTGTGACAGGGATCGCCCGCTTTCGGCGCCGCGCGGTTTGTCGGGCTTGTGATCTGCCCCTCATTGAACGGAAGCGGCCGCGCGCCTCCGTAGGCAATGAAAGGCGCCTCATGGTTGCATGTCAGCGTCGGCGCACGGCCGACGGCGATCTCGGCGCCGGCCTGTCCTGTCGCTACGGCGACAAGCCCGCCGTCTAGCTCGAAATCCGTCCCGAGGCCGCCACCGCCGCCAATGCGCGCGCTAAGGGTTCCGGCAACGTCTTGCCCCGATTTTCCGCCCTGCGCAGGATCCCCGCGCAGGCCCTCGCGCTCAAATAATACCGCGGCAGGATCGCAGGCCCCTCCAAAATCGACGACAAGAAACACTCGGCGGCGTCGTTGGGCGACTCCGAAATATTGAGCGTTGAAAACCCGCCATGCCGCCCGTGCCCGTGGCCCGGACACCATACCGACACCCGGCCAGCTTCCGCCGCCTGGCGCGAGTAGGGGATCATCTGCCCCGACAAGTCCCGCCAAGAAACATCCGAAAGCGTTGTTTTCATCGGAGAGGACGCCGGGCACGTTTTCCCAGACGACGGCGAGTTTTCCATCAGGTCGAGCAGCGACAATGTCATGACAGATCCCCACAAATTTAAGGGTAAGGTTTCCGCGCGGATCGGCCGCGCCTTGCCGCGCGCCGGCGAGCGAAAACGCCTGACACGGCGTCCCGGCGAATATCAGATCAGGGAGAGGGACGCCGCGCCGGGCGAGCAGCTCCGGGCCGACTTCCGTCATGTCGCCCCAGAGTAGCGGCTCGCCCTGATTATGCAGCTCCGGCACCTTGTAGGCGAACCGCTCTTGCAGGACGGCGCGCGGGAAAGGGTCGATCTCGGAGGCGAGCCGCCAATCGACCCACGGCGCCGCGATCTCGGGCGCGCCGATCCCCGAACAGAACGTATACCCGACGGGAGCGCCGACCGGCGCGGCCGTACGCATCACCCCTTGCGCGCCGCGGCGGCGCGGATCTGCTCGCCATATTTCGCGATGCGGTCCCAAGCGTCTTCTTTGAGGCGTATCCCGATATAGCCGGTGTCGGATCGTTTCGCCGGCGTGAACTGTTGCCCGTCCGGCCCCTTGAAACCGCCGTTTGCACGTTCCTTGAAATGGTTCGCGACCGTGCGCGTTCCCCAAGCGCCTTGCTCCGTTTCGATCATCCAGCCGAGGAAAGCGTCGGTCAGATCCCGCGCCCGCAACCAGTCGTCGCTTGCGCCGGTGATCTCGCATTCGGTCTTGAGGAAAAGCCGGATCGGATCGCTCGCCTCGCGATATTCTTCCGTCGCTTCCCGGATAGAGGCCGGAATTTGCAACCCCGTCCGCAACCAGTCGAGACACCCCTCGACCATCCATGCAAGTATGCCCTCGCGCTCGGCCCAGAGCTTTTCGGGCAGGCCCGCGTCAACGTCGCATTCCGCGATCTGCTCTTGCCAAGGCACCAGCAACACGCGCCGCCAAATACCATCGTCGCCGCCCCGGATCTCCGGCTTGTGATTGCCCGAGATATTGAGTTTGAACTCGGGCTCGACCTCGACAAATTCCTGCATCATGCGGCGGATCATGATTGCCTCGCCGCCGGTAAGCGCCTTTATCATCGCCTCTTTCATCCGCGTGCCGCGCTCGGGCTCGGAGGCCCGCACAAAGCGCGCGCCCGGCAGACGAACGAGATCCGGCGTTGCATCCGACCCCTTGCGCTGCTCGGACCCGGTAAGCGTCTCAATCGGAACCGTTGTGCCGTAGTCAGAAAGGATCTTCGCAATCGTATCGGTAAAGGTGGATTTTCCGTTGCGGCCGCCGCCGAAATGAAAAACGAGCTTTTGCTCAGTCGTCTTGCCGGTCAGGCAATAGCCCGCCCACCTTTGCAAGAAACGCTGCATCGCCGGATCCGGCTGCACGCGATCCAGAAACTCGCGCCAGAGACGGCATTTCGCGCCCTTGTGATAGGCCACCGGGACAAGCTTCGAGATCATGTCGGCGCGGTCGTGCGGGTCGAGCTGCAACCGCCAATCGGGATCGCGCCGGCCCCAAGCTTCGGAATGCGGGTCCAGATCCAGTTGAAAGCGGATCGTGCCGTTTGCGACGTTGAGCGCGAGCGGATCCGAATTGAGGTCATTGATCCCGCAGGCGACGGCCGTGCGTGCCTCTACCATCATGTTGGATATTTTCCCGGAGTTGCCGGAGTTGCGCGCATGCGAGCGATGCGCCGACTTGCGTTTGCCGAAACGCTCTTTGATGTCATCGGCGCGGCCGACAATCTCCCGCAGCTCGCGCAGCCGCTTGCGATCTTCGTCGCTCACCTGGTCGCGCGGCATCTTTTCGAGATCGCGCAGCTCGCCGGTCAATTCCCGGCCAAGCTCGATCGCGTCGCGCTCCCAATCTTCGAGCGCGAGGAACTCGATTTCAGAGAGGATCCGGCCCGCGATCTTTTGTGCATCGGCACGCACCTTCAATTCATCTTCATCCGCGAGCCACCGCTCGCCCTGCCACCGAAACCACCCGAGACGCGGGACAAAGAGAATATCCCGGCCGAAATAGGTCAAAAGCCGCTGGCCGTTCCCGTAGTCGTTCAAAGGGAATTGCGCCCCCTCGGCCTCGGGCGGTTCCTGGTACGTCTCGCCTGGCGGTATCTCGCGATCATCGCCGCCGCCGGAATCCGCCGGCGGATCCATCGGCGGAATGATCTCGGCCCGCGCGCAAGCGTCGCGGATCTCCTGTCGCCCATCCATTTGCATTTCCTTGCCTTGCCCGGATCTTGCGCCCGGTTCCCGTTCGTCAGATCCCGGCGACGTGCCGGACGGCGAGGGCGATACCGCCCCAGATTGCGAGCCCGAGGCAGGCCGCCCCGATCAGCCCGAGCAATCGGTCGAGATCATCACCCCGGCCCAGGTCGGAAAATTCCAGATCATGCCGGCCCTCATTCGTCGGTCGCATCGTCGGCCCCTTTCAAAAGATCGTTGAAATCCTTGCCCTCCGGCGCCGGCGCGATCTCGGCCAGGAGGCGCCGATTGCGGCTCATGGCGCGACGCAACCCGGAAAGCAGTTTTGCCCGCGTCTCTTTCGGCGCGCTGTCGCCGTCCTGAAGGAAGATCAGGCGCCCGAGCCAAGGCGGAGGAAGGAATGCCTCGGCGTCTTCGAGATCCGGCTCGCCAGAGTGACGCACGCCGTCGCGCTTGAGCATGACACCGGCCATATTGCCGAGGCTCACGCCCGACCAGAAAGCCGCGCCGGGATATGCCCCTGCCATCATGACCGAGGCCGTCGTCTCGATCCCCTCGCCGACGACAAGCGTTCCGCCCTCGGGCGGCAACGGCGAGAGGCGGATCGCGCCGCCCTTGACCGACCCGCGCGTGAGCTTCGCAGGCTGCGCCTTTCCGTCAGGCCCGAGGATCCCCGCCTTGTGTCCCGGCCGCGCCGGGTCGATCCAAGTTTGATGCACCGCACGCATGGACCGATCAGGCCCCCATACGGCCGAGATCATCGCCGGCCCCCTGTGCCACTCGCGCGCCTCGCCCGCGATCTTTCGGAAGTATCCATGCGACGGCAGGCAGCGTATCGTCGGCGGCCACGGGTCAAACGTGATCCCCCGACCGGAGAGATAGGCCCGCACCGGCGCAAGGTCGCAACCCTCGGCCGAGTCCCAGATCTTGCCCGCCTGACTGATCGCCCGCGCGCGCTCGCGCGCCGCGAAATCTTCACGCTCTTTCTTGTCGGCCGCGCGCTGTTTTTCGCGGCGCGCGATCTCGGCAGGGTCGGGGACAACATCGGAGGCGCCGACAAGATAATCGAGCGCCTCGGGAAAGGTGCATGTGAGCGCGAGCCGGACCAATGCGAGACCGTCGCCGCCCTCGCCGCATTTGCGGCAGTTGAATACCTGCTTTTGCGTGTTGATCGCGAACCGATCATTTCCGCCGCAGTCCGGGCAGGGTCCGGCGCGTTCCGTTGGCGAAATGCTTGTCAGCTTGAGATTGAGCCTTTCGGCAATGGCTTCAATCGGGATCATTTGCGCCTCGGCCCGCCGGCCATCATCACGCATCGGGATCCCCGGTAATGACGAAATCTGCCGAGGCGGTCAGACGGTATCCGACCTTTGACCATGCCGTGATCTCGACCGGGATCCTCGCCCGTGCGAGCCGTTCCCGCAGGCAAGCCACCCGCGCATATATCACGCGATCATCCGGCCAATCGGAGTGCGGCCGATCAATGTTCGCCGCCGCGTTCAAGGCCCGCAGCGATACGAACTCGCCGCGCCGACGGTCGAGCGCGTGCAGGATCCGCGCCTCGGCCGCCGGCAAGCGCAAGCCGAGATCGGCCAGCCGCTCAAAAAAGCCGTCGTGCGGGTCGAGATAATAGGCGAGCAGATCAAGCGCGTATCCGACCCGCTCGGCCTCGGGGCGCGCCATGACCTCGGCCCTAAGAGCTGCCGACCTCATGGCGCCACCTTGCGCGACCACCGCGCACAATCCACCGCCGAGGCGCTCGGCAATACCTCGACCTGATAGGCCACGCAAAACCCCGGCCGCGCCTGGCGCAAGCGCCCGGCGAACTGCTCGCAGGATCCGCACAACCTGCGCAGGTGAAACGGGCAGTTTCGAGAACCCGGCATCTGATCGGACGGCCGCCGCGTGAGGGGCTTCGGCGGCACAAGGCCATCATAGAAGCCGCCGCTCATCGCCCGGCCCGCCGATGCGCCCCGCCGACCACCGGCGCGAGGGGATTGCGAGGCAAGGCGCCCGGCGCGTCCCGCAACAAGCGGATGTATGCGGCGATGATTTCCGGGAAAAGCGCCTCAACCGGGACACCGGCCCTGTCGGCCAACGCGCGAACGTCCCGCCTCACACTCGAATCAAGATCGCTTTCGGACATTCCCGGCTGCATCTGATCCACGCCACGCCGCAACCGATCAGGCATCGTCGCCCCCGGAAACGGCCGAGGGTATCGGGTCGAGCGCGGTTCCCGCCTCCTGCGCGCGCGCCATGAGATCATTGGAAATCATCGCCGCCGTACCGAGCCGCAGATCGCGGTCGGGACCGGCAAGGAAGTGCCCCAGAGTGTTTTTTCCGAGGCCCAATTCGGGACCGTATCCGCCAGCCTTGAGGCCGAGCCGCACCAGTGATCCGGCGAGCCAGACCCGGAACGATTCGGGAGGCGGAATCACCCCCACACGGTCGGAGGATACCTCGCCGCATTTTGACTGAATTTTCATCATGCCCACCGCTTGCTGAGTTTAGAAACTTCGGAACCTCAATCGTCCGGCCCCTTATTAAGCGCATTGCACATTATAATGTGCAATGTAAATAAAAATATGCACCGCCCCGCATGCCGCGAGGTTGTCACTTTTTAGACCTTTTCCCTGTTTACTGTGCTAAGGTATGGAGATTATCGACTGAAACGGATTGCGAGAATGCTTGATATTATGATGGATCTACCGGACCCGCGTCTCGACATAGCCCGCCGCAACTTGCGGATTGCCGTCGCAATGAGAGAGACGAATTTTGCAGAAGTAGCCCGTAAAGCGGGCATGAGCCGAAACACGGTGTCGCAATTCGTGAAGGGAAAAACCTCACTGAGCTACGCAAACATGCTGCTGGTGTGCGAGGTGTTGCAAATACCCATCGGCCTTATGCATCGCCCCGACGCGATCTCGGAAGGTCGCTTGCGGCTACATGCAGCCCTGGAGCAACTCCCCCCGCACCTGCTCGAAAAGGCTATCGACCTGGCGCGAGGGGAGGCTGACTAACGCGCGTCGCGCCCTGCCGACTGCCGCGTTGCTTCGGTCTTCGATAAAGCCTCGACCTTCTCAGCCAAGCGCAAGAGATCCGCTTCGCGCCAGTCCTTCGTTACCTCATGGACCGTATAAATGCTGACTTCATCCTGTTTCACCCCCGGCATTCTGCCCCCAATTCTTGCGAGAAAATTATCGCCCGGATTCTCGGGCCGCTACCCTATCGCGCAAAACACGTATGCTGTGCAACCGCGCTGTTGTGTTGACCTTGCACATTTTAATGTGCAATTCATGCCCCCGAGAACAAATCGGAGGCTCGCATGCGAGAACAAAAGATCCCGACCAGCCCGGCCCACCGTGCCGCGCAGCTCATGGCCGATATGTGCCTTGCAACCGCGCTCGCCCTGGCCCCCGTCGCGGTTGCCGCAGCTCTTGCCGGCCTGTTCCTGCGATGACCGGCGAGCCGTTGCTATCCACCCCCGAGGCGGTTGCGTTCCTGGCGTCCCGAGGCGTGCAGACCTCGCGCCGCCTGCTCGACCAGATGCGCGCGGAAAACGCCCTGACATGGATTCGCGCGCGCGGCCGGGTTCGCATTCTCTATCGTCCCGCCGATCTGGTCGCGGCGTTTCTGAGTGAAGGGGAGGCCGCGACATGCCGCTCAAGAAAACACGCCGCACAAAGGCCGGGAACTGGTACTTGCGCGGCTCCGTCGCGGGAGTCTCTATTTATGAAAGCACTGGAACAAGCGACGCGGCCCGCGCCGAGGCAATCCGCATCCGGCGCGAAAGCGAAATCCTCGACCGCAGCGCATATGGCAAGGCCGCGACGCTAACCTTTGCCGAGGCCGCGCTCGACTACATGCGCGCCGGAGGCGAGTCGCGCTACCTCGCGAAGATCCTGCAACACTTCGGACCCGACAAGCTGCTCGCCGAGATTGACAATCCGGCCCTGAACGATGCGGCGGAAGCGATCTATCCGACGGCCGCACCCGCCACGATAAATCGCCAGCTCATTGTCCCGGTTTCGGCCGTGGTAAACCTTGCGGCCGAGTCCGGCCTGACCCACTACCGGAAATTTCGCCGCCGCAAGGGAGACCGGATCCGAACGCGTTGGCTGACCCCGGAGGAAGCCGAGGCGCTGCTCACCGCGGCGGCCGAGCTGCAACCCCACATCCTGCCCGCGATAGCTTTCATGCTCGGCGCCGGCTGTCGGGCAGGCGAGGCGCTTTCCGTCACCGTGGCCCGGTTCTACCCGGCGACCGGCGAGGCGCATCTACCAGATACGAAAAACGGCCATGCGCGCATGATACGCATGCCTGAGCGCGCGCGAGACCTCGCACTCGCGCGCCCCCTGCCGGAAACCGGCGCGATCTGCCGGACCCCCAAGGGGAAGGCGTACAAGCTCAATACGGGATCCGGCGGCCAGCTCGCCGCCGCCTTCGCCGAGGCCGTGATCGCCGCCGGGCTCGACCGGCACGACGTCACGCCGCATACGCTGCGCCACACTTGGGCAACCTGGTATTACGCGCAAACCAAGGATTTCGGCGGGTTGCTCGACCTCGGAGGCTGGCAAAAATCGGACATGGCACAACGGTATCGGAAGATTGCGCCGGCTGACCTCGGCCGCCGACTGCTTGCGCATGGTTGGGATTTTCGCACGCTCGGCGAAAGGATCCGCCCGCCAAGCCAAGACGGAACCGCCGCCGCCCCCGCGCCGGTCCTCCAGGTCATCAAGTGATCCGACGCGGCAGTCCTGACGCTTGACGGATCTCGGCGGCGAGCCGTTCCAACTCGTGTATCTCCTTGCTGCGCGGCATAGATAGCGCGGTCGTTGCCGTCTTCAGATGACCAGCAGCCGCGGAAGCCGGGCAAGATTTACCGCCGCCAGCGTGAGGATGAGGCGCGAGCACCCTATCGACGCCCCGCTGGACAGTCTGCGTTGCTCCGCCGACCGTCTAACGCATGCCGACGCATCATTTTTTCGGCGCCTTCCCGACCTATTTCGAAGTTGATTGCGAATTTGTTCTTTCGCCAATGTTGCAATTTCGCGCAAGACACAGCAATCATTGTAAAAATCAACGTGAACGAGGGTAATATGAAAAATTCCGTTTGTTTTCTCCTATTGGCGGGGCTCCTGGCAGCCTGTGCGGAAACTAGCGTTCAACCGATGTCGAAAGATCGTTTCAAAGTTCAGACTCATGCGGCACCTGCTTGCGGCCCAACCGGAGCGCGTACTCTCGCGTTTAAGGCTGCAGCTATCGAAGTCATTCGGAAAGGGTATGACAAGTTCATCATTGAGCAAGATACGACTGGCTCAGGTCTGCAAGGCGACATTTTCAACGGAATGTATCAGAATTTTGATCAGGGAATGGTCGTGAGGTTGATTCCTGAAAGATCCTCAGAGGCGCACAATGCTTTGTCAGCAAGAGAAATTCTTGGGGGCGATTGGCAAAAAATAGTCAGTGAGGGCGTTCCGAATACTTGCGCCTAACAGGGGGCTGAAAGAGCCTGACGTGTGGAACCGTTCCCCTCTATGTGGGTTCTGTGTGGGGCTGGAGCATGGGCACGCAGTCCTGGCTGCGACTTCCCTCGTCAGGCTGCAAGCCGTTTCGGTAGACTCGCTAGATTACAGGTCGGCATTGTCAGCGTGAAGCGGGCGCGCATGGGCTCAATGTCGCGATACATGTTCAGTGCCATGCCGCCGACGCCTTTGGCCCGCCGAATGGTTCCTAGATTTTTTTCCGGCGCTGCTGAGGTTTGGCGTAGCCGGGGTGCCGGGTGGCTCTGCAGTCAATGGTTTAGTGCCGCGACTTCTGGACGACATGCAGGGTCACCACCATCTGGCGCAGTTCGGCGCCAAAATTTGCGCTGCCCAATGCCGCCCGGCAGGACGGATCCGGGCGGCGTCGAAATGTTCGACGTTCACGCGACCATCGGGAGGATAGGGCGGGAAGCGGAAGTTCGCTGAGCATCGCACGAGTGACCGCGATGCGCTCGAAGGCGACCGACAGGGTGGGCGAAAAATGGCCGCCTGACGCAACGCATTCAGAATGGTTCCTACAGTGCAGGAAGCCAGCCCATACACCTGTAACCTGACTGATGCTTGGAAAGCCGCGGTCAAGTAGAAGAAAGAAGACCCTCGACGGACCACACAATCCCTAAACTAAATTTGTCTTAGCGCACCATCTAAAATCTAATACCGAAGAGCCCGCCGCCTGCATCGTCCGACAGTCGAGTCGGCATGATGAAATCAGTAGGGTCAAAAATCGCTTCCCCGCTAATCTCTTCTTCGTGCTTGATCTTCTGCAAGTCATCCGAGTTCATGGCGACGATATACTGAACGCCAAGCTGTTCGGACTTCGACTGAGCCAACTTGAGTGCAAGACCAATTTGTCGACCGTCGACACCATCGAAAATATGGCTGTCATGGATCAAGAACCCCGGAAATCGGTCACTCTTCTTCGCGGTCTCGACAAGCAACCAATCAAAGCAGAATACCTGCATGTGATTCTTGCCTCCACTCTTCTTTCCAACAATGTCAGTCTCGATCGAAAGGCCCGCAACTCCTCGTGACTTACCTAAGATAAGCTGGCCCGGTTCGTCATAGAGGAACTTTGATGTTTCGCCAAAAGCCTGAACTGCGAACTTTCTGGCCGCCTCTCTTTCAATGATGTCCTGGCCGATCAAATCTACAAGGTCGGTGATTTCCCGACCCAACCGCTTGCGATCTTCTTCCACGTCCCTAAACCGTGGGATTTGTTTTCGAAGGTCAGCTTGTTCAGCTTCTAGGCGGTTCAAGTCGGACTGCAAAAGCGTCAGTCGCTCAATTGCCATCCCTGAACGAAGCAATGCAAGCTTGTCCTTTAGGCTGTCCTGCAATCTATTGATTTCGGTCTTGCGAGAAGCCAACCGCTCCTGCGCATTCTTCTTTTCGCGGCGAAGGTGCAATTCACGGTTCTTTGCTACCTGCGCATGAAACGCTTCAACTTGTTCAAACCGCGTCTTAACTTGATCGGAGAAAAAAATCCCCACTTGCTCATAGACGCTCCTTAGATCGGATGCAGAGGCGTCTTCAACCTCTCTAAGCGCCAGATCAATACTCTCCACAAGGTCCAAGTCTTCAAGATTGGCCTCGTTCAAGTCACGAATGCGGCCCGTGAGTTCATTCGCTGTGACTTCGTGCTGGCGATAACCGTCCACCACCGATGCGGATGTAACTTCTTGGCGCTTCGATTCAATTTCAGTATCAAGCAAGTCCAATCGCGCCTGCATTTTATTAACGTCTAATGCGCCATCAGTCAGGTAGCCATTCTTGATCATTTTCGCCAATGTATCGGCGTCTTTCTTCTGATCTTTCTTAATCTGCAGTTTCTGGGGCAGCCTCCAGTCAAATCCTAAGAGGTATGAAAGACTGACCTGGCTATCCCAGTCCTGTTGCGATGAACTGTTCATTTTTGGGCTAGCAAAGCCACCGTTGCGCTCTTTGCGCACAAAATAGGCAAACAGCGCCCCGAACTTGGGTCCGTAGGTTTGAGCGGTGTCTTCCTCTGAGAGTGAAAACCACCTCAACGCCAACTCCTTGCGAAGGTTCTTTGGCGTAATAGCGGCTCCATCCTTTGTGAGATAGTCGGATTTTGGATTGCTCTTCTTGCAAATCACAAATTCGGAGCTGCCATCAGAAAACTTGCCGCAGAATTCAGCGCCAATTATTTCAGGTTTGTGGAAGTCATCGTCCGCATTTCTCTTTTCAGCCACAAGGTAATGGACTAGCTCTATAAAGCTTGTCTTGCCAGTTCCGTTTCGGGTTTCCTTCGCACCAGATGATTCATGGCGCTCAGCTACAAGTATGTTAAGCCCGCTCTTGAAGCGGAGTGGCTTGAAAGTGGCGAGTGTGCTGGTGATTTCTACAATCATTGATTCATCTTCTTTATCAAGCCAGACTCGAATCTGATCGCCCCAATAGAAAACAAGAAATCCATAGCCAACAGAAACCAGTCGAAGTGAATCGTTGACAGTTCGTTCGCTCGCCGATCTTCTTGAATGTCGCTAAACAGGCGTGAAACGGTCTTGTCTCGATCCAGTAGCGCAAGAATCTCTGCTCCAACACCTATGAGAGCATTTTCGGTTTTGATGTGTTTGGTGGGCATCAACATGGAGCAACCTGCGGCACATTTTCGAAAATATCACAGGCGTCCAAGTAGTACGCCACAATCACATATGCAGCGGCTGATACTGTGGCAGTCTCACCGCCGCCACAGAAAAAAAGCAGCTTGCCCAATATTTCATCGGGGTCGTATCCAAACTCCTTAAGTTCGATGTATTTAGCCCGCATTTCGGCTTGGATAATCGAGGCGTTCTGAGGGTTCGGCATCCCCGCAATATATCTATCCACTACATCAATGTGGGGTCGCGCGCGACGAATGTCATACTTCGAATCTGGGCTGAGCCTATTGAAGTCAAGCTTTGACTCGTCTGGTATGTCGCCAAAATTCGTTGGATCAGGTTCAACACTCCGGGCTTCCACAATTTTCTTGAGGAGTGGTCGTATATGAGCCATCTGAACTTCATTGAAGTTAAGGCTTGCTGATGGATATACGTCAATCATCTTCTGCATGGACAATTTGTCGTGCAGTTCGTCTTTCAAGAAGCTGCGGCAGGCAGTTGAAATTTTTAGCGCAGGGTATTCCTTCCTAAGTTCCTCCAGTTTGTCGCTGGCTGACGTCGGCAGTCCTTCAACATTGTTGTGAACCAAGACCCATTCGCTTAGCTTTGGCCAGTAACTTAGAACTTCTGGAAAGCTATCGGCGATTTTGGCCTTTGCTTGTTCGGCAAATGTCTTAGGGGATTCTGGTGCGTAGCACTGGAAAACCGTTTGGGTTGATATTATCCTGCCATCGCTTTTCTTGTCGCCGCTTCGTCCCCCGGCTTTGATCAATTCAAAGTCGGTCCCGTAGACCCTAGAAGCCATACGAGCAAACCAGTCTTGAAATCTGGTCTGGTTCAACGTTGCGAAAGC
Source organism: Salipiger sp. (assembly GCF_048261495.1). Lineage (GTDB taxonomy): Bacteria > Pseudomonadota > Alphaproteobacteria > Rhodobacterales > Rhodobacteraceae > Salipiger. The sequence goes on from NZ_JBLXFX010000003.1 coordinate 352,204, forward strand.
GTTGTCGAAGTGAATATCAAAGTCGGACTTTTTCATGAGACTCTTCTACCCTCTACGTTCGCGTCATTCTGCACACTGTGTGAACGATCGCAATGGACTAGGACCGGTCATCCGCTGCGTCTGGCACGAAGGTCGGCTGTGGGTCGAAGTGCCTGACAGCCTGGAATCGGATGCACGATGAGCAGCGTCCGCCACCTGCGCGTCCTGGTCATTCATTGGATGCGCAGGGAAGGTCGGCTTCCCGCCCAGCCGCCCTCGGCGGGCAGATAAACCGGCGCCGCGCAGCGTACACTCATATAGTTGTCGAGTGGCTTACAATAATCTTCTTGAGGTCGTTCCGGAGATTGGAAGGGTGCGGATACCGGCGCACCCGCAATAACCATGGCATGATCTGCGAACCCGTGCAAAATCTGTGCAGGAGATTGCAGCGATGCGGCGTTTATATAGTAATATCAAGAGGATATTCCAAATGCGTGCGACCCTTAGCAGGGGTGTGCCTTCGACCACTCGGCCACGTCTCCACCGTCGCGTATAGCCAAGCCCGTGTGCGGACCACAAGGCGAAATCGGGCTGTTCGGAAAATATCTGCCCTTTGCTGTGGCGTCGGGGGGGGGGCGGGCGCGGGGGTGGGAGAGCTGCTGGTATCGCGTTGCGTTTTGCGGCACCTTTCCGGCGTTCGCACCGGAGACGGCTGCCGCGGTGCCGAGGCTGTTCGGGGCCGCAGACCCACAAGGAGTTGCCATGATGGACCCCCGCAAGCTCGAGATGACCGTGTTGATGACGCCCGACATGGCGAATTTCAGCGGAAAGGTGCATGGGGGTGCGCTGCTCAACCTGCTCGACCGGGTGGCGTTTTCCTGTGCCTCGCGGTTCTCGGGCAGCTACGCGGTCACGCTCTCCGTCGACCAGGTGATGTTCAAGGAGCCGATCAATGTCGGCGAACTGGTGAGCTTCCGGGCCAGCGTCAACCACGCGGGGCGGACCTCGATGGAGATCGGCATCCGGGTCGAGGCCGAGGATATCCGCCAGGGCACCCGGCGGCACACGAATTCCTGCTATTTCACCATGGTCGCCGTCGATGAGGAGGGGCGCCCGGCGCCGGTGCCCGCGCTCAAGCTGCTGGACGAGGTCGAGCGTCGCCGGCATCGCGCCGCGGAGGCGCGCAAACGGCTGCGCAAGCAGTTCCACGAGGATATGAAGCGCGCCAGCGAACACGGCGGCTGAGACCGGCGTCGCGGGCGGGAATACCTGACCTGAAGGGCACTGGACCGACTCGGGGGGCTGTGGCACTCTCGGATTGGTTGTATCGTTTCGCCTTTTCACATCGGGATATTCGTCATGTCACTTGCCGCCGTCTTCGTGCCCGGAATCATGGGCACCGAACTGAAACTCCCGAGCGGCGAGGTCGTCTGGCCGCCGAAGGTGACCGAGACGATCTTCGGCTACAACCGGATCGACAAGCTCCAGTCGCCCGATCTGCGCGCGACCGAGGTCATCCGCAACGTGAGCTGCGTGGACTTCTACAGCCCGATCCTGGCGCTGTTCCGCGAGATGGGTTTCGCCGCGCAGGGGGCCAAGCGGCTGGTCGAGCACCCCTATGACTGGCGGCGCGACCTGTTCGATCTGGCCGACGACCTGGCCGACATGCTCGACACCGTCGATGCGGACGAGATCGTGCTGGTGGCGCATTCGATGGGGGGGCTCATCACCCGGCTGATGCTGGAAACCGGCACCTATGCGGGGCGGCCGTTCTTTCACCGGATCTCGGGCTTTTTCGCCCTGGCCACGCCGCACAACGGCGCGCCGCTGGCGCTGGCGCGGGTGATGGGGCTGGACAAGGCGCTGGGGATAAGCCGCGAGGATTTCAAGAAACTCTCGGCCAACCCGGCCTATCCCTCGGGCTATCAGCTTCTGCCGGCGCCGGGCGAGGATGCCTGCTGGGACACCACCAACGGATCGAAGCTGAAACCGCTGGATTTCTACGACCCTCAGGTCGCGGCCCGGCTGGGGATGAAACCGGCGCTGGTGGCGCGGGCGCGGGCCGTGCACGACGCGCTGAACGCAGGGGCCGCGCCCACGCACATCCGGTATTTCTATTTCAGCGGGGCGGGGCACAAGACGGTGACCCGGGTCAACATGGACGGCCAGACCGCCTTCGTGGTGCAGACCCCGGATGCCGGGGACGGCACCGTTCCGATGTGGAGCTCGCTGCCCCGGACCGAGCAGAAGCAGGTGGTCATCAACGAACACGCCAACGTCTTTCGCGGCACCCCGTTCAAGCGGGTGTTCTTCCGCCTGTTCGGCGCCGACGCGGGGGCGCCGCTCGAAGCACCGGTCTTTGCCGGGCTCGAAGGGACGGAACCGGAGCCGGTGCGCATCTCGCTGCAGAAGCCGGTGTTCGGCGAGGACGAGCCGATCGAACTGGTGCTGACCTCCGAGACGCTGATGACGGCGCTCGAGGGACGGCTGGTCTTCGACCGCATCACCGAGGCCGACGCGGTGGAGGCCGAAGCCGCCGCCGCGGAAGAGGTGCTTTATCGCGGCCCCGGCATCAATGCGCTGGCCATGACGCTGAAGACCAGGCTTTCCCCCGGCTTCTACGAGCTGCGGTTCGAGGGCGACCGGCCGCTCGAAGAGCGCGTCGTGGTGGCAATTTCACGCTAGCGGTCCGGTACCCGAGAGGAGGGCGGCATGTATCAACGGCAGATCGAACAGGTGCGGCGCACCAGCAAGGCCTTTCACGCGGTCGCGGAAAAGACCCTGGATGCGCGGCGCAGCGAAGGGCGCCCCGGAGCCGAGGAGGCTCGGCGCGCCATTCTCGACGGAGAGTCGCTGGAAAGCATGGGGGCGGGGGGCGAGGCCTTCGACACCACGATGGTGGCCGAGGCGATCATCCTCGCCGAACTGCGCCCGGCCTATTTCGTCCGCGACACCGGCATCGACCTCGACAACCGCATGGCGGGGGAGCCGGATCTGGTCGAACGCATCACCGACCAGAAGGCGCGGCTCGAAACGGTCACCCGGTCCATCGGGCGGGTGGATCTCATCAACCACTGGTCGCTGCCCTACGGCGGCACCGGCTTTCTCGTCGGCGACGATCTCGTGGTGACGAACCGCCACGTCGCCCGGCTGTTCGCCGAGCAATTGTGGAACGGCTACCGCTTCCGGCGCGGGCGGTTCGGGCAGTTGATGGAAGCGCGGATGGACTATTGCCACTTCCACGAATCCGACCGCCGCAACCGTGCCGAGGTGGCCGACATCGTCTATGTCGCGCAGGACAACGAACCGGATTTCGCCCTGCTCAAGGTGCGCAAGCTCGACGATGTGCCCGCGCTGATCCTGTCGAAGCAGGTGATGAGCGAAGGCCACCCGGTCGCCGTCGTCGGCTACCCGGCCGAAGACGGGGACCGCAACGAACGCGACCTGATGGAGCAGTATTTCGGCGGCATCTACCAGGTGAAACGCTTTGCGCCGGGCTATATCACCGAACGCGATGAAAGCCTCATCACGCTGACCTCGGACTACACCTCGCTCGGGGGGAACTCCGGCTCTCCGCTCATCAGCCTCAAGTCGGGCGAGATCGTCGGCCTGCACTTTGCCGGGCGCTTCATGGAGAACAACTATGCCGTGACATCCGACGTGCTCGAGGCGGCGTGCCGCCAGGTCTCTCGGCCGGTGGTGGTGCCCCGGATGCCCGAGGAGGCGCCGATCTCGGCCGCCGACGTGTTCGCGGGGCGCGAGGGGTATGCGGCGGATTTCCTCGGGGACGGCGATCTGGCGGTGCCGCTGCCGCGCCTCGGGGCCTGGGCGGGGGATGCCGCGCCGGTGGCAGGAACGGCGGACAACATCCTGCGATACACGCATTTCTCGGTGGTGCAGTCGGCCTCGCGCCGGTTGCCGCTGCTGACGGCGGTCAATATCGACGGCGGGCTGTCCAGGCGGCTGACGCGGCAGGGAGCCTGGCGGCTCGACGGACGTCTGGACGCGGCGCATCAGGTGGGCAACGCGCTCTACGCCGACAACCCGCTCGACCGGGGGCACATGGTGCGCAGGCGCGATCCCGGTTGGGGCGAGGCGGCGCAGCAGGGCGAACTCGACACTTTCCACTACACCAACTGCGCGCCCCAGCACGAGGATCTGAACCAGAAGGACTGGGTCGGCCTCGAGGATTACATCATGGAGGCCGCCGAAACCCTTGCCTTCCGGGTCAGCGTCTTCACCGGCCCGATCTTTCGCGACACCGACAAGCGGCTCAGGCAGACGGGGGCGCCGGACGTGGCGATCCCCGAGGAGTTCTGGAAGGTCGCCGTCATCGTCGATGCCGCGACCGGCACGCTGTCGGCCACCGGCTACGTGCTGTCGCACGGCCCCTTCATCCGCGAACTTGTGGAAAGCCCCTTCGTCTACGGGTCCTACCGCACCTACCAGGTGCAGATCGCCCGGATCGAGGCGGAGACCGGCCTGTCCTTCGGCGCGCTGACCGGGTGCGACCCGCTGGGCGCGACCCTCGACAACGAGGCGCCGTTCACCCAGGTTGCCCGGGAACTGGACGGACCGGAGAGCCTGCTGCTGGCGCCCGGAGCCACCGGGTGAGGACAGGATGCCCATGAGATACGACGACCGCGACGGCCCCGGCTTCGGCGCGACGCTGGACGACGAATTGCAGGCGGCACGGGCGGCGGTGCGATCCTTCGGGCCGTCCTCCATCGACACGCTGCTGGACCGCATCGCCGAGGCCCGCGAGGGCGGCGCGGTGGCCGGCGCGCACGAGGTCGTCGCCCTCATGGAGGTCTGCAAGGCGGCGCGCGGCTTTGCCCAGATGCTGGAACTGGCCGAGATCTTCGACGGGCTGGACGACGTCGAGATTCGTACGCTCCAGGCCCAGGCGCGGATCGACACCGGGGATTGCCGTCTTGCCATCCACGGGCTGCGCCGCCTCGGTCACCGGCTGGAAGACGGCGGCACCCCCGCCCGGATCAGCGAGGTGACGGGCCTGCTCGGCCGCGCCTTCAAGCAGGAATTCGTCGCCTGCGCCGCCGCCGCGGACCGGGCGGGGGCCGAGCGGGCGCTGCGGCAGTCGGTGGCGTGTTATCGCAAGGTCTACGACCTGGACCCGGCCTGGCACGGCGCGAACCTTGCCGCGCTCGCCTGGCGCGCCGAACGCGAGGGCATCGCGCTCGACATCCGGGCGGCGGATGTGGGGGCGCGACTGGTTGTGGATCTCGCGGGCCTGACGCCCGATCCCTTTACCGTCGCCGGGCTGGCGCAGGGCTACATGGCGCAGGGCGACTGGATTTCCGGACAGTCCCGCTACGAGGAATATTTCCGGCGGCTGGCCGCGCTCAAGGGGCAATCGGCGGCGTTCATGATCTACGGCGATCTGCGGCAATTGTCCGAGATCTGGCTCGCCGACAAGGGCGACGTTCCCGAAACCCGCGAGATCATCGACACGCTGCGGCAGGCCATGGCGCGGACCGTGCTGCCGGGGTGCAGCGACGGCGATGCCGAACGGCTTCTGGCCGCGCTCGACGCGCCCGGCGTCGATCCCGAGGAAGAGCTTCAGGCGATGGTGGCGACCGGCCAGATCGTCACGGTCGAGGAAATGCGCGCCGTGATCCGCAACCGCGACGTGGTGGCGCGGGTGTCGGATGCCTTCGGCAAGGCGCGGGGCAGCGGCTTTCTTCTGGATGGCGCGCCCTTCGGGACGCCGGGGCGGCAGCCGGTCTTCATCACCAACAATCATGTCATCGCCAGCGATCCCGTGTTGCAGAGCCAGATGGACCCCGGCAACGCGCGGGTGCATTTCCTCAGTTGGGATCACGCGCCGCAGGCGGGGTTCCGGGTCGGGCGGGTGCTGATGGAATCGCCGCCGCAGGAGTACGACATCACCATCGCGCTGCTCGAAGCCCTGCCCGGAGACGCCCCCTTCGCGACCCTGCGGACCCCGGCCGAGCGGTTCCTGCGCCCGTCGCCCGCGGCGGGGCCGCTGGGCCGGGTGCATCCGATCGGCCATCCGGACGGCGGTCCTCTGTCGCTGAGCCTTGCCGGGAACGAACTGGTCGATCACGAACTCCACCTCGGCAATCGCGGCGTCCGGCGCCTGCATTACAAGGCCAATACCCGGCCCGGCAGCTCAGGCTGTCCGGTGTTCGGGACCGAAGGCCACCTGGTCGCCGTGCACCGCGCCGCCACCGGGCGCAGCCTTGCCGGGACCCGGATCGACCACGGGCCGCACTACTATGCCAACGAGGGCATCGGCATCCGCTGCATTCTGGAATGGTATCAGGGCCGGGTGAGCTGAGCGGGCTCAGTCCTCGCCCTGCAGGCCGGTCAGGATCTCGCGCGCGAGGGCGCGGCTGAGCGGGCGCTTGCGGGCCAGCCCCTCGGCATCCAGCGCCGACACCACCTGCCGCGCGGTGGCAAAGCTGCGCGGCATATGGCGCACGAGGTAGGGAATGACATCCGGCGCGGGCACGGCCTGCCGGTCGGCAAAGAGCTTGACCAGCACGGCGGCAAGCAGATCGTCGTCCGGCTGGGGCAGGGTGGCGGTCTGGGTTCCCTCCATCCGGCTGCGCAGGTCGGGCAGCGCCAGCCCCCAGAGGCGCGGCGGCATGGCGGCGGTCATCAGCAGCGGCTGGCCCTGCGCAAGCGCGAGATTGTGCAGGTGGAACAGTGCCTCCTCGGCCCCGGCCTGCGCGGCGATGCGCGGCACATCCTCGACACAGACCGGCGCATCGGCCAGCGCCGGAATGTCGGCCACGGCAAGATCGGCCGCCGCGACGATCCTCGCGCCGCAATCCTGCGCCCAGACATGGGCCAGGTGCGTCTTGCCCGCCCCGGCCGGTCCGACGAGGATCATCTTTCCCGAGGGCCAGCGCGGCCAGTTGTCCAGCAGCGCCACCGCCAGCGCATTGGCCTTGCCGATGAAATAGTCCTCACGCCCCAGCGCCGCGCGGGCGGGCAGGGGGAGGGGCAGCTGATCGGCCATCATCAGGGCTCCCCGACTCCGCCACCGTCAGACGACAGGCCCCCGTAAAGACGGCTGTGCTTGTAGCGTTCGATCAGGAAACGGGCGAAAACGCCGATGGAGGCCGCGAGCGGCACCGCCACCAGCATCCCCACGAATCCGAAGAGCGATCCGAAGACCGACAGGGCCAGGATCAGCCAGACCGGGTGCAGCCCGACGCTTTCCCCCACCAGCTTGGGGGTGAGGAAGTTGCCCTCGAGGAACTGCCCGAAAAAGAAGATCCCCGCCACGGCGGCAATCCAGATCCAGTCGCCCCAGAACTGGAACAGCGCCAACCCGATCGCCAGCGCGCCGCCGACGATGGCCCCGACATAGGGGATGAAGGTCAGGAGTCCGGCAACGACCCCGACCACCAGGCCGAAATTCAGCCCGACCAGCGCCAGCGCCACCGCGTAATAGGTGCCGAGGATCAGGCAGACCGACCCCATGCCCCGGATGAACCCGGCCAGGGTCTGGTCCACATCCCCGGCAAGACGGCGGATCACCGGCGCATGATCGCGCGGCAGAAGCTCGTCGACGCGGGCGACCATGTTGTCCCAGTCGAGCAGCATGTACACCGCCACAACCGGCACGATCACGAACAACATCAGGATGTTGATGACCGAAAGCGCAGAACTGAGCGCGGTGTTCAGAAGCTCTCCGCCGCGCTGCTTGATGGTGTCGCCCAGCGAGACGAGCGTTTCGCGCACCGGGTTGTTCTCGTCCATGAGCGAGGGAAAGTGTTCGACCAGAAAGGTCTGCAGGTTGCGGAACAGGGTCGGTGCGGTCTCGATCAGCTGGCCCGACTGGCGCACCAGCGCCGGCACCACGGCGAGCGCGAGGATGACGAAGATCAGGACGGCCGCCACCGTGATCGCCCCCGTGGCGGCGGAGCGCGACAGGCCCATGCGCTCGAGCCGGTCCGCAACCGGGTCGAGGAAATAGGCGATCGCCCCGCCCAGGATGAAGGGCAGCAGGACATTGCCGAGGAACCACAGCACCACGACGAACACCACCGCAGCGATGCCCCAGTATTTGAATTGAGTCTGCACCGGCAGCGCCATGACGGTCCTTTCGCGGGCCTCTGCCTCTACATCGCGTTTTGCCGGGTCCGATTCAAGTGGGCTGCGGGCCGTCCGGGCCGGGCCGGGGCCGGGCTGGGGCAGGGATCGCGGGCCCTGATCGCATGCGGTACGGACCGCAGCCGGTTCCGCCGCACCGGGTAGGGAATACCCGTCTTCGCGGCGAAGGTCGGGAATCCCTGCCTTCGGACGGCGTCGCACGCTTGCTAGGCTGATCCCGAAGACGATTTTACCAACGCACATTCGGGAGCCGAGATCATGGCCCGCACAGTCTCCGACCTTCTCCGCAGCTTCCGCCGCCCGGCACCCCGCCGCTCGGCCCGGGGGTATGCGCTTTTCGTCGCCGGGTGCCCCTGGACCGACCCGCGCTCGACGCAGTTCCGCAACATCCTCTCCTGCCTCTGAGGCGGCGCCGGTTTTGCGGATCGGCGGGGATGTGTCATGATGCCCCGATCCATATGTTTCCCCAGCAAAGGAGCGTCCGAATGGACAAGGACGAAGCCCTGAAAGCCGCGCTGGCGCAATTGCCCCACGCGCCGAAGACACCCGACGGCAAACCCGTTCCGGGCATGATCAAGATCCGCACCCGCCCCGGGCCCGCGCGTCCGGAAAAGACCCCGCCGCCGGACAAGGCACCGCACTGAACCCGGGGCGCCCCGGCCGGGCACCCCGGGATACCGGCCGATCCGGTACGCGATACGGCATGGCCCTTGCGCCGGGAGCAGCCTTCGCCTAACCCGTCCCGGACGAATTTCTAGCCCGGGAGGTCCGAGCCCATGCGTCTCAGCCGCTATTTTCTGCCTGTCCTCAAGGAGACGCCCTCCGAGGCCCAGATCGTCTCGCACCGCTACATGCTGCGCGCGGGCATGATCAAGCAGGCGCAGGCCGGGATCTATTCCTGGCTCCCGCTCGGCTACAAGGTGCTGCGCAACATCGAAAACATCGTGCACGAGGAACAGCAGCGCGCGGGCCATATTCCGCTGCTGATGCCCACGCTGCAATCGGCCGAACTCTGGCGCGAATCCGGACGCTACGACGACTACGGCGAGGAGATGCTGCGCATCAAGGATCGCCACGGGCGCGACATGCTCTACGGGCCGACCAACGAAGAGCTGATCACCGACATCTTCCGCAGCCACGTGGGTTCCTACAAGGACCTGCCGCTGACGCTCTACCACATCCAGTGGAAATTCCGCGACGAGGTCCGTCCGCGCTTCGGTGTCATGCGCGGCCGTGAATTCCTCATGAAGGATGGCTACAACTTCGACCTCACCAAGGAAGACGCGCTGCACGCCTACAACCGTCACCTCGTCAGCTATCTGCGCAGCTACGAGCGGATGGGCCTCCAGGCGATCCCGATGCGCGCCGACGGCGGGCCGATCGGCGGCGATTATACCCATGAATTCCTCGTGCTGGCCGAAACGGGCGAATCCGAGGTCTTCTATGACAGCGAGATCACCGACCTGAAATTCGGCGACCGTGCCATCGACTACGATTCGGTGGCCGAGTGCCAGGCGGTGCTCGAGGAATTCACCTCGCGCTACGCCCGCACCGACGAAACTCACGACGCGGCGCTGTTCGACCAGATCCCCGAGGCGCGCCGCCGCTCGGCGCGGGGCATCGAGGTCGGCCAGATCTTCTACTTCGGCACCAAGTATTCCGAGCCGATGGGCGCGATGGTCGCCGATGCGGAGGGCAACCGCGTGCCGGTGCACATGGGATCGCACGGCATCGGCGTGTCGCGCCTGCTCGGCGCGATCATCGAGGCGAGCCACGACGACAAGGGCATCATCTGGCCCGAAGGCGTGACCCCCTTCCATTGCGGCATCGTCAACCTCAAGGTCGGCGATTCCGAGGCGGACGCCGCCTGCGAGGCGCTTTACGGCGCGCTCACCGCCCTGGGGCTCGAACCGCTCTACGACGATACCGAAGAGCGGGCCGGGGCAAAGTTCGCATCGATGGACCTCATCGGCCTGCCGTGGCGGATCACCGTGGGCCCGCGCGGTCTCAAGAACGGCGTGGTGGAACTCACCTCCCGCCGCACCGGCGAGAGCGAGGAACTCCCCCCTGAGGCGGCCGTGGCACGCATCGCGCAAATCTACGGCAAGGCGGTGGCGGCGGCCTGACAGCGCCGCCGATTCGCGTTAGACTGCCGCCCGCAGCCCCGACAAGAGGGCTTCAGGAGGCAGTCATGTTCGCAAAAACCCTGGCCCTGGCCGCGGGCCTCACCGGCGCGGCGGGGCTGTCGCAGTTCCCGGAATTCTCGCAGCAATACGTGCAGCGTCTCGGCGGGACGGTGGACGAACTCGCCCGCAGCCTGGCCGAGTTCGACCGCGATGCCGCGGGCCTCGGTCTCGACCGGGCAGAGGCCCTGCGCCAGCTCGCCACGGGCGGAGATTTCGGCGCCGCCCGCGCCGACACGATGGGCGATACCATCCGCCGTCACGACCGGCTCGCCGCGGACCTCGCGGCGCTGACCGGGGCAGGGGCGCTGGAACGCGTCCGCCTCGCCACGCACCTGACCGATCCCGACCTCGTGCAACGGACCTGGCAATCCTACAGGCCCGCCATGCCGGTCACCCCCGAAGGCGCGGCCTTTGCGGGAACCGGCTTTGTCGGGGGCTGGTTCGTGGTCTCGCTGCTGCTGTCGGTCCTCGCCATGCCGTTCGCGCGCGGCGGCAGGTCCTCTGCGGCTGCAAGGCGGGAACCGACCTTCGAGCGGGTGTCCCGCGGACGGCGCGAACCGACGCTCCGCGCCACGAGGGGCTCCGCCCCTTCGCGCGCCGGGGCGCGCTTACCCCGGGATATTTGACGCCAGAAGAAATCCCTTGGGTCCCCCGGGCTTCTTCTGGCCCGAAATATCCCCGCCGGAGGCATCGGTCCCTTGCCGTACGCGCGGCGCGGGGCGGATGCGGAACGCCGCCGAGGGGCGGCTCAGACCGCCGCCCGCACCTCGGCCACGATGCCGTCCACGATGCGGGTCAGCAGCGCCTCGTCCTCGCATTCCGCCATGACCCGGATCAGCGGTTCGGTCCCGGACTTGCGGATCAGCAGGCGGCCGCGCCCGGACAGGGCGGCTTCGGCTTCGGCGATGGCACCCTGCACGCCGCTGGTTTCGAGCGGTTTCTGCCCGGCCGCGAAGCGGACGTTCTTGAGCATCTGCGGCACCGGTTCGAAACTGCGCGCGAGCACCGACGCCGGGGCGCCGGAGCGCACCATTTCCCCGAGGAACTGCAGGCCGGCCATGAGACCGTCGCCCGTCGTCGCGTAATCGGTCATGACGATGTGGCCGGATTGCTCTCCGCCGAGGTTCCATCCGCCGGCCCGCATCGCTTCGACGACGTAGCGGTCGCCCACCTTGGCCCGTTCCAGGCGCAGTCCGCGCCCGTTCAGGAAGCGTTCGAGCCCGAGGTTCGACATCACCGTGGCCACAAGCGTGCCGCCCCTCAGGCGGTCTTCCTCGGCCCAGCGCGCGGCCATCAGCGCCATGATCTGGTCGCCGTCGGCCACGGTGCCGGTTTCGTCGATGAGGATCACCCGGTCCGCATCGCCGTCGAGGCAGATGCCCACGTCGGCGCCATGGGCGACCACCGCCTCGGCCGCCGTGCGCGGCTTGGTCGAGCCGCAGTCGAGGTTGATGTTGAGCCCGTCCGGAGAGGTTCCGACCGGAATCACTTCGGCCCCGAGTTCCCAGAGCACCTCCGGCGCGGTGCGATAGGCGGCACCGTTGGCGCAGTCCACGACCACCTTCATCCCGTCGAGCCGCATGCCCTGCGGGAAGGTCGACTTGACCCGCTCCTGGTAGCGGAAGCGGCCGTCGTCGATGCGCTTGGCGCGGCCGATATTGCCGGCGCGGGCGGGCGAGACGCCTTCCTCGACCAGCGCCTCGATCTCGGCCTCCGCCTCGTCCGAAAGCTTGAACCCGTCGGGGCCGAAGAACTTGATGCCGTTGTCGCTGGCCGGGTTGTGCGAGGCGGAAATCATGATGCCGAGATCCGCCCGCATCGAGGGTGTCAGCAGGCCCACGGCGGGCGTGGGCACCGGCCCGAGCAGCAGCACGTTCATGCCCGTCGAGGTCAGGCCGGCCGTCAGTGCGTTTTCGAACATGTAGCCGGACAGGCGCGTGTCCTTGCCGATCACCACCCGGTGCACCCCGCCCTGATCGCGGCGGAAGTACCGCCCCGCCGCGGCGCCGATCATGAGCGCCATCTCGGCGGTCATGGGAAAGGTATTGGCGGTGCCGCGCACGCCGTCGGTGCCGAAAAGTTTCCGTGTCATCTGCCTGCTCCGTCTTCGATTGCGTGCCATAGCGCGAAAGCCTGCCGCGTCTCGGCCACGTCGTGAACCCGTATGATCTGAATGCCCTGCGCCAGCCCGGCCAGGGCCACGGCGACAGACCCGGATGCGCGTTTCGCAGGCTCCGGCTCCGCGCCGATGCGCCCGATGAAGCCTTTGCGGGAGGCGCCGAGCAGGATCGCGCATCCGAGACCGTGGAACAGCGCCAGCCCGTTCAGAAGCGCCAGGTTGTGCGCCTGCGTCTTGCCGAAGCCGATGCCCGGATCGACGATGATCCTGTCCCGCGGCAGCCCCTTGGACTCCAGCATCTCCACCCGCTCTTCGAGGAAATCGTAGACGTCCAGCAGGACATCTTCGTAGCGGGGATCGTCCTGCATCGTCGCCGGATCCCCCCGGGAGTGCATGACGCAGACCGGCAGCCCGGCCTCTGCCACGAAGTCCGCGAGGCCGGGGTCGAAGGTCAGCGCCGCCACGTCGTTAACGATGGCCGCACCCGCCGCGACGGCCGCCTCGGCGACCCGGCGCTTGCGGGTGTCGATGGAGATCGGCACACCGCCGAGATCCGCGATGACCGGCGCGGTGCGCGCGATCTCGTCCGCTTCGCTCACCGCGAGGGCTCCCGGGCGGGTGCTCTCGCCGCCGACATCCAGGATCTCGGCACCGTTGGCGACAAGGCGTGCCGCACGCGCGACCGCTGCCGCCGGGCCGTCGTCGAGGCCGCCATCGGAAAAGCTGTCGGGCGTCACGTTGAGGATGCCCATGATCCGCGTCCGGTCCAGCGCAAGCCCGGCAAGCGGCAGGCGGGGCGCGGTGAGCCGGGCGAGGATGTCCTGCGGCACGTCGCGCGCAGGCACGCGCGTCACCGACCCGTCGCGGCGGTGGCGGGCGCAATGGGCGAACCACCCCCGTCCGCCCGCAAGGGGCAGCGCCGTTTCTGGCCGGGGATCGTCACGCCGCACCAGCGGCCGATAATAGTCACGCATGCCCGTCTGTAGCCGTTGCGGCTTCGGCTTGGCAAGCGGTGCGGTCTCAGCTGTTTCCAAGTGTTACAGCGCGGGCGGGAACGGGTGAGGCGGCGGGCAGGTTTTCGCCCACCACGACCAGCTCGCAGGCTTCCATCAACCCGGCGAACCATGCGGCCAGGGCCACGGAATCCTGCGGGTGGGAGCGGGGCCCCTGCGTCGCGTCGAGCACGATCTTGGACGGGGCCCAGATGCAGATCTGGCTGTTCCGCATCGCCCAGTCGAGCTCGGTCCGGGTGGCGACCACCTTAGCGCGCGGATCGCGCGCGGCCAGGATCCAGCCGTTCTGCTCCATCGCGAGCAGATCTATGCGGCGCTGCGCCAGAGGATGGGCGGCATTCGGGCGGGCGATGTCCGGCAGACCGACACACAGGATCAGCGGGCGGTCCTGCGAGGCGAGCGCGTCGACGCGCGCCACCAGGTCCGGCGCGGCGATCGCGGCGTTGGACAGGTAGACGACGCGGGGATGCGGGCGGGGCCGGGCGACCTCGCTCAGATGCGCGCCGAAATCCCGGCGGCTGCGGACGATCTCGACCCCGAGCGCACCGGGCCCGCGATCCAGCTTCTCGATCCGTACGAAGGCGCGCATGGCCTGCGGTTCCAGCAGGATGCGCTCGGCGATCCGTTCGGCCAGCGTTTCCAGGAGATTGACGCGTTCGGCCGCCAGTTCGGTGGAAATCGCCTCGCTCACGCGGTCATAGGACAGGATGCGGTCGACATCGTCGTCGAGCGGCGCCGTGAAGGGCATGACCTCGACCACGACGTCGAAGCGTATGCGCTGGGTGTGGCCGCGCTCGGCCTGGAAGGCGCCGATTTCCACGTCGCGCACGTGATCGCGCAGCGAGATCCGGTCGCGGGGCGCGTCGCCTTGCGTGGCGATGGCCCGTTCGGACGGATGCGCGAAGGCTAGGCGGATTTCGTCGGCCACGGGCGGCCCTCCCGATGTGTCAGCTCCGGTCCCGTCACGGGCCAAATCTTTTTTGAAAAGATTTGCAAAAGTCTTGAAAGACTTTTGGGCGCGGCGGGGACTCCGGTTCCTGCTCTCCTAGCGCAGCGCGGGCGGTCAGGCGAGGGCCGGGGGCGGCAATTCTGCCGCCGAAACCGGCCTTGCGGATCAGTTCGAGCTGACGCGGTAGCCTGCGCGGTAGAAATAGTGATCGCCGATCGAGGCCGTGCGGGTGAATTTCCGCGACCACGAGGGGCGGACGGCGTTGGTGTGGTAGAAGGTGGCGCCGCTGGTCAGCTCGCGCGGCGCGCCCGACAGCACGGCCTTCGCGACCTTGGCCACCCGTTCCCAGGCCGCGGGTTCGTGCACCGCTTCGGGCACGCCGTCGCAGGTGTAGGTGAACTGGCATTGGAACTTCTTGCCCGTTCCCTGGTTGATCACACCGCAGACCGAGTTCGGAAAGCGGGGGGAATCGACGCGGTTCATGATGACTTCGGCGACGGCGAACTGCCCCTTGAGCGTTTCGCCCCGGGCTTCGAAATAGAGCGCTTCTGCCAGGCATTGCCACTGTGCGCCGCCGGTTGCCTTGGGCTGGCTCGACAGCCACCCCTTGTCATAGGTCACCCCGCGCGCGGTGCCCGCGGCGACGGGGACGATCAGGCTGTTCAGGTGCGAGGAACCGGCGCTGCGCAGCGCGCGCTGTTCCTGCTTGACCAGACGACCGATGGTGTCCTGTTTGATTTCGGCATGGGCGGGCAGGCCTGCGCTAAGCGCGGCCAGGGCAACAATGGCAGCTCGGATCATTCAACTCTCATATGGCGGACGGCAGCAGACAAGATCTGCCAAAAACTCGGGCGTCATACGGAAAATGCGCCACATCGTCCAGCACAGGGGAAATATGCAGGCGGATAGCGGCTCAGACTCTTTCGAGAATTGGCAGATATCGGCCTTTGCGGACGTCTTCCTACCCGATCTTGTCCTTGATCGCCAGCTGTGCGGCAGCGAGTCGCGCAACCGGAACGCGGAAGGGAGAGCAGCTCACATAGTCCAGACCCATGGCCCGGCAGAAGGCAATCGAATCGGGGTCGCCGCCGTGTTCGCCGCAGATCGAGAGCATGATTCCCCCGTTTCCGCGCCGTGCGCGCTCGGCGCCGATGGCGATGAGTTCGCCGACTCCCTCGGCGTCGAGCCGGTGGAACGGGTCCTCGGCAAAGACGCCCTGCTGCACGTAATGGGACATGAACCGCCCCGCATCGTCGCGCGACAGACCGTAGGTCATCTGGGTGAGGTCGTTGGTTCCGAAGGACAGGAAATGGGCGTGCTGCGCGATTTCGTCGGCCCGCAGGCAGGCGCGGGGCGTCTCCACCATGACGCCGAGCGAATAGTCGAATTCCGCGCCGCGTTCGTTGCGCACGGCCGCTGCCACGGCGTCGATGCGGGTGCGCACCAGTTCCACTTCCTTGCACGCCGAAACGAGCGGCAGCATGATCTCGGGCACCACGGGCGCGCCATCGCGGCTGGCCTCCAGGGTCGCCTCGAAGATCGCGCGGGCCTGCATGTCATAGATCTCCGGCACCGCGATGCCGAGACGAACGCCGCGCATCCCCAGCATCGGGTTGTATTCGCCCATGCTCTCGACCCGGCGCGTCACCTCCGAGACCGGGCGGTCGAGCGCTTCGGCGAGGTCGCGCAGGCCGGCACGGTCGTTGGGCAGGAATTCGTGCAGCGGCGGATCGAACAGGCGGATGCAGACGGGCATCCCCTCCATGATCCGGAAAAGCTCCGTAAAATCCGCGCGTTGCATGGGCAGGAGGCGGGCTAGCGCGGCCTTCCGGTCCTCCGGTGCATCGGCAAAGATCATCTCGCGCATTGGCGTGATGCGTTCGGAATCGAAGAACATGTGCTCCGTCCGGCACAGCCCGATGCCCTGCGCCGCGAAATTCCGAGCGGTCGCGGCGTCGGCCGGGGTGTCGGCATTGGCGCGCACGCCGATGTCGCGCTCCGCATCGGCCCAGGCCATGAAGATGTGAAAGGCGTCGTCCAGCGCTGCCTCCACCATCGCCGGAGCCCCGGCCAGAACCTGTCCCGAGGTGCCGTCGACGGTCAGGACATCGCCCTCGCGGAACTTGCGCCCGTCCTCGGCCACCAGCAGCTTGTCCTGGACGCGGAAGCCCATGCGCACCGCGCCCACCACGCAGGGCAGGCCGAGCCCGCGTCCGATCACCGCCGCATGGCTGGTGACGCCGCCGCGCTCCGTCAGAACGGCCGCCGCCGCATGCATGCCGCGCACGTCCTCGGGCGAGGTTTCGCGACGCACGAGGATGCAGGGTTCGCCCCGCGCCGCGCTGGCCTGCGCCTCCGAGGAGGAAAAGACGATCCGGCCCGTCGCCGCCCCGGGCGAGGCCGCAACCCCGCGGCCGAGCACGTCGCGCTGCGCCTCGGGCGAAATCTGCCGGTGCAGCAGTTCGGACAGGCCGCGCGGTTCGACCCGCATCACCGCCTCCTGACGGGAAATGATGCCGTCCTCGGCCAGCCGCACGGCGATGCGCAGCGCCGCGCGCGGGCTGCGCTTCACGCGCACGCCGTCGAGGATGTGCACGCGGCCGTTCTCGATGGTGAACTCGATCTGCATTTCCGCGCGCAGCTTGCGGCGCATGAATCCGGCGTAGGTCTTGAGCGCCTCGAAGGCCTGCGGTGCCAGTTCCTCGAGCGAGGGCCCGCGCGGATCGCACTCCAGGAACAGGGAGGCCTGACCGCGTTCCAGCGCCTCGCGCCCCTGGCTCTGGCTCAGGTAGCGGCCGGTGATCTGGGGCAGGCCGGTGTCGGAATTGACCAGCTGCAGCACGCCCGAGCCGCATTCGCCCTGACCGAGCCCCAGCGCCATCTCCTGCACGACGAGGCCGAGCCCGGCATCCAGCGGCGCGCCCTTGGCCTGGCGCAGCAGGCGGGCGGTCGTCCCCTCCCAGGCGCGGGCCATGGAGCGCAGCACCTCGGCAAGCTGATCCGCCGGGTCCTGGGGAAAGGGCTCCTCCGCCTCTTCCTCGTAGGCGCGCAGGGCCTGCGACAGCCCTTCCTGCCCGGTGCTTTCGATATCCTCGAACACGTCCGGATCGAGCCGCGCCACATGCACCGCATACCCCTGCACGAAGCGCAGGTAGAGCGCGGCGGCGGCGTCGCGGCCCAGCGTGTCGGACCACTCCACATAGGAGGCATCGTTCATGCCGATGTTGAGGAACGAGCCCGGCCCGCCCCAGTCCGGATCCTCGGAGGAGGGGCGCACGCAGAGCAGGGCGCCGGGATTGAAGCAGGACAGGATGGCGCCGATATCGGGCATGTCGCCGGTGGCGATGCGGTGCACGGTGGCGAAACTCAGCGCGACGGTGCGCGGCACCGGCAGGTCCAGCCGCACCAGCCGTTGCAGACACTTCGCCCGACCCCCGTGGGTGGGCGTTGCGATCGGTGCCGAGGGGGTGATCAATGTCACGTCCGGATCGTCCCCCAAAAGGTCGTGTCTGTGGGTATCGGGCATGATGCCACCTGTTCTTCCGCAGCGCAGCATAGCGGTTGTATGGTACCTGGCAACATCCCCTTTTGGTGCAAAGGTCGGGTTAATGGCACTATGGCACCTCTCGGAAACGCGAAAATCCGCCGGCGGCGGCCGCGCCGCCGGTCAATCGGGCATCCGGCGAACGTCAGCCGTCCAACCGGGTGAGATCGGCCACCTGAAGACAGATCGTGCGGATTCGCGACAGCAGGTTCAGGCGGTTGCGGCGCAGGATCTGGTTGTCGGTGTTGACCTGCACCGCCTCGAAGAAGGCGTCGATCGGCGCACGCAGCGCGGCCATGGCCTCCATCGCGGCGGCGAAATCCTCGGCCTGCATGGCGGGGCTGATCGCGGACTCGGCCCGATCCAGCGCGCTGAAGAGCGCCTTTTCCGCGGGGTTCTCGGCGAATTTGACGTCGGCCCCGAAACTGTATTCGACGCCGTCCTTCTCCTCGGCCTGGGTGAGGATGTTGTTGGCGCGCTTGAAGCCCTGAACGAGGTTGGTGCCGTCCTCGGTCCCGAGGAAATCGCTCAGAGCCTTGGCACGGTTCACCACCAGCAGCAGGTCGTCGCGGTTGGGCATGGCGAGCACGGCGTCGATCACGTCATGACGGATGCCCTCGTCGCGCAGGTGAACCTTGAGGCGGTCGTGGAGGAACGCGACGAGGTCGTCGCTCAACGCGCTCGCACCGCTGGCACGGGCCTTCGTCATCCAGTCCGCGCCGGTCGGTCCGAGGCGCGCAACTTCGGCCTCCAGCTCGGCATGGAAGCCGTGACCTGCGAGCATGTCGAAGAGGGTGCCGGTGTCCTCGGTCTCGCCAAGGAGATGGCGCAGCAGTTGCGCGTCGAACAGGCGGTCGAGATGCAGTCGCAATCCGTTCGCCAGCACCAGCCGGATCACCCCCAATGCCGCGCGGCGCAGCGCATAGGGGTCCTTCGAACCGGTCGGCTTCTCGTCGATGGCCCAGAAGCCGGTCAGCGTGTCGAGCTTGTCGGCCAGCGACACGGCGACGGAGACCGGGGCGGAGGGCACGTCGTCGGAGGGGCCGAGCGGCGAATAGTGTTCCTGACAGGCCGCCGCGACCTCGCTCGGCAGGCCCGCGGCATCGGCGTAATAACGGCCCATAAGTCCCTGAAGTTCCGGGAATTCATAGACCATCTCGGAGGAGAGATCGGCCTTGGCGACCCGCGCTGCCTGTTCGGCCCGCGCGGCATCGGCCCCGACCGTCGGCGCGATCTCGCGGGCCAGCGCGGCGATGCGGTCGATGCGGTCCTTCTGGCTGCCGAGCTTGTTGTGGAAGGTCACGTTGGACAGTTTGGCGGTCCAGGCCTCCAGACCCTCCTGCCGGGCGACGCGCAGATCGTTCTCCCAGAAGAACTTCGCGTCGGACAGACGGGCCGAAAGCACCTTCTGATTGCCCGCCAGGATGGTCGCGCCATCATCGGCGGTTTCCACATTTGCAACCGTAATGAACTTTTCGATACGTCCGGAGGTCGTATTCTTGACCGAAAAGAACTTCTGATGCTCTTTCATCGAGGTTTGCAGAACCTCGGGCGGCAGCCCGAGAAAGGCCTCGCCGATGTCGCCCATCAGCACGACCGGCCATTCCACCAGCCCCGCGACCTCGTCCAGAAGCCCGCGATCCTCGACCACGTCGAGCCCTGCGGCAAAGGCGCGGTTGGTGGCGTCGTGCCAGATGGTCTCGGCCCGTTCGACGGGATTCAGAACCACCTTGGCGCGCTTCAGCTTTGCCTCGTAATCCTCGAAGGAGGTTACGGAAAATGCCCCGTTCCCGAGAAAGCGGTGACCCTCGGTCACGTCGCCGGCGCCGATGCCGTCGATGTCGAGGGGGACGACCTCGGCCCCCGCCTCGGTCGTCATCAGGCAGAGGATGCGGTGCAGCGGGCGCACCCAGCGCAGCGATCCGGCGCCCCAGCGCATGGACTTCGGCCAGGGGAAGTTGCGGATCGTGCGCTCGAGCACCTCGGCCACGATCTCCGCCGCCGGGCGGCCCGGCCGCTCGATCACCGCGTAAAGCACGGCGCCCTTCTTCTCCTCGCGGACCTCGCATTGCTCGCGGGTGACGCCCGCACCGCGCAGGAAGCCCTCGATGGCCTTTTCCGGCGCGTCGGACCGCGGCCCGCGGCGTTCCTCGCGGGTGGCGGGCGAGGCGGCCAGCAGGCCCTCGACGGTCAGCGTCAGGCGACGCGGCGTGGAAAGGGCGGCGGCGCCGGAATAGGTGAGACCGGCCTCGACCAGGCCGTCGGTCATCAGCTTCTTCAGATCCTCGGCGGCACGCGACTGCATGCGGGCGGGGATTTCCTCGGAAAAGAGTTCGATCAGAAGGTCGGGCATCGTCTCACCAAAAGCGTCGGCCCGCGCGGGAGCGCGCGGGCGGTGTCTCAGGGTGGGTGGATAGCCCCAAGGAGGCGCGGGGTAAAGGCGTTACCCGGTCAGGCCGCGGCCTGTTGCAGCTTGCCCTCGGCCTTGAGCCGGGCACGGCGTGCCAGGGTCATCACGTCCGGACCCGAGCGGCGCGGAACGACGCGGTAGACCGCCTCGACCAGGTTCTCGATGCCGAAGGCCACGAGCCCGGCGGCAACCGCCCCCATCAGCACGCGCCCGAAGGCCACGGCGCGGATCTCGCCGAGCGCGGCACCGACGCCGCCGGCCTCGCCCGGATCGTTGGTCAGCCCGGCATAGGCGACGAGCAGGCCGATGATGACGATGACGATGCCTTCGGCGACCAGCCCGGCCTTCATCACCGGGTCGAGCCTGCGGGCGAGGGGGGTGACGCGGATGTGGTCCTTGTAGGATTCCGAAATGCCCTTGTGGGCGTAGTAGATTCCGGCGCCGACGGTGATCAGGCCGACCGCCATGACAAGCCAGGGGCCCCAGGGCATCTGCATGAGCTTCTGCGTCACGCTCTGCGTGCCGTCGCCGCCGCCGCTCCCCCGCATCGCGGTCAGCGCGACGGAGCCGCCGATGGCGCCGTGGATGATTCCCGTGACGATCTGACCGGCGCGCGCGACAAGCCCCTTGGCGTCGGTGCCGTGGCATTCGAGGTCGAGCCAGGCGTCGACGAAGCGCCAGACCATGTAGGCGACGAGACCGGCGGCGATGGCCCAGAGCAGCGGCACGCCCCAAGCCCGGCCGCGCAGGTCGGCCAGCGCATCGGTCGTGCCCTGCGCCGCGCCCCCGTAGATCGCGGCGGTTAGCGCGAGGCCCCCGACCACCAGGTAGACGGCGCCGCGGGCGGCATATCCCGCGCGCATCACGGGAACGACCCAGGCAGGGGCTTTGTCGGACATCGGGGTACCTCCAGGTTGGAGGTAAAGCGCCCCGGGGACCGGTTCGGTTCCCGAAAACGTGACGAAGGCGGCGGCGGTCAGTCGCGGACGGGGCAATCCTCACCCAGCGGCGTGCCGTCATAGCTCTTGTCGCCGCAGTCGTTGATTTCTTCCCAGACGTAGCCGCGCCCGTCCTCGGTCACGGCGACGACGCGGTCGATGCCGAATTCGATGTTGCGCTGGCCGGCATAGACATGGGCCATGCCGCTCTCGATCTGTTCGCCGATGGCGTCGGCATCGAAACAATCGAACCAGAACGGGGCGTTGCGGGGCTCCGCGTCGGCGTATTGCTCGAACCGCGTGTCGAGATCCGCGAGCGCTTCCGAGGTGGTGAAACAGGCGCGGTAGCGGATCGGAGAGCTGTCGGCGTCGATGCCGCGGAAGTCGGCGTAGCTGATCCCGACCGGCGCGCCGCCGTCGAGCGGGGTCAGCACCACATCGGCATCGAGCAGCGCGACCTCGTCGTAGTAATAATAGGTCTGGGCATACCAGACCACCGCGCCGAAGATCAGCGCGGCGGCAATGATGCCGATGCCGATGATCTTTCCGGTCATGCCGCGCTGTCCGCGGTCCGGCCACCGGCTTCGGTCATCACGAAGGCATCGGCGCAGCGCTTGGCCAGCGCGCGCACCCGCCCGATATAGGCCTGCCGTTCGGTGACCGAGATCACGCCCCGCGCGTCGAGCAGGTTGAACAGGTGGCTGGCCTTGATGCACTGGTCGTAGGCCGGGTGGGCCATGACGATGCGCTTGCCGGTCTTGGGGTCCTCTTCGGGCGTGTCGAGGATCCGGGCGCATTCGGCCTCGGCATCCTCGAAATGCGTCAGCAGCATCCCGGTGTCGGCGACGTCGAAATTCCAGCGGGAATATTCCTCCTCGGTCTGGCGGAAGATGTCGCCGTAGGTGAGGGGGCTGGGGGATTGCGGATCGTTGAACGGCATGTCCATCACGTGGTCGATGCCGAGCACGTACATTGCCAGGCGTTCGAGCCCGTAGGTCAGCTCGCCCGAGACCGGGGCGCAGTCGTGGCCGCCGACCTGCTGGAAATAGGTGAACTGCGACACTTCCATGCCGTCGCACCAGACCTCCCAGCCGAGACCCCAGGCGCCCAGGGTCGGGCTTTCCCAGTCGTCCTCGACAAAGCGCACGTCATGCAGGGCCATGTCGATCCCGATGGCGCGCAGCGAGCCGAGGTAGAGCTCCTGAAGGTCGGGCGGCGAGGGTTTGATGAGCACCTGGAACTGGTAGTAGTGCTGCAGGCGGTTCGGGTTCTCGCCGTAGCGCCCGTCGGTCGGACGGCGCGAGGGCTGCACGTAGGCCGCCGCCCAGGCGCGCGAGCCGAGCGCGCGCAGCGTCGTGGCGGGGTGGAAGGTGCCGGCACCGACCTCCATGTCGTAGGGCTGCAGCACGGCGCAGCCCCGCGCGGCCCAGTAGGCCTGGAGCCGGAGGATGATTTCCTGGAAACTGCGGGGTTTCGTGGTGGCTTCGGTCATCTTGCGCGCTACCGCCTCCGGCTGCTCGGAGGCACCCTGCGCCCCCATCCTGACATCGGCGCCTGCTTAAGCGCCACAGCCGGTGCGGTCAATTGCGGGGCGGGGCAATTTTGGCGTGACCGTGGCGCGGTGTCTGGTAAACATGCCCGGACACGCGGGCGCCAAGCCCGGAATTCACGAGGCCTCGGGGGCGAAGACGAGTATGTTTCGAAGCATGGTACTGGCGGGCGCGACGGCGCTCCTGCTGACGCAGGGCGTCGCGGCGCAATCCGCGGACGACGTGGTCTACATCCAGATCGAGGCGCAACCCAGCCTGACCTCGGCAGAGCGGCGCCTGCGCGACTACACCGGAACGGTCGGGGATGTGAACGGCTTTGCCCTGCGCGGCGGCTGGTACGGCATCGCGCTCGGTCCCTACAGCCCGCTCGAAGCGGCCGAAACGCTGCGCGACCTGCGCCGTCAGGGGCTGGTGCCGCGCGACGCCTACCTTGCCGCCGCGAGCGAATACGGCCGCCAGTTCTGGCCGGTGGGCGCACAGCAGTCGGCCCCCGAGACCGCCGCCCCGGCCGCCCCGGCGCCGACCCCGGACGCGCCGGTGATCGCCGCCCCCGCCGAAGAACCGGCCGCCCCCGCGGTGATCGACGAATCCCCCCGCGAAGCCCGCGAGAGCGAGGGCCTGCTCAACGCCGAAGAGCGCAAGCAGCTCCAGATCGCGCTGGAATGGGCCGGGTTCTACAATTCCGCCATCGACGGCGCCTTCGGGCGCGGCACCCGCAACGCCATGGCGGAATGGCAGCGCTCGGCCGGGTACGAGGTGACGGGCGTTCTCACCACCCGCCAGCGCGCGGATCTTCTGGGCCGCTACAACGCCATTCTCGAAGGCATGGACATGACGCTCGTGTCCGACATGCGCGCCGGGATCGACATCGAACTGCCGCTCGGCGCCGTGACCTTCGACCGCTACGAGGCGCCCTTTGCCATCTTCGGGCCCAAGGGCGACAGCGGCGCGCGGGCGCTGCTCATCAGCCAGCCCGGCCAGCGCGAGACGCTCTGGGGCCTCTACGAGATCATGCAGACGCTCGAAATCGTCCCGCTCAAGGGCGAACGCTCGCGGGATCGCGACAGCTTCGTGCTGACCGGGGCGAATGCGCGCATCGTCAGCCACACCGAGGCACGCCTCAGCAACGGCCGCATCAAGGGCTTTACGCTGGTCTGGCCCGCCGGCGACGAAGAGCGCCGCACCCGCATTCTCAACCTGATGAAGGCCAGCTTCCGGACCACCGACGGCGTGCTCGACCCGGCGCAGGTCTCCGACTCCGGGCAGGCGGTCGACCTCGTCTCCGGCCTGCAGATCCGCAAGCCGCGCGAAAGCGTCGCGGGGTTCTTCGTGGATCGCTCGGGCATGGTGCTGACCTCGGCGGCGGCGCTGGAGGGGTGCGGGCGCATCACGCTCGAAGGCGTCTACGAGGCAAGCCTCGTGGCGCAGGACGCGGCGCTCGGCGTGGCGGTGCTCAGGCCGCAGTCGCCGCTGGCCCCCCGCGGCATCGCGGCCTTTCTCTCGGACACCCCCCGCCTCAAGTCCGAAGTGGCCGTGGCGGGCTATCCCTTCGGCGGCGTGCTGCCGTCCCCGACGCTGACCTACGGTTCCATCGAGGATCTGAAAGGGCTGGCGGGCGAGGAGCAGTTCAAGCGCCTGGCCCTGGCCTCGGCCCCCGGCGATGCGGGCGGTCCGGTGCTCGACGCGGGCGGCGCGGTGCTCGGGATGCTGCTGCCGCGCGAGCAGCCGGGCGGGCGCACCCTCCCGGACGAGGTCGCCTTTGCCGCGGATTCCGAACGCATCCTCGCCTTCCTGCGCGGAGCGGGCGTTCAGGGCAGCCAGACCCCCGGCGAAAGCGCGCTCGCGCCCGAGGATCTGACCGCCACCGCCACCGGCATGACGGTCAAGGTCTCCTGCTGGGACTGAGCCTGCCCGCGACGAACCGGGGGCACGTGGCCCCCGGCGCGCGGCCAAGTCAGCCGCGCAGCTTGTGGTGCAGCACGATGGGCACCACCAGATCCTCCTCGTCGGTCAGGTGCCGGGTGAGAAACCCGGTCAGCCGCTCGGTCATGTCGCGCAGCGGCTTCACCTCTTCGGCCATCTGATCCGGCGCCAGCGTGGCAAGCTGCACCGCCCGGTTGCCGGTCCGCGCGATGTCGTCCAGCAGCGCGTCGAGCGTCACATGATCGCCCTCCAGCATCTCCAGCCCGCGCGCAAAGCGGGGATCGGCCGCCTCCAGCTCGGGAAAGAAACTGCGGTCCTCCCAGGTGTGATGACCGTGGAGGTTGCGGATCAGCGCGTGTCCGCCCCGCGCCAGCCGGGGCGCGTAGCGTTCGGCCGGCATCCGGCCGTCGAGGAAATCCTCGGCATCCCCGAGCAGCGCGGCGCCGAGTTCGCGGAAGCCCTGATGCGCGCCCATCCATTGCCGGGTGGCGCGGGCGAAGTTCGGGTGATCGTCCCAGCCATCGCGTGGGAGATCCCGAAGGAGGGTCTGCATTTCTGTCGGCAGGCCCTCGCGGAGGGTGATGTCATGGTGGGTCATGGGCCGAAGATGGGCGTTATAGTGTAACATCTCAATCCGCGCCTGTGCACAGTGGCGGGGCCGGAACGCACCGAATCCGGCGCGAGGGGGCTTGATCGCGCGCCGTGCCCGGCCAAGATCGCGGCATCGCACAGGAGTTGGACATGCCCGGATACCTCACGCTCATCTTCGTCTGTCAACTGTCGGGGGAAATGGTGGTCGGCGCGCTGGCCCTGCCGGTCCCCGGCCCGGTGGTGGGCATGGTGCTGCTGTTCGCCTTCCTCATGGTCCGGGGCAGGGTTCCCGAGGGGCTCGCGCGGACCTCCGGCTCCCTGCTCGGGGCGATGTCGCTGCTCTTCGTTCCGGCCGGGGCGGGGGTGATGCTGCATTTCCGCCTGCTGGGCGAGGCGCTGCTGCCGCTCGGCCTCGCGCTGGTGGTCAGCACCGTGGCGACCATCGCGGTGACCGGGCTGGTCATGGCGCGGCTGGGACGGGGGCGGGCGGATGGATAACCTGCAGACCCTCCGCCAGACCTGGGTCTATCTCAGTGCCTCTCCGCTGTTCCACCTGACGCTGACGCTGGTCGCCTTCCAGGCCGCCTCGTGGCTGTTCGAACGGGGCGGGCGCAATCCGCTGCTCAACCCGGTCCTCGGGGCGGTGTTGATCGTGGTCGCGGTGCTGCTCGTCACGGGGACGGGGTACGGCACCTATTTCGAAGGCGCGCAATTCGTCCACTTCCTGCTCGGCCCGGCGACGGTGTCGCTGGCGGTCCCGCTCTACCGGCAATGGGACCGGGTCAGATCCTCGGCCCTCGCCGTGGTCGTGAGCCTGCTCTGCGGATCGCTCACCGCGATCCTGTCGGCGGTCGGGGTGGCCTGGCTTGCCGGGGGCAGCGCCGGAATCCTCGCCTCCATCGCGCCGAAATCGGTCACCGCGCCGGTCGCCATGGCGATCGCCGAAACGCTGGGCGGGGTGCCGTCGCTGACCGCGGTGCTGGTGATCGTCACCGGCATCCTCGGCGCGATGATCGGACCCCGCGTTCTGACCCTGGTCGGGGTGCGCGACTGGCGCGCGCGCGGCCTGGCCATCGGGACGGCCAGCCACGGCATCGGCACTGCCCGCGCGCTTCAGGTCAACGAAACCGCCGGCGCCTTCGCCGGCCTTGCCATGGGGCTCAACGCGCTGGCAACGGCGCTGCTGCTGCCGATCCTCTGGGGATTGCTGTTCTGAACCGGGGTGGCGCCGCACGCGGGACAGCGCGGCGCCTCGGGCCGGAAAGCGCCCGGATACGCGGTCCTGTCAGCTGCGCCCGGATTTGCGCCGCCAGGCGACGACACCGCCGAGCAGGCTCAGCAGCAACACCCCCGAGGCCGGAAGCGGAACGGGCGAGGCGGGCGATCCGCTCAGCGTGAAGGCACTGTCGTAGGGATAGGCTGCCCCCCGACTCCAGCTTCCTGCTTGGCCGTAAACTGCCGTATCGCCGTCGACATCGGAGTTGAAAACCCATCCGGCGAAGCCGGGGGTCGTGTTCGTGAACAAGGACCCGGAATCCAGAGCGAGCCAGTACTGCTGGCCTGCATCCAGAAGAAGCGATCCGATCGAGAAGGTGACTTCGTAGATGGAGTAGCCGGAAACGAAGTCTCCGGTGGCGGTCACGCTCGACGATGTGGCAAGACCCGTCGCGACTTCGGCTCCGGGCAAGCTGGCAGCATCCAGATAGACGCCCCAGCCGATCTGACCCAGATTGCCCGCGGCGTCGTTCGAATAGGCCCAGAAAGTGACTTCTTCGAGATACTGAGCCGTGCTCAGCGTGAAGTCGTCGGCAACGCTCGGATTGCCGAAATTGTAGCCGTTCGCGATGTTCGGCGCGCCGTTGTCATAGAATGTTGCGGCCGATGCGGGCAACGAAAGTGCGGACAGGCCCGCGGCCAACAGGGCATTGCGCAAAGTCATGAACATCTCTCCCCGTATTCATGTTTTTCAAATGAATGAGTGAGGCTCATATTGAGCGGCAAAATGCATCGCCGACAAGCATTTGTTCAGCATGGATGTGAAAAATATGCCGTTCTCCGTGCAGGCAGGCGGATTGGTGAACGGGCGCACATCCCGGGCGCCATGCCGCTGCGGGTTCGGAGAGGTCCGGGCGCCGGCATGGTTTCCGCAAATCTGCAACGGGCCCGCGGGCCCGGAAGGGTGACGCGGGCCGTTTTCCGGCCCGCGTCGTCTGTCCTGCAAGGCGGAGGATCGCTCCGCCCCGTCGTCAGTTCTTCGACTTGTCGACCATCTTGCCGGCCGAGATCCAGGGCATCATGCCGCGCAGCTTTTCGCCGGTGGCTTCGATCTGGTGCTCGTCGTTGATGCGGCGGGTTGCCTTGAACGAGGGCTGGCCCACGGCGTTTTCAAGCATGAAATCACGCACGAACTTGCCGGTCTGGATGTCGGTCAGAACCGCCTTCATGCGCGCCTTGGTCTCTTCGTAGGGAAGGATGCGCGGGCCGGAGACGTATTCGCCGTATTCGGCGGTGTTCGAGATCGAGTAGTTCATGTTGGCGATGCCGCCTTCGTAGATCAGGTCCACGATCAGCTTCACCTCGTGCAGGCACTCGAAATAGGCCATCTCGGGGGCGTAGCCCGCCTCGACCAGGGTCTCGAAGCCCATGCGGATCAGTTCCACGAGGCCGCCGCAGAGAACCGCCTGCTCGCCGAAGAGGTCGGTTTCGCACTCTTCGCGGAAGTTGGTCTCGATGATGCCGGAGCGGCCGCCGCCGATGGCGGAGCAATAGGACAGGCCGATTTCCAGCGCCTTGCCGGAGGCGTCGTTCTCGACGGCGACGAGGCAGGGCACGCCGCCGCCCTTGACGTATTCGCCGCGCACGGTGTGGCCCGGACCCTTGGGCGCCATCATGATGACGTCGATGTCCTTGGAGGCCTCGATCAGGCCGAAGTGCACGTTCAGGCCGTGGGCAAAGGCGATGGCCGAGCCGGGCTTGAGGTTGTCGCGCACGTATTTCTTGTAGGTTTCCGCCTGCAGTTCATCGGGCATGGTGAACATGATCAGGTCGCACCAGGCCGCCGCTTCGGCAATGCCCATGACCTTGAGGCCTTCGCCTTCGGCCTTCTTGGCCGAGGGGGAGCCTTCGCGCAGGGCGACGACAACGTTCTTGGCACCCGAATCGCGCAGGTTCAGCGCGTGGGCGTGGCCCTGCGAGCCGTAGCCGAGGATGGCCACTTTCTTGTCCTTGATGAGGTTGATGTCGCAATCACGATCATAATAAACGCGCATCTTTCTCGTCCTTCCTTGGTTCTTGTTATGCGGCGCACTTTACTGTCGCCGGGGTGATGCTGGTTGCGTTTTTCATGCGTATTTGAGAACAAGAAGAAGGATCATTCGTCAGAACCGGAAAAGGTGCGGAATTCATGCTCGACGATACGGACCGGCGCATCCTCCGGCAGTTCCAGGCCGACCCGGAGGCGGCCTCCTCGGTGCTGGCCGGGCGGGCGGGGGTAACGCCCTCGACCCTGGCGCGGCGGCTGGCGGCGATGCGGGCGTCGGGCGTGCTGCGCGGGGTGCGCGGGGTCATCCACTGGCCTTCGCTCGGCTACGAGGTGGAGGTGTCGCTGCGGGTGACGCTGGACAAGACCGCGCCGCGCGCCTTCGACGATTTCATCGGCGCGGCGCGGCAGGTGCCCGAGGTGATCGAGATCCAGACCTTCCTCGGCTCGCTCGACGTGCGGCTGGCGGTGGTGGCGCGCGATCTCGCGCATTACCAGGTGCTCTACCGCGAAAAGCTGCTGGAGCTGCCGCATATCTCGGACATCGCGGCGCTGATGCACGTGGCGATGGTGAAATCCGACGAAACGGTGCCGCTGTGATCGCGCTGGACGAGATCGACCGCGCGCTGGTGCGGCGGCTGGAGGCCGACAGCCAGGCCAGCGCCGGGGCACTCGGGCGCGAGCTCGGCCTGTCCCAGCCCGCCTGCTGGCGGCGCATCCAGCGCCTGCGCGAGGCGGGGCTGTTCCGGGGGGCGCGGCTGGACCTCGACCTCGCGCGGCTCGGCTTCGGGGTGACGGTGTTCCTCGGCATCAAGCTGGCGGCGCGGGGGCGGGTCAGCCTCGAGGATTTCGAACGCGCGGTGAGCGCGATCCCCGAGGTGCAGATCGTCGAGCACGTGCTCGGGCTGTTCGACTACCGGCTCCGGGTGGTCGCGCGCGACCTGTCGGATTTCGAAAGGGTGCTGCGGCGGCGCATCATGACCCTTCCCGGCGTGGGGCAGGTCGAGGCCAACGTGATGCTGAGCGAGGAGCGCCGCCCCGGCCCGCTGGGCTGACCGGGCTCAGGCCGAAAGGCGCAGCGCCTCGGCCTCGTGACGGCGCAGGGTGTAGCGCGACAGGCCGTGCGGACAGTCCAGACCGTCGAGTTCGGGAAACAGCGCGACGATCTCGTCGCGGGCGTCGTCGTCGACGGACTTCAGCGTCTCGTTGCCGGGAAACAGCGATTCCGACGGGCAGGCCTCGGCAAAGACGATCTCGTGCCGGTCGAGCAGGAAGTGGTGATATTCGATCTCCCCGCGCGGCGCGATGCGGATGGTCGTGCCGTTCACCAGGTGCTTTGCGGCGACCAGCACCTCGGACTGGCCGAACAGCAGCTCGGCCTGCGCGCCGGACAGCAGCATCCGGTGGTTCTGCGACACGAAGAGATCGCGCAGGTTTCCGAGCGTCCCGGCACGGATGAAGACCGGTGCCCCGGGGCCGGTTCCCGCCATCCGGTGCGCGCCGGTCCAGCGGATCGGGCAGGGGCCGGAATCCAGCGTGGTGACGAGATCGCCCTCGCGCAGGGTCTCGATGAAGCGCGGTCCCTCCGGGGTCTCGATCAGGGTGCCGCGCGCGTAGCAGATCGGCGGCGTGATCCCGCCCAGGACGAACAGGTTGTTGTCGCTCGCGAACCAGCCGTTGCCGACCTCGGTCGTGCCGCCGTCGATGGTGGAGTTGCCGTTGAAATCGTTGTCCATGTGCCGGTCGAGCACCAGCGTCTCGCCGTTCTCGGCGACATCGGTCAGATCGTGCCCGGCCACGGCGACAAGCTGGTTGAGCCGCGGCGCGTCGGGATCGGTCGAGCGCAGCACGTTGGCGTTGAAGCGCAGGTACATGTCGCCCAGCCCGCTGACATCGGACTGGATGTTGGCGAACTGGTTCGGGTTCATCGGCGCGTAGGTGAACTTCACCACGTCGTTGTAGTAATCCGCCGCATTGTCGTAGACTCGGATGCCGACGATCCGGCTGTCGCCCGTCACTTCGAGGTTCTCGTTGGCGTTCTCCACCAGGATCA
The DNA here is from genome assembly GCF_048261495.1 of Salipiger sp. Classification (GTDB taxonomy): domain Bacteria; phylum Pseudomonadota; class Alphaproteobacteria; order Rhodobacterales; family Rhodobacteraceae; genus Salipiger. Next base: position 382,827 of record NZ_JBLXFX010000003.1, read on the forward strand.
CCACGATGTCGTCGGCTTCGAAGGGCAGATCTCCCCCGCGGATGCGCGCGATGCCCGCCCCGTCCTCCCCGCCGTTGGAGCGGGTGTTCACGTTGGCGCCCTCGAGAAGGTTGTTCCCGAAGAGCAGTAGCTCCGTGTTCGGCATGACTGCCCGGTCCGCCTGATGCGCGGGTTCTTACCCGCTGGTGCTGCCTCTTTTTCGCCTCAATTTGCGTCAAATCCGCCGGATCGGAAAGGCCGGGTCTCGGGCAGGGGCAGGAAACCTTCCGGTTGTGTCACGCGGGCGACAGACCGCGACCATCGGAGGCTTTGCCATTCGTCTCCCGAGGCGCTAGCCATGGAGGCCAGGAACAGGAGGGCTCCCATGGCACTGCGTGACGATATCGACCCCCGGGGGCTCGAGGAATTTTCGGTGGTCTTCACCGACCGGTCGCTGAACCACATGTCCGCCGCCTTTCAGGAGGTGATGCGCGGCATCTCGGAGGGCCTGCGCGAGGTCTACGGCGCCGACGCGGTGGCGCTGGTGCCCGGTGGCGGCAGCTTCGGAATGGAGGCGGTGGCGCGGCAGTTCGGCCAGGGCGCGCGCGCTGTGGTGGTCCGCAACGGCTGGTTCTCCTTCCGCTGGTCGCAGATCTTCGAGGCCGGGGGCTTCGGCGGGGAGGTGACGGTGATGAAGGCCCGCCAGGCCGGGAACGCGCTGGATGCGCCCTTTGCCCCCGCCCCGATCGAGGAGGTGGTCGCGGCGATCCGCGAGCATCAGCCGAAGATCGTCTTCGCGCCGCACGTGGAAACCTCGTCCGGGATCATCCTGTCCGACGACTACATCCGCGCGCTGTCCGATGCGGCGCATGACGTGGGCGCGCTGATGGTGCTCGACTGCATCGCCTCGGGCTGCATCTGGGTCGACATGAAGGCGACCGGCGTCGACGTGCTGATCTCGGCCCCTCAGAAGGGCTGGTCGGCCACGCCCTGCGCCGGGCTGGTGATGATGTCCGGGCGCGCGGTGGCGCGGATGGACGAGACCCGCAGCGACAGCTTCGCGCTGGACCTCGCGAAGTGGCGGCAGATCATGGCGGCCTACGAGGCGGGCGGCCATGCCTATCACGCCACCATGCCGACGGACGGTCTGCGCGGTTTCTTCCGGGCGATGGAGGAAACCCGCGCCTTCGGCTTCGAGGCGGCGCGCGAAGCGCAGTGGGAGCTCGGCCGCAAGGTGCGCGCCCTGCTGGCGGCGCGCGGGGTGAAATCCGTGGCCGCCGAAGGCGTCGGCGCGCCCGGTGTCGTGGTCAGCTACACCACCGATCCCGAAGTGCAGTCGGGCCGCGCCTTTCTGGCGCGTGGGGCCCAGATCGCGGCCGGCGTGCCGCTGCAATGCGACGAACCGGCGGGCTTCTCGACCTTCCGGCTGGGACTGTTCGGGCTCGACAAGCTCAAGGATGTGGACGGCACGGTCGCACGGCTGGAACGGGCGCTCGGCGACGTTCTCTAGGGACGAGGTTTCCCCGCAGGATCGCGCCCGCGATCAGCTTCGCGCGCCCAGCCCCAGCTGCATCAGGGTGCGGCGCAGCGGCGCCATGCCGTAGAGCGCGTCGAGCGCCTTGGCCCGCGCGTCGCGCAGCGCCGGGGTCGAGAGCATCGAGGTGCGGTTCAGCAGGGTGATCCCGGCCACCCGCGCCCGCAGGTCGGTGATCCTGCCGCGATGGTAGCTGTCGAGCATCTCCGAGTCGCCCAGCCCCTCGGGGCGGGCGCTGGCGAGCTCCAGCAGCAGGCGCATGTCGGCCAAGGACATGTTGAGCCCCTGCGCGCCGATCGGCGGCACCACATGCGCCGCCTCGGCCACGAGGGCGAGGCGCTCGCCGCACAGACGCTCGGCCTGCTGCGCGATGATCGGCCAGATCGTGCGGCGCGACGCCAGGGTGAGCGGGCCGAACAGGTGGCAGGACCGTTCCGACATCGCCGCCTCGAAGGCCCCGGCATCCAGCGCCATCAGCGCTTCGGCCTTCGGGCCTTCCTCCATCCAGACCACCGCCGAGGACGGCCGCCCCTCGCGGTCCGGCAGCGGCACCAGCGTGAACGGCCCGCCGGTCCGGTGGATTTCGGTCGAGACATTCTGGTGCGGGATCGGATGGGTCACGGCAAAGGCCAGCGCCTTCTGCCCGAAGCGCGTGGTTTTCACGCCGATGCCCGCCGCCTGCCGCATGGGCGAGGCACGCCCGTCCGCCGCGATCACCAGACGCACCTCGGCCCGGCTGCCGTCGGACAGGCCGACGCGCGCCGTGGCGCTGCGGGTGAAGAGAGAGGTCGTGGCGGTGCCGGGGCGGAAATCCACGGTCTCCAGCGCCGCGAGATGCCCGGTCAGTTCCCGGCGCAACACCCAGTTCGGCAGGTTCCAGCCGAAGGGCCTGTCGGAGATGTCGCTTGCGTCGAAATCCCTGACGACCCGCGGGGTTGCCGTCTCGCCCCCCGCATCGACGATGCGCATGGTCTGCAGCGGCGTGGCATGATCCGCCAGCCGGGACCAGAGGCCGATCTCCTCCAGAAAGGCCTGCGCCGGCTGAAGGAAGGCGGTGGTGCGCAGATCCGCTCCCGGCGCCTCGCGCTCGGTCACCGGCGGGGCGGGATCGACGCATAGCACCCGGAACCCGGCGCTGCCGAAGGCTGCCGCGGCGGTCAGACCGGCGATGCCGCCGCCGGAGACGAGGATGTCGTGGTCCATGGAACGGGCTCCTGTTGCGCTGCGCCCCGTGGGGGCCGGCCGGGCCGGCGCCTAGCGGCCGACGGTGATCAGCAGGATCGTGGCGAAGCAGAGCGGCACCAGCGCCAGCGCCACCATCGCGAGGGCCGGCAGCCCCCAGAACGTGACGGCCAGCGCAACGACGGCGAGGAACACCGCGAGGGCGGCGAAGATCCGTGCTTCGACCCCGGCGGGGGTGCCGCGAGGCGCGGTCGAGGGGGCTGTTGCTGCGGACATGGCGATCTCCATTGGCTTGCCGGTCGGGGATACACCGCGCCGCCGCCCCGATACAGTTGCGAATTGTCGCGTTCCCGCGACCGGCCCGCGCCGCCGCTCAGGTCAGGCGGGCCAGGAAGGCGACCAGATCGTCGGTGTGATGGTGGATATGCGCCCCGGCGCCGCGTTCCGGCGCGACATGGACCGTGCGCATCCCCATGTCGTGGGGCGCGGTGAGGTTGCGGGGATCGTCCTCGAACATCGCCGCCTGGCCGGGGTCCACCCCGTCACGCGCGAAGACCGCATCGAAGGCCCGCCGCTCGGGCTTCGGCAGGTAGCCCGCGTGTTCGACGCCGTAGACCGCGTCGAAGGCCTCGCTCAGGCCGCGCGCCTTCAGCACCTGTGCCGCATAGGGGGCACTGCCGTTGGTGTAGACGATGCGCCGCCCCGGCAATTGCGCGATCAGCCCCGCGAGATGCGGGTCCGGCTCCAGCGCGTCGAAGGAGATGTCGTGCACCTCCTCGAGATAGCCCTCGGGGTCGACGCCATGGTGCGCCATCAGCCCGGCGAGCGTCGTGCCGTGGCGCAGCCAGTAGTCCCTGCGCAGGGCGTCCGCCTCGGGCTCGGCCACGCCCACCACGCGCATGACGAAATCCGTCATCTTCCGCTCGATCTGGTCGAACAGGCGCACGGTGGGAGAGTAGAGCGTGTTGTCCAGGTCGAAGACCCAGGTCCGCACATGGGAAAAATGCCGTCTTGTCATGGCTCGAGCCTACGCCCGGCAGCGAGATCCGGCAATGGGTGCATTGATTGCGCCGCCCACTGGGCGCTATCGTGACACGGTTCACCCGGAGGAGCCCGAATGTCCCAGATCCGCAGCCAGCAGAAGGATGCCTATGCCCTGATCCTGGAGGCCATAGATCAGGGCGTCTACCGCCCCGGCGACCGCCTCGTGGAAAGCGAGCTGGCCGAGCGATTCGGTGTCTCGCGCACGCCGATCCGCGAAGCGCTGCAACGGCTCGAAACCCAGTCGCTTCTGGCGCGGGACGGGCGGTCGCTCATCGTGGCCTCGCTCGACCACAACCAGATGGCGGAACTCTACGTCGTGCGGACCGAACTCGAAGGCCTCGCGGCCCGCCTGGCCGCGCGCCATGCCGCCGAGGAGGAAATCTCCGTTCTGCGCGACATGGTCGAGGACGACCGCGCCCTGCTCGACGATCCTTCAGCCCTTGCGCGGGCCAACAGGCGGTTTCACAAGATGATCCACCTTGCCTCGCACAACCGCTACCTCGTTCAGCAACTCGACCTCGTGCACCGCTCGATGGCGCTGATGGCGACCACCTCGCTGGCGGCACAGGGACGCGGCGAGGTCGCGCTGGCAGAGCATCGCGCCATCGTCGAGGCCATCGGCAGGCGCGACGAGGACGCGGCCGACCGGGCGGTTCGGGAGCATATCTCCGTGGCCTTCGTGACCCGCCTCAAGCTGGACAGCCGGAAGGCGGGCTGAGGCCGCGCAGGAAGAGGGGGCGCTGCCCCCGTCCGCCTTGCGGACTCCCCCGGGATATTTCCGGCCAGAAGAGGCCCGTGCGCGGACAAGTGTGCTTCTTCTGGCTGCAAATATCCCCGCCGGAGGCATGGCATGCCCGTGACACGGGCGTCCCGGCCGCCGGGCCGGGTGGGTCAGCGCAACCAGAAACCTTCGCGTTTCAGGGTGTTGCGGATCGCCTGTTCCCTGCGGGGCAGGTCGTCGCGGTCGAACAGGGCGCGGGCCTTGTGGCCGCGTTCCTGGTAGATCATCCGCTTGAAAGGGTCGTGCTGTTTCAGGATCTTCTTGATCCGGTTCGGTGCGGCGATTTCTTCGAGGTGTCGCACCACGTCGTCCGGCTCGCGGGCATAGAGCAGCGGCAGGTTGCGGTAGTGGCAGCTCGTGCGGCCGTCGAGATACCCGGCGGGCAGGGTCCCACGCCCGCCACCGAGCGCATGGATGACCAGCGGCAGGGCGACCTGGTCGAGCCAGGGGTCGAGGCTCTGGCAGATCAGTTCGGCGGGGGCATCGTCGCGGATCGCAAGGGCGGTGTCGAGGAAGCGCTGTCCGAAGATTCGCGGGCATCGGTAGAAGAAGACCCCGGCGTTGAAATAGAGATAGCGCTGCCAGTATTCGTCGGGCCAGCTTCGGTCGAGCGAGCTGTCGAAATCGAGCCCGAAGCGGTCGTAGAGCGACTTCCAGATCTGCGAGTAGCCGGGGCCGTAGAGCTCGATCCGCGGCCAGGTGTCCTCGCGGCGCAGGGAGGCGGTGGGGCGGTCGAAATCGAACGGCACCCGCGACAGGTCGTCGAGGATCAGCGTATCCGTGTCGAAGAAGACGAACGGCTCGTCGGGCGGCAGGGCGAGCAGGGCCTCGATCTTGTTGCCGTAGGGATAGGACTGGCCGAAGTGGCGGTTGGTGAAGGGCAGGAGCGTGGCGCCGAGATCCTGGAGGAGATCCCGGACTTCGCCGGACATGGCGGGATTGCCTGGCCAGAGCGGTCCGGGCCGGGGTTCGGCCACGAAAAGCCGGGCGTGACCGGCCGGGGTCGTGGCGCGCAGGGATGCGGCGAAGAGGACGGCTTCGTATTGCAGCCGCCCGGCCTGACCGACGATCATCACGTTGATCGGGCGCGCGCCCCGGGTCTTTGCTGCCATATGCTCGGATCCTGCCTTTTCGGCGCAGTATAGGGGGCGGGCGGCGGGATCGGAAGCGCCCGGGCGCCCCTTGGCGGGATGCCCGGATCCGAGACGGATCGTCGCTCCCGGTCAGGGCTCGATGGGCTCCAGCACCTGCGGTTCGATCACCCGCACGCCGGGCAGGCCCGCGATCAGCGGTTCGGCGGATTGTGCCAGCGCCGGGAAGGTGCGGTAGTGGCAGGGGATCACCGTGGCAAAGTCGAAATAGGTGCGCGCGGCCCAGGCCGCCTGCTCCATGTCCATGGTGTAGTACCCGCCGGCGCAGAGGATGCCGATGTCCGGCTGGTGGTATTTCCCGATCCAGTCCATGTCGGCCATGATCGAGGTATCGCCGGAGAAGTAGATCGTCCGGCCTTCGCCCTTGATGATGAACCCGGTTTCCATCCCGAGGTAGACCGGCCGCCCGTCGACGGTCACCGACGAGGAATGCGAGGCCGGCACCATCGTCACCGTCACCGCCCCGAGCGTGATGGTCCCGCCCTTGTTCCAGCCGTGGCCCTTGGTCGCGCCCTTTTCCGCCAGCCAGGCGGCGAGTTCGACCATCGCCGAGACCGGAGCCCCGGTGCGGCCCGAGACTTCGACCACATCGGCGGTATGGTCGAAATGGCCGTGGGTGACGAGGATATGCGTCGCCCCCGCGATGGCGGCTTCGTGTTGCGCGTCTTCCAGCATCGGGTTGGCGTGCAGCCAGGGGTCGATCAGCAGCACCTGGTCTTCGATCTCGATGCGGAAGGAGCCGTGGCCGAGCCATATGATCTTCAAGGGTCTGTCCTCCGGAATGGTGTCCGGGCGGATCCTAGCACGCGGTCGCGGCAGGTAAAGTGCGCCCGCCGTCCGCCGGCCAGCGCGCCGCGAGATCGGCCATGAGCGCGCGGTCGGTCTCGTCCTCGGGGCCCTCGGCGCCGGGGCGGAACCGGGCGCGGAAGGCGGCGAGGCGGATCTCGTCCTGGCCCGGCGCGGCGCGGTATCCGAAGCGTTCCGCATCGGCGGCGAAATCGCCCGGCGCGGCGGGGCGGGGCCGGATCGACAGACCGCGCCGCGCCAGCCGCGCCCAGTCGAAGCGCGGGCCGGGGTCGATCTTGCGCCCGAGCGCCGTGTCGGAATGCCCGACCACCCGCTCCGGCGGGATCGACCAGCGCGCGGCGATCCCGGTCATCAGGGATTCGAGCGCCGCCATCTGCGGTTCGGGAAAGGGTTCGGAGCCGGTGTTGACGATCTCGATTCCGATCGAGCGGGAATTGACATCCGTCGTCGCGCCCCAGGCGCCCGGACCGGCGTGCCAGGCGCGCATCCCCTCGGAGACGAGCTGCCAGCAGGTGCCGTCACGGGCGAGAACGTAATGCGCCGAGACGCCCGAGGCCGGGTTGCAGAGCCAGTCCCGCGCTTCGGCGGCACTGGCCATCGCGGTGTAGTGCAGCAGGATCATGTCGGGCCGCGCGCCGAGACGCCGCGGCCCGAAATTGTCGCTCGGAAACCAGGCCGGGGTCAGCCGCGCACCGCGCGGAAGGGCGCCGGGTTCCAGGCGCAGGCAAAGCCGTCGCCATCGGGGTCGAGACCCTTGCGGTCCTTCTCGGGGCCGCCCATCGACAGGAAGTCTTCCTGTGCGAGGTCCGGGGAATCGTAGGCGTTGCAGGCCCGCGCCGCGCGCGCGGCACCGCCGGCGGAGCGCTTGTAGAGCGGCTGGCCGACCGGGTTGGTGGTGCGGATCGCGTATTCCACGATATTGGGCGTATTGGTGCCGGGCCGGTTCGGCAGTTCCGTCGGCGCCACCACCTGGTATTGCGAACGGTTCTGCGCGATCAGCGCCGCATCGGCCTGAATGTCGCGCTCGGCGGAAACGGCCTGGAAGCTGTTTTCGTCCGACAGGCCCGCATCGTTGGTCACGACGGCGGGGGCGGCGTTCGACGGCGAGGCGACGACCGGTGCGACGCCGGAATTGCGCTCGACCGCGTCGCGGGCCGCGGCCTGATCCCTGGCGTCGAGGGTCGTGCTTTCCACGGCGGTCGGCGACTGGATGCCCGGCGTCTCGCCGCGGGCATAGGCGGCCTGACGCTCGTTGTAGCTGTCGTAATCGCCGAAGCCCACGCCGGAGCCGCTGTCGGGCACCGGGCCCGCCGCGCAATTGGCGAGCGCCAGCAAAGCCGCGCCGCAAAGTAGAAACCGTGTCATTTTCTGCCCGTCACCCATGATGTCCGCGCGTCCCTACCACCATTTCGCAGGCTTTTCCACAAACCCCGCCGCGCGCTCCAGCGCGTAAGCGGTATTCAGCAGATCACCTTCTTCCCAGGGACGACCGATCAGTTGAAGACCCAGCGGCAGCCCCTGACGGTCGATGCCCGCGGGCACCGAAATGCCCGGAAGACCGGCCAGGTTCACCGTCACGGTGAACACGTCGTTGAGGTACATCTGCACCGGATCGGCATCCTTCATCTCGCCCAGTCCGAAGGCCGCCGAGGGAGTCGCGGGGGTCAGGATCGCATCGACCCCGGCCGCGAAGGCGTCTTCGAAATCCCGCTTGATCAGCGTCCGCACCCTGCGGGCCCGGTTGTAGTACGCGTCGTAGAACCCGGCGGAGAGCACATAGGTTCCCACCATGATGCGGCGCTGGACCTCGTGGCCGAACCCTTCGGCGCGGGTCTTTTCGTACATCTCGGTGATGCCGTCGCCCTGCGCGAGCTTCGCGCGGTGGCCGAAGCGCACGCCGTCGTAGCGCGCGAGGTTGGACGACGCCTCGGCCGGGGCGATGACGTAATAGGCGGGCAGGGCGTATTTCGTGTGCGGCAGCGAGATGTCGACGATCGTCGCGCCCGCGTCGCGCAGCATCTCCTGGCCGCTCTGCCAGAGCGCCTCGATCTCGTCGGGCATGCCGTCCATGCGGTATTCGCGCGGAATGCCGATGGTCTTGCCGCGGATGTCGCCGGTCAGCATCGCCTCGAAATCGGGCACGGCGAGGTCGGCCGAGGTGCTGTCCTTGGGGTCGTGACCGCACATCGACCCGAGCACGATGGCCGCGTCGCGCACGTCCTTGGTCATCGGCCCGGCCTGGTCGAGCGACGAGGCGAAGGCGACGATCCCCCAGCGCGAGCAGCGCCCGTAGGTCGGCTTGATCCCGGTGATGCCGGTGAAGGCGGCGGGCTGGCGGATCGAGCCGCCGGTATCGGTGCCGGTCGCCGCGAGGCAGAGATCCGCCGCCACCGCCGAGGCCGAGCCGCCGGAGGAGCCGCCGGGCGTGAGCGCGGTGTCGTCGTTGCCGCGGCGCCAGGGGTTCACGGCGTTGCCGTAGACCGAGGTTTCGTTGGAGGAGCCCATCGCGAACTCGTCCATGTTGAGCTTGCCCAGCATCACCGCGCCCGCGTCGAACAACTGGCCGGTGACGGTGGATTCGTATTCCGGGCGGAAACCTTCGAGGATGCGGCTCGCCGCCTGGCTCGCGACGCCCCTGGTGCAGAACAGATCCTTGATCCCCATGGGAATCCCGCACATCGCCGGGGCATCGCCGGCGGCGATGCGCGCATCGGCGGCCCGCGCCTGGTCGAGCGCGATCTCGGGGGTGTGGTGGACGAAGGCATTGAGCGCGCCGGCGCCCTCGATCGCGGTGAGGCAGGCCTCGGTCAGGGCAACCGAGGTCACCTCGCCCTTGCGCAGGGCGTCGCGGGCCTCGGCCACTTTCATCTTGGTCAGGTCGGTCACGGGCGTCACTCCACCACTTTGGGAACGGCGAAGAAGCCTTCGCGGGCGTCGGGGGCATTGGCCAGGATGCGATCCTGAATGCCGCCGTCGGTCACACCGTCCTCGCGCCGCTTGAGCCGCATCGGGGTGACCGACACCATCGGCTCGACCCCGTCCACATCGACCTCGTTGAGCTGTTCGATGAAGTCGAGGATGTTGGAAAACTCCTGCGCCAGCGCCGGGAGCTGTTCTGGCTCGACCTTGATGCGGGCGAGTTTGGCCACCTTGGCGGCGGTATCCGTGTCGATCGACATGGGCGGTCTCCCTGTCCGTACTGAATCCAGCCCGCTTTACTCTGCCCCGCCGCCTGCCGCAAGCGACTGCCCCCGCGATCCATCGGGGGGACTATTCCGACGAAAATCCGGGCGCCGGTGTCAGTCGAGCGCGTAGGGCAGGATGTCGCGCCGGTGAGGGGTTATGGACAGGGTCTTTTCCAGCGGCGGCACCGAGCGCTGGTGGCAGTCGGTGCGCTCGCAGATCCGGCAGGAGATGCCGATGGGCTCGAAGGCGCCGTCGCGGTCCAGGTCCATCCCGTCCGCATAGACCAGCGCGCGGGCGTGCTTCACCTCGCAGCCGAGCGCCATGGCATAGCGCCGGACCGGCGCGTTGAAATGGCCGCCGCGCTTGGTCACGTCGCGCGCCAGCAGGACATAGCGCACGCCGTCCGGCGTTTCGGCAAGCTGGCGCAGGAAATGGCCCGGCGTCTCGAAGGCGCGGTGCACGTTCCAGAGCGGGCAGGCCCCGCCGTAGCGCGCGAATTGCAGCCGCGTGGCCGAGTGCCGCTTGGTGATCGTGCCCGCCTGATCGACGCGGGCAAAGAAGAACGGGATACCCTTCGCGCCGGGGCGCTGCAGCGTCGAGAGCCGGTGCGCGACCTGTTCGATCGAGGCCCCGAAACGCGCCGCCAGCAGTTCCAGATCGTGCCGGGTTTCCTGCGCGGCGGCGAGGAAGGCGGTATAGGGCATCATCGCCGCGCCGGCGAAATAGTTGGCGAGGCCGAGCTTGCAGATCGCCCGCGCGGCGTCGGTCTGGAACCGGGCAAGGTCCAGCGTCGCCTCGAGCAGCTCGTTCTGGCGCAGCAGCGCGACCTGCACCAGAAGCTGGAAGGTCTGCGTTTCGGGCGGCGCGAGCGAGGACAGCGTGAGCACCTGGCGCGCGGAATCGAAGCTGCGCAGCGCCGGGTCCTGCGACACCTCCACCTTCACCCCCTTGAGGCGCAGCCGCGCGATGGCGGCGGCGCGGATGTCGCCTTCGCCGGCCAGCAGCTTGGCGTAATGCTCGGCCGCGCGGTCCATCGCGTCGATGTAGTTGTCGCAGTAGTGGAAGAAATCCCGCACCTCCTCCCAGGGAGAGGCCTGAAGCTGCGCGCCCTCGCGTCCCAGCGCCTCGTCCAGCCGCGCGAGGCGCTCGTGGGTCTGCCGGTAGGCGCGGTGCACTTCGAGAAAGGCGCGGGCGAGGGCGGGGGCGTTGGAGGCGGTCAGCCGCAGGTCGGCCAGCGGCGGGGTCTCGGCAAAGATCGGATCGGCCAGCGCCTCGCGCATGTCGGTGACGAGACGTTCGGCGTCGCCCTGTCCGAGCTCGGTCACGTCGAAGCCGAATTCCTGCGCGAGGGCGAGCACCACCGTGGTCGACACCGGGCGGTTGTTGTTTTCCATCTGGTTGAGATAGGGCAGGGAAATCCCGAGCTTGGCGGCGAAATCCTTCTGGGTCAGGCCGAGGCGCGCCCTCAGGTCGCGCAGTTTCGCGCCCGCGTAGAGTTTGCGTATCGCCACCGTGAATCTCCCCCGTCCGCCCGCGACTTTACGGATTTGCGTTTTCCGAGGGGGACGTTTGCAAACTTCCTGCCCTGCGTCCAGTCTCCGCGCCCGCGGTCCGTGCGCGTTCTGCGCATTCCGGACAGGACGAAGACGGTCAGGACAGGGGAAGCGCGCCGAGCTGACGTTCGCGCCGGATCACCACGAGGATCGCGGCGATGGAGGCCACGCCGGTCGCGGCCATGAGCCAGAGCAGCGGCCAGGCGCCGGTTCCCGGCTGCAGCAGCGCCCCCGCGAGCGCCGACAGGCCCGCGCCGCCCCCGATCATGATCGCGCCGCCGAGGCCGGAGGCCGTCCCCGCGAGATGCGGACGCACCGACAGCGTGCCCGAGGTCGCATTGGGGATGGTGAGCCCGTTGCCGAGGCCGACGAAGGCCATGAAGCCGAAGAAGGTCCATTCGGAGTCGAAGCCGACGGCAAAGACCGCGAGCGCGGCCAGCAGCCCGAAGGTGTTGATGAGGCAGCCCCAGAGGATCATCCGGTTGATGCCGAACCTGGCCGAGAACTTGCCCGAGATGCCGTTGCCGAGGAAATAGCCGATGGCGGGCACGCCGAAGAACAGCCCGAGCGCGGAGGGCGAGAGGCCGAAGACCTCGGAGCCCACGAAGGGCGCGCCGCCGAGATAGGCGAAGAAGGCGCCGGAGGAGAACGCGCAGGCCAGCGCGTAGCCCCAGAACCGCGGGCTGCGCAGAAGCTCGGGATATTCGCGGAACTGCTGTGCCAGCGACAGGCCGCTCGCGCGCGAGGTTTCGCCGAGGTCGCGCCAACTCAGCCAGAAGATCGCCACGCCGAGCACGAAGAGCATCCAGAACGACGCCTGCCAGCCGAACATCTCGCCCAGCACGCCGCCGATCACCGGGCCGATCATCGGCACCACGGCGACCCCCATGGTGACATAGCCGATCATCGACGCCGCCTGGTCGGCCGGAACCATGTCGCGCACCACCGCCCGGCTCAGCACCATGGCGGCGACGATCACCGCCTGGCACATGCGGAAGACCAGAAACATCGCCACGTTGGGCGCGAAGATGCAGCCGAGCGTGGCGATGAGGAACAGCCCGACGCCCCACAGAATCACCGGCCGCCGCCCGAGCTTGTCCGACACCGGCCCGATGGCGATCTGCAGCGCGGCATTGACGCCGAGGTAAATCGCCACGGAAAGCTGCATCAGCCTGTATTCCGTGCCGAAATGCTCGGTCATCTTGGGCAGCGACGGCAGAAACACGTTCATCGCGAGCGCGGACAGTCCCGCGAGCAGGATGAGTGTGACAATATGTGGCGGTGTGGAGCGGTCCAGAAATCGGACAGTCGGGGCGTGATCCATGCCGAAGGGGTAGGGGCGGCGCATGCGAAAGTAAATCCGGATCGGGCCGGAGCCGGAGGATTTGCAGTATTGCAGTTCGCTCTTCCGACACTTTTCCGACTTTGCAAATTTGCCGAAATTGACTTGAGCAGGCGTTGCGCCTCTGTATGGTCACGCGAAACGAGAGGGACGGCCATGAAAGACATTCTCCACGAGTTGGAAGACCGCCGCGCAGGCGCCCGCATCGGTGGCGGCCAGGCGCGGATCGACGCGCAGCACGCCCGCGGCAAGCTCACCGCGCGGGAGCGGATCGAGCTGCTTCTCGACGAGGGCAGCTTCGAGGAATACGACATGTTCGTGTCCCATCGCTGCACCGATTTCGGGATGGAGAAGAACCGCCCGCAGGGCGACGGCGTGGTCACCGGCTGGGGCACGATCAACGGCCGCCTGGTCTACCTCTTCTCGCAGGACTTCACCGTTCTCGGCGGGTCGGTTTCCGCCACCCACGCCATGAAGATCTGCAAGATCATGGACATGGCGATGCAGAACGGCGCGCCGGTGATCGGGCTGAACGATTCCGGCGGCGCGCGGATCCAGGAGGGCGTCGATTCGCTCGCCGGCTATGCCGAGATCTTCCAGCGCAACGTCATGGCTTCGGGGGTGATCCCGCAGATCTCCGTCATCATGGGGCCCTGCGCGGGCGGCGCGGTCTATTCGCCCGCCATGACCGACTTCATCTTCATGGTGAAGGACACCTCCTACATGTTCGTGACCGGCCCCGACGTGGTGAAGACCGTCACCAACGAGGTGGTCACCGCCGAGGAACTGGGCGGCGCCTCGACCCATACGCGCAAGAGCTCGGTCGCCGACGGCGCCTTCGAGAACGACGTGGAGGCGCTGGCCGAGGTGCGCCGCCTGGTGGACTTCCTGCCGCTCAACAACCGCCAGAGCCTGCCGGTGCGGCCGTTCTTCGACGATGTGGACCGGGTCGAGACCTCGCTCGACACCATCATCCCGGAGAACGCCAACCAGCCCTACGACATGAAGGAACTCATCCTGAAGGTCTCGGACGAGGGCGACTTCTACGAGATCCAGGAAGACCACGCCAAGAACATCATCACCGGCTTCATCCGGCTCGAAGGCCGCACGGTCGGGGTGGTGGCGAATCAGCCCATGGTGCTGGCCGGCTGTCTCGACATCGATTCGTCGAAGAAGGCCGCCAGATTCGTGCGCTTCTGCGATGCCTTCGAGATCCCGCTGCTCACCTTCGTCGACGTGCCGGGCTTCCTGCCGGGCACCAGCCAGGAATACGGCGGCGTCATCAAGCACGGCGCGAAGCTGCTCTTCGCCTATGGCGAGGCGACGGTGCCCAAGGTCACGGTGATCACCCGCAAGGCCTATGGCGGGGCCTATGACGTGATGTCCTCCAAGCACCTGCGGGGCGATGTGAACTATGCCTGGCCGACGGCGGAAATCGCCGTGATGGGGGCCAAGGGCGCGACCGAGATCATCCACCGCGCCGACCTCAAGGACGCCGAGAAGATCGCGCGCCATACGCGGGATTACGAGGACCGCTTCGCGAATCCCTTCGTGGCGGCGGAACGCGGCTTCATCGACGAGGTGATCCAGCCGCGCTCGACCCGCCGCAGGGTGAGCCGGGCCTTTGCGATGCTGCGCAACAAGAAGCTCAGCAACCCGTGGAAGAAGCACGACAATATCCCGCTGTGACGCGGAACGAAGGGGGCTTTGATGCGTCGGCACGGCTGGCATATCCTGTGGCAGGGCGACACGCTGGTGCTGGCGCGCGCCGTGCCGGTGCGCTTCGACGTGAGCGCGCAGACGCGCCTTCCGGCGGTGCGGCGCCCCTTGCGGCTGGCGCAGCAGGTGCGCCAGGACCTGTGGCGGGCGCTGCGCGACCTGCGCGGGTTCAGCCCCTGCGTCAGCGTCGCGCCGCAGGGCGGGGAAGTGATCCTGCGCGCCGGCGGACGGGCGGCGCATCCGGTGGCGCCGGGCGTTCCGGCGCGCATCGCCGCGGTGCTCGAGGACGGCGCCAACCGGGCGCGCTGGACGCGGTGGGCGGCATGATCGCGAGGATCGCGGCACTTGCCCTGCTGTGCGGCCCGACCGCGGCCATGGCCGGGGACGAGCCGGTGGCGGTGCCGTCCGGGATGCGGGTGGCCTTCCACGACGTGATCCGCGATGCGCCGGGCGAGGGGCTGATCTACCGCTTCCGGTTCGTCGCTCCGGAGATCGGCGGAGATGCGCCGCGCCCCTACGAGGAGGTCGCGCCGGACATGGATTTCCTGTGCGACGGCTACGCCGTGCCGCGCCTTGCGCAGACCGGCCCTGTGCCGGGCCGCATCGTCATCTCGCTGATGGCCGATGTTGTGGAATTCGGCGAGCCGAACCCGGAAATTCCACAATATTTCGAGTCCTACTCGCTGCGCGACGGGGCCTGCATCTGGGAGGCGTTCTGATGCTTGCACAATATCTTGCGGGCCGCCGCTCCGGTGTGCGGAAGAATGAGGCTTTGGAGTCACAGAGGCAGCACATGCATCGGGCGCAATATCTTTCCGAAATCAATTCGGCTATGGTCGGGACCGATTGCACCCAAGCAATCGATACCTCACAACGGGATCAGGCAGGACCGAGCGGTTCTGTCCGTTTCGTTGAACCTGACAGGAGAAAGAGATGTCCAAGAGCATCAAGGTTCTTGCCATGCTGGGCCTTTACTTCAGCCTCACCGCTTGTGGCGGGCAGCAGGAAGAAGAATTCGTGGTGGTCGACCCCGAGCCGATCAGCACGGAGCCGGTCTACACGGGCAAGTACAAGTAATTCGACTTCGGGGCGGGCCTCCGGGCCCGCCCTGCTTTGCCGCCCCGCAGACCCGTCCGGGTCGGGGCGGGGGCAAATTCCTTCAAAGGAATTTGCAAATCTTTTCAAAAAGATTTGCGCGCATCGCTCCGGCGTGGCTCCTTCGGTGGAGGGTCCGTCATGCTGAAGCACCGCGGGTTTCCAAGCCGGCTTCCCGGCACCGACTTCCAGTTCACCATCCGTCGCGCCAATCCCAAGGGCGCCAGCCCGCTCATCCGCCGGGATCGCTACCGCGACCGCAAGTCGGTGGACAAGAAGGCCGATCTTGCCTTCATGGGCGCGCTCTGGGCGCATTTCGGAGACCAACCCTTCGAGCGCGGCAATCTCGATGCCGGGCGGCTGTCCTGGCTGCTCGGGCGCGAGGTTCTGACCCTTGACGAGCCCTTCGATCCGCTGAGTTACGAGGCCCTGCTGGTCATCGACGAGCAGGCCGCGCGCGCCGCCTTTCCCGACGCCTTCGACGACGGGGAGGACTGGGCGTGAGACCGGCGTTTCGTTCCGGGCCATGGCGGAAACGCGCTGACGCGCCCGCTCCCGCGATGGGGCACAGCCGCGTCGCGGAGGGGGCTCTCGACTCCGCCCCGCGGGATGGGGAAAACGCAATGCCCGCAGCCCCTTGCGCGGTCCTGCACCGCCGCGTCGCCGGTCCGGACAACCGGTCTCGGCGCGGGCGCGCATCGCGTCTTGCCGACCGTGGGCAGGGCCGGCAGATCGCGCATCGGCAGGGGATTGCCGACCGGTCCGTCCGCGCGATTTCCGGCTGGAACCGGGACGGCTCTTCATGGGTTAAGAGGATATTCATTTCACGATCCTCTGACACCGGAAGGGAACAACACTCATGCGGACGATCCGGACTTTCACCATCGGCCTTGCGCTGCTCGGGCTTTCGGCCTGCGGCGACACGCTGGCCGAGCAGGGCCTCATCGGGGCCGGCGCTGGCGCCGTCACGGCCAAGGCGCTCGACGCGGACATGGCGACCGGTGCGGTCGTCGGTGCAGCGGGCAACATCGCCTATTGCCAGCGCTATCCTTCGAGGTGCTGAGGCACGCCTGACCGGCGCGCCCGCGCGACCCGTTACCGTATCCAGTTCACGTTCGGCCATCGGAGCATTCGGCTCCGGTGGCTTTTTCTTTGCCGATGCCGGCGCGGCAGCCAACGCGGGCCAAGACCATAACCGGAAGGGACAGACATGTTCGACAAGATCCTGATCGCGAACCGGGGCGAGATCGCCTGCCGGGTCATCAAGACGGCCCGCAAGATGGGCATCAAGACGGTTGCCGTCTATTCCGATGCCGACCGGCACGCGCTGCACGTGGAGATGGCCGACGAGGCGGTGCACATCGGCCCGCCGCCGGCCAACCAGTCCTACATCGTCATCGACAAGATCATGGATGCGATCCGGCAGACCGGCGCGCAGGCGGTGCATCCGGGCTACGGCTTCCTGTCCGAGAACCCGAAGTTCGCCGATGCGCTGGACGCTGCCGGCGTGGCCTTCATCGGACCGCCCAAGGGCGCGATCGAGGCGATGGGCGACAAGATCACCTCGAAGAAGCTCGCGCAGGAGGCCGGGGTCAACACGGTGCCGGGCTACATGGGGCTGATCGAGGATGCCGACGAGGCGGTGAAGATCTCGAACCAGGTCGGCTACCCGGTGATGATCAAGGCCTCGGCCGGGGGCGGCGGCAAGGGCATGCGCATCGCCTGGAACGACGAGGAGGCGCGCGAGGGCTTCCAGTCTTCCAAGAACGAGGCGGCGAATTCCTTCGGCGACGACCGCATCTTCATCGAGAAATTCGTCACCCAGCCGCGCCACATCGAGATCCAGGTGCTGTGTGACGCCCACGGCAACGGCGTGTGGCTGAACGAGCGGGAATGCTCGATCCAGCGCCGCAATCAGAAGGTCGTCGAAGAGGCCCCGAGCCCGTTCCTCGACCCCGAGACCCGCAGGGCGATGGGCGAGCAGGCCGTCGCGCTGGCCAAGGCGGTGGATTACACCAGCGCCGGGACGGTGGAATTCATCGTCGACGGCGACAAGAATTTCTACTTCCTCGAAATGAACACCCGCCTGCAGGTGGAGCACCCCGTCACCGAGCTGATCACCGGCATCGACCTCGTGGAACAGATGATCCGCGTGGCGAACGGCGAGCCGCTGTCGATCACCCAGGACGACGTGAAGATCAACGGCTGGGCCATCGAGAATCGGCTCTACGCGGAAGATCCCTATCGCGGTTTCCTGCCCTCGATCGGGCGTCTGACCCGCTACCGTCCGCCTGCCGAGGGCGCGTTGCACGGCGGCATCGTGCGCAACGATACCGGCGTCTTCGAGGGCGGCGAGATCTCGATGTACTACGACCCGATGATCGCCAAGCTCTGCACCTGGGCCCCGACCCGGGGCGAGGCGATCGAGGTCATGCGCAACGCGCTCGACAGTTTCGAGGTCGAGGGCATCGGGCACAACCTGCCGTTCCTCGCCGCGGTGATGGATCACGAGCGCTTCGTGTCGGGCAACATCACCACGGCCTTCATCGCCGAGGAATATCCCGAGGGCTTCCAGGGCGTGACCCTGTCCGATGAGACGCTGCGCGACATCGCCGCCGCCTGCGCCGCGATGAACCGCGTGGCCGAGATCCGTCGTGCGCGGATCTCCGGAACGCTGGACAATCACGAACGCAAGGTCGGGGTGGAGTGGAACGTTGCGCTGCAGGGCGCGAGCCACGACATGCGCATCGCCGCCGACAAGCAGGGCGCGACGGTGACCTTTTCCGACGGCACCGAGGTGCGGGTGAACGGCGACTGGACGCCGGGGCAGTCGCTGGCGCACATGACGGTGAACGGCAAGCCGCTGGTTCTGAAGGTCGGCAAGATCTCGGGCGGGTTCCGCATCCGCTCGCGCGGGGCGGATCTGAAGGTCCACGTGCGCACCCCTCGGCAGGCCGAACTGGCGCGGCTCATGCCCGAAAAGCTGCCGCCCGACACCTCGCGCCTGCTGCTCTGCCCGATGCCCGGCCTCATCGTGAAGATGAACGTGGCCGAGGGCGACGAGGTGCAGGAGGGCCAGGCGCTCTGCACCGTCGAGGCGATGAAGATGGAGAACATACTGCGCGCCGAGCGCAAGGGCGTGGTGAAGAAGATCAACGCGGCCCCGGGCGAGTCTCTGGCCGTGGACGATGTCATCATGGAGTTCGAATAAGGCCGCCATGTCATGATGCCGCCGCTCTCCATCCCGGTTCCCGCGCAGGGACTCCGCCGCCGGCTCCGCCCGGCGGGGCCCTGCGCGATGACACAGGATCGCCCGATTTGCGAAACGGAGCGGAAACCTGTCCCTGCCATGCTGTGCGCGGGGCAACGGGCGGGGAAGCATGGCGCAGACGGGCATCGCACAGTGGCTTCGCGCCGTCGCGCTGATCGCGGCGATGCTGCTGTCGGCCTGCGTGATCGACCGCGAACCGGCGCTGCGGGCGGAGCTTTCGGACACGCTGATGCTGCGCGACACGCTGTATTTCCGCGGCCGCATCGGCTGCAGCGCGGCGCTGTTCAGCCTCTATTCCCGCCATCCGAAACCGGCGGTGCTGCGGGCGGGCGGCATCCGCGAGGCGCTGCTGCTCATGCGCCGGGGACGGGTGGTCGCGATCGAGGCTGGGCTCAGCCCGAACGACGTCTCGCGCGCGGTGATCTCGCAGGATCTCGGGCGCGGGCTCGGGCTTTTGTCGGCGGGGATCGCGGGGGCGATGGACTGTCTCGAACCCGGGCTGGAACTGCCGCTTTACCACGCGCTGATCGATCCCGGGGTGGTGACGGTCTACGATCCCGTCGCCAGGGTCCTGATGCTGGTGGAATGGTCCGAAAAGCGCGTCTGGGTGCTGCGCTCGGCGCTCTAGCTCAGCGCAGGGAGTCGCGCCGGTCGCGCACTTCCTGCTGGCGCAGCGGCTGCTTGTCGATGGCGCGCGAGATTTCCCGCACGTCCCAGGGCGAGGGTTTGCGCTGGATGATGGTGCCGTCCTTGGCGATCAGCGCGAACATGAACCCGCGCGGGCGCAACTCGCGCCGCAGCGGCGAGCGGGCCGAGGGATCGGTGTCGGTCAGCACCACCACCTCGCGCTCTTCCAGCGCGTCGAGCCGTTCCAGGATCAACTGCATCTGCTGCACGTACCGGGGATCGGCGGGATTGTCGGCAAAGACCACGAGCGGGCGCGCGATCCAGCGGAAATCCTCCAGCGTGGCCTCGCCCGCGTCGCGCACGGTGTCCACCGTGCCGGGCTGCTCGGCGCCTTCTGCCGCGCCGAGACCGGCCGAAACGGCCAGCAACACGGACAGGACAAGGGTGAGGCGGCGGGTCATTGCACCAGATATATGTGCTGCGCCCCCGGATGCACAGGGCCAAGCGCCTGTCCGCCCTGAAAATATCGTCCTTAACGCGATCCTCACCCGGGGGACGCCATGATGTCGCGAAGATTCCCTGAACCGGAGACCGCGCGCGATGGACGTCATCCTGCATCTCGGGGCCCATCGTACGGGCTCGACCAGCTTTCAGACCTACCTGCGGGGCGCCGATGCGCAGCTCGCCGGGCAGGGCATCGGCTTCTGGGGGCCGTGGCGGACCCGAAACGGGCTGTTCCACGGGCTGATGGATCCGCCCCCGCGCCCGGGCGAGGCCAAGCGCGCGCCGGGACGGGTGCGTCTGGCCGCGGCGGCCTCGGACCGGCGCGGGATGGCGCAGCTTGTCGTCTCGGACGAGAACATGCTCGGCTCGCCGCGGGCCTGCCTCAGGGCGCGCAAGCTCTATCCCGACGCGGGCAAGCGGATCGCGCGGGTGCGCGAGGGCTTCGGCCGCATCGACCTGGCGCTGCTGCAGATCCGTTCGCCGGAGAACTGGTGGTCCTCGGCCATGTCGCACCTGCTGCTGCGGGGCGCGCCGATGCCCGATGCGGCGGCGCTGGCGCAGATCGCGGGATGCGCGCGCGGTTGGCGCGACGTGATCAGCGACATTGCCTGCGCGCTGCCCGACACGCGGCTCGTGGTGACGCCGTTCGAACGCTTCGCCACGCGGCCCGACCGGCTGCTGCAATGCATGACCGGCGCGCTGTTCACGCCCGCCCTGCCTTCGGGCGGGATCTGGGCCAACCGGGGGGCGGCGCTGCCCGAACTCCGCTCCGCCCTGGAGGAACGCAACCAGGATCCGCACAAGCTGCCGGAGGGAGAAGGGCGCTGGCGCCCCTTCACGCCCGAACAGGAAGCGGCGCTGCGGGAAACCTATGCCGACGATCTGTTCTGGCTGAAGGCCGGGGCGGACGGAATGGCAACCCTGACAGAGGACCCGGAACCCGCAGCGGACAGGCTCACCTGGCCGCCGGCTTCCCGACAAAAAGGACAGGACGATGACGGCCAAGACGGAAGACTGGCGCAAACTCGCTGAAAAGGAACTGCGGGGCAAACCGCTCGACGCGCTGACCTGGGACACGCTGGAAGGGATCGCGGTCAAGCCGCTCTATACCGCCGAGGATACGGCGGACCTGCCCCACATGGGCGAGCTTCCGGGCTTCGAGCCCTTCACGCGCGGGGTGAAGGCGACGATGTATGCCGGGCGCCCCTGGACCATCCGCCAGTATGCGGGCTTTTCCACCGCCGAGGAATCCAACGCCTTCTACCGCAAGGCGCTGGACGCGGGGCAGCAGGGGGTGTCGGTGGCCTTCGACCTCGCCACGCACCGGGGCTATGACAGCGATCATCCGCGCGTGGTCGGCGACGTGGGCAAGGCCGGGGTCGCCATCGATTCCGTCGAGGACATGAAGATCCTCCTCGACGGCATTCCGCTCGATCAGGTCTCCGTCTCCATGACGATGAACGGCGCGGTGATCCCGGTGCTGGCAAGCTTCATCGTCACCGGCGAAGAGCAGGGCCATGATCGCGCCGTGCTTTCGGGGACGATCCAGAACGACATCCTCAAGGAATTCATGGTGCGGAACACCTATATCTATCCGCCCGAACCCTCGATTCGCATCATCTCGGACATCATCGAATACACCAGCAACGAGATGCCGAAATTCAACTCGATCTCGATCTCCGGCTACCACATGCAGGAGGCGGGCGCGAACCTGGTGCAGGAGCTGGCCTATACGCTGGCGGACGGCAAGGAATACGTGAAGACCGCCATGGGCGCGGGCATGGACATCGACAAGTTCGCGGGGCGGCTGTCGTTCTTCTTTGCCATCGGCAAGAACTTCTTCATGGAGATCGCCAAGCTGCGGGCGGCGCGGATGCTCTGGTCGCGCATCATGACCGAACTCGGCGCGCAGAATTCCCGCTCCAAGATGCTGCGCACCCATTGCCAGACCTCGGGCGTCTCCCTGTCCGAGCAGGACCCCTACAACAACGTCATCCGCACCGCCTACGAGGCGATGAGCGCGGTTCTGGGCGGCACCCAGTCGCTGCACACCAACGCGCTCGACGAGGCGATCGCCCTGCCGACCGAGTTCTCGGCGCGGATCGCGCGCAACACCCAGCTGATCCTGCAGCACGAAACCGGCGTGACCAAGGTCGTCGATCCCATGGCGGGCTCCTATTACGTCGAGAAACTGACCGCCGACCTCGCCGAGGCGGCGTGGAAGCTGATCGAGGAAGTCGACGAGATGGGCGGCATGACCAAGGCTGTGGCCTCCGGCATGCCCAAGCTGCGGATCGAGGAAACGGCGGCCCGCCGCCAGGCCGAGATCGACCGCGGCACCGACGTGATCGTGGGCGTGAACAAGTACCGGCTCGCCAAGGAAGACGATCTCGACATTCTCGACATCGACAACGCCAAGGTGCGCGACGGTCAGGTCGCGCGGCTGGAAAAGATCCGCGCGACCCGCGATCAGGCCGCCTGCGACGCGAGCCTGGCCGAACTGGAGCGGCGCGCGAAGGAGGGGGGCAATCTGCTCGAGGCGGCGGTCGAAGCCGCGCGCGCCCGGGCCTCTGTCGGAGAGATCAGCATGGCGATGGAAAAGGTGTTCGGACGTCACCGGGCCGAGGTCAAGACGCTCGCCGGGGTCTACGGCGCGGCCTACGAGGGGGACGAGGGCTTTGCGGCCATCCAGAAATCGGTCGAGGATTTCGCCGAGGACGAAGGCCGCCGCCCGCGCATGCTGGTGGTCAAGATGGGGCAGGACGGGCACGACCGCGGCGCCAAGGTGATCGCCACGGCCTTTGCCGACATCGGCTTCGACGTCGACGTGGGCCCGCTGTTCCAGACCCCGGAAGAGGCGGCGCAGGATGCCATCGACAACGACGTGCACATCGTCGGGATCTCGTCCCAGGCGGCGGGGCACAAGACGCTGGCGCCCCAACTGGTGAAGGCGCTGCGCGACCAGGGCGCGGGGGATATCATCGTGATCTGCGGCGGGGTGATCCCGCAGCAGGATTACAAGTACCTCTACGATGCGGGGGTGAAGGCGATCTTCGGGCCGGGGACGAACATCCCCGAAGCGGCGCAGGACATCCTCAAGCTGATCCGCGAGGCGCGCAAGGACGCCGCCTGATCGTCGGTCAGGTTCGCATGACACCGCGGGCCGGGTGGCGGCATCCGGCCCCTGTCATGCCCATTGACGCAAGGTCACGGCGGCAGGACACTCGGCATCGGGCGAGTCCTTTTCCGCCCGGCCACTTCATGCGCTTTTCGAGGTGCGACATGCGAATTTTCCACAACACCCTGTCCGCTTTTGCGGCGACACTTCTGCTGACCGCGCTTCCCGCCACGGCGGCGACCTTCCTTACCGAGCAGCAATTGCTCGCCACATTCCCGGGCCACACGGTCAACAGCAAGACCGACAAGGGCGTGCCCTGGGCGCAGGCCTATGGCAAGGGCAAGAAGAAGGGCGCCATTGCCGGCAAGTTCGACGGCAAGGACTACAAGGCGACCTGGTTCGTCCAGAACGGCATGTGGTGCGAGAACTGGGGCGACGGAGAGGCCTGCTGGCAGGTCGAAGACGCCGGAAAGGGCAAGTACCGCATGTACAAGGACGGCAAGCCGCGCCCGAACCTCTGGGCGGTCAGGTAGCGTTCGGCGTTGCCCGCATGTCGGCAGCCGTGGCAAGTCTGCCGCCCGCCGCGAGGATGCGGTCTACCGCCGCGCGGGTCCACTCGACGTTGCTCAGGGGGGTGCCGAAGGGCGCATCCTCGAGCCCGACCCGCACATGGCCACCCGCCGCGACGGCGGGCGCGATGAGCGGTCGGATGTCGACCCGCAGGCCCGCGACCATCCACATGGCGCCGGGGGCGGTCTCTTCCAGCAGGGCGAGGTAGCTCTGCAGCGCCCAGTCGCGCGGCGGTTGGCCGAAGGCGAACCCGTCCGAGAACATGAAGCGGTAGACCGGTTGCGGCAGGCCGGGATAGCGCGCGGCCAGCGCCGCGCCGAGCCGCAGGAACCCCGGTTCGTAGATCGCATAGCTGGGGTGGAACCCGTGCGCCCGGGCCAGCGCCAGCCCGTGCCGGATGTCGGCCTCGGGGTTGTGGTAGAGAAAGCCCGGCACATCCCCGGCGATATCGTCGAACCCCGCGAACATGGCGCTGCCGGGGTCGATCACCGCCCAGTCGAGCAATCCCGCCCGGGCCAGGCGCTCGACCACGGCAAAGCGCTGCTGCGGCGACATCGGCTCGGGCGCGTCCGGCGATCCGGCAAGCGGCAGGGTCGGGTAGACGATGACGTCCTCGACCTCGCGGATGCCTTCTATGACCGCGCGATAGGCGTCGAAATCCTCGTGCTGACGGCCCGTGGCGGGATCGTAGACATGGAGATGGATGACGGCGGCGCCTTCGCGGGCGCAGGCGATGCCCTCTGACACCAGTTCGGACACCGTCACCGGCATGCCCGGCTGGCGGCTGCGCGACCAGGGCCCGTTCAGGGCGACTTCGAGACAGCAGACCATGAACCTCTCCCCCCGTGGCGGACCGGCCGCCGTCCGCAGACTGGCCGGTCCCGCCGCGGGGGGCAAGGGATCATCGCGGGATCATTCGGCCACGGTGGCCGTGGCCTCCTGCTCGGCCCGCGGCGCGGCGAGGATCAGCGCCGTGTAGCCGAGGATGCCCGACACGGCGGACCCCATGAGCACGCCCAGCCGGACCTCGTTCATGTTGAGGCTCTCGCCGAAGCTGAGCCCGCCGATGAACAGCGACATGGTAAAGCCGATCCCGGCGAGGCAGGCGATGCCGTAGATCTGCAGCCAGCTTGCGCCGTGCGGCATCCGCGCCATGCCGGTCTTGACCATGATCCAGGTGACGCCGAAGACGCCGATCTGCTTGCCGAAGACGAGGCCGAGCGCGACGCCCAGCGTCACCGTGTCCAGAAGCTGTTCCATGCCCAGCCCGGTCAGCACCACGCCGGCGTTGGCAAAGGCAAAGATCGGCACGATCACGTAGAGCACGTAGGGCGACAGCGCATGTTCCACGGAATGCAGCGGCGACTTGCCCCACTTGTCCTTGATCGGGATGCAGAAGGCGGTGATCACGCCGGCCAGCGTCGCATGGACCCCGGATTTCAGCACCAGCACCCAGAGGATCGTGCCCAGCAGCAGGGTCGGCGCGACGCGGTGCAGCTTCTTGTGCTGAAGGTAGAGCATCAGCGCCAGCGGGATCAGCGACAGGAACAGGTAGTCGAGCTTCAGATCCGCCGTGTAGAACAGCGCGATGATGACGATCGCGCCCATGTCGTCGAGAATCGCCAGCGTCAGCAGGAAGACCTTGAGCGAGGAGGGGGCCTTGGACCCCACCAGCGCTAGCACACCGAGCGCGAAGGCGATGTCGGTCGCTGCCGGAATCGCCCAACCCTTGAGCGTTTCGGGATCGCCCCAGTTCAGCGAGGCATAGATCAGCGCGGGCACCAGCATGCCGCCGACGGCAGCCATGCCCGGCAGAAGCACGTCGGACGGGTTCTTGAGCTTGCCCTCGAGCAGTTCCCGCTTCAGCTCCAGGCCGATCAGGAAGAAGAAGATCGCCATGAGACCGTCGTTGATCCAGAGGATCAGCGGTTTCTCCAGCCCTTCACCGGCATAGGTGACGGAAAAGTAGCCGTTCAGCAGGCCGTGGTAGCCCTCGGAGATCGAGGAGTTCGCGACCAGCATGGCCGCGACGGCGGCCATCATCAGCAATACGCCCCCCGAGGCTTCGTGACTGAAGAACTTGTCGAGGGCGCGCAGCAGCATGTGTCTCTCCGGAAAGATAAAATACAGTCGTCTTCACATGGAGACCTTCGCCGCGATTTCAACGCATGACGGGGCGATTTCCGGTTTGCACAAGGATTTCCGCGCTCTATCGTGGCGTGAAAGTCGAATTTCAGGCGATATGCGATGCTGTTTCTGGATCATGTCGCGGTGTTGGGCGAATCTCTCGAAGAGGCCGTCGCCCACGCCGAGGCGGCTCTGCGCTGTCCGATGCTGCCCGGCGGGTCCCACCCGCGCTACGGGACCCACAACCAGCTTCTCGGGCTGGGCGACGGCGTCTATGTCGAGGCGATCGCCGTGGACCCTTCGGCCGCGGCGCCGGAGGGGGCGCGCTGGTTCGGGCTGGATCGCTTCGCGGGCGCGGCGCGGCTCGACAAGTGGATCTGCCGGGTGCCCGACATGGAGGCGGCGCTGAGGGCGCTGCCGATGGCGGGCGCGCCGGTGGCGCTCAGCCGGGGCACGCTGCGCTGGGTGATGGCGGTGCCGGGGGACGGGATGCTGCCCTTCGACGGGCTGTTCCCGGCGCTGATCGAATGGCAGAGCCCGGTGCCGCCGGGGATCTCGCTGCCGGAATCCGGCACCACGCTGGAACGGCTGACCGTCGCCCATCCCGAAGCCGGGGCGCTGGAGGATCTGCTGGGCCCCCATCTCGATGCGCCGAAGGTCCGCTTCGTGACGGAGCCGCGCCCGGCACTGCGGGCGGAGTTGCTCACGCCGACGGGGCCGAGGCTTCTGCAATGATCGTGCGCCGGGCCGTCGCGGGGGATGCGGCGCAGATCGTGGCGTTCTGGAACCCGGTGATCGAGCAGACCACCGTGACCTTCTCGACCGAACTGAAGATCGAAGCCGGGGTGCGGGCCGATATCGCCGCGCGGGGCGATGCCTTCGTGGTGGCCGAGGAGGGCGGCAGCGTGCTGGGTTTCGCGACCTTCTTCGCCTTCCGCTCCGGGCCGGGCTATGCGCGCACGGTCGAGCATACGATCATCCTCGCCCCGGAGGCGCGGGGCAAGGGGGCGGGGCGGGCGCTGATGGCGGCGCTCTGCGAGACGGCGCGCGGGCAGGGCATGCATTCGATGATTGCCGGGGTGTCTGCGGAAAACGACGCGGGCGTCGCCTTTCACGCGGCCGTGGGCTTTGCCGAGGTATCCCGCGTGCCCGAGGTCGGCCGGAAATTCGACCGCTGGCTGGATCTTGTGCTCATGCAGAAATTTCTCTGAATGTCGCACTGACAGTCGCCCCACATCCGCGTAAACTCGGACCCAT
This sequence comes from Salipiger sp., assembly GCF_048261495.1. Classification (GTDB taxonomy): domain Bacteria; phylum Pseudomonadota; class Alphaproteobacteria; order Rhodobacterales; family Rhodobacteraceae; genus Salipiger. The sequence continues at coordinate 409,674 of NZ_JBLXFX010000003.1, forward strand.
GTCGATCTGGACCCGCATATCCGAAGCGCTTTCGGCCCTCGCCAACGGCGAAGGGCTGGCGGCGGTGTTCGAGAAGCTGCGCCAGCCGCCGGAGCGGTCGGTCGCCTTCACCATCGCGGTGATCGCACTGGCCGCCAAGATGGCCAAGGCCGACGGGCAGGTGACGCGCAACGAGGTCGCCGCCTTCCGCGAGGTGTTCTACATCGCGCCGGAGGACGAGTCGGCGGCGGCGCGGGTGTTCAATCTGGCCCGGCAGGACGTCGCCGGGTTCGAGGAATACGCCCGCCGCATCCGCCGCATGTTCGAGGCCAACAAGGGCCCGCTCTGCGACCTGATGGAGGGGCTGTTCCACATCGCCATCGCGGACGGCGACTATCACCCCGGCGAGGATGCCTTTCTCGAACGGGTGGCGACGATCTTCGGCCTGCCGGAGTCCGATTTCCGTGCCCTGCGCGCCCGCTTCGTCGCCGATGCCGCGCCGGACCCCTGGTCGGTGCTCGGGGTGACGCCGGACATGCCGATCGAGAAGATCCGCAGCCACTGGCGCAAGCTGGTGCGCGAAAGCCATCCCGACGTGATGCTGGCGCGCGGCCTGCCCGAGGAGGCGGTGAAGATGTCCGAGAAGCGGCTGATCGACATCAACCGGGCCTGGAAGGAAATTTCCGCGCGGGAGAGCGCCTGAGGAGGCGCCATGCGCATCGCGACCTACAATGTCGAATGGTTCGACGCGCTGTTCGACGACACCGGCGCGCTGATCGCCGATGACGGCTGGTCGGCGCGCCACGACATCACCCGCGCCCGCCAGACCGAGGCGCTGGGAATCGTCTTTACCGCCCTGAATGCCGATGCGGTCATGGTGATCGAGGCGCCCGACACCAATTCCCGCCGCAGCACCGAGCGCGCGCTCAAGGCCTTTGCCAAGGCCTTCGATCTGCGCACGCGCGAGGTGCTGACCGGCTTCCTGAACGACACCCAGCAGGAAATCGCGCTGCTCTACGACCCCGCAGTGCTGAGCTGCCGCCATGTGCCGGGGGGCGCGGTGGCGCCGGCGGGCGGGGCCTCCGGGGCGCCGCGCTTCGACGGGGTGTTCCGCATCGACCTCGACATCGACGCGACCGAGGACAAGGTGGTCTTTTCCAAGCCGCCGCTGGAGGTCGAGGCGACCACCGCCCGCGGCAACGTGCTGCGCCTGATCGGAGCGCATCTGAAATCCAAGGCGCCGCACGGCGCGGTGGGCCACGACCAGGTGATGCGCCTGTCCATCGCCAACCGCCGCAAGCAACTGGCCCAGGCGATCTGGCTGCGCCGCCGCATCGACGCGCAGCTGGCGCAGGGCGACAGCCTGATCCTGATGGGCGATCTCAACGACGGGCCGGGGCTGGACGAATACGAACACCTCTTCGGGCGCAGCTCGGTCGAGATCCTGCTGGGCGAGGCGGAGACCGCGCTGTTCGATCCCAATGCCGTCGCCGCGCTGCAGGCGAAATTCGGGCACCAGCCCACCACCGCGCGCTTCTACCTCGGCCACAGGAAACGCTACATGCAGGCGATGCTGGATTACATGATGGTGTCGCGGGATCTGCGCGACCGCTCGCCGGTCTGGCACATCTGGCACCCGTTCGACGATCCGCTCTGCTGGGGCGACGACGACCTGCGGACGGCGCTTCTGGATGCGTCGGATCACTTCCCGGTGACGCTGGACATCGACCTCTGACCTCTTAACGCGCGGGGCATCGCGCCCTATATTCGAGGGATGAGACATCTCGCACCCCTTGCCGTCGCCGCCTGCCTGCTCGCTCCGCCCGCGCTTGCGCAGGACGCGGAGCAGGATCGCGGCATGTCCCTGATGGAGCGGGGCGCGGAGCTGTTCTTTCGCGGGCTGATGGACGAACTCGACCCCGCGCTGAAGGAACTCGAGGGCATGGCCCGCGAGATGCAGCCAGCCCTGCGCAGCTTTGCCGAGGAAATGGGCCCCGCGCTGCGCGACCTGATGGGACAGGTCGAGGACTGGTCGGTCTACGAGGCGCCCGAGATGCTGGACAACGGCGATATCATCATCCGCCGCAAGCCGCCGCAGGAGGCCCTGCCGCGCCCCTACCCGGGCACGGGCGACATCGAGCTCTAGCGCGGCTCAGTTTTCGAGGACGACCTGAACCTCTGCCGCGTCGAGCGCGGCGGCCAGCGATTTCAACCTGGCATCCGCGACCTCTCCGAACAGCGGCGAGGCGGCGTCGGTCAGGCTCAGCGTCAGCTTGCGCGCCTCGCCGTCCCAGGCGAGGCTGGCGCCGTCCTGCGAAGCGTCCGACATCCACAGCATGGAGCCGAAGCGCATGGCCTTGCCCAGCACCTCGGCCTTCTGCTGTTCCGCGGGGTCGAGCAGACCGTAGAAATCCTCGAACCGGGTGCCTTCGCGCTTGTTCTTGTAGCGGTGCAGCAGCGCCAGCCCGAGAAAGACGCGCTCGGAATGATCCAGCCCGCCGAGGTTGGCGCGGGTGGCATTGTCGAAACAGGTTTCGGCGCGGTAGTCCGGGTGGGCGCGCCAGCTCACGTCATGCAGCAGGCAGGCGGCCTTGACGATGCGCAGCCGCGCCTCGCCCGCATCCTCGAACAGCGGCAGCACGAAGCGGTAGAGTTTCTTGCCGAAGCCGGGCAGGCGGGCATCCTTGGCCTCGGCAAAGCGGCAGGCCTCGATCAGCGGATCGCGGTCGCGCAGCTGCTGGGGCATCTGTTCGTAGAGCAGCCCCTCGCGGATCCCGTAGGAGGAAATCGCGATCTCGGACGGTTTGAAGGCCGACAGCACCTCGCGCAGCACTTCGCTGGCATAGGGCACGAGGCTCATCCGCGCGGATGACAGCGAGCATTTCGCGCGCAGCTCCTCGGGGTCGGATTTCTCGATGAATTTCACGGTTTCGAGGACCGAATCCACGCTCATCCGGTATTCGTGCAGAACGTGCAGCGGATAGCCCTGCCGCTCCATGTCGATGCGCGCCAGGGCCCGCCAGGACCCGCCGACCAGGAACAGCCGGTCGCCGGTGGTTTCCAGCTTGTCCGACAGCGCCTTCACCGCCTTGCGGATGTATTTCTCCCGCGCCTTGGCACCGCCGTCGAGATCCTTGAACCGCAGCGGACCGAGGGCCGAGGTCACGCGGCGCCCGATCTGGCCGCCCTTGACCTGCGCGAGCTCCATAGAGGAGCCGCCGATGTCGCAGACCAGACCGTCGGCACCGGGCCAGCCAAGGAGCACGCCCTGGGCGGAAAGCCGGGCCTCTTCCTCGCCGTCGATGACCCAGATCCGCAGGCCGGTCTTTTCCTCGATCTCGGCGCGGAAGGCCGGGCCGTCCTCGGCCTCGCGCATGGCGGCGGTGGCGACGGCGGTGAGCGGCGGCAGTTCCATCCCCCGCGCCAGCGTCTGGAACCGCGCCAGGGCGGAGAGCGCGCGCGCCTTGCCCTCGGGGTTCAGGCGGCCGGTTTCCGGCATCCCGGCGCCGAGCGCACACATGATCTTTTCGTTGTAGAAATAGGCCGGACTGCGCGCCGCGCCGTCGAAGACCACGAGCCGGACCGAGTTCGATCCGATATCGACCACGCCGACGCGCGACAGCCGTCGCGCCTGCGGATCTTCGAAGAGCGGGCGCCCGAACGGGCCCCAGTCGCCCCGGGCGGAATCGGTCTGTCCGTCCATGTGCATCCCCGGCATTGGTCCGGCCCCCCTGTACCACGCAAGGCGGGCAGGGTGAAAGCCATTCTGTTCCGGAACGCAGCGGCAGGGCCGCGGGTTTCGGGCCGGGCCGGCGTCAGCGGAACAACGCCAGAAGCGACTGCGGAGAGCTGTTGGCGATGGAAAGTGCCTGGATGGCAAGCTGTTGCTGCACCTGGAGCGCCTGCAGCCGGGCCGAGACTTCCTCCATGTCGGCATCGACCAGTTGGCCGATCCCGGCCTTCATCGAATCGGACAGCTTGTCGTTGAAGTTCGACTGTGTTTCCAGACGGTTCTGGTCCGATCCGAATTCGGCAGAAGCCTTGATCGAGACATCCAGCAGGCCTTCGATCCGGGTCAGCGCATCGTTGGCGCCGCTCTGCGTCGACACATCGAGATCGGCGAGCATCTCGAGCCCGCCGCCGATGGTGCTGCCCGCGCTGGCGCTGAGGGTGTTGAGGTTGACCGCGATGACGTCCGCGCCGGTTGTGACCTCCGAGGAGACGGCGATGTTGCTGCCCGCCGCGCTGATCGACAGGAGCGAGCCGTCGATGTCGTTGCGCGTGGCATAGCTGTCCCACTTGCGCGACAGGGCGGCGGCGACGTCGGCCATGGTATCGCCGTCGCGGGCCACGTAGGCGAGTTCGGAGGCGGCCATTTCGGTCTGGGTTTCCGAGGCCCCGGCGCTGGTGCGCATGTCGGCCTGGACAAAGGAGGAATCGTCGGCGTCGGTGCCGTAGAGCGACAGCGAGAAGGCCATGCCCGCCGAGACCGTGATGCCGCTGGTGTCGATGGTGGCGCTCTGCGTGGCGTTCAGCGTCGCGGCGGCCGCGCCCGCGGTGAAGGTGCCGCCGGTGGCGGCGACCGCGCTCGTGGCGGTCGAGAGGTCGTTCTTGCCGACCAGGATGTCGACGCCGGTCACGCCGGAGGAATCGCGCTGCAGGAAGCCGAGGACCGCCTCTGACCCGGAGCCCGCGGTCGTGTCGGTGTTCTTGAGCAGGTTCATGCCGTTGAACTGCGCCATCTCGACCACGGCGCCGATCTGGTCGCGCAGGGCGCCGATGCTGGACTGGATCTTGGCACGGTCGACGTTCTCGCCCTGGGCGGCGACGATCTTGCCCTTGATGTCGGTGAGCAGGTCGGTGATCGTCTCGGCCGCCTCGCGCGCCACGTTGATCGTGGAAGACCCGAGGGCGAGGCTGTCGGAGACGCGCTTGTAACCCTGGACATCGGCCTCCATCGTCTTGGAGATTGCCCAGACGGCGGCATTGTCGTTTGCGCCCGAGACCCGTTTCCCGGTGGCGATCTCGACCTTCGCGGTTTCGATTCCGGCGTTGATCGAGCGGAGCGTTTGCAGGGCTATGTTGGCCCCTTCGTTGGTAAGGATACTGGACATGATGTGACCTTTGCGCGGGGAGTGCGCGCCTTTCGCGCGAGGCATGTCCCAAGGGACACCGGTCCGTCCGTTCCGACGGTTGCAGGCCTTTCGTCATCCACGGCCTGCGCCACTTGCCCCCAAGTGCATCTGCCACTCTGGGCCCGACACCTTGCCGGGGCCTTAAGGAAATGTGTCGGGAAAAGGGTCATTTGACGCCATTTTCATGCCGCCCGACCGGGGCGGGCGGCATGAGGGGGGCGGCTCAGTCGCCGTGCGTCAGCTTGGGCACATCCGCCGCGCCGGCCGATCCGCGGCCCGACAGCGACGGATTTTCCATGAAGAACCGGTGGCAGTTGAAGGCGAAGGTGCCTTCGGGCACCGGCTGGCGGAGGAATTTGCCCGAGGGCTCCATCACCCAGCTCTGCGCGGTGTCGGCGAGGTTCGCGGCCATGATCTGGCTGACGATCTGCGCCTTGACGGTGCGGTTGTGGATCTCCACCCCGGTCTCGACCCGCCGGTTGAGGTTGCGCCCCATCCAGTCGGCCGAGGACATGAACACGCGCGACTTGTCATGCGGCAGGCCGTGACCGTTGCCGAAGCAGGCGATGCGGGAATGTTCGAGAAAGCGCCCGATGATCGACTTCACGCGGATCGTCTCGGACAGGCCCTTGATGCCGGGGCGCAGGCCGCAGATGCCGCGGATCACGCAGTCGATCCGCACTCCGGCCTGGCTGGCGGCATAGAGCGCGTCGATCATGTCGGGTTCGATCAGCGAATTCATCTTGAGCCAGATCTGCGCCGGACGTCCCTTGCGGGCATGTTCGGCCTCGGCCGCGATCAGCTCCAGCATGGTCGGCTTCAGCGTGTGGGGCGAGATCACCACGTTCTCCATCCCCTCGGGCATGGCGTAGCCGGAGAGGTAGTTGAAGATCTTCGAGGCATCCCGCCCGAGCGAGGCGTTGCAGGTGAAGAAGCTGAGGTCGGTGTAGATCTTGGCGGTGATCGGGTGGTAGTTGCCGGTGCCCCAGTGGGTGTAGGTCACCAGCTTGTCACCCTCGCGGCGCACCACGGTCGAGATCTTGGCATGGGTCTTCCAGTCGACGAAACCGTAGACCACATGCGCGCCCGAGCGTTCCAGCCGGCGGGACTGGCGGATGTTGGCGGCCTCGTCGAAACGCGCCTTGAGTTCCACCAGCGCGGTGACGGACTTGCCGTCCTCCGCCGCCTCGCAGAGCGCCTCCACGATGGGGGAGTTGCGCGAGGTGCGGTAGAGCGTCTGTTTGATCGCCACCACGTCCGGATCGACGGCGGCCTGCTTGAGAAAGCGCACCACCATGTCGAAGGTCTCGTAGGGGTGGTGCAGCAGCATGTCCTTCTGCGCGATGGCGGCGAACATGTTGCCTTCGTGGTCCTGGACCCGCTCGGGGACCCGGGGCGTGAAGCTGGGCCAGAGCAGGTCGGGCCGGGCGTCGATCACCAGCTCTCCCAGGTCGGCCATGCCGATCATGCCGTCGAGTTCTATGACCTCGTCCGCCTGCACGTGCAGTTCGCGCATCACGATGCCGCGCAGCGCCTTCGGCGCGCCGGCGGTGATGGTCAGGCGCACCACCTCGCCGCGTCGGCGGCGCTTCAGCGCGACCTCGAATTCGCGGACCAGATCCTCGGCCTCTTCCTCGACTTCGAGATCGCTGTCCCGCAACACCCGGAAGCCGAAGTGATCCTTGACCCGGTAGCCGGGAAAGAGGCTGTCGATATGCAGCAGCAGCACGTCTTCGAGCAGGATGAAGCGGTGCCCGCCTTCGGGCGCGGGCAGGGCGATGAAGCGGTCGATCTGGTGCGGGATCGGCAGCAGGGCCTGCCGGGTGCGGCGGTCCTTCTTGCGCTCGAGTTCGAGCGCGAGGCAGTAACCCATGTTGGCAATGAACGGGAAGGGGTGCGCCGGGTCGATGGCGAGCGGCGACAGCACCGGAAACACCTGCGTGAGAAAGGTCTCCTCCAGGAATTCGCGATCCCCGTCGGTCAGCGCGTCGCGCGACACCACGGTGATGTCCTCCCCGGCCAGTTCGCGCAGGAGCGTGTGCAGCACCTTCTGCTGATGCGCCATCAGGCGGCGGGCGTCGTCGTCGATCAGCACGAGCTGCTCGGCGGGGCTGAGCCCGTCGGCGGCGGGGGTTGTGTTGCCCGCATGGGCCAGCTCGCGCAGACCCGCGACGCGGACGGTATAGAATTCGTCGAGGTTGCCGGCCGAGATCGACAGGAAGCGCAGCCGCTCCAGCAACGGCGCCCGGGGGTTCTCGGCCTCCTCCAGCACGCGCCAGTTGAAACCCAGCCAGCTGAGTTCGCGATTGAAGAAACGGCCCGGCCCGGTCAGATCGACATCGGGCAGGTCCCGGGGGGAAGGCAGCGGGGCCTTGAGGAAATCAGCTATGGTCATGGAGGGCATATGCGCCACGCTTTGCAACAGGATCGTGACGTTTACCATGACAGGTTTCGCCTTCGGGCTTCAAGGCGGCTTCGCACCGGGCGGCGGCGGGTTTCCCGCCCGGAATCAACGGCGAAGCCCGCGCCCGGTCAGGCGGCGCGGTCGCGGGCGGCGGCCAGCGACTTCGGGTAGCGCACGAACAGGATCGCCGGGCTCTTGAGCCCCTCGCGCGCGATGGTCTCGGTCAGCGCGCCGAGGGTGGTCGCGGCAAAGCGTTCCGAGGGCGTGCTGGCCGAGGCGACGATATCGACCGGGCAGGCCGCGGGCGCACCGGCCGCCAGCAGGTCGGCCTGCACCCGGGCGGCCCGCTCGACCGCCATGTAGAAGGCGACCGAGGTGCCGGGCCGCGCCAGCGCCGCGCGGTCGGGGGCGGCATCGCCCGGCTTGCAGGTGCCGGTGGAGATCACGAAGGTGTCGGTTTCGCCGCGCTCGGTCAGCGGCCGGCAGAGCGATGCGGCGGCGGCCGAAGCGGCGGTGATGCCGGGCACCAGTTCGACGGCGATCCCGGCCGCCCGCGCGGCGGCGATCTCTTCGCAGGCACGTCCGAAGATCGACGGATCGCCGGATTTCAGCCGCACCACGCGATGGCCGCGCCCGGCCTCGTCGACGATCATCCGGTCGATCTGGTCCTGCGGCCAGGCGCAGTTGCCGACCTCCTTGCCGACGTAGACGCAGCGCGCGCCGGGCCGCGCCAGGTCGAGGATCGCCGGATCGACCAGACGGTCGTAGAAGATCACGTCCGCGGCGCCGATCCGCGCGACCGCGCGCAGGGTCAGCAGGTCGCGCGCGCCGGGCCCGGCGCCGACCAGCGCGATATGTCCCGCGCCGTCGCCGCAGCGGGCGGGTGCGCGGCGCGGGCGGGGCAGGGCGGTCACGGTGGCGCGCAGTCCGCCCACGACGCGGGCGAGCAGCGGGAAGGCGGCGGGAAGGGAGACGGATTTCATGGGCAAGGCTCCTGGACGAACGCGAAAAGGCTGCCGACACGTCATGCGGAAAGGGGCATGGCATCTCGAAGCAGCTGTGCTTGGGTCCCGGTCGTTCGGGGAAGGGAGGCGCCGTTGCCGTCCTGCCCTCAGCCTTGGCCCATATCGCCCGCTCCGGGCAAGGGGAATGCGCCCGGCGCGGCGGGTTTTCCCGCCGGTGCCGACGATCCGCGCCCGGGGTGACTGTTTTCTGTGCAGCCGCCGGTCAGCGGCGCGGCATTCCTGCCGGGCCCAGCAGGCGTTTCTGCGCCGCGATGCGGAACGGGGCGTTCGGGGCGCCGTATCCGGCATAGCCCTCGCGGCGCTGCACGATCTCGAAGAACATGCCCCCCGCGAAGGGTTGCGAATAGAACTGGTAGAAGGCGCCCCTGGCATCCTCGTCATAGAGGATGTTCGCCGTCTTCATCCGGGCAAGCTCCTGCGGGTCGATCGGAAAGCGCGAGGCGAGGTCGTCGTAGTAGTTGGGCGAGATCGGCAGCGGCGCAAAGCCCTTTGCGGCCATGGCCGCGGCCGTGGCAAAGATGTCGTGGCAGGTGAAGGCCACGTGCTGCACCGGCGCGCCGAAGCTTTCGGCAAGGAAGTTGCCCGCCATGGTACGATGGGTCTCGGCCCCGTTGAGCGTGATGCGGAAGGCGCCGTCCGGCGTTTCGAGCGCCTGGCTGCGCACCAGCCCGTCCGGGTCCACGACGTCGACCATGGCGGATTTTCCCATGTCGAACAGCGTGGTGTAGAACAGCGACCAGCTCAGCATCTCGTCGTAGGTCATGGTCTGGGCGATGTGATCGACCGAGGTCAGCCCGGCACCCTCGGGCCCGCCCGAGGTGGCCGAGAACTCGGTCTCCCAGACCTCGTCATGCCCGGCGTCGAGGAAGTGCAGCACCGAGCCGCCGAGGCCGCGGATCGCGGGAATGTCGCGCTGGCCCGGCCCGAGCGGCTGGCTGAAGGCGCGCGCGCCGAGCGCGGTGGCGCGGCTGACCGTGTCGGCGGCCGAGGCGACGGCGATGCCGATGTCGCAGACCGAGGTGCCGTGCACGTTGAAGGCGGTTCCGGCGAAATCGCCGCTCTCCTCGTTCAGCACCACCCGGATCGCGCCCTGCTGCCAGAGCGCGACCTTCTTGGACACGTGCCGTCCGGTTTCGGCAAAGCCCATGGCGGTCAGCAGGGCGCGCAGGTCGTCGGCACTCTGGCCGCGGGTGGCGAATTCGACGAATTCGGTGCGCGCGATCGGCACGCGCGGGGGCATCGGCGGAAGGTCCACGGCGATCTCGGGTTCGGCGCGGCGCACGTCGTCCATGAGCGCGATCAGCGACCGGTGCCCGTCCTTGGCGATGGTCTTGGGCGCGCCGCCCCGGAACTGGTCGTTGAAGATCTCGAGGCTGATCGGCCCGGAATAGCCCGTCGCCATCACCGCGCGCATGAAGTCGGTCACCGGCAGGTCGCCTTCTCCGGGCATGTTGCGGAAGTGGCGCGACCAGTAGAGCAGGTCCATGGGAATCGCCGGGGCATCGGCAAGCTGGACGAAAAAGATCCGGTCGCCGGGGATCCGCCGGATGGTTTCGGGATCGACGCCCCGGCCCAGCGTGTGAAAGCTGTCCAGAATCAGGCCGATATTGGGGTGATCGGCGCGGCGCACGATCTCCCAGGCATCGCGGTGGTCGTTGACGTGCTTGCCCCAGCACAGCGCCTCGTAGCCGACGCGGATGCCGCGCTTGGCGGCGCGCGCGCCCAGTTCGGCGAAATCGTCGGCGGCGCGGTCGATTCCCCCGAGCGCCTCGGGATGGGTCGAGGAGCAGAACAACACGAGATCGCAGCCCATCTCGTTCATCAGGTCGAACTTGCGCTCGGCCCGGTCGAAGGCACGGCGGCGCAGCGCGCCCGGCAGGCCCTCGAAATCGCGGAAGGGCTGGAAGAGGGTGATGTCGAGACCCATGTCGCGGATCGCGTTGCCGACGTCGCGGGGCGAGCCGGTGTCGGCGATGAAATCCTGTTCGAAGATCTCGATTCCGTCGAATCCCGCCGCCACGATGGCGTCGAGCTTGTCCCGGAGGTTGCCCGAGATGGAAACGGTAGCAATGGATGTCTTCATGGCGCGGCCCTCCGATGGGCGACAGTCACCCTCTTTCGGGGCTCGCGTCAAGCTGTCCTGAAAATGAGACAGCCTTGCCGGGCGTCCGCGGACCGGTCGCGGGGGCGGTGGCGGCCGGGCGCCGGACGGGAAGCGCCCGCGCAGGATCGGGGCGGGGGAGGGGCCGCGCAGAGTCCGTGCCGGAAGATCGGGGGCGCTGCCCCCGCCGCCTTCGGCGGCTCCCCCGGGATATTTCCGGCCAGAAGAAGGCGCGGGGCGTTCGGTGTTCCGGACGCCCCGATCTGCGGGTCAGGCGGCGGCGGAAGGGGCGAAGCGGTCGTAGAAGCCTTCGCCGGAGTCCGCCATGTCGCGCAACAGGGCCGGGCAGGCGAAGCGGTCGCCGTGGCGTTCGGCAAGCGCATCGCAGCGTTCGGCCGCGTAGGGTGCGCCGAGCATGTCGAGCCAGCTGAACGGACCGCCCGACCAGGGCGCGAAGCCCCAGCCGAGGATGGCGCCGACATCGCCTTCGCGGATGTCTTCGAGCACGCCGTCCTCGAGCGCGCGCACCGCTTCGAGCACCTGTGCGAAGAGCAGGCGGTGCTGGACCTCGATCAGTTCGGGCTGGGTGTCGGCCACCGGGTATTGCACCGCGAGACCCTCCCAGAGGCCGGTGCGCTTGCCCTTGTCGTCATAGGCATAGAAGCCGGCATTCGCCTTGCGCCCGAGGCGGCCGTCGTCGGCCATCCGGAACAGCACCTCGTCCACCGCGCCGTCGGGATAGGCGTCGCCCATGGCGGCGCGGGTGGCCCTGGCGATCTTCACGCCGAGGTCGATCGAGGTTTCGTCCACCAGTTGCAGCGGACCCAGCGGCATGCCCACCAGCTTGGCGGCGTTTTCGATCAGCGCCGGAGCGACGCCTTCGGCCACCATGCGGATGCCTTCGTTGATGTAGGGGATGATGCAGCGGTTGGCGTAGAAGAAGCGGGCGTCGTTCACCACGATCGGCGTCTTGCGGATCTGGCGCACGAAATCCAGCGCCTTGGCGACGGCCCGCTCTCCGGTCTGTTTGCCCTTGATGATCTCGACCAGCATCATCTTTTCCACCGGCGAGAAGAAGTGGATGCCGATGAATTCCTCCGGGAAGGCCACCGCATCCGCCAGGTCGGTGATCGGCAGGGTGGAGGTGTTGGTGGCGAAGATGGTGTCGGGGGCGATGTGCTCCTCGGCCTTGCGGGTGGCGGCGAACTTGACCTTCGGGTCCTCGAACACCGCCTCCACCACCAGGTCGCAGCCCTCGAGCGCGGCATAGTCGTCGGTTGCGGTGATGAGGGCCAGCAGCGCCTCCTTCTTCTCGGGCGTGGCCTTCTTGCGGGCGATGCCCTTGTCCATGAATGCGGCGCTGTAGGCCTTGCCCTTGTCGGCGGACTCCTGCGACTGGTCGACCAGCACCACCTCGATCCCCGCCCGGGCCGAGACCAGCGCGATGCCCGCGCCCATCATGCCCGCGCCGAGGATGCCGACCTTTTTCACCGGCATCGGCGGCACGTCCGGCCGGTTCGCGCCCTTCTCCAGCGCCTCCTTGTTGAGGAAGAGCGAGCGGATCATCGCGGAGGAGGAGGGGTTCAGCAGGATCGAGGTGAACCAGCGCGCCTCGATCTTCAGCGCCGTGTCGAAGGGCACCAACGCGCCCTCGTAGACCGCGCTCAGCATCGCCTTGGCCGCCGGATAGACGCCCTTGGTCTTGCCGTTCACCATGGCCGAGGCGCCGACGAAGGTCATGAAGCCCGCCGGGTGGTAGGGGGCGCCGCCGGGCATCTTGTAGCCCTTGGCATCCCAGGGCTTGAGGATGTCGGCATCCCCGGCCTGCAGCACCCAGGCCTTGGCGGCGGCCACGGGGTCGTCGCAGACCTCGTCGATCAGCCCGGCCATTTTCGCCCGTTTCGGGTCGCTGAGCTTGCCCTCCAGCAGGAAGGGCGAGGCGGCCATGGCGCCGAGCTTGCGCGACAGGCGCGTCGTGCCGCCCGCGCCGGGAAAGATCCCGACCATGATCTCCGGCAGGCCGATGCTGGCCTTCGGATTGTCGGCGGCAAAGATCCGGTGGCAGGCGAGCGGGATCTCGAAGCCGATGCCGAGCGCGGTTCCCGGCAGGGCGCAGGCGACGGGCTTGCCCCCCTTGTTGGTCTTGGCATCCATGCCGGCGCGCTCGATCTTGCGCAGGATGGCGTGGATCCGCATGATCCCGGCAAAGATCGCGCCGGCCGGATCGTCGCCGCCCTCTTCGCGCATCTTGGCGATGATGTTGAGATCCATGCCGCCGGCAAAGCTGCCCGGCTTGCCCGAGGTGATGACGATGCCGCGGACCGCGTCGTCGGCCAGCGCCGCGTCGATGAAGCCGTCGAGCTGCGCGAAGCCGTCGAGGCTCATGACGTTCATGGATTTCCCGGGCGTGTCCCAGGTGATCAGCGCGACGCCCTCGGCATCGGTCGTCATGGTGAAATCGGTCATTCTCTCTCTCCCGTGTCCTTGCTCTCAGGCACCTGCCTGTCGTAGCGGCCCGGCGGGCCGCCGCGGAGAATCCTTCCCGTCGCATCCTCGACCACGCGCCAGCCGTCTTCGTCGTCGATCTGGGTGTGGCCCAGGTCCGGGTAATGGCAGCGGTCCGCCGCGGGCCGCGTGCCCATGATGAGATAGCGGCAGGGCAGGGTGCCGCGGTTCGCGACCTGGTGGCCGTCGGCCACGCCGCCCGGCCAGCAGCAGGCATCGCCGGGGCGCAGCGGGGTCTCTCCGCCCGACTCGATCAGCACCGCCTCGCCTTCGAGCATGTAGAGGAATTCGTCCTCCACCTCGTGCCAGTGCCGCTCCGCCGACACCGCGCCGGGCTCGAGCACTTCGAGATAGGCGCCGAACTGGCCGATCCCACCCGCCTGCGACAGCAGGTGCGTGGCGACCGGGCCCAGACGGTCGAGCGCGGCCCCCTCGCGGCGGCGGACGGCGACGGTTTGCGGATCGACCTTCATCGCGCGCCCCCTGCCGCATCCAGCGGCGTGCCGTCCCGGCGGGTCAGCCGGCGCGTGCCGTTTTCACGGTGCAGGATCTTGTCGATCTCGGAATAGTGCACCGTGTCGGTCTGCCTGCGCGTTCCGACGATCAGGTAGGAACAGGATGCGCCGGAGCGGTTCACCACGTGGTGCCCGTCGGCGACTCCGGCCGGCCAGCAGCAGGCGTCGCCCGGCGACAGCAGATGCGCGCCGTCGTTCTCGATCACCGTGGCCTCGCCTTCGAGCATGTAGAGGAATTCGTCCTCCTGCTCGTGCCAGTGCCGGTCCGAACTGCGCGACCCCGGCGCCAGCACCTCGACGAAGGCGCCGAACTGGCCGAGCCCGCCGGTGTCGGAATAGAGCAGCGCCTCGTAGTGTCCGAGCGCGGCCTGCGCTTCGGGCGTGCCGTGGTCGCGGCGCGCCTCTGCCTTGCGCACGATCATCAGACGCGCTCGATGATGGTGGCGGCCCCCATGCCGGAGGCGATGCACAGCGTGGCCAGCCCGACCTCCCGGTCCGAGCGTTCGAGCTCGTCCAGCAGGGTGCCGATGATGATCGCCCCGGTCGCACCCAGCGGATGGCCCATGGCGATCGACCCGCCGTTGACGTTGACCCGGCCGTGGTCGACGTCGAAGGCCTGCATGAAGCGCAGCACGACGCTGGCGAAGGCCTCGTTGACCTCGAACAGGTCGATGTCGGAAATCGCCATGCCGCTGTCGGCGAGGATCTTTTCCGTCACCGGCACCGGGCCGGTCAGCATGATGGTGGGATCGGTGCCGATCTTGGCGGTGGCGCGGATGCGGGCGCGGGGCTTGAGCCCGTGCTTTTCGCCGAAAGCCTTCGAGCCGATCAGCACCCCCGCCGCGCCGTCCACGATCCCCGAGGAATTGCCGGCGTGGTGGATGTGCTCGATCCGCTCCAGGTGGGGATATTTCATCAGCGCGACGGCGTCGAAGCCGGGCATGACCTCGCCCATGTCCTTGAAGGCGGGCTTCAGCGCGCCGAGGCTCTGCATGTCGGTGCCGGGGCGCATGTATTCGTCCCGGTCGAGGATCGGCACCCCGTTCCGGTCGCGCACCGTCAGGACGGACTTGTCGAAACGCCCCTCTTTCCAGGCGGTTGCGGCGCGTTCCTGAGACGCCATGGCAAGCGCGTCGGCATCGTCCCGGGAAAAGCCGTACTCGGTCGCGATGATGTCGGCGCTGATGCCCTGAGGCACGAAATAGGTCTTCATGGCAAGGCTCGGGTCCACGGCGATGGCCGCCCCGTCGCTGCCCATGGGCACGCGGCCCATCATCTCGACCCCGCCGGCGATATAGGCCTCGCCGGCGCCGCCGCGGATCTGGTTGGCGGCGAGGTTCACCGCCTCCATGCCGCTGGCGCAGAACCGGTTGATGCTGAGACCGGGGATGCGCTCGTCAAGCTCCGAGGCCAGCACGGCCGAGCGCGCAAGGCAGCCGCCCTGTTCGCCGACCTGCGTGACATTGCCCCAGATCACGTCCTCGACCGCGTGGCCGTCGAGCCCGTTGCGCTCCTTCAGCGCGTCGAGCGTCAGTGCCGAGAGCCGCAGGCTCGTCACCTCGTGCAAGGCGCCGTCGCTGCGGCCCTTGCCGCGCGGAGTGCGCACGGCGTCGTAGATATAGGCGTCTGTCATGGGTCCTCCTCCTATGCCCGGTCCGCGGGGGAGCCGGGCATCAAATCGTAGGGGTGCTTCCAGCCGGGAAGCTCCGAGATCCGCGTCAGCCAGGCGTCGATGGCCGGCATCGCGGCCCGGTCGAAGCCGAAGGGCTCGGGGTAGTAGAGATAGCCGCAGCAGGCGAAATCGGCGAGGCTGGCGGCATCGCCCACCATCCAGTCGCGCCCCGCGAGGTGGCGCTCCAGCACCGCCAGCGCCGCCTGAACGCGGCCCGACACGAAGCCGATGGCCTGCTCGGGGCGCTTGTCCTCGGGCAGGAAGTTCATCAGGAAGCGCAGCGCGCCCTGCTGGCCGCTGCCCTTCTGGCCGTCCCAGAACATCCAGCGCAGCATCTGGTTCTCGTCCGCCGCGAGGAACTTGCCGGTCTTCTTCGCGACGTGAAGCTGGATCACGCAGGACTGGGTGAGGGTGAGGTCGCCCTCCTCGAAGACCGGCGCCTCGGCCATTTCGTTCCTGGCGCGGAAATCGTCCGTGCGCGCCGCGCCGTTGAAGAAGTCCAGCCAGACCGGTTCCCAGTCGTAGCCGGCCAGTTCCAGCGTCAGCGCAGCCTTGTACGCGTTGCCGCTTTCTCCGAAGCAGGTGAGTTTCGCCGTCATGCGAGTGGTCCTTTCATTGAGCGTCCGGTCGGGCCGCCATGCGCGGTCGGTGCCGGAAGACGCCCGGTTTTCGTCCCGGTTTGTAACGTCGGGTTAACCCCGATGTGGTCGGATCGGCGCGCGGTACAGGCTGGCGAGCCGATGACCGCACAAGGAGAAGCGCCGCCGCCCTGCCGGTGTTCCGCACGGCGGTCCGGTCCGGCGGCGGTGTCGATCAGCGGGGAACGGACCGATTGCAGCCCGCGCAGCCACCCGGGGTCCGATATGCGGTCCGTTCTTCCTGCGCTTCTTCTTGTTTCAAATACGCACAATCCGGCCCCTCCTTCCGGTCCGGCCTCTCCCGGCCGGGTGATGCGTTGCCTCATCGCTTGCGCGCATCGAGTTCGGCGTTGAACAGCCGGAGCCGGTGGCCCAGCATCTCCTGGTCCGTCACGCTGTCGAAATGCTCGAACAGGAAGGACAGCGCCTCGCCCTCGTCGAGGCCGGCCTCCTGCGCGAAGCGCTTCAGCCCGCGGTAGCCGTCCTCGGTCATGGCGACGGGGAAGCGGCGGGTGAGGCGGAAGCGTTTCGGCATGGTCATCTCCGTTTGGTGCGGCTCGTGCGCAAGGTCCGCCTCAGAACGCCTCCGCGTCAAGCGCCATCACCGGGCCCGCGCCGCTTTCGATGCGGGCGAGGTGGGTGCGGGTCGCCGGAAGCTGGCGCGCCATGTAGTAGCGCCCGGTGGCGATCTTGGTCTCGTGGAAGGCGGTGTCGCCGCCGCCCGCCGCCAGCGCCGCCCGTGCGGCCAGCGCCATTCGCGCCCACATCAGCCCGAGGCAGACATGCCCGAACAGGTGCATGAAGTCATAGGATCCGGCCAGCGCCTCGTTCGGGTTCTTCATGCCGTTCTGCATGAAGAACATGCCCGCAGCCTGAAGATCCTTGGACGCCGCCCTGAGCGGGTCGAGGAACTGCGCGTCGAACTCGGCATCCGTGCCCTTGTTCGCGGCGATGAACTCCTTGACCATCTCGAAGAAGGCCATGACGTGCTTGCCGCCGTCCGCGCCGAGCTTGCGCCCCACGAGGTCCAGCGCCTGCACGCCGTTGGTGCCTTCGTAGATCATCGTGATCCGGGCATCGCGGACGAACTGCTCCAGCCCCCATTCGCGGGTAAAGCCCGAGCCGCCGAGCGTCTGCTGCGCCAGCACGGTCGTCTCGAAACCCTTGTCGGTCAGGAAGCCCTTGATGACCGGCGTCAGGAGCGAGATCAGCCCCTCGGCCGCCGCATCCTGCGAGCGGTGCGCACGGTCGATCAGCGACGCGCCCCAGAAGGCGAAGGCGCGGGCGCCTTCGACGAACGCCTTCTGATCCATCAGGTTGCGGCGCACGTCGGGGTGCACGATGATCGGATCGGCGGGATCGTCCGGGTTCGCGGCGCCGGTCACGTCGCGGCCCTGCACCCGGTCCTTGGCAAAGGCCAGCGCGTTCTGGTAGGCGACCGCGCCCTGGGCATAGCCCTGGAGGCCGACGCCGACGCGGGCCTCGTTCATCATGGTGAACATGGCGCGCATGCCCTTGTGCGCCTCGCCGATCAGGAAGCCGGTCGCGCCGTCGTAGTTCATCACGCAGGTGGCATTGCCGTGAATGCCCATCTTTCTTTCCAGCCCGCCGCAGGACAGCGCGTTGCGATCGCCGAGCGAGCCGTCCTCGTTCACCAGGAACTTCGGCACGATGAACAGCGAGATGCCCTTCACGCCCTCGGGCCCGCCGGGGATCTTCGCCAGCACGAGGTGAATGATGTTGTCGACCATGTCGTGCTCGCCGGCCGAGATCCAGATCTTCTGGCCGGTGATGCGGTAGGTGCCGTCGTCCTGCGGCACGGCCCTGGTCTTGATGAGCCCGAGATCCGTCCCGCAATGCGGTTCGGTCAGGTTCATGGTGCCGCCCCATTCGCAGCTCACCATCTTCGGCAGGTACATCGCCTTCTGCTCGGGCGAACCGTGCGCATGGATGGCGTTGTAGGCGCCGTGGGTCAGGCCCTGGTACATGTTGAAGGCCATGTTGGCCGAGGTGAACATCTCGCCAACGGCGGTGGACACGAGGTAGGGCAGGCCCTGGCCGCCGTACTCGGGGTCGCAGTCGAGAGCGGTCCAGCCGCCCTCGCGCACCTGGTCGAAGGCCTCCTTGAAGCCGTCCGGGGTGCGGACCACGCCGTTTTCCAGCGTGCATCCCTGCTCGTCGCCCACGGGGTTCAGCGGCGCCAGCACGTTCTCGGCCAGCTTTGCCGCCTCTTCGAGGATCGCGGCGGTGGTGTCGCGGTCCAGGTCTTCGTAGCCGGGAATTCCCGCCTGACTCACGTCCAGCAGATCGTGAAGCACGAACTGCATGTCCCTCACGGGCGCGGTATAGCTTGGCATGGGTCTCCTCCCTCTGGCCGTCCGGCCAGCGGGTCAGCCGGCCTTGCGCTGCTTCTGCATCAGGATCTTCTCGCCCCAGGCGAGCTGGTCCTTGAGTTCTCCGATGGCCGCGTCCAGCTCCTCGCGCTGGCGCTCCATGTCCGCCAGGCGATGCTTGGCGATCTCGTAGGTCTTGGCGATCTGCGTGTGCTGCTGATCGCCCATGTCGTACATGTCCAGAAGCTGCCGGATCTCCTCCAGGCTGAACCCGAAGCGCTTGCCGCGCAGGATCAGCTTGAGCCGGGCGCGGTCACGCCGGGCAAAGAGCCGCTTCTGGCCTTCGCGCTTCGGGAACAGGAGCTCTTTCTGTTCGTAGAAGCGCAGGGTGCGAGGGGTGACTTCGAAGAAGTCGCACATCTCGCGAATCGTCATGTATTTGTCTTCGCTCATTTGTCTCTCCGAACCTTACCTGGCGGAACATGCCGGGGGAGGTGCGGGTTCCCGAGCATTCTTACAATGGGAAATTCGGGTGACGTAACTCAGACGCTACGTCACTTGGAAGATGACGTAACTTCCTTTCGTCGGGCTCGGAAAACATGACAACTTTATTACATCGCCGTTTGTGCACGAACGACCCCGCCTACGTAGTACTGCGTAGTTCCCAAAGCGGTTCAAATTCCCGTGTGCCGACGATTCGTCTCAGGTTTCGAGCGAATTCGCGATGTCGTCCCGAAGCGCTTTGAGCTCCGCGATCGCCTCGTCGAGCTGGCGCCGCTGGTCGTCGAGCTCGGCAAGCTGCCGGTCGGCCAGGCCGACCCAGGCGCGCATCTGGGCGCGGTCGCCGTCCTGCTCGCGGATCTGCAGCCACTGGCGGATGTCCTCGAGCTGGAAGCCGAACTTGCGCCCCCGCAGGATCAGCGTCATCCGCGCGATTTCCCGCGGCCCGTAGAATCGGGAGCGCCCCTCGCGCACGGGCGAGAGCAACTCGATGTATTCGTAGTACCGGAGTGTGCGCGGCGTCACGCCGAACCTCTCGCACATCTCCTTGAAGCCGAGACGGGGTTCGTTCATCTACTTCTCCCTTGCCGCCGGAAAGGTAGACCCGAGAACCGGCAAGGGCAATACGGCGGAGAGGCCCCCGGGATCGCGGCGCTTGCGGCGGGGGCCCTGCCTGCGCATAAAGGCCGGGAGCCTGGAAAGTGAGTACCATGAGCGACGACAAGACCGAGATCGCGCGGCAGTTCATCGAACTGATTCCGCATGCCCGGGCGCTGAACATGGAGATCGTGGAGATCGGCGACGGCACCGCCTCGATCCGCATGCCCTATCACGAGCGCATCGTCGGAGACCCGGAAACCGGCGTGATCCACGGCGGGGCGGTGTCGACCCTGATGGACACCTGCGGCGGCGCGGCCACCATGGCGCATCCCTCGAACCCCGGCGCGACGGCGACGATCTGCCTGCGCATCGACTACCTGCGCGCGGCGACGCCGGGGCAGGCCATCGTCGGCCGAGCCGAATGTTATCACATCACCCGGTCGGTGGCCTTCGTGCGGGCCTTTGCCCATGACGACGACCCGACCCGCCCGGTCGCCTCGGCCACCGGAACCTTCACCGTGGAGCCAGCGCCATGACCCGTGCCAAGCCGGAACCCGTCCAGGTGGTCAAGCAGCGCCGCGATGCCGCGCTGCGGGCGCTGGCGCAGCGCGTGCCCTACATCGGTTTCCTGAACATCCAGTTCGACCGGCGCGGGGACGAGCTGACCGGCGTGCTGAACTTCGACGAGAAGCTGATCGGCAATCCGCTGCTTCCGGCGCTGCACGGCGGCGTGACGGCGGCCTTTCTCGAAGTGACGGCGATCATCACGCTGAGCTGGCAGGGGCTGTGGGATTCCATCGAATCCGGCGCCATCCCGCCCGATGCGCTCGACCGCGGAGAATTGCCGCGCCTGCCCAAGACCATCGACTTCACCGTGGACTACCTGCGCTCCGGCCTGCCGCGCGATGCCTATGCGCGCGCCCATGTCACCCGCTCCGGGCGGCGCTATGCCTCGGTCCGGGCCGAGGCCTGGCAGGACAACCGCGACCGTCCCATCGCGCAGGCGCAGGCGCATTTCCTGATGCCGAAGAGCGAAGGCTGACGGCCTCCGGTCCCGAAACTCCCAGCCAACCGAAGCGGACCATGACCAGCGCAGCGAAATCCGTCACCAGCCGTCGAGTTCTCGCGATCGCCGTGCCGATCCTGCTGTCGAACGTGACGATCCCGATTCTCGGCGCCGTCGACACCGGCGTGGTCGGCCAGATCCCGCAGGCCGAACCCATCGCGGCGGTCGGCATCGGCGCCGTGGTGCTGTCGGCGATCTACTGGATCTTCGGCTTCCTGCGCATGGGCACCGTGGGCCTGGCCGCGCAGGCGCTGGGCGAGGGCGACCGCTCCGAGGTCGCCGCCCTGCTGACCCGCGCCCTGATGATCGGCCTCGCCGGGGGGCTGGCGCTGATCCTGCTGCAACCGCTGGTGCTGGGGCTGGCGCTGTCGGCCTCGCCGGCCTCGCCCGAGGTCGAAACGCTGGCCCGGCACTACATGCAGATCCGCATCTGGTCCGCCCCGGCCGCCATCGCCATCTACGGCGTCACCGGCTGGCTCATCGCGCAGGAGCGCACGCGCGGGGTCTTCGTGCTGCAACTCTGGATGAACGGCATCAACGTGGTGCTGGACCTGCTCTTCGTGCTCGGCCTCGGCTGGGGCGTGGGCGGGGTGGCGGCGGCCACCTTCGTCGCGGAATGGGCCGGGCTCGGCATGGGGCTGTGGCTGTGCCGCGACGTCTTCGGCTCGCCCGACTGGCGCAACTGGGCGCGGGTGCTGGACCGCATGCGCCTGCGCCGCATGGCGCTGCTCAACACCGACATCCTGATCCGCTCGCTGCTGCTCGAGGGCATGTTCGTGTCCTTCATGCTGATCGGCGCGCATTTCGGAGACGTCACCCTGGCCGCCAACCAGGTCCTTCTGCAGTTCATGATGATCGCCGCCTATGCGCTCGACGGCTTTGCCTTTGCCGCGGAAACGCTGGTGGGGCAGGCCTGGGGCGCGCGGCGGCGCGGGCTGCTGCGCCAGTCGCTGCGGGTGGCCGCGCTCTGGGCGGCGGTGATCGCCTGCCTGATGGCGGCGGTCTACTGGCTGGTCGGCCCCCTCATCATCGAGATCATGAGCAAGGATGCCGGCGTGCGCGCCGCCGCGCTCGACTTCCTGCCCTGGGCGGTGCTGCTGCCGGTGGTGCAGGTGCTGCCCTTCATGATGGACGGCGTGTTCATCGGCGCGACCCGCTCTGCCGACATGCGCAACATGATGGCGGTTTCGGCGGTGGTCTACGTGATCGCGCTGCTGATCCTCGTCGGGCCCTTCGGCAATCACGGGCTCTGGCTGGCCTTCCACATCTCCTTCCTCGCGCGGGGGATCACCCTCGGGCTGCGCTACCCGGCGCTGGAACGCTCCGTCCCCGAGGCCCGCCCGGTCTGATCCGCGCCGGCAGGGGGGACGTGTTGCAGCGGCACGACGCTCAAGCCCGATGCGGGCCCGCCTGCGACGAAGCCGTTGATCCGGCCTTTACCCGGCGGTAACCTTGCCGCGCGCGGGTGGGGACCGTGTGGATGGAGAAGGCGATGTATTACGTCGCGGTATGCGGAATGCGGCCACGCAAGTGGTACAACGTCGCGGATCTGATCGTTCCGACCTATGTCGCCCAACGCGCGGCCCGGCCCAGCCCGGGGTTCCTGAAATCCGACACCTTCCGCGACGGGCGCGACCTGTTCGCCATGTCTCTCTGGGATACGGTCGCCGACCTCGAAGGGTTCTTCCGCTCCGAACCGATCGCGGCCTGGCGCGCGGCCATCGACCAATACGTCGTGTCCTTCGACCGCCACGCCTTCCAGTGGGAAAAACTGCCCGCCCGGCGGGAGGCGGCAGAGCTCTGGCGGATCATCCAGCACGGCAACGCCGCCTGACCTCCGCGCCACTTTTCGCATGGCCTTTTGCGCGCCGCGCTCCTATGAAGTCGGAAACCGAAACCGGAGGCGCAAATGGCGGACGATCTGTTCAATTCCTTCATGAACGGCCCCGATGACAAGGGCCGGTTCGGCATCTACGGCGGACGCTTCGTGTCCGAAACGCTGATGCCCCTCATCCTGGCGCTCGAAGAGGAATACGAGCGCGCCAAGACCGACGAGAGCTTCTGGTCCGAGATGGATTTCCTCTGGAAGCACTACGTCGGCCGGCCCTCGCCGCTCTATCACGCCGAACGGCTGTCCGAAGAGCTCGGCGGCGCCAAGATCTATTTCAAGCGGGACGAGCTGAACCACACCGGCGCGCACAAGATCAACAACGTGCTCGGCCAGATCATCCTCGCCCGCCGCATGGGCAAGACCCGGATCATCGCGGAAACCGGGGCAGGGCAGCACGGTGTGGCCACCGCCACCGTCTGCGCCAAGTTCGGCCTGAAATGCGTGGTCTACATGGGCGCGCATGATGTGGAGCGTCAGCAACCCAACGTCTTCCGCATGCGCCTGCTGGGCGCCGAGGTGGTGCCGGTGACCTCGGGTCGCGGCACGCTCAAGGATGCGATGAACGACGCGCTGCGCGACTGGGTCACCAATGTGCGCGACACCTTCTACTGCATCGGCACCGTGGCCGGCCCGCACCCCTATCCGGCGATGGTGCGCGATTTCCAGGCCATCATCGGCAAGGAAACCCGCGAGCAGATGATGGAGGCCGAGGGCCGTCTGCCCGACACGCTGGTCGCGGCCATCGGCGGCGGGTCGAATGCCATGGGGCTGTTCTACCCCTTCCTCGACGAGGCGTCGGTCAGGATCATCGGTGTCGAGGCCGGCGGCAAGGGCGTCAACGAGAAGATGGAGCATTGCGCTTCGCTCACCGGCGGGCGGCCGGGGGTGCTGCACGGCAACCGCACCTACCTGCTGCAGGACGACGACGGGCAGATCCTCGAAGGCTTCTCGATCTCGGCGGGTCTCGACTATCCCGGCATCGGGCCGGAGCATTCCTGGCTGCATGACACGGGCCGCGCGGAATACGTGTCGATCACCGACAAGGAGGCGCTGGAAGCCTTCCAGGTCTCGTGCCGGACCGAAGGCATCATCCCCGCGCTGGAACCCTGCCACGCGCTCGGCCACGTGATGAAGATCGCGCCGACGCTGCCCTCGGACCACCTGATCGTGATGAACATGTGCGGCCGCGGCGACAAGGACATCTACACCGTCGCCAGGCATCTCGGCTTCGACATGGGTTGAGGCGCGGCCCCGATATCCGGGGCCGATATCGGCATCGTCAGCAAGAAACGGCCATAAACTCAGGTTTATGGCCGTTTTTCAATGCTTTGCGGGGGCGCATAAACCCCGGTCCGATTGGCCGGGGCATGGTGGCCTGTTAGCTCCGGGGGCAGTCGGACAGGTTCCGGCGCGTTACCCGCCGGGCGGCAGGAGGGGCCGGATGCCACATCAGGATGCACCGGGACAGGACGGCGGCAAGGCCGCCCCCTGTCCGTCCGGAACTGCGCACACCCGCTCGCGCAGCCACCACCCCACTCACGGGCCGGGGCATTCCGATCTGCCGCCGGCGGGTAACGATCTTTCGCAACCTGCCGATCCGGCGGGGCTGGCCTTTCGGCGGGCGCCTGCCATACTGCGCGTCAGGATCTCCCGGACGAGGCATGTCCTGGCGATGACGCCGACCACGACCGTTTCGATGACGACCGTCATCCTCGACACTCCGACGACCAGAACCAAAGTCATGTACAAGACCAGCCGCCCCCGTTTTCCCGCCGATACCGCGTCTTCCCGGACCGTGGTCGGCGGTGCCTTCGCGCCGGGGGCCTGAGCGGCCATGCGGCGGCGCCTGCTCCTGCTCGGCCTCGCGGGGTTGCTGGCGGGAAGCGGTGCGCCTGCCGCCGCCCGCACCGGGCTCGACGACCTTCTGGCCGGGATTGCCGCCGACGGGTTCGAGATCCTCCAGGTCGGGCGGACCTGGCTGGGGCGCATCAGGATCCTTGCGCAAAGCCCCGGAGAGCAACGGGAAATCGTGTACAGCCCCTCGACCGGAGAAATCCTTCGCGACTACACCAGCGCCCGGTCCGGGGCGCTGCCGACGCGCACCGGCACCGCCGAGGAACGCCGCCGCCCGCCGCGACCCGGAGGCGGGCCGCGTCCGCCACCGCCGGAGGGTCACGGCCAGGGCACCAGCGGACCGCCGGACATCACGGACGATCGCCGGCCGGACAAGCAGGTGCGCGGATGACGCGGCGGCGGGCCGGTGCCGCGCGCCCGGAGAAGCGGCCGTGCTGAGCGCGCCGGTGCGCGCGACCGGGGCGGGCGGCGCGTGAAGGATCGCATCGCGTTCTTCCTGCTTCTGCTCGTGCAGCTCTGCTGCGCGTCCTTCTTCCTGTTCGACATCCTGTCGAGCGTCCTGGGCCTGCGCCGCGCGCCGATCCCCTGGGCCGCCTACGAGATGATCGAGATCGGCGCCGCGCTGGGTCTCGTCCTCGGAGTCGCGGTGACGGCGACGCTTCTCTACCGTTCGCTGACCGCGCAGCAGCGGGCCGAGGAGCGGCTGCGCCTCGCCTCCGGCGCCTTCATGGAGGTGCTGGACGAACGCCTGACCGACTGGGCCCTGACCCCGGCCGAGCGCGACGTCGCGCTCATGGCGATCAAGGGGCTGTCGCTGGCCGAGATCGCGGCGCTGCGGTCGACCTCGGAAGGCACGGTCAAGGCGCAGACCAACGCCATCTACCGCAAGGCGGGGGTCACCGGGCGGTCGCAGCTTCTGAGCCTGTTCATCGACGAGCTGATGGACGATCAGGTGGTCAACCGCCTCGCGGGCGGGCCGGGGCCCTAGACCGCGTGATCCCGCAGGACCGCGAGCGGCACCACGTCGAGCGCGCGGATATGGGTCGATTCAAGGCGCACGTCCGGGGCGCAGCCCTCGTCATGGGCCTGCATGAAGCGCAGCGCGCAGAGGCACCAGCGATCCCCCGGCGCGAGCCCGGCAAAGTGCATCTCGGGGCGCGGGGTCGACAGGTCGTTGCCCACGTATTTCGAGAAGGCCAGGAATTCCGCCGTCATCACCGCGCAGACGGTGTGGCTGCCCTGGTCCTGCACGCAGGTGTTGCAATGGCCGTCCCGGAAGAATCCGGTCAGCGGCGCGGTCGAACAGGGGTCGAGCGCGCCACCCAATACGTTGACGGAAGGGTCTTTTTCCATGCGGGCCTCTGGTCCGGGGGCGGGCGGCGCGACGGCGCCGGCCCGCGCGGTGGTCCTGCCACCTTAGGGGCCGGGACCGCGCGCGGCAAGGCGGCGGGATCAGCGGAACTTGTCGGCCAGCCGCTGCAGCGGCGAGCGGCGGTCCGCCTCGGGCGCCGGTTCCGCCGGGCCGGGCGCTTCGGGGGCTGCGGCCTCGGGGCGGGCGCGGGGCGCGCGGGCAGGGGTCATGCGCAGAGCGACCTTGTTCTGAAAGCCGCCCGCATCGCCATCGGCCAGCGCGGCCGCCCCGTCCGAGATGCCGCGCATCAGGTCGTCCAGCCAGCCTTCCTCGGCCTTCGCGAAATCGTGCAGCACGTAGCCCGCCACCGCCTCCTTGCGGCCCGGATGCCCGATGCCGAGCCGCACGCGGCGGTAGGCCTCGCCGATATGCTGGTGGATCGAGCGCAGCCCGTTGTGCCCCGCATGGCCGCCCCCCGTCTTGACCCGGCACTTGCCGGGCGCGAGGTCCAGCTCGTCGTGGAACACCGTCACGTCGCCAGGCTCCAGTTTGAAAAAGCGCATGGCCTCGCCGACCGACTGGCCCGAGAGGTTCATGAAGGTCGCGGGTTTCAACAGCAGCACCTTGTCGCCGCCGAGCCGGCCCTCGCTGATCTCGCCCTGGAACCGCGCCTTCCAGGGACCGAAGCCGTGATCCCCGGCGATCCGGTCAAGCGCCATGAACCCGATGTTGTGCCGGTTCCCGGCATATTTCCCGCCCGGATTGCCGAGCCCCACGAATATCTGCACCACGTTCTCCGAAGCCGCGTCCCTCGGGCGATAGATAGGGCGCGGGTCCGGGGGATGGCAACCCGCAGGGCGATGCCGCGCGCCCCGAACCCCGCCACGGCAGGGTCGCAAACGCAAACCGGCCCCACCATCGCTGGCGGGGCCGGTCCGGGACTGCTCTCGGGGGGAGGACTTATTCCTCGCCGCCCTCTTCGGCTTCGGCCGCATCGTCGTCACCGGCGCGCAGGCCGCGCGGTGCGGAGATGTTGGCGATCACGAAATCGCGGTCGATCGACGGCTTCGCGCCTTCCGGCAGGGTGACGTCGGAAATGTGGATGACGTCGCCGATCTGCTTGCCGGCCAGGTCCACGGTGATGTGGTCCGGAATGTCGCCCGCCAGCACGTTCAGTTCGACTTCCTGACGCACGATGGTCAGCACGCCGCCCTTCTTCAGGCCGGGGCAGGTCTCGCCGTTGATGAAGTCCACGTGGATGAACAGGTTGATCCGGGTGGTGCGGCGCAGGCGCATCAGGTCGAAGTGGGTCGGCAGATCCTTCACCACGTCGCGCTGCACGTCGCGGCAGATCACGCGCACATCGTCCTGGCCTTCCATCTTCAGGTTGAAGAGGGTCGACTTGAAGCGGCCTGCCTTCAGGCGCTTCAGCAGGGTGTTGAACGGAATCTGGATCGCGAGCGGGTCCGCATCGCCACCGAATACAACTCCCGGAACCATGCCGTCGCGGCGCGCCTGCCGAGCGGCGCCCTTGCCCGTCCCCGGCCGTTCCAGGACTTCGAGATCTGGGATCTCTCCAGCCATGATATTTCTCCATATATGAGGGCGGGATGCCTCCAAGGCTGTCACCCCGCGTAAGAAGCGCCCCCTTAGACCAGTCCCGCCGATTCATCAATGCCTTTATTGCCCGCGGCCCGGTCTCCGCCTTCTGGACGCCGCCGGCGGGGCGTGCCAGAGCGTCGGCATGAGGTTTCTGTCCGATCTTGCGGCAAGCCGGGGACCGGCCGCCGCCTTCGCCGCGCTCGGCCTGTTCTGGGGCGGCTTCGCGGCGCTCGTGCCCGCGCTGAAACCGCAGGCCGGGCTGTCGGACGCGGGCTTCGGCCTCGCCATGCTGGTGTCGACCTGCGGCGCGGTGCTGGCCATGTGGCTCGCCCCGGCGGTGGATGCCCGGCTCGGCGGGCGGGCGCTGCCGGTGCTCGTCGCGGCGATGGCGCTGGCCTTCCTGCTGCCGGGGCTGAGCACGACCGGCACCGCCTTCGCGCTGACCATGGCGCTGGCGGCGGCGGCCTGCGGGCTGCTCGACGTGGTGATGAACGCGCGGGTCGCGGATCTCGAAGCCGCCGGGCGCCGCCCGTTGATGAGCCTCAACCACGCGCTCTACTCGCTGACCTACGCCGCCTCCGCCATCGGCACCGGACTCGCCCGCGAGGCCGGGGCAGGGCCCTTCGCGGTCTTCGCCACGCTCTCGGCTGTGGGGCTGGCGCTGATCCCGCTGGCGGTGCGCGCGCCCCTCCCGCAGGCCGAAGGCGCAGCACCGGGCCATGCCGCCGCCGGGGGCCGCATCCTGGCGTTGGTCCTGCCCGCAGGGCTGATCGTGCTCATCGGTTTCATGGCCGAACAGGCGACCGAGGGCTGGTCCGCGCTCCACCTCGAGCGCAACCTCGGCGCCGGGGCGGCGGCGGGGGCGCTCGGCCCGGCGCTGCTGGGGCTCACGATGGGGGCAGGGCGTCTCTGGGGCCAGAGCCTCGCGCGGCGGCTGTCCGAGGCGACGCTGATCCGCGGCGGCGCGATCGTCTCCGCGATCGGCGCGCTGATCGCGGCCGCCTCGCCGACCCCGGCCCTGGCCTATGTCGGCTTCGCCACCCTCGGCGCTGGGGTCTCGGTCGTCGTGCCGATGGCCTTTGCCCGGGCGGGTCGCCAGGTGCCGCCGAACCGCCGCGCCCGCGCCATCTCGCGGCTGTCGCTCATCGGCTATGCCGGCTTCTTCGCCGGTCCGCCGCTGATGGGGTTCCTCTCCGAAGCGGTGGGCCTCGGCGGCGCCTTCGTCGCCATCGCGGCGCTGCTCCTCCTCATCCCGGCGGTCCTGGTGCCCTGGATGAAAGCGGGCGCGACCTCCTGATCGCGCCCGCCCTGCGTGCCGTCCCGTCTTCTTCGGTTCGAAAAATATCCCGGGGGAGTCGCCGCGCAGGCGGCGACGGGGGCAGCGCCCCCTAGTCCTCCCAGTCGCCCGAGAAACCCTTCGGGATCATCAGGATATCGCGGTCGACCTTGGTGATGTCGGTGCGCCCGCAAAGCGCCATGGACATGTCCATCTCCTTGTGGAGCACCTCCAGCGCCCTGGTCACGCCCTTCTCGCCCATCGCGCCCAGCCCGTAGACATAGGCCCGGCCGATCCAGCAGCCCTTGGCCCCCATCGCCACGGCCTTGAGGATGTCCTGCCCGGTGCGGATGCCGGAATCCAGGTGCACCTCGATCCTGTCGCCGACCGCGTCCAGGATCGGCCCCAGCGCCCGGATCGAGCTCAGCGCGCCGTCGAGCTGCCGCCCGCCGTGGTTCGACACGACGATGGCATCGGCGCCGACATTGCAGGCTTCGAGCGCGTCGCGCGGGTCGATGATGCCCTTGATGATGAGCGGCCCGTCCCACATCTTGCGGAACTGCCGGATGCGGTCCCAGTTCAGCGCCTGGTCGAAATTGTGATGCGTCCAGTCCATCAGGCTCGACGTGTCGCCGACGCCCTTGGCATGGCCGACGATATTGCCGAAGGTCCGCCGCTTGGTCTGCAGCATCTCCAGCCCCCAGGCCGCGCGCCAGGACATGTCCGCCAGCGTGCGCGGCGTCAGCTTGGGCGGGGCGGAGAGGCCGTTCTTGAGATCCTTGTGGCGCTGCCCGAGCAATTGCAGATCGACGGTGATCACCGCCGCCGAGCATTTCGCCGCGCGGGCGCGGTCGAACAGGCGCTGCATGAACTCGTCGTCCTTGAGCGTGTAGACCTGAAGCCAGAACGGCTTGTCGGTGTTCTCGGCCACATCCTCGATCGAGCAGATCGACATGGTCGAAAGGCAGTAGGGGACGCCGAACTTCCCGGCGGCGCGGGCGGCCTTGATCTCGCCGTCGGCATTCTGCATGCCCGTCGAGCCGACCGGCGCCAGGGCGACGGGCATCGAGACATCCTGTCCGATCATCCGCGATTTCGTGCTGCGCCCGGTCATGTCGATGGCGACGCGCTGGCGCAGATAGATCTTGCGGAAATCCGAGGTGTTCTCGCGGAAGGTCTGTTCGGTCCAGGACCCGCTTTCGCAATAGTCATAGAACATCTTGGGGACGCGCCATTTGTAGATGCGGCGCAGGTCCTCGATTTCGGTGATGACGGGCATGGCGGACTCCTGAACAGGCCGAACTGGTCAGGTTTCCTTACCGCCTTTGCCGGGGTGCTGCAATCTCCGACGCTTGTGTTTCGTGCTGCGGGTGCAAATAGTGGCCGCGCAGGACCGAGGAGACGACATGAACGACATTCTCTGGGGCGTGGCGGGCGGACTCGTGGCCGCCATCGCCACCACGGCGGGGGCGGTGCCCGCGCTGGTGGGCCGCAAGATGTCGCAGGCGACGTCGGACACGATGCTGGGGTTTGCGGCGGGGGTGATGCTTTCGGCGGCCTATTTCTCGCTGATCCTGCCGGGGATCGAGGTGGCCGAGGCGCAGTACCGGTCGGTCTGGATCGCCGCCGGGATCGCCGCCGCCGGCATCGCGCTCGGCGCGGGGTTCGTGGCGATGCTCAACCGGTCGATCCCGCACGAGCATTTCAGGACCGGCCCCGAGGGCGGCGCGGATGCGGCCAAGGTGGCGCGGATCTGGCTCTTCGTGCTGGCCATCGCGATCCACAACTTCCCCGAGGGGCTGTCGATCGGCGTGGCCTTCGGGGTCGATCGGTCGAACGGGCTGTCGGTGATGACGGGGATTTCGCTCCAGGACATTCCCGAGGGGCTGGCGGTGGCGGTGGCGCTGGTCGGGCTCGGCTATTCGCGGCGCAAGGCGCTGGTCTATACCGCGCTGACCGGGGTGGTGGAGCCGGTGGGCGCCCTGCTGGGCGTGGTGGCGGTGTCGGTCTCGGCGGCGCTGCTGCCCTTCGGGCTGACCTTTGCCGCGGGGGCGATGCTCTACATCATCAGCCACGAGATCGTGCCCGAGACCCATCGCAACGGCCACCAGGAGCGGGCGACGGTGGGGCTGATCTTCGGGCTGATCCTGATGATGTTCCTCGACGTGACGCTGGGCTGACACCGCCCCCGCGCACGGGCCGATCCGGCGGAGCGGGCTGGCGCCCGCGCAGATCCGTCGCCGCCGGCCTTCGGCCGCCGCCTCCCCGCCCGTGGCCGGCGTGACGCGCGAAATGCGCGCGGGGCATGTGGCGAGGCGGTTTTCACCGGCGCCGGGGTCTGCTAAGCCGGAAGCGGACTTTCACGAGGAGCGGGGCCATGGCCTACAAGGTGTTCATCGACGGCGAAGCCGGAACCACGGGATTGCAGATCCGCGAGCGTCTCGAGGCGCGCGCGGACATCCACCTGGTGCAGGTCGATCCCGCCCGTCGAAAGGATGCCGGGGCGCGCTCCGAGGCGCTGGCCGAGGCCGATGTGGCGATTCTCTGCCTGCCCGACGATGCGGCGCGGGAAACCGTGGTGCTGGCCGAACCGCACGGCACGCGCATCATCGATGCCTCGACGGCGCATCGGGTGGCCGAGGACTGGACCTTCGGCTTTGCCGAGATGGCGCCGGGCCAGCGTGCGGCGATCGCTTCGGCGCGCCACGTCTCCAACCCCGGCTGCTGGTCGACCTGCGCGATCGCGCTGATCCGTCCGCTGGTGGCGGCGGGCCTGGTGGCACCGGATGCGGCGCCGGCGATTTCGGGCGTGTCGGGCTATACCGGCGGCGGCAAGGCGATGATCGCGGAATTCGAGACCGGCGCCTCGTCCGGGTCGTTCCTCTACGGCGCGTCGCAGGCGCACAAGCATCTGCCGGAGATCCTCAAGCACGGGCTGCTGAGCGCGGTGCCGCTCTTCGTGCCCTCGGTCGGGGACTACGCCCAGGGCATGGCGGTGGCGATCCAGCTTCCGGGGCTCGGTACCGAGGGCATGGCCTCGGCCGAGGCGGCGCTGTCGGCGGCCTATGCGGGCGAGCGGTTCGTGGCCGTCGTGCCCGCCGCGACCCACGAGCCGCGCGTGCTGCCGGAGCGTCTGAACGGCACGAACCGGCTGGAGTTGTCGGTGCACGGCAATGCGGCGACCGGGTCGGTGACGCTGGTCGCGGTGCTCGACAACCTCGGCAAGGGGGCGTCGGGCGCGGCGGTGCAGAACCTCAACATCATGCTCGGCTGCGACGAGGGGGCGGGCCTTGAGGGGGCCGCCGCCGCCGCGGCGGAATAGGGGCTCCGCCCCGTCCGCGCTGCGGACTCCCCGGGATATTTCCCGCCAGAAGAAAGCGTGCGGCTGAGCGGGGGCGGGTCATCTTGCCCGCGCCCGCCCGGTGCCGCGGGTCAGGCGCGGTGGGCGCCGTCCGCGAGGCTGGCGATGAAGGCGAGCACCTCGGGGACGGGTTTGCCCTTGGCGAGTTCGGCGACGATGGCCGAGCCGACCACCGAGCCGTCGGCCACGGCGGCGATGTCTCGGGCGGCCTCCGGGGTCTTGATGCCGAAACCGACGATCACCGGGAGGTCGGTCCCCGCCTTGATCCGCGCGACTTCGGGGGCGACATCGGCCGCGCTGGCATTGGCCGCGCCGGTGATGCCGGTGATCGAGACGTAATAGACGAAGCCGGAGGTGTTCTGCAGCACCTTGGGCAGGCGCTTGTCGTCGGTGGTGGGGGTGGCGAGGCGGATGAAGTCGAGCCCGGCCTTCTGCGCCGGGATACAGAGTTCGTCGTCTTCCTCGGGCGGCAGGTCGACGATGATCAGCCCGTCGATGCCGGCCTCCTTCGCCTGCTGCAGGAAGGTGTCGACGCCACGGGAATAGATCGGGTTGTAATAGCCCATCATGACGATCGGGGTGGTGTCGTCGCCCTCGCGGAAGCTGCGGACGAGCTGCAGGGTGCGGTCGAGGGTCATGCCGCCTTCGAGGGCGCGCTGACCGGCGAGCTGGATGGTTTCGCCGTCCGCCATGGGATCGGTGAAGGGCAGGCCGAGTTCGATGATGTCGACCCCCGCGCCGGGCATGCCCCGGACCAGCGAGAGCGAGGTGTCGAAATCGGGATCGCCCGCCATGACATAGGCGACAAAGGCCTTTTTCCCCTCCGCCTTCAGAGCGGCGAACTTGGCGTCGATGCGAGTCATGGCGTCCCTTTCCCTGTCGTCCGGCGTGGTCTGCCGGAAGCGCGCGGGAAAATCAATGGCGCGTCTGGACGTGGCGGGCGGGGGCGCCATCTAGGGGGCAGGCAGACAGGAGGACGACATGCGTATTCTATTCACCGGCGGTTCGGGCAAGGCGGGGCGGCACGTGGTGCCCTATCTGGTGGCGCAGGGGCACCGGGTGCTGAACGCCGACCTCGTGCCGCTGGTGGCGGCGGGGGTGCAGGATCTGATCACCGACCTCACCGATCCGGGGCAGGTCTGGGGGGCGATGACCTCGCTCGCCGGCTTCGACGAGCTGGAGCCGGGCGGCGGCGTGCCGCGCTTCGATGCGGTGGTGCATTTCGCGGCACTGGCGCGGATCCTGATCAAGCCGGATTGCGAGACCTTCCGGGTCAACACACTGTCGACCTACAATGTGCTCGAGGCGGCGGTGAAGCTGGGCATTCCCAAGGTGATCTTCGCCAGTTCCGAGACCACCTACGGCATCTGCTTCGCCGACGGCGAGCGCAAGCCGCAGTATCTGCCGGTGGACGAGGAGCATCCCACCGTCCCGGAGGATGCCTATGCCATGTCCAAGGTCTGCAACGAGGCGACGGGGCGCAGTTTCCAGGCGCGTTCGGGCAGCGACATCTACGCGCTGCGCATCAACAACGTGACCGAGCCGGAGGATTATGCCGCGATGGCGCCGGTCTGGCGGGCGACGCCGGAGGTGCGGCGGCGCAACATCTTCGCCTATATCGACGTGCGCGACCTCGGGCAGATGGTCGAATGCTGCCTGCGCACGGACGGGCTCGGCTACCAGGTGTTCAACGTGGCCAATGACGACCTGTCGGTCGCGCTCGACAATGCCGAGGTGCGGGAGCGGTTCTATGCCGGAGTGCCGGTGCGGCGCGAGATGGGGCCGCGCGAGAGCTTCTATTCCAACGCCAGGGCGAAGGAGCTTGTCGGCTTCGCGCCCCATCACGGCTGGCAGTAGACGGCGTCCGGGGCGCGGGGCCGGGATCACGAAACGGGCAACGGCGGGCGCGCGGCGCGGCGGCGGGCGGAGCGCGGCGGCTCGGCATTTGACTCCGATCAAGGCGGCGGTCACGCTGGCGTGGCAGGATCGCGCCACAGTCATTCCGAGAGGTTCCGCATGCCCGACGCCCTGACATCCGCCGACCGGATTCCTGCCGGTCCCGTCGATCCGACCGCGGCGCCGGGCGACGGTGCGGCCGCCGCCGTCCCCGCGGCCCCGGCCAGGCGCGCGCGCCGTCCCGCGCCGACAGCGGAGGAGATCCGGCTGGCCTTCGAATCCGGCGCCTATCCCTATGAGACGCGCCTGTCGCGCCGCAGCTACGAACGCCGGAAGGCGCGGCTTCAGGCCGAATTGCTGAAGGTGCAGCTCTGGGTGCAGGAGACCGGGCAGCGCTTCGTTCTGCTGTTCGAGGGGCGCGACGCGGCCGGCAAGGGCGGCACGATCAAGCGCTTCACCGAGCATCTCAACCCCCGCGCCGCGCGGGTCGTCGCGCTGAACAAGCCGTCCGAGGTGGAGCGCGGCCAGTGGTATTTCCAGCGCTATGTCGAACACCTGCCGACCGCCGGGGAAATCGTGCTCTACGACCGGTCCTGGTACAACCGGGCCGGTGTCGAGCGGGTGATGAACTTCTGCGAGCCACACGAGTATCTCGAATTCATGCGCCAGACGCCCGAGCTCGAGCGGATGCTGGTGCGCTCGGGCATCCACCTCTACAAGTACTGGTTCTCGGTCACGCGCGACGAGCAGCGCCGCCGGTTCGCAAACCGCGCCAGCGATCCGCTGAAACAGTGGAAGCTGTCGCCGATCGACCGGGCGAGCCTCGACAAGTGGGACGACTACACCGAGGCGAAGGAGGCGATGTTCTTTTACACCGATACCGCCGATGCGCCCTGGACCGTGGTGAAATCCGACGACAAGAAGCGCGCGCGGCTGGAATGCATGCGGCATTTCCTGTCGACGCTGGACTACCCCGGCAAGGACCCGGCGATCGCCACCCCGTTCGATCCGCTGATCGTCGGCGGGGCGGCGCATGTCATCCACCGCTCGGACCACATCCTCGGCACGATGCCGGGGCCTGCGGCGCGCTGAAGACGGCGCTCAGAGGTTCCGCGCCAGCCAGTCCTGGACGCCGTTCAGCCGGTCGAGCGCCGGGTCGAGCCCCTGCGCCGGGTCGGGGGTGAGCGCATCGAACAGCCCGTCGAGCCAGACCACCAGGCTCTTGCGGCGCAGCAGGTCGGCATTGGGGTGATCGGCCTCCCAGGGGTCGGGCACCTCGTCGAGCTCCGGCTCCCCGATGCGGGCGTCGAGATCGTCGAGCATGGCGGTCAGATCGTTTCCCGCGCCGCTCGCCACCGCCTCGCGCCAGTTCTCGAGCTGCTCCTCGTCGAAGGACATGATCCCGGCGCCGAGCGTGGCGTATTCGGGCGAGAGCCCGAAATACCACGCGCGCCCGTCGGGAACGGTCCAGGCGGCATGCAGATGGACGTGGTAGGGGGTCTTGTCCTCGGAAAAGCGCACGTCCCGGTGCGGGCGGAAGAGCTTGGTGCGCACCGGCTTGCCGGTCTCGGCCTCCAGCCGCGGGGCGATGGTGTCCAGCAGCCGCTCTGCGGGGCGCTTGACCTCGGCGTCGTAGCGCCCCTTCTGTCGCCGGAACCAGTCGCGGTTGTTGTTCTGCGAAAGCTCGTCGAGAAAGGCCCGGACGGTCGGGGCAAAGTCGATAAGGTCAACCGGGGTCGGCATCGTCACTCCAAACTGTGCTGAATTCGTGTCTGCAAAAACCGGCCCCGAAATCGGCAAGGGACCCGAGTCCTTAATGCCGCGAGAGGGGCGGAAGTTCCGCCGGGCGGGGATCGTCGTCGGAGATGGCTGGCGAAAACACGCTTGCTGAAGGCGACTCTGCGCCGCTCCGGCCGCGACGGCAATCCCGCCGGTGATGCAATTTTGTGCGGAATCGGTTGCCGAGGCAGCCGCGCGGGCCTAATGCCGCGTCATGTCACAGTTCCAGTCCCGCCGCGCCCATGTCAGGGCGATCCTGATCCTCGGCCTGCCGCTTGTCGGCGGACACGTGGCGCAGTTTGCCATCAGCCTGACCGACACCGTCATGATGGGCCGCTACGGCGTGCCCGAGCTGGCCGCGCTGACGCTCGCGGCGACGCTGTTCTCGGTCGTCTTCCTGTTCGGTTCGGGCTTTGCCTGGGCGGTGATGCCGATGGTGGCGCAATACGCCGCCCGCCGGGACGAGGTGCAGATCCGCCGCGCGACGCGCATGGGGCTGTGGCTGTCCATCGGCTTCTTCGCCCTGACCATGCCGCTGATGTGGTTTTCCGGGCCGGTGCTGGCGGCGCTGGGGCAGGCGCCGGAGATGGCGGAGGGGGCGCAGACCTACCTGCGCATCGCCGGGTGGGGGCTGCTCCCGGCGCTGGGCGTGATGGTGTTCAAGAGCACGCTGGCCGCGCTGGAACATGCGCGCGTGGTGTTCTGGATCACCGTGGCCTCGGCCGTCGGCAACGGCCTCGCCAACTACGCGCTGATCTTCGGCCACTGGGGCGCGCCGGAACTGGGGCTGCGCGGGGCGGCCATCGCCTCGCTCTGCGCGCACGGGATCGCGCTGGCGGGGGTGGCGCTCTATGCGCGGGTGAAACTGCCGCAATACCCGCTCTGGCAGCGGTTCTGGCGGCCCGATACCGAGATGCTCCGCCAGGTCTTCCAACTCGGCTGGCCGATCGGGCTGACCACGCTGGCCGAGGTCGGGCTGTTTTCCGCCACCGCGATCATGATCGGCTGGATCGGAACCGTGCCGCTGGCGGCGCACGGCATCGCGCTGCAGATCTCGGCGATGATCTTCATGGTGCATCTCGGCTTTGCCAATGTCGCCACGGTGCGCGCCGGGCAGGCGCTGGGGCACGGCGACATCGGCGGGCTGAGGCGCGGGGCGGGCATCGTGCTGTGGCTGTCGCTGGCCGCGGCGATCGGCACGGTGGTGCTGTTCCTGACCCTGCCGGAGCCGCTGATCGGCCTGTTCCTGTCGCAGGACGACCCCGACCGGGCGGCGATCCTGGTGACCGGCGCGGCGCTGCTGCTGGTGTCGGCGCTGTTCCAGCTTGTCGACGCGCTGCAGGTGGTGACGCTGGGCCTGCTGCGCGGCGTGCAGGACACCCGGGTGCCGATGGTCATCGCGGGCATCGCCTACTGGTGCCTCGGGCTGCCGGCGGCCTGGGTCCTCGGCTTTCCCGCCGGGCTCGGCGCGCCGGGCGTCTGGGGCGGGCTGGTGATCGGGCTGGGCGTCGCGGCGCTGTTGCTGCTGCGGCGGTTCTGGTTCCGCACCGTTCCCGCGCTGGAGGCGGCGCAGGCGGCGCACGCCGGGCGCGCCGCCTGATCCCTCAGCCTTCCACGGGTTCGGCCATCACCATCCAGGCCACGCCGAAGCGGTCCTCGAGCATGCCGAAGGCCGGGGACCAGAAGGTCTCGGACAGCGGCATCGTGATCGTGCCGCCTTGCGCCAGCGCGTCGTAGATGCGGCGCGCCTCCTCGGGGGCGGGCACCGTGACGTTGACGGCAAAGCCCGCGCCCACCGGCGCATCGGGGCGCACGTCGTCCGAGCCGTAGAGCGCCACCGCATCGCCGATCCTGAGCGCCGCGTTCATCACCGCATCCTCCGGCACGCCGGGGGGCAGCATCGCCTTGTCCGCCTCGGGCAGGGCGCTGAACGGGAAGATCTCGGGCGGCTGCGTGCCCAGGATCGCCGCGTAGGCGGTCATCGCCTCGCGGCAGCTGCCCCTGAAGTTGACATAGGGGATGATCTGCATCGGAAGTCCTCCGTTTTGGGTTGATATCAACTTAACCGGACTCGCGGGCAGGTCAAGCGTCTTGCGCTCTTGCCGCGCCCTGCCTAGAAGGCGCGAAACCGTTGCCAGAGGAGCCGAGCATGGGATTTCGCATGGGGATCGTGGGTCTGCCCAACGTGGGCAAGTCGACCCTGTTCAACGCGCTGACCAGAACCGCCGCCGCGCAGGCGGCGAACTTCCCGTTCTGCACCATCGAACCCAACGTGGGCGAGGTGGCAGTGCCGGATGCGCGGCTGGACACGCTGGCCGCGATCGCGCAGTCGAAAAGCGTCATCCCGACGCGGATGACCTTCGTGGACATCGCCGGGCTGGTGAAGGGCGCCTCCAAGGGGGAGGGGCTCGGCAACCAGTTCCTCGCCAATATCCGCGAAACCGATGCCATCGCCCATGTGCTGCGCTGCTTCGAGGATGACGACGTCACCCATGTCGACGGCCGCGTCGACCCGGTCTCGGATGCCGAGACCATCGAGACCGAGCTGATCATCGCCGACATGGAATCGCTGGAGAAGCGGCTTCAGAACATCACCCGCAAGGTGCGGGGCGGCGACAAGGAGGCGGTCCAGCAGGAGCGCCTGATGAAGCTTGCCATGGCGGCGCTGGAAGCGGGCAGGCCCGCCCGTACGGTCGAGGTCGATGCCGAGGATGCCAAGGCCTGGCGGATGCTGCAGCTGCTGACCGCGAAGCCCGTGCTCTACGTCTGCAACGTGGACGAGAGCGAGGCGGCGACGGGCAATGCGCTCTCCGCGCAGGTGGCCGAGATGGCGGCGGCGCAGGGCAATTCCCACGTGGTGATCTCCGCCCGGATCGAGGAGGAGATCAGCCAGCTCGAACCGGAGGAGGCCGAGATGTTCCTCACCGAACTCGGGCTCGACGAGGCCGGGCTCGACCGGCTGATCCGCGCCGGCTACGAGCTCTTGCACCTTGAGACCTATTTCACCGTCGGACCCAAGGAGGCGCGGGCCTGGACGATCCGCAAGGGCACGCTGGCACCGCAGGCGGCCGGGGTCATCCACGGCGATTTCGAGCGCGGCTTCATCCGCGCCGAGACCATCGCCTATGATGATTTCGTCGCCAACAAGGGCGAGCAAGGGGCCAAGGAAGCGGGCAAGATGCGCGCCGAGGGCAAGACCTACACGGTCAGGGACGGCGACGTCCTGCATTTCCTGTTCAACACCTGAGCCCCGGTTCCGGAGCGGATTGCCGCGCGGCGCCCCTGACCGGGCGCCGTTTTGCGTTGCGGGGGCAGGATGCCTCCGGCGGGGATATTTCAGGCCAGAAGAAGACCGGGCGCCGGGTCGGACGACGGGCTGGTGCGGGTCGAAAAGTTGCCGATTCCATGAGCGCGCCGCATTGACACCCGCTGACGGAAGCTCCATCCTGATTTTGGTATACCAA
The DNA here is from genome assembly GCF_048261495.1 of Salipiger sp. GTDB lineage: Bacteria > Pseudomonadota > Alphaproteobacteria > Rhodobacterales > Rhodobacteraceae > Salipiger. The sequence goes on from NZ_JBLXFX010000003.1 coordinate 448,622, forward strand.
AATTGGGAGGGGGTGCCGTGGCGATTGTGACCGTGATCGGGCTTGGCTCGATGGGCATTGGCATGGCCAATTCCGTGCTGCGGGCGGGCCATGAGGTCTGGGGGCTGGATATCTCCGAGGCGCGGATGGAGGCCTTTGTCGCCGGTGGCGGCAAGTCGGGCACCATCGCCGAGGCGGCCGGGGCGAGCGATATCCTGGTCTGCGTGGTTCTGAACGCCGCCCAGACCCGCGAGGTTCTGTTCGGGGCGGGCGGTGCGGCCGACCACCTGAAGCCCGGGGCGGTCATCATCGCCTGCGCGACGATCCCTCCCGCCGCTGCGCGCGCGCTGGCGGCCGAGGCGGCGGCGCGCGGCCTGCTCTATCTCGACGCGCCGGTCTCGGGCGGGACAGGGCGCGCGGCCAGCGGCGAGCTGTCGATCATGGCGAGCGGACCGGCCGAGGCCTTTGCGGCGGCGCGGCCGGCGCTGGACGCCATGTCCTCGACCGTGCATGCGCTCGGCGACGAGGCCGGGGCGGGCAGCGCGATGAAGGCGGTGAACCAGCTGCTCGCGGGTGTTCACCTGGCGGCGATGGGCGAGGCCTTTGCCCTCGGCATCAGCCAGGGCCTGGAGGCGCAGCGCATCCTCGACGTGGTCTCGGTCTCGGCGGGAACGAGCTGGATGTTCGAGAACCGCGGCCCGCATATCGTGGAGAACGATTACGAGACCCGCTCGGCGGTGAACATCTGGCCGAAGGATCTGGGGATCGTGTCGGAAATCGCCGAAAGCGCCGGGATGCCGGTGCCGATGACCGGCGCCGCGCTGGGGCAGTTCCGCGCCGCGGCCGAAGCCGGGGACGGCCTCGTGGACGATGCCGCCGTGGTGCGCGTCTATGCCCGCGCCGCCGGGCTGAAACTGCCGGGAGACGCCTGATGCTGCTGGGCTGCATCGGAGACGATTTCACCGGGTCGTCGGATCTGGGCAACACGCTGGTCAAGCAGGGCATGCGCACGGTGCAATACGTGGGTGTGCCCTCGGGCCCGGCGGAACCGGGGGTCGAGGCGGGGGTGGTGGCGCTGAAGTCGCGCTCGATCCCGGCGGCCGAGGCCGTGGCGCAGTCGCTCGCCGCGCTGGACTGGCTGAAGGCGCAGGGCTGCACGCAATTCCTGTTCAAGTATTGCTCGACCTTCGATAGCACCGCCGAGGGCAACATCGGCCCGGTCGCCGAGGCGCTGGCCGAGGCGCTGGGCGCGGAATCGGTGATCTTCTGCCCGGCCTTTCCCGCGGCGGGGCGCACCCTCTACATGGGCCACCTCTTCGTGGCCGACCGCCTGCTGTCGGACTCCGGGATGGAGAACCATCCGCTCACGCCGATGACCGACCCGGACCTGCGCCGGGTGCTGGCGGCGCAGGCCTCGGGCCCGGTGGGGCTGGTGAAGGCGGCGACCGTCTGGCAGGGGCCGGAGGCGATCCGCGCCGCGCTGGCGGCGGAAGCGGCGGAGGGCCGGCGCCTCGTCATCGCCGATGCGATCCGCGACGAGGATCTGATGACCTGGGGCAAGGCGCTGAAGGGCATGCCGCTGCTGACCGGCGGGTCGGGCATCGCCATGGGGTTGCCGGGCAATTTCGCGCTGTCGGGCGCGGCGGGGCACTGGACCGGGCAGGGTGGCAGGGTCGCCGCGGTCTCGGGCTCGTGCTCGAACGCGACGCGGGCGCAGGTGGCGCGGCACGACGGGCCGAAACGCGAGGTCACCGCCGAGGAGGTGCTGGGCGGGCTGTCGCCCCGCGAGGCGGCGGACTGGGCGCTGGCGCAGGACGGCTTGCCGCTGGTCTATTCCTCGGCCGAGCCGGAGGTGGTGAAGGCCGCGCAGGCGCAGCACGGCCGCGAAAGGGTTGCCGCCGCGCTGGAGGGCTTCTTTGCCGAAACCGCGCGGGCGCTGGTCGCGGGCGGGGTGACGCGCCTGATCACCGCCGGGGGCGAAACCTCGGGCGCGGTGGTCGAGGCGCTGGCCCCCGAGGCGCTGGAGATCGGGCCGGAGATCGACCCCGGCGTGCCGGTGATGCGGGCCTCGGGCGAGCTGGTGCTGGCGCTGAAATCCGGCAATTTCGGCGCGCCGGACTTCTTTGCCAAGGCGGCGCGCGTGATGGAGCGCGACGCATGAGCGAAAGCGATCTGCGCGAGGCGATCTGCTGGCAGGCCGCCTCGATGTTCGCGCGCGGCCTGACCGGGGGTGCCTCGGGCAACATCTCGGCCCGGACCGAGGACGGGGGCCTGCTGGTGACGCCGACCGGGGCGAGTTTCGGCAAGCTCGATCCGGCGCGGCTGTCGCGGTTCGACCCGCGCGGCAATCATATCGCCGGCGACAAGCCGACCAAGGAAATGAACCTGCACGCGGCCTTTTACGAGACGCGCAGCAAGGCGGGGGCGGTGGTGCATCTGCATTCCTCCCATGCCGTCGCCTGGTCGATGATGCCCGAGGCCGAGGCCGATAACCTCCTGCCGCCGTTGACCGCCTATTCGGTGATGCGGCTGGGCAAGGTGCAGCTTCTGCCGTTCTTCGTGCCGGGCGATCCGGCGATGGGCGACGCGGTGCGCGGGCTGGCTGGACGGCGCTCGGCGGTGGTGCTGGCGAACCACGGTCCCGTGGTGGCGGCGAAGGATCTCGAAGCCGCGGTCTACGCGATGGAAGAACTGGAAGAGACCGCGAAGCTGGCGCTGCTGCTGCGCGGCGCTCATCCGAAGATGCTGACGCCCGATCAGGTGCGCCAGGTCGTGACCAAATTCGATGTGGAGTGGGATTGATGCTGTTTTCGGCCAATATCGGGTTCCTGTACACCGAGCTGCCCATTCCGGACCGTATCCGCGCGGCCAAGCGCGACGGGTTCGACGCGGTGGAATGCCATTTTCCCTATGACGTGCCCGCGGCCGAGGTGAAGGCGGCGCTGGAGGAGACCGGCCTCGCCATGCTGGGTCTGAACACCGTGCCGGGCAACACTGCGGCCGGGGATTTCGGGCTGGCGGCACTGGCGGGGCGCGAGGACGAGGCCCGCGCGGCGGTGGAGCAGGCGGTCGAGTACGGCGCGGCGATCGGCGCGGCGAACGTGCACGTGATGGCCGGGCGCACCGATGGCGGCGCGGCGGCCGAAGCGGCCTATCGCGCCACCCTGGCCCATGCCTGCGACCTTGCGGCGATGAAGGGCATGGCGGTGCTGATCGAGCCGATCAACCTGCGCGACGCCTGGGGCTATCACCTGAGCCGGGTCGAACACGCGGCCGAGATCGTCGAGGCGCTCGGGCGGGACAATCTCAGGATCATGTTCGACTGCTATCATACGCAGATCATGCAGGGCGACCTGTCCCTGCGCTTTCTTGCGCATCGGGAGGTGATCGGCCACGTGCAGATCGCCGCCGTGCCGGATCGGGGTGAACCGGACGGCGGGGAGATCTGTTTCGAGCGCCTTCTCGGCGGATTCGCCGAGGCCGGATGGTCGGCGCCGGTGGGGGCGGAATACAAGCCGCGCGGCGGTTCGACCGCCGGGGGGCTGGGATGGCTCGGTCCGATGCGGGCCGCGCTGGCCTGAGGCGGGGGCAGGGGGCGCTGCCCCCTCTTGGCCTGCGGCCAATTCACCCCCGGGATATTTGTCTAACCGAAGAAGGATGGGGACATGAGCAAGGTTCTGACGATCAACGGAATCGAACAGATGAGCCGCGACGCGGTGGCGGAACTGGGCTGGGCGCAGGCGGGGTCGATGCCCGAGGCGCTGGCCCTGCCCGAGGCCGAGCGCGCCGGGGTGACGGCGGTGGCCTATTACGGCCACACACCGTTCGGCGGGACCGAGATGGACGCCTTTCCGAACCTCGGGCTGATCGCGAATTTCGGCGTGGGCTACGATGCCATCGACGTGTCGGCGGCCGACGCGCGGGGCATCAAGGTGACCAACACGCCGGATGTGCTGAACGACGACGTGGCGGACCTGGCCGTGGCGATGCTGCTGGATTACTGCCGCGACATGCGCGGCGCCGAGGCGCGGCTGCGCTCGGGTGCCTGGGGCCGGGAGGGCGCGCATCCGCTGCAGCGCAAGATGAGCGGACAGCGGGCCGGGATACTCGGGATGGGCCGGATCGGACGCGAGATCGCCGACCGGCTGGCGGCGTTCAAGATGGAGATGCACTACCATTCGCGCTCCGAGAAGGAGACGCCGGGCTGGACCTTCCATGCCGATCCGGTGTCGCTGGCGAAATCGGTGGACTATCTCGTTGTCGCGCTGGTGGGCGGGCCGGAAACCGCGGGATACGTGACCCGCGAGGTTCTGGAGGCGCTGGGGCCGAAGGGCGTGCTGATCAACATCTCGCGCGGGACGACGATCGACGAGGGCGCGATGCTGGATCTGCTCGAGAGCGGCGGCATCGAAGGCGCCGGGCTGGACGTGTTCCTGAACGAGCCGAACCCGGATCCGCGCTTTGCCAAGCTCGAAAACGCGGTGCTTCAGCCGCACCAGGCCTCGGCGACGCGAGAGACACGGACCGAGATGGGCAAGCTGCAGCGCTCCAACATCCTGGCATTTCTCGAGGGCAGGGACCTCGTGACACCGGTGAACTGAGCGCCGCAAATTCCTTGCGAGGAATTTGCAAATCTTTTGGAAAAGATTTGCGCGGGTGGAGAGGGGTACTCTCCACCCGCGCCTTTTTGCTCGTGGCCGCGTCTTTTGCGTATTTGCAACAAGAAGAAGGGCCGGGGGTGTCCCGGCCCTTCGCTGGCGATCAGGCCTGCGGCTTGTCGTCTTCGAGGTAGTAGCGCACGTTGTCCTCGAAGCTGTCGTCGGCGGTGAGGCCGAGGGCCAGCGCCTTGTCGGCGTGGATGTCGTAGCGCCAGCCCTTGACGATGGCCTCGATCTCCGGCTGGCTTTCCCAGCGGATGAGCTTCAGCGGCTCGGGGCCGGCGACCTTTTCCATCGCGTCGACGAGCTGGCCGATCGACCACATCTTGCCGGGCATCTGCATGCAGACGTTGTGCCCGAGGTCGGCCTTGGCGATTTCCGCACCCTTGATCAGGTTCTCGACGCACTTGCGCGGCGAGAGGTAGTAGTGCAGATAGTCCTTGCCCACGGGGCAGATCGCTTCCTGACCGTTCAGCGGCTCGCGCAGGATCGAGGACATGAAGCTGGAGGCGGCGCGGTTGGGTTTGCCCGGGCGCACCGAGATGGTGGGCAGGCGGAAGCCGCGGCCGTCGACGAAGCCCTTGCGGGAGAAGTCGTTGACCAGCAGTTCGCCCATCGCCTTCTGCACGCCGTAGGAGCCCTGCGAGTTCATCTGCGACCAATCGCCCAGCGGATCCTTCGCCTCGCCACCGTAGACCGCGATGGAGGAGGTGAAGACCACCTTCGGCACCGTGCCGAGCGCGCGCGCGCGTTCCAGCACGTTCCAGGTGCCCATGAGGTTGATCTTGTAGCCGAGGTCGAAATCCTGCTCGGCATGGGCCGAGACGATGGCGGCGAGCAGGAAGATCACGTCGGTTTCGGGCGTGATGCAGGCCGCGACCGAGGCCGGGTCGGCGATGTCGCAGGTGGTGGTTTCGGCCCCGTCCATGGGCGCCGGGTCGACGATGTCGGCCAGCACCAGCTTCGAGATCGCCTTGCCGTCCAGCGTGCCGCGTTCCAGCAGCTTGGCGCCGAGTTTCTGGCCGACGACACCGCCGCCGCCGATGATGAGAATATTCATTGCTCTCCTCCGTTTTCGAAAATCGCCGGGACCAGCGCCCCGGTCGACTGGATGACCTTTGCGGCAAGGGCCATGGCGTCCTGCGCCGCGTCCCCCGCCGGTTTTCCCGTTGCGAGCCCCGCCAGCAGCCCGGCGGCAAAGCTGTCGCCCGCCGCCGTGGTGTCGACCACGGTATCGACCCGGACCGGCGGGATCACCGCGTCGCCGGAGTCGCGTTGCCACAGCACCAGGTCGCCGCCGCCCTGTTTCACCGCCACCAGTTCGGCCCCCGCCTCGCGGTAGCGGGCGAGGGTCTGCTGCGGGGAGGTGTCGCCGAACAGCGCCTCTTCCTCGTCGAAGGAGGGCAGCACGATGTCCGCCGTGCGCGCGCCCAGCATCAGACCCTTGCGCATCGCTTCGGGACCTTCCCAGAGGCGCGGGCGCAGGTTGGTGTCGAAGGCCACGATCGCGCCCTTCTGGCGGGCGCGGGTCAGCGCGCCGCAGAAATACTCCCGCTTCTCGGGCGGCAGGATGGCCAGGGTGATCGCCGAGAAATGGATCATCTCGCGGCCCTTCAGGATGCCGTCGAGCCAGCCGAGATCGTCGGCCAGCGTCTTGGCCGCCGACTGACCGCGCCAGTAGGAAAAGCTGCGCTCTCCGTCCTTCAGCGAGATCATGTAGAGGCCGACTGTCCGGTCCTGCAGCCGCCGGATCGTGGTGATGTCGACCCGCTGGGCGGCGATGAAGGCCAGCATCTCGTCGCTGACCGCATCTTCGCCGACGCAGGTGCCGTAGCTCACCGACCAGTCCTCGGGCAGCAGACGGCGCGCGTACCAGGCGGTGTTGAAGGTGTCGCCCGCGAAGCCGCGGCGATAGCTGGCCTCGCCGGTCTGGGCGAGCTCCACCATGATCTCCCCGAGCGCGATGAAGCTGCTCACAGAAGCCCCCTCCCGGCAAGGTTGCGCATCAGGGCCGAGGTGCCGAAGGTCCATTCCGGCGCTTCGGTCGACAGCCGCACGGTGTTGGACAGCGCGCCGAGCGCCGGTTCCGAGATCGTCACCACGTCGCCCATGTGATGGGTAAAGCCCTGGCCGGGCGCGTCGCGGTCCTCGGTCGGGGCGAAGAGCGTGCCGAGGAACAGCAGGAAGCCGTCCGGGTACTGGTGGTGCCGGCCGATGGTCTGGCCGACGATGGACGCCGGGTCGCGGCTGATCTTCGACATGGAGGAGGCACCGTTCAGCGTGAAGCCGTCGGTGCCCGTCACGGTCATGGTCAGTTCGGCCCGGCGCACGTCGTCGAGCGAATAGCTCGCGTCGAACAGGCGCAGGAACGGCCCGATGGCGCAGGAGGCGTTGTTGTCCTTGGCCTTGCCCAGAAGCAGCGCCGACCGCCCCTCGACATCGCGCAGGTTCACGTCGTTGCCGAGCGTCGCGCCGAGGATCTCGCCGCGCGAATTGACCGCCAGCACGATCTCGGGCTCGGGGTTGTTCCAGCGCGAGATCGGGTGCAGGCCCACGGTCGCACCCCAGCCGACGGCGGCCATGGGCTGGGACTTGGTGAAGACCTCGGCGTCGGGGCCGATGCCGACCTCGAGATACTGGGACCACATGCCCTCGGCCTGCAGGACGCGCTTGACCTCCATCGCCTTGGGCGAACCGGGTTCGATGCCCGAGAGACTGTCGCCGATCACCGATTGCACCTTGGCGCGGATCGCCTCGGCCTTGTCGGGATCGCCGGCGGCCTGTTCCTCGATCACGCGCTCGACCATGGACTGCGCGAAAGTCACGCCGCTGGCCTTGACCGCCTGGAGGTCGCAGGGTGCGAGCAGGTGCAGCACCTCCTCGCCGGCGCCTTCGCCGGAACCGGGCAGCAGGTCGGCCAGCGTGCCGATCTCCTCGCCGGATGCGCCGCGCAGGGCCGCCGCGGGATCGTCCTGTTCCAGCAGATCGCGCATCGTCGGGAAGGCGGGGCAGGTGATGTCGACCAGCGTCTCGCCGCGCAGCGCGACGAGGGCGGGGCCGATGCCGGGTCGCCAGACGCGGCCGACCAGCAGCGCCTCGGGGGTGGGATTGGAATGGGGGAGCATGTCGCGTCTCCGTCAGTTGCCGGGGGGCAGAAGCTTGCCCGGATTGAGAATGCCCTGCGGGTCCAGCGCGGCCTTGATCGCCCGCATGTATCCCAGGGCGGGGCCATGTTCGGCAGCCATGTATTTCTGCTTGCCGAGGCCGATGCCGTGCTCGCCCGATACCGTGCCGCCGAGCGCGAGTGCAAGCTCGTTCAGCCGGCCGGCGAAGGCATGGGTGCGGGCGAGGTCTTCGGCATCCTCGGGGTCGAAACGGACGCCGCAATGGAAATTGCCGTCCCCGACGTGGCCGACGATGGTGCAGGTAATGCCCATCTCGCGCGACAGGGTCTGTGCGGTGGTCACCGCTTCGGCCAGCCGCGAGATCGGCACGCAGACATCGGTCGCCAGCGTGCGCTTGCCCGGCGCGATGGCGGCGGTGGCGTAATGGCCGTTGTGGCGCATCTTCCAGAGGGCATTGCGCGCCTCGGTGGTCTTGGCTTCGGCCCAGGCTTCGGCGCCGAAATCGGCGGCGATCTCGCGGAACATGCCGACCTGTTCATTCACTCCTTCAGGAGTGCCGTGGAAGTCCAGGAAAAGATGCGGCTTTTCAGGAAGCCCGGCATCGGCGTGAAGGTTGAAGCCGCGCACCATCATCTCGTCCACCAGTTCGATCCGCGCCATCGGCAGGCCGGTCTGGATGACGAGGATCACGCAGTTCACCGCATCCTCGACCGTCTCGAAACGGCAGGTGGCCGCGGCCATCGCCTCGGGCACGCCCTGCAGCTTGACGGTGAGTTCGGTGATGATGCCCAGCGTGCCTTCGGAGCCGACGAGCAGGTGGGTCAGGTCATAGCCGGACGAGGATTTCCGCGCCTTGCTGCCGGTGCGGATCACCGTGCCGTCGGCCATCACCGCTTCCAGCGCCAGAACGTTTTCGCGCATGGTGCCGTAGCGCACCGCCGTGGTGCCCGAGGCGCGCGTCGCCGCCATCCCCCCGAGCGAGGCGTCGGCGCCCGGATCGACCGGGAACATCAGCCCGGTCGCGCGCAGTTCGTCATTGAGCTGCGTGCGGGTGACTCCGGGTTGCACGACCGCGTTCAGATCCTCGGCATTGACCTGCAACACCTTGTTCATCCGAGAGAAATCGAGGCTGACCCCGCCCTTGACCGGCAGGTGCTGACCTTCGAGCGACGAACCGACGCCGATCGCCGTCACCGGAATGCCCCCGGCGGCGCAGGCCTTGACCACGCGCACCACGTCCTCGGTCGTCTCGGGCCAGATCACCGCATCGGGCGCGGCCTCGGGAAAGTGGGATTCGTTGCGGGAATTCTGCCGCAGCGCACTGTCCGAGGTGGTGAAGCGGGGGCCGAAGACCTCCGCCAGCTCCTTCAAAGCATCCATCATTTGCCCCAGTTGAGAACCACCGGATCGAGCGGTGTGATGAGTTCGATGAGCATCGACGCGGTGTCGGGATGCAGCGGCGCGATGGGGTGGCGGCAGAAGGCCGACTTGATCACGCCGCCGACCATCATCGCGTGCTTGGCCGAGCGGAAGCCGCACTGGCGGTTCTCGTGGTTGATCGCGGGCAGGACGCGGGCATAGCCGTCGATGGCCTTCTTGCGCTCGCCGGCAAGGAAATCGACCACGATGGGCCGGATCTGGTCGGGGATCATGGCCGAGGTCATGCAGCCCGTGGCCCCCGCGTCGAGATCGGCCAGAAGGGTGATCGCCTCCTCGCCGTCGAAGGGCGCCTCGATGGAGGCGCCGCCCTCGGCGATCAGGCTGCGCAGCTTGGCCGCGGCCTGCGGGCATTCGATCTTGAACAGCTTCAACATCTCGATCTCGTTGGCCATCCTGACCAGCAGCGGCACCGGAAGGTCGACGCCCGACAGCGGCGCGTCCTGCAGCATGATCGGAATGCCGACCTCGCCCACCTGGCGGAACTGCTCGAAGGTCTGTTCGGCCGTGCCCTTGAGCAGGGCGCCGTGGTAGGGCGGCATCATCATCACGATGTCGGCGCCCAGCGACCTGGCGTATCTGGCGCGCTCCACCACGATGGGCGTGGCGTAGTGCGAGATGGTGACGATCACCGGCACCCGGCCCGCCACGTGTTCGAGGCAGAGTCTGGTCAGGGTGGCGCGTTCCTCGTCCGAGATCAGGAACTGTTCCGAGAAGTTGGCGAGGATGCAGATGCCGTCCACGCCCATGTCGATCGTGCAGTCGAGCACGCGCTTCATGCCTTCGAGATCGACGGAGCCGTCATCGTGGAACGGGGTCGGAACAACGGGCCAGCAGCCGGTATACTTCATCTCAGCTTTCCTTCGTAACTTTACGGTATGTCTGGAATTTCTTGTCGAGGTCGGGGTGCAGATCCAGGCCCAGACCGGGGCCGGGCGGCACGGTGATGCAGCCGTTGGTGACGGTCGGCAGCGCGGTCACGACCTCGCCGTACCAGCTGCGCAGGTAGGCGCGCACGCTTTCCTGGATCAGCGCGTTCGGCATGGCGAGGCTGAGGTGGGTGGAGGCGGCAAGCACCACCGGACCGGTGCAGTCGTGCGGCGCGATCGGCAGCTTGTGCGCCTCGGCCATCGCGGCGGCCTTGCGGGCGGCGGTCAGCCCGCCGCACCACGACAGGTCCAGCATGACGATGCCGGCCGCGCGGGTCTCCATCAGGTCGCGGAAGGCGCCGATCCCGCCCAGCGTCTCGGAGGCACAGACCGGCGCGGGCGACACGGCGGCGTAGTCGCGCAGCAGGTCGAGGCTGTCCATGCGGATCGGGTCCTCGTGCCAGTAGGTCTTGTAGGGGGCGAGCGCCTGCGCGATCCGCTTGGCCGGGGTGAGCTGCCACATGGAGTGGAATTCGACCATGATGTCGATCCGGTCCCCGACCGCCTTGCGTATCCTTTCAAAGGGTTCCAGCGCGGTCTTGAGCTCCGCCGCGCTGATGTGCTGGCCCGCGTTCGCCTCGGCGGCGGCATCGAAGGGCCAGATCTTCATCGCCGTGATGCCTTCGGAGAGCAGCGATTCCGCCAGTTCGTCGGCGCGGTGCAGGAAGCCGTTCAGATCGTCGAAGGGTCCGCCCGCGCCCAGCCCGTAATTGCCGGTCTGCTGGCCTGCGTCCTCCTTCATGTAGTCGAGGCCGGCGCAGGTGTTGTAGGTGCGGATGCTGTCGCGGGTGAAGCCGCCCAGAAGCTGCGCCACGGGCTGCCCGGTGGCCTTGCCCCAGAGGTCATGAAGCGCGATGTCGAAGGCCGAACCGGCGCGCATCTCGGCGCCGGTGGAGCGCCAGCCGAGATAGCCTTCGGCGCGCCGCGCGAGGTGTTCGATGCGCCGCGGGTCCTGCCCCAGCATCAGCGGGGCGAGGGTTTCGTGGACATGGGCCTCGACCGCCTGCACGCCGAAGAAGGTCTCGCCCAGCCCGGTGATGCCCTCGTCGGTATGCACGAGCAGCCAGAGCAGGTTGGCGCGTTCGCGGATGCGGACGGTTTCCAGCGCGGTGATCCTCATTGCGCCCCCCCGAAGGTCGATACCAGCGCCATGGCGACGACGGCGAGCATTGCCGTGGCCATGCCGTAGTTGATCAGCCGCTGCGTGCGGTAGCTGAGGTTCAGCCGGTTCAGCGTGACCCCGGCCCAGAGCCAGCCGAGATGGATCGGCAGCCAGATCGCGTTCATGATGAGGATCTTGGTCGTCAGCTCGAAGGCGGGAGATCCGGCGGCATAGGAAAACCCGGTGAGCAGGGCGGTGTTGACCGCATAGGCCTTGGGGTTGATCGCCTGGAGCAGCAGGCCGGAGCGGACGCCGGGGGCGGTCCTGGCCTCGATGAAGGCGATGCGGCTGCCGGCAAAGGCGATGCGCGCGGCGAGGTAGACGAGGTAGGCGACCGAGGCGACCATCAGCACGGTGCGCACCGCGGGCACCGACAGGATGATCGCGGCAAGCCCGGTGACGACCGCCACCAGCACGCAGTTGGTGCCGAGGAACAGCCCCGCGCCGTAGCGCAGGCCGCCGCGCCAGCCATAGGCCGCGCCGACGCCCGCGATGGACAGCACGCCCGGGCCCGGGGTGATGATGAGCAGGATCACGGCCGCCGCGAAGGTCAGCATGCCAGACCCTTCCGGCGGGCCGAAGACCGCCCGTTGCGCGTGTTTTTCACGGATCCCTCCCAGGTCGCGTCGTGCGGGTTCCGGCCCCGCTTGCATCGCCGCCGTTTTGGTATACCATTTTCAGGGAAACGGTCCAGCCCCGGAATGTCAAGCATCCGCGACGCGATGCGGGGGCTGTCATAGGAGGACGCATGGAACTTTTCGATCTTGGCGGGCGCAGGGCGCTCGTCACCGGCTCGTCGATGGGAATCGGTTTCGCGCTGGCGCGCGGGCTGGGGCAGGCGGGGGCGTCGGTGGTGCTGAACGCCCGCAACGCGGCGCGCCTGGACGAGGCGGCGGCGGCGCTGCGGGCCGAGGGGCTGACCGTGGACACGCTGGCCTTCGACGTGACCGACCACGCCGGCGTGCGCGCGGCGGTGGACGGCTACGAGGCCGAGCACGGTGCGATCGACATCCTGGTGAACAACGCCGGGATGCAGCATCGCGCGCCGCTGGAGGATTTCCCCGCCGAGGCCTTCGACCGGCTGATGCAGACCAATGTCTATTCCGCTTTCCACGTCGGCCAGGCCTGCGCGCGCCACATGATCGGGCGCGGTGCGGGACGGATCGTCAACATCGCCTCGGTGCAGTCGGCGCTGGCACGTCCGGGAATCGCGCCCTACACGGCGACCAAGGGGGCGATCACCAACCTGACCAAGGGCATGGCGACGGACTGGGCCAAGCACGGGCTGAACTGCAACGCCATCGCGCCGGGCTATTTCGACACGCCGCTGAACGCGGCGCTGGTGGCGGACCCGGAGTTTTCCGCCTGGCTCGAAAAGCGCACGCCCGCCGGGCGCTGGGGCAGGGTCGAGGAACTGGTGGGGGCCTGCGTCTTCCTGTCGTCGGCCGCGTCGAGCTTCGTGAACGGGCATACGCTGTTCGTGGATGGCGGCATCACCGCAAGCCTCTGAGGACGGTGCGCGGCGCTGTTGCTTCGCAAGGCGCCCCGCCCACCGTCCCGTCGGGCAAGAGATCTCAAGGGAGGAAAGAGATGAGTGACAAACCTGTTGTCGGGTTCATCGGCGTGGGCCTGATGGGCCACGGCATGGCGAAGAACATCCTGAAGGGCGGCTATCCGCTGGTGGTGAAGGGCAACCGCAACCGTGCGCCCGTCGAGGACCTGCTGGCGCAGGGTGCCGAGGAGGTGGCGACCCCGCGCGAAATGGCCGAGCGCTGCGATGTCATCCATCTCTGCCTGTCGAACTCGCCCCAGATCGAGGCGGTCTATCACGGCGAGGACGGCATTCTCGCCGGGGCGCGGCCCGGCCTGATCGTGGTGGATTGCTCGACGGCCGATCCGGTCTCGACCATGAAGCTGGTCGCGGCGCTGGTGGAGAAGGGCGGCGAGATCGTCGATGCGCCGCTCGGGCGGACGCCGAAGGAAGCCGAGGAGGGCCAGCTGGACGCCATGGTGGGCGGTTCGGATGCGGCCTTCGAGCGGGTGCGTCCGATCCTGGAATGCTGGGCGGGCAACATCAACCGCGTCGGTCCCGCCGGGTCGGGGCACAAGATGAAGCTGATCATGAACCTGATCTCGATGAGCTATGCGGCGCTGTACGGCGAGGCGACGGTCCTGGCCGCCAAGGTCGGCCTGCCGCCCGAGACCGTGCGGCGGGTGATCGGGTCGTCCCGTCTCGGCAACGGGTTCTTCGACACCTTCATGAAGTACACCGTCGACCGGGATCGGGACGCGCACAAGTTCTCGATCGCCAATGCCTCGAAGGATGTGCGCTATGCCAATGCCATGGCGGCGGATGCCGGGGCGCTGTCGCTGATCGCCGCCGCCACGCGCCAGTATTTCGCGCATGTGGAGGCGATCGGGCATGGCGACGACTATGTACCGATGCTCGGGGATCACATGGCGCGGCTTTCCGGCATCGACATGGCCGAGGAGGCGGCGAAGCGCTGACATCCCGGCCTCGCGGCCGTTGAAGGCTGCGTATTTGGAACAAGAAGAAGGGCAAGGGGCGGACCTTTGCCCTTTTTCCGTCCGGGACGGGCAGGGGCGGGGACAGGCGGTCAGGTGGTCGCGCGGCGGATCAGGGTGAAGCCCATGTCGATCCGCGTTCCCGGCGCGCTGCCGTCGAGGATCAGCCGGGCGGCGCGGCGCCCGATGGCATCGCCGTCGATGCGGATCGTGGTCAGCGCCAGGCCGGATTCTCCGGCGAGGTCGAAGTCTCCGAAACCGGTGATGGCGAGGCGTTCGGGCACGGCGTGGCCCATGCGGCGCGCCTCGCAGAGGGCACCGGCGGCGAGGGCGTCGCTGACGCAGACCACGGCGCGGGTGTCGGGCCAGCGGCGGAGCAGGTCGCGCAGGCCTTCTGCGCCGTAGTCGAAGCCCGTGGCCTCGGCGCGGGGCGGCACGCGCACGACGCGCAGACCGTCCAGCGCGGCGGCCTGATCCTCGTAGCCCTTGAGGCGCAACTGCCCGCGCTGGTCGCTGTCGCGCGTGGTGCCGATGAAGCCGACGCGGGTGCGGCCGGTGTCGATCAGGTGCCGGGTGATGGCGGCCCCCGCCGCGCGGTTGGAAAAGCCGACCGCCGCGTGCACCGGCCTGTCTGGCAGTTCCCAGAGTTCCAGCACCGGGATGCCGGCGCGCTCCAGCAGGCCGCGGGCCCGGGCGGTGTGCAGCGCGCTGGTCAGCACCAGCGCCTCCGGGCGGCGGCCGAGGTGGGTGGGGATCAGCGCGGCCTCGGTCTCCGGGTCGTATTGCGTCGCGCTCAGCAGCAGTTGCAGGCCGCCTTCGGCGAGGCCTTCGGTCAGGCCCTGCACGGTCGATGCGAAGACCGAGGCTTCGAGCGTTTCGATCAGCGCGCCGACGATGCGCGAGCGTTGCGAGGACAGGGCCCCCGCGGTTTCGTCGAGCACGTAGCCGAGGTCGGCCACCGCCGCGCGGACCTTTTCAAGCGTCGCGGCGCTGACCTTGGACGGGCTGCGCAGGGCGCGGCTGACGGTCATGGTGCCCACGCCGGCGTGGCGCGCAACGTCGCCCATCGTCACCCATCTACGCCCGTCGGCCATGTCGATCCATCCTTCCGCAGGCGGCTTTGCCCATGATGATATCGATATCACTGGATCTCGGCAGGCTCAATATGGTATCGATACCATACGGGCCGGGAATCAGGTTTTCCCGGCCGGGCGCAAACACGGAGGAGACGGGTGTGCTGAGCGACGATCAGAAGACGTTCTACGATGACAACGGGTATCTCATGGTGGAGGACGTGCTGAAGCCGGAAGAGCTGATGCGGATGCAGGAGATCACCTACGATCTCATCGACCGGTCCCGTGCGATCACCGAGAGCAACGAGGTCTACGATCTCGACAAGGGACATTCCGCGGAGACGCCGAAGCTCACCCGGATCAAGCTGCCGCACAAGGTCGATCCGTATTTTTGGGACATCCTGCGCAACTCCGGCGTGACCGAGGTGATCCGCGACCTGATCGGCAACCAGGCGACGTTGCTGACCGCCAAGCTCAACACCAAGGCGCCGGGCGGCGGGGCGGCGGTGGAATGGCACCAGGACTGGGCCTTCTATCCGCATACCAACGACGATCTGCTCGCCTTCGGCATCATGCTCGAGGACGTGGAGGAGGACAAAGGCCCGCTGATGGTCATTCCCGGCTCGCACAAGGGTCCGATCCTGAGCCACCACCAGAACGGCGTGTTCTGCGGCGCGGTGGACCCGGACGACCCCGATTTCCACCTCGACCGGGCGGTGACGCTGACCGGCAAGGCGGGGAGCATGTCGGTGCACCACGCGCGCATCCTGCACGGCTCGGCGCCGAACCGCAGCGACCGGGCGCGGCTGATCCTGTTCTACGAGATGGCCAAGGGCGATGCCTGGCCGATCCTCGGGGCGAACAGCTATTTCCACGCGCTGGGGCAGGCGAAGTTCTGGGCGGATCTGCAGGACCGCACCATCATCGGCGAGCCCTGCCTGACGCCGCGCCTGGAGAACGTGCCGGTGCGGATGCCGCTGCCGCCGGCGCCGGACGCGTCCTCGATCTTCAAGACCCAGTCATCGGGCGGGGCCAAGAGCGCCTTTGCCTGACGGGGGCAGGGTGCGCCTGCCCCTCGGTACCCTGCGCCCCCTTCCCGGCCCTCCCCCGACGCGGGGGAGGGTTCGTCGCCCTGCGGGGGCGATCAGATCTCGACCAGGCGCTTGTCGGCGATCATCTCGGTGATTTCGAGCGGGTCGCAGAAGCCCTTTTCCACATCCGCATCCAGCGCATGTTCCAGCTCGCTCACATGGGCGAGGCGCGCGATCACCGCGTCGATCCGCTCGAACGGCACGACGACCACGCCGTCGCGATCCGCGACGATCATGTCGCCGGTGCGCACCAGCCGGCCGCCGAGCGTGACCTCGCCCCCGACCGAGCCGGGGCCCTTGGCAAAGGGCGAATTCGGCGTGAGCCCGGTGCACCATGCGGGCAGGCCGACCTTGACGATGCCCGCGTAGTCGCGCAGCGGCCCGTCGGTGACGAAGCCCGCGCCGCCGCGGTTCTTGAGCATGCCCATCACGCGGTCACCCGCCGCCGCGCAGCCCTGGTGGCCGCTTGCGCCGCCGACCAGCACGTCGCCCGGCGTGATGTAGTGCAGCGCCGCCAGCGTCGCGAGCAGATCCGACGGGCGGTTGTCGGCGGTCAGGGCAGGTCCCGCGACCACGCAGTCGATGTCGCGCCCGTCGCCGATGGGCGAGATCGCCGCGTCCAGCGCGCCGGACCCGTCCATCGCGTCGCAGACAAAGCCGGTGGGCACGCCGCGAAAGGCCGCGATCTGCGCCTCGGTCGGGCGGCGGCGGTCTTTTGTGACCGTCAGGAGAGGGGGTTCTTCGATCATCACGATACTCCTAGGACATGAGAAACTGCGCGAGGTAGAGCGTGCCCATCCCGGCGACCAGCGCGCCGGTGACGGACAGTTTGAAGGCCACCACGAAGGTGACGAGGGCGGCGAGGATGCGGGCCGGATCGGTGTCGCCCCCGGTGGCGGCGGGCCAGAGCACCAGCGGCGTCACCATGGCCGGCAGCACTCCGACGCCGACATATTTCAGATGCAGGACCAGCCAGTCGGGCATCCTGCGGCGCCCGAGGAAGCCGAGAAAGGAAAACCGGATCAGGAAGGTGCCGATGCCGAGGCCCGCGGTCAGGGTCCAGAAGGTGGCATCGTCGATCATGCCACCCGCTCCGTCCGCCGTTTCAGCGCCAGTTCGAGCTGCGCCCCCACCAGCATCGCGACCACTGCCGCGGCGATCAGACCCAGTCCGGAGGGGAAGCCCGCGAAGAGGATGGCGCAAAGCACCGACACGCCCGCCGCCACCACGTGCGGCAGCGAGCGCAGCAGCGGCGCGGTGATCGCGATGAAGCAGACGGGGGCGGCGAAATCCAGCGACAGGGCGGGCGGGATCGCCTGCCCGATGAGCGCCCCGAGGAAGGTGCAGCCGTACCAGAACGGGCAGATCATCGCCATGACGCCGAAGTAGTAGGCCACCTTGTCGGCGCGGCTCATGCGGGGCTGCTCTTCGTAGGTGCGTACCGCCACCGCATAGGCCTGGTCGACCATCAGGTAGGCCATCAGCGCCCGCTGCCAGAGCGGCGCATGCCCGAGATGGGGCACCAGCGCGGCGGAGTAGAGCGCCATGCGCAGGTTTACCGCCAGCGCCGCCAGCAGCGCCACGAAGACCGGCGCCTGGTCCTGCAACAGCGCCAGCGCGGTGAATTGCGAGGCCCCGGCGATCACCAGCGACGACATCGCCACCACCTGCAGGATGTCCAGCCCGGCATCCCGCGCCACCACCCCGAACAGCATCGAGAACGGCACGACCACCGCGATGAACGGGGCGCAATCCCTTGCGCCCGCGGCAAAGGCGCTGCGCGTCATTCCTCGGGTCCGGCGTCGGGCTCGGCGTCGATCCGGGCCAGCCGCACGTAGACGAGGCCCGAGGCCGTCGCCTCGCAGCGGGCCTGCTGGAGGGTGCGCAGATCCGCCTCCATGCCGCCGGCCTCGCTCAGCGCGGTCATCCGTTCGCATTGCAGCATGTTGGCCAGCAGGTCGTAGCGCGCGTTGATCTGCACGGCGGCATAGCCGTCGGCGGGCAGGGCGGCCTGCAGCGCCTGCATCCGCTCCGCGATCAGCGCCCCCCATTGCGGCGCCGCCTCGCGGAAGCAGAGCGTGGCCGAGGCCGCCGCCTCGTCCGGCGGATAGAGAAAGCAGCTCTCGTGCGCCGCGGTCACGCACCGGCCCGGATCGGCCGCCGAGGACTCCTCCTGCAGGCAAGTGCCGACAGATTCGCGGTCGATCACGACCTCCTCCGCCATGACCGGAAAGGCCCAGAGAGCCAATGAAATCAGGGGAATCCCCATCCGCAGCGCCATCGCCGCTCCTCCTTCGTGCGATTGCTCTTGCATTTGGTATACCAAATTTGGATGATGCGGCAAGGAGGGGCGCGACGCGCGACGTCACGCCGCCGGGAGGATGTTCAAGAAGGAATAGCAACGTGTCCGACACGCGCGCCAACAAGCGGTTCCGCTCTCAGGAGTGGTTCGACAACCCCAACAACCCCGGAATGACGGCGCTCTACGTGGAGCGCTATCAGAACCAGGAATACACCCGCGACGAGCTGCAGGGCGAGAAGCCGATCATCGGCATCGCCAACACCGGCTCCGACATCGCGCCCTGCAACAAGATCCACGTCTTCCTGATGGACCGGATCAAGGCAGGCATCCGCGAAGCGGGCGGGATTCCGATGGAATTCCCGGTGCACCCGATCCAGGAGACCGGCAAGCGGCCGACCGCCGCGCTGGACCGCAACCTGGCCTACCTGTCGCTGGTCGAGGTGCTGCACGGCTACCCGATCGACGGCGTGGTGCTGACCACCGGATGCGACAAGACCACGCCCGCCATGCTGATGGGCGCCGCCACGGTCGACATTCCGGCCATCGCGCTGAACGGCGGGCCGATGCTCGACGGTTGGTGGAAGGGCAAGCGCGCGGGCTCGGGCACCATCGTCTGGGAATCGCGCCGCCTGTTGTCGGAAGGCAAGATCGACTACGAGGAATTCATGTCCCGGGTCTGTTCCTCGGCGCCGTCGCTGGGCCATTGCAACACGATGGGCACCGCCAGCACGATGAACGCCATGGCCGAGGCCCTGGGCATGTCGCTGACCGGCAACTCGGCGATTCCCGCCCCGTTCCGCGAGCGCATGGCCATGGCCTACCAGACCGGCAAGCACATCGTGCAGATGGTGCTTGACGATCTGAAGCCCTCCGACATCCTCACCCGCGAGGCCTTCGAGAACGCCATCGTGGTGAACGCGGCGATCGGCGGTTCGACCAACGCGCCGCCCCACCTCCAGGCCATCGCCCGCCACGCCGGGGTCGATCTGGACGTGAAGGACTGGGAGACCGTGGGCTTCGACGTGCCGCTGCTGCTCAACATGCAGCCGGCGGGCGAATATCTCGGGGAATCCTTCTTCCGCGCGGGCGGGGTGCCCGGCGTGATGGGCGAGCTGATGAAGGCGGGGCGCATCCACGCGGGCGCGATGACCGCGACCGGGCAGACCATGGGCGCGAACCTTGCCGGGGTCGAAAGCCAGGACACCGACGTGATCAAGACCTATGACGCGCCGATGCGGCAGAACGCCGGGTTCAAGGTGCTGTCGGGGAACCTCTTCGACTCCGCGCTGATGAAGACCTCGGTGATCTCGCCGGACTTCCAGAAGCGCTTCCTGTCCAAGCCGGGCGAGGAAGGCGTCCACGAGGCGCGCGCCATCGTCTTCGAGGGGCCCGAGGATTACCACGACCGGATCAACGACCCGGCGCTCGAGATCGACGAACATTGCATCCTGTTCATCCGCAACGTCGGCTGCGTCGGCTATCCCGGTTCGGCCGAGGTGGTGAACATGCAGCCGCCCGATGCGCTGATCAAGCAGGGCATCAACCACCTGCCGACGGTCGGGGACGGGCGCCAGTCCGGCACCTCGGAATCGCCGTCGATCCTGAACGCCTCGCCGGAATCCGTGGTGGGCGGCGGGCTCGCCTATCTCAGGACCGGCGACAGGGTGCGGCTCGATCTCAACGCCTCGACGATGAACGCGCTGGTGTCGGACGAGGAATGGCAGGCCCGCAAGGCCGCCTGGACCGCACCCGAGATCGTCAGCCAGACGCCGTGGGAGGAAATCTACCGCACCCATGTCGGCCAGCTTGCGCAGGGGGGCTGCCTGGAACTGGCGACCGCCTATCAGAAGGTCGCCCGCAACCTGCCACGCGACAACCATTGACACCGACCGGCCCGAAGGCCCGGGGCATTCCCCCGGGCCTTTCGCATGGGCCGCACCAACGGGAGGAGAGACCCATGACTCAGAACATCATCATCACCGGCGCGGGCTCCGGCATCGGCCGGGTCACGGCAAAGGCCTTTCTCGAGGCGGGCTGGAACGTCGGCCTCGTCGGGCGCCGCGAAGAGGCGCTGAAGGAAACCGCGGGCGATGCGGCGAACGCGCTGGTGCTGCCCTTCGACGTGACCGACGCCGCGGCGGTCGAGGCCGGGTTCGCGCGGGCCGCGTCCGAGTGGGGCCGCATCGACGTGCTGTTCAACAACGCCGGCGTCAACGTCAAGGGCGGCATGATCGACGAAACCCCGGTCGAGGACTGGCTCTACATCAACCAGGTCAACATCACCGGTGTGTTCCTCGCGGCCCGCGCCGCCTTCGGACAGATGCGCAGGCAGGACCCGCAGGGCGGCAGGATCATCAACAACGGCTCGGTGTCGGCCCATGTGCCGCGCTGGGGCTCGTCCTGCTACACCATGACCAAGCACGCGGTCACCGGCCTGACCCGGTCGCTGTCGCTGGACGGGCGGGCGTTCGACATCGCCTGCGGCCAGGTCGATATCGGCAACGCGCTGACCGACATGGCGGTCAAGATGACCAAGGGCGTGCCCCAGGCCGACGGATCGGTCGCGGTGGAGCCGGTGATGGATGCCGCGCACGTCGCCTCGACCGTCATGCACATGGCCTCGCTGCCGCTGGACGTGAACGTTCAGTTCGTGACGGTGATGGCCTCGGCCATGCCCTACATCGGTCGCGGCTGACGATCCCGGACCGGGTCGGCCCGCCTCGGACCCCCTTCGGGGGCGCTCGGCGGGCCGGGCCTCCGGCGGGGATATTTCAGGCCAGAAGAAGCCGCAGCGCCGGCGCTCATGGCATCTTCTGGCTGAAAATATCCCGGGGAGTCCGCGAAGCGGACGGGGCGGAGCCCCGGATGTCGGTCACTTGTCCGAAGACGGGACCTTGGGATTGGGCGTCGTCGTCGGCCGCCCGAGGTGGCGTTCCCGGTGCCAGATGTAGAGTCCGGCAAGGATGATGATCGCTCCGCCCGCGAGGGTCCAGACCGTCGGCCAGGTCGAGAAGACGACGATCCCGGCGAGGGCGGCGGTCAGGATCTGGATATAGACCACGGGTGCGAGGATCGAGGCATCCGCCAGCCTGTGGGCGGTGGTGGCGACGATGTGCGAGCTCGAGCCGAAGACGCCGATCAGGCAGAGCATGAAGGTCACCCCGAGGTTGTCCGGTCCCTGCCAGCCCGGCAGCACCACCGGCGCGAGCACCAGTGTCGGCAGGGCCGCCCCCCAGATCTGCGAGGTCGCATTGCTTTCCCGGCCCGCCAGCAGCCGCGTCATGATGAAGTAGCCCGAGGCACAGACCAGGGCCGCGAGCGAGAGCAGCATCGCGGGGTGGAATTCCGCGCCCCATGGCTGCATGACCACCAGCACGCCGACAAAGCCCACGCAGATCGCCATGATCCGGTGGATGCCGACCTTTTCACCCAGGATCGGGATGGCGAGCAGCGTTACCGCGATGGGCCCGGCGAACATGATCGTCGTCGTGACCGTGATCGGAAGATAGGCCAGCGCCAGGAAGTTCAGCATCGTCGAGCCCATGAGGAAGGCCGAGCGCAGGAACTGCTTGCCGGGATTGGCCGTGCGGAACACGCCGCGACCTTCGACCGGGGCGAGCACCAGCAGCGCCACGACGAGGTGGCCGGCGTAGCGGCACCAGACCACCTGCAGGGCGGGAATGCCCGCCCCGAGCAGCCACTTGGCCGAGGTGTCGATGCAGGTGAAGCCCAGCACGGCGAGCGCCATCAGCAGCACGCCGCGCGCGGTGTTCTCCTCGCGGGGGGCGATGGACATCAGCCGTTCGCCCAGCCGCCGTCGATGACATGGGCGACACCCGTGGTGAAGCTCGACTCGTCCGAGCCGAGATAGACCGCGAGGGCCGCGATTTCCTCCGGCTGGCCGATGCGCCCCATGGGCTGGCGGGCGACGAAGGCGGCATGGGCGGCGGCGTAGTCTCCGGTCGCTTCCAGGCGCTGCTTCAGCGAGGGGCTTTCCACGGTGCCGGGGCAGATGCAGTTCACCCGCACGCCGCGCTGGACGTAGTCCTTGGCCACCGACTTGGTGGCGCCGATCACCGCCGCCTTGGACGCGCCGTAGATGAACCGGCCCGGCGCCGCGAGGATCGAGCCCGCCACCGAGGCGACGTTGACGATGGCGCCGCCGCCGCGCTCCACCATGCCGGGCAGCGCCGCCTGCATGGAGTGGAACTGCGCGCGCACGTTGAGATTGAAGGCCATGTCGAAATCCGCGTCCGTGGCCTCGGCGATCTCCCCGGCGTGCACGAACCCGGCGCAGTTCACCAGGATGTCGGGCGCGGCTTTCCGGATCGCCTCCTGCAGCGCGGCCTTGTCCATCACGTCGAGGGCGAAGGTCTCGCAGGGCAGCCCCTCGAGGAGGTCGGCCCTGAGGTCGGTCGCGGTGACGGTGGCGCCTTCGCGGATATAGGCCTCGGCGATGGCGCGGCCGATGCCTTGTCCCGCCGCGGTGATGAAGGCGCGCTTGCCTTGCAGTCTCATGTCTCAGTCCTTCAGATGTTTCGAGAAGTAATCCACCATCTCCGGCACCATATGGTCGCCGAAGTCATGCCCGATCGCCTCGGCCAGCGCGCTGTCGGCGCAGCCGGACATGCGCGAGGTCGCGCCGAGGTCTTCGGCCATGCGGCGGTAATAGCCCACGTCCTTCTTGCCATTGGCCACGGCGAAGGCAAGGTCGATCCGGCCTTCGGTGGCCCAGGCCTTGATGAAATCCATCATGCCGGAGTGGTTCGGCCCCGCCGCCATCACCGCGTGCAGCTTCGCGCGGTCGATGCCGGCGAGATCGGCCATGGCAAAGGCCTCGGACATGGCGAGCGCGGTGGTCATGGCGTAGAAGTTGTTGATGAGCTTGATCGTGTGGCCGGAGCCGAGCGCGCCGAGGTGGAAGACGTTCTCGCCCAGGGTGTCGAGTTCCGGCTTCACCTTGGCATAGGCGGCTTCGTCGCCCGCGCACATGATGTTGAGCTTGCCCTCGCGGCCATGGGAGGGGGTGCGGCCGAGCGGCGCGTCGAGATAGATCGCGCCCCGTTCCGCGAGGTCGGCACCGATCTTGAGGGTGGAGCCCGGCAGGGAGGTGCCGAAGTCGATGACGATCTGGCCGGGCTTTGCGCCCGCCAGCACGCCATCCTCGCCGTAGACGCGGCTTTCCACCTGGTCCGAGGTGCCCATGCAGAGCATGACGATGTCCGTGGCCCCGGTCAGGGCCCGGGCCGAGGCGGCCTCGCTGCCGCCGCGCGACAGCGCCTCTTCGACGCCGGTGCGGTCGCGGTTGCCGAGCACGGTCAGCGCGTAGCCCGCGTCCTGCAGGCAGCCGACCATGGCGCGGCCCATGAGTCCGAGGCCGATGAAGCCGATTGTCGGTTTGGTCATGTTGGTCCTTCCGTCAGGTTCCGTTGAAATCGCCCGGCACCTCTCCGGCGCGGACAGGGTGACCCCTGCGGCCCGAAAGCGCCGCGGCCAGCGTCATCTCCAGCGCCGCCATGCCGTCGGGCCCGGTGCAGAGCACGTCGTCCTCGCCGCCCGCGACGACCGCGGCAAAGCGTTCGACCTGGGCCTGCAGCGCGTCGATCTTGTCGAAACTGCGGGGGTCGTGGCGCTTCATGGGCTTGGACCACTCGATCTCGCCGGGGGCGGAGCGGCCCCAGAGCGTGAGCGAGGGGAATTCCAGCGCGCCCTCGGTGCCGAGGATACGGATGTAATCCTGGTGCGAAGCGGCGATGATCGGGTTCTCGGCGCTCGCCGCCTCGAAGGACCAGGGCGAGGCCCCGGCATCGGAGATGAGATAGGAGCCGAGGGCGCCGTTCTCGAAACGGAAGGCGAGGGCGGCGGTGTCCTCGATGACGAAGCCGCGCGTGGCCGAGGAGAGCAGGGCCGTGGCCTCGGTGATCTCGCCGACGAAGAAGCGCAACAGGTCGAGTTCGTGGGTGAGGTTGGTCAGCATCGGCCCGGCGCCCGGCTGGCGGCGCCAGTCGACATCGTAATAGCTGTCGTGCTTGCGCAGCGACCAGCAGCCCTGGATGCCGACGAGTCGGCCGATGTCCTGCAGCGCGTCGCGGGCGGCGATGGAGAAGGGGTGGCAGCGCCGGTGATGGCCGGTGAAGAGCGGCAGGCCCGCCGCGTCGGCCGCGGCGATCAGGGTGCGGGCATCGTCCAGCGTGCCGGTGAGCGGCTTTTCCACGATCACCGCCCAGCCGCGCGCGAGGCAGGCGAGGCCGCTCGGCAGGTGGTCGGGCGTCGGGGTGGCGATGATCGCGCCGCGGGTCTCGGCGGGAACCTCGTCGAGACCGGCGACCACGGGCAGGCCGAGGGCGCGCAGTTCTTCGCGCCGCGGCGCGAAGGGTTCGACCACGGCGGTGAGCCGGGTGGCATCGGAAGCCTGCGTGACCTCGATGTGGCGCATGCCGATGGAGCCGCCACCGACGACACAGAGCGGGAGCGGGGTCATGCGCGGTCTCCGGTCCGGGCGGGAGCAAATTCCTTGGAAGGAATTTGCAAATCTTTTGGAAAAGATTTGCGGGCGCGGGGGGAGGGGGTGCTCATCACATCACCGCTCCCACCTGCCAGGGCACGAATTCGTAGTCGCCGAGCCCCTGCGCTTCGGACTTGCTCTGCTCGCCCGAGGCCATGCGCAGCCACATCTCGTAGATCTCGCGGCCGACCTCCTCGACCGAGGCGCCCTCGGTCAGGATGCGGCCGGCGTTGACGTCCATGTCCTCGGTCTGTTTCTCGTAGAGCACCGAGTTCGAGGCGACCTTCATCGAGGGCGAGGGTTTGGCGCCGAAGGCCGAGCCGCGCCCGGTGGTGAAGCAGACGAGGTTGCAGCCGGAGGCGATCTGCCCGGTGACCGAGGCCGGGTCGTAGCCGGGGCTGTCCATGAAGCAGAAGCCGCGGGCGGTCACCGGCTCGGCGTATTTGTAGACGCCCATCAGCGGGGTGGTGCCGCCCTTGGCCGCCGCGCCGAGCGACTTTTCGAGGATCGTGGTCAGCCCGCCCTTCTTGTTGCCGGGCGAGGGGTTGTTGTCCATCGAGCCGCCGGCGCGGGCGGTGTAGTCTTCCCACCACTTGATGAGGCCGATCAGCTTCTCGCCGGTTTCGCGGCTGGCCGAGCGGGCGGTGAGCAGGTGTTCGGCGCCGTAGACCTCGGGGGTTTCGGCCAGCACGCCGGTGCCGCCCTGGGCGACCAGCAGGTCGCAGGCGTAGCCCACGGCGGGGTTGGCGGTGATGCCGGACCAGGCGTCCGAGCCGCCGCATTGCAGGGCGACCATGAGTTCGGAGGCGGGGCATTCCTCGCGCCGGGCCTTGTCGACCTCGGGCAGCATCGCCTCGACCTGGGCGATGCCCTTTTCCACGGTCTTGCGCAGCCCGCCCACGTCCTGGATGTTCATGGTCTGGAACAGCGGTCCGGGCTGGAGGCCGTAGGCTTCGAGCAGCCAGTCGATCTGCATGCCCTCGCAGCCGAGCCCGGCCATCATCACGCCGCCGACGTTGGGGTTGCGCGCGTAGCCCCAGAGCACGCGCTGGAGGAATTCGAAGCCGGTGCCGTCTCCGCCCATGGCGCAGCCGGTGCCGTGCACGAAGGCGACGACGCCGTCGACGTTGGGATAGGCGGCAAGCCGGTCGGGGGTGAAATGTTCGGCGATCTTGCGCGCCGCCGTGGCCGAGCAGTTCACCGAGGTCAGCAGGGCGATGTAGTTCCGGGTGCCGACGCGGCCGGTGGCGCGGCGGTAGCCCATGAAGGTGTCCGGTTTCGCCGCCGGGGCGACGGGGCGCAGGTTGGTGCCGAATTCGTAGGCCATGTCGACGTTGCGGAAGGCGAGGTTGTGGGTGTGGACATGGGCCCCCTTCGCGATGTCCTCGGCGGCATAGCCGATGAGCTGGGCGTATTTCAGCACCGGCTCGCCCGAGCGGATGTCGCGGGTGGCCATCTTGTGGCCGCGGGGAATGAGCTGGATTGCGCCGTCGTCGCCGATCTCGAGCGGGGTGACGGCGGTGACGACGTTGTCGGCGTCGGAAAGGCGGATGGTCTTCATGTCTGTCCTCGGACGGGTGAGGGGGAGGGGCTCTGCCCCGTCGCCGCCTGCGCGGCGACTCCCCGGGATATTTGTGGCCAGAAGAACGCGCTGGCGGCGGGTCGTGGTCGGGCGGGGCGGTCAGACCCTCAGCGGTTCGAGCCTGTCGCGGTCGAAGACGATGCCGTGGCCCGGGGTTTCCGGGGCGGTCACGTGGCCTTCGGTCACGGTGAGCGGGATTTCCACGTAGCGGTCGAGGCCGAAGCTGTGGGTTTCCATGTAGGAGCGGTTGGGGCAGGCGGCGAGCAGGTGCACGGTGATGTCATGGGCGCCGTGGCTGGTGACCGGCAGGTG
Source organism: Salipiger sp. (assembly GCF_048261495.1). Taxonomy (GTDB): domain Bacteria; phylum Pseudomonadota; class Alphaproteobacteria; order Rhodobacterales; family Rhodobacteraceae; genus Salipiger. The sequence goes on from NZ_JBLXFX010000003.1 coordinate 475,303, forward strand.
GTGGGCTTCGGCCAGGCGGGCGATCTTCATGAAGGCGGTGACGCCGCCGCAGTTGGTCACGTCCGGTTCCGGGAAGCTGACGCCGCCGCTGTCGATCAGGGTCTTGAATTCCCAGGGCGAGCGGAGGTTCTCGCCGGTTGCGATGGGGATGCCGCCCTCGGTCAGGATGCGGGCGTGGCCGGCGGGATGATCCGGGGGGATCGGTTCCTCGAACCAGGTGAGGTCGAAGTCGCGGAAGGCGCGGGCGGCGCGGATCGCCTCGTCGACGGTGTATTTCATGTTGGCGTCGGTCATCAGCGGCATGTCGGGGCCGAAGGCCTCGCGCATGGCGTCCATGCGGGCGACATCCTCGCGCAGGCGGTCGCGGCCGCACTTGATCTTGATGTGGCGGTGGCCCGCCTCGAAGTTGCGGTGGGTCTGCTCGACCAGGGCCTGCGGCGCGAGGTGGAGATCGACGCCGCCCATGTAGCAGGGCACGCGCGGGTCGTAGCCGCCGAGCAGGCGCCAGAGCGGCATCCCGGCGCGGATCGCCTTGAGATCCCAGAGCGCCATGTCGAGGGCGGAGAGGGCGAGGACCGTCGGGCCGCCGCGGCCGCCGTAGTGGCAATGCCACCAGAGGTCCTTCCAGATCGCCTCGATCAGGCCGGGATCGCGGCCGAGGATGTGGGGGGCCATTTCGCGGCGCAGCGTGTCGGCGACCGCGCCGCCGTTGATGCCGCAGGTATAGGTGTAGCCGGTGCCGGAAGCGCCGTCGCTGTCGGTGACGGTCGCCGTGACGACCTCGAAATGGGTCATCTTGCCGTGCATGGAATCTTCGAGAGGCACGGGCAGGGGGACGAGGTAGTGATCCGTCCGGATGGTGTCGATGGTCGTCGGGGCAGTCATGGCCGTGGCCCTTTCGTCGGCAGAGGAAAGGATTGTGCCGGGGCGGTCGGAACCGCCCCGGCGGAGCCTCGGGTCAGAGGAAGAGCGTGACGATCGGCGGCCAGGCCAGCAGCACCGAGAGTGCCAGGAGCTGGAGCGCGATGAAGGGCAGGAAGCCGCGGAAGATGTCGGTCAGCGAGATATGCGCCGGGGCGACGGACTTCAGGTAGAAGGCCGCGGGCCCGAAGGGGGGCGACAGGAAGCTGACCTGCATGTTCATGCAGAACACCACGCCGAACCAGATCGGGATGTAGCGTGCCTCGACGGAGCCGAACCAGCCGATCTCCTCGGCGGGCAGCTTCACCACGATCGGCAGGAACACCGGCATGATGAGCAGCACGATGCCGACCCAGTCCATGAACATCCCCATGATGAGGAAGACGAACATCATGACCAGGATGATCCCCATGGTCGGCATGTCGGCGCCCACGATCATGTTGGCCACATAGGTCGGCCCGCCCGCGAGGGTGTAGGCCGCCGCGAGAGCCGCCGCACCGATGGTCACCCAGATGATGGTGCCCGTCGACTTCAGCGTGCGGATGAGGCTGTCCCAGACGATGTCGAAGGTCATCTCGCCGCGCAGGAGGCTGATGACGAAGACCGCCACGACCCCCATGCCCGCCGCTTCGGTGATCCCGGTGATGCCGCCGTAGATCGAGCCGAGCACCACGCCGATCACCACGGTCGGCGCGACGAGGCCCTTGCCCATCTCCCAACCGGCTGCCGAGCGTTCCTTGCCGACGACGAAGAACAGCAGCAGTCCGAAGACGATGAACTCACCCACCAGCCAGGGCAGGTCCGACACCATGCCGAGCGGGATCGGATCGACCCCTTCGGTCACCACGTTGGCGCCGGTGAGGGTGAAGAACAGCGCCCGCGCCACCAGGACGCCGGTGATCCACAGCCCCATGCGGCAGAGGAAGCCGAGGAACATCAGGCCCTTTTCCGCGCCCTTCGGATCGTTGGGATCCTCGGGGGGCAGGGGGGCCTCCTCGGGGTTCATCTGGGTGCGGAACCAGATGTAGAGGATGAAGAAGGTCGCCAGCATGAAGCCGGGCAGGAAGGACGCCGTGAACAGCGCCTTGATCGAGGTCTCGGTGACGAGGCCGTAGAAGATCAGGACGATGGACGGCGGGATCATCGTGCCGAGGCTGCCGCTTGCGCAGATCGTGCCGATGGCGAGGTTCTGGTTGTACTTCAGCCGCAGCATCTGGGGCAGGGCGATCAGGCCCAGAAGCACGACCTCGCCACCGATGATGCCCGACATGGCGGCCATGATGACGGCCATGATCGAGGTCACGAAGGCGATGCCGCCGCGCACCCGCGACAACCAACGGTTGAGCGAGGCGTACATGTCCCGCGCGATGCCCGAGCGTTCGAGCAATGCTGCCATGAAGATGAACAACGGGACCGAGATCAGGACGTAGTTCGTCATCTGGCGATAGACGGCCTGGCCGAGGACCGACAGCGGTCCCCGTCCGAAGGTTCCGAAAAGGACGTCCACGTCGAATTTGAGGACGAGCGTGACCACCGCGAGGAACGCCGAAGCGAAGCCGAGCGGCATGCCGATTGCGAGCAGGGCGAACATGCCCAGCAGCAGGATCAGACTGAGGGTGCCGATATCGACCATTATTTGGGCTCCTCGAGAGTGCGGCGGATGTTCTCGATCTCGTGTTCGTCGATCTCGTCCGTGTGGCTTTCCGGTTCCTTGTTCCAGTCGGCGATCAGGTTGGACACGGCCTGCACCGTCACGAGGACGATGATGAACAGGATCGCGGCCTTCATGATGCCGGGAATGGGCGGATCCCAGGCGGTGCCGAAGGTCTCCATCCGCAGGAAGCGGGTCTTGGCGTCGGTATAGCCGCCCCAGACCAGGGCGAAGGTGAAGCCCACGATGAGCAGCACCGAGATGACGTCTGCGGTCTTCTGCATCCAGCGGGGCATCACGTCATAGATGACGTAGATGCGGATGTGGCTGCGCTGCTGCATCGCGTACTGACCCGCGAACAGGAAGACGAAGGCCGCGATCCAGAGCGACAGCTCGTTCGCCCAGAGGGTCGGGGCCTCGAAGACGTAGCGGGCGACCACCTCGTAGAACATCACGATCACGATGAAGGCGATGGCGATCATCGCCAGCCGCGAGGTCACCAGCGACAGGATGTCGAAGAACCCGTGCGGCTCGGGCTCGATCGCGCCGATGGTGTCCGACAGGAACAGGGAGGCGAACAACAGCGCACCCCCCATCGCGAAGAGCATCAGCTGAACCATCGGACGACCCGCGGGGCGGATCATTTCGTGGACGCCGATGGCGGTTTCGGGGGCGATGATCTTCATCGCCGCGAGATAGACAAACAGCACCAGCGTCAGCGCGACGAATCCGATCATCGCGAGTTTGACGGGTTGGCGCAGTGATCCCAGCCAGACGGATTTTTGGGTTTCCATGCTCGGCCTCCCCCTGCCAAGTCGTTGTTACGGGGTTCAAAAAAGGCGAGCCCCCTCGGGAGGGACCCGCCGATTCATGTTCCGGTCCGCGTCAAGCGGGGCCGACGATCACTCGCTCAGCAGGCCGAGCTGCGTGAGGTACGCCTTGTGGCTTTCCAGGATGTCGCGGGCCTCGGGGGTCTTGTCGCCCCAGCGTTCCCAGGCAACCTGTGCGCCCTTGCGGAAGGCGGCGCGATCTTCTGCCGACCAGTCGTAGAGGGTCACGCCCTCGGTCTGCAGCTTGGCCGCGGCTTCGGCGTTGTTCTTCTCGTTCGCGAGCGCGATGTGGAAGGACAGCTTCTGCCATGCGGTTTCGATCATGCGACGCTGGGCTTCGGTCATGCCGTCCCAGACCGCCTTGTTGCAGGCCAGGTGGTCGGCCGGCATCGAGTGGAAGCCGGGGTAGGTGGCGTGCTTCACGATGTCGTAGAGACCGAGACCGACGTTGTTGGCCAGGCCCGAAGCGTCGGCGCCGTCGATGATGCCGGTTTCGAGCGCGGTGAAGATCTCGGTGAAGTCCATCACGATGGGCGATGCGCCGAGCTCTTCGAAGATCTCGGTTTCCATGCCCGGGGGCGAACGGAACTTCCAGCCCTTGAGGTCGGCGAACCCGGCGAGCGGCTTGGACGAGGACAGCGATTCCTGGCCGTAGAGCGACCAGCCGATCAGCTGCATGTCATTGGCATTGTAGAGCTTCTGGGCAGCGGCAAGGCCGTCGCCGTAGTACAGCCACGAGTAGTACTGCCAGGGCGTGTCATAGCCGCCCATGAGGTCGCCGACGAACTGGAACGCGGCGTTCTTGCCGGTCTGGTAGGCGCCGCCGGTGGCGTCGCAGTCGAGGATGCCGTTGATCGCGGCGTCGAAGGTCTCGGTCGTGGCGACGACCGACGACGAGTAGAACATCTCGATGGTGATGTCGCCTTCGGACATGGTCTGAACGTCGTCAGCCCAGGTCGCGATCATCTTTCCGGTGGGGTGCTCGGTGGCGTAGTGCGTCTGGATGCGCAGCGTGATCGGATCGGCAAAGGCCGGTGCAGCCACGACAGCGGCCAGCGCGGACGCCTTGAGTACGGATGTCAGTTTCATATGGTTCCTCCCTGTGTGGGGTCATGCCCCTTGTCCTGTGGCGCTCCCTCAATGCGCCAGATGGTATACCATCGAGAGGAACGCTAGCGCAGACCGCCGTGCGTTTTCAACAGTTTTTGGTATACCAAATCCTGTTTTCTTCCCCGGCCGGGGGCGGGAAGGGCGGAATTTGTCAGGCAGGCCGGGCAACCCGGCCCCCCGCGCCGCGACGGGCCCCTATTATAGAAGTCGCCCGCCGCACCCTGCGCGGGGCGGGGGATGGCCCGGACGGCAGCTTCGGGGATGGATTCCGGCGCCGCTTTGCCGTCGATTCGCCGCCGGAAAGCGAATCGGGGCGAATCGATTCGCACAGTCGGGGCTTCACATGGGCGTTTTTCTGGTATACCAAATTCCGACCAAAGGTCTCCTTCCCCTCAGCGGGGACCAAGTACGATCCGGTCGCCGACCGGACACGGAGCCTTTGTGATGACTGACACGACATTGCCGGAACAGATCGCAGCGCAATTGCGCCGCGACATTCTTCGCGGGAAACTGCCCCCGGACACCGCCATCAAGGAGCGCGACAACGCCTCCGAGATGGGGGTCAGCCGCACGCCCATGCGCGAGGCGATTCGCATCCTCGCCAAGGAGGGGCTGGTCCTGCTGCGCCCCTCGCGCAGTCCCATCGTCGCCCGCCCCACGGTCAAGGAGGTCTACGATCAGGTCGTGGTCCTGCTGACGCTCGAAAAGCTGTCCGGACAGATCGCCTGCAAGGCCGCGACGACCGCCGATCTCGACGCGCTCTCCGACATCCACGAGCGCATCGCCGAGGCCTACGACCGGGTCGATTCGCTCGATCTGTTCGAGCTGGACATGGAATTCCACCGCAAGATCGCGCTGGCCGCCCATAACGAGGCGCTGGCCGTTACCCATGGCGACTACCTCGCCCGGCTGTGGCGCGCGCGGTATCTGTCGGCGACGATGCGGCGGAACCGGGAGCGGGTGGTGACCCATCACGGCGCCATCATGGAGGCGCTGCGTGCCCGCGATCCACGCGCCGTCGACGCGGCGCTGGATCAGCACCTGTCGAACCTGGCCGAAGACATCGCCGCCGCGATCGAGGCCGAGAATGCCGGACACCAGGGCGAAGAGCCGGGTGCAGCCGGTGAGAAGAGGAAAGGAGACTCATGAAACTGTTGAGAGTTGGCCCGAAGGGCGCCGAAAAACCCGCGGTCATCGACGCCGAGGGCAAGATCCGCGATCTCTCGGGCAAGGTGCCTGATTTCGCCGGGGCAGGGGTATCGCTCGAGGCGATCGACGCGATCCGCGCGCTGGATCTGTCCGCGCTGCCGGAACTGTCCGCGGACGAGCGCATCGGCTGCTGCCTGGCCTCCGTGCCGAACTTCTTCTGCATCGGCCTCAACTACGCCAAGCACGCCGCCGAAACCGGCGCGGAGCCGCCCAAGGAGCCGATCATCTTCAACAAGGCGACCTCGGCGCTTTCCGGTCCCTTCGACGACGTGGTCATCCCGCGTGCCTCGACCAAGGGCGATTGGGAGGTCGAGCTGGGCGTGATCATCGGCAAGGAGGCGCTCTACGTCTCCGAAGAGGACGCGCTGGATTATGTCGCGGGCTATTGCACGATCAACGATGTCTCCGAGCGCGGCTTCCAGACCGAGCGCGGCGGCCAGTGGGTCAAGGGCAAGTCGGCCCCGACCTTCGGCCCCTGCGGTCCCTGGCTGGTGACGGCGGACGAAGTGGGCGATCCTCAGGCGCTCAAGGTCTCGCTCGATCTGAACGGCGAGACGGTCCAGGACAGCGACACGTCCGACATGATCTTTTCGGTGCGCGAGATCGTCAGCTACATGAGCCAGTTCATGAAGCTGGTGCCGGGCGACATCATCGCTACCGGAACGCCCTCGGGCGTGGGCATGGGCATGTCGCCCCAGCGTTTCCTGAAGCCGGGCGACGAGATGGTCATCCGGGTCGAGAAGCTGGGCGAGCAGCGCCAGATCACCGTCGCCGCCTCCTGACGGGGCGGAAGACCACCCGCGAATCCGGAAAGGGCCGCCGCATTTGCCGGCGGCCCTTTTGCGTTTCGGCGGGCAACGGGCGGGCGGTGGTCGATAGAATTTTAATGGACTGAGTGCCGGATAAGGGAATTGTCAGGGGCGATTTAATTCCTTCCTTTTGCGCGAATGATTTCCGGGAGTGAGGCGGTTTCCGGAATCATGACGCCGGATGTTTTGGCGAAACGGGCCGATTGAGCGGACTGCCCGGCGCGCGGCCCGCTTCCCGGATGGCGCGGCGCCGCGCCGGGCGCGGTCAAGAACCGAGAAGCTTGATTCAGGTCAAGGATCGTTGGTGCAGGAACGAGTCTGGGTTGTCCCCGACTCGGGTGGATGGAACGGAAGAAAGCGCAGTTCCGGCGGCCTTAGGGACGGTCCGGGAGGGTGCCGGAACATCTCTCTCCATATTCCAGTCAATCTGTCGCCGGATTTCCGGAAATAGCGGATCTCATTTCCGGAAATACCGGAGATGATTTGCCGACAAATTTCCGAGTCGCCTCATCCTAGGTGCGGTTGCTTAAGAACAATTGAACCGGAATGCCGGTTTCGCGCCACATTTTCACCATCGGTAAGGCGGGCGTTAACGGCAATCTCGGCATCGTACCCAAGCAGACAGGGGCCCTGCGACGCCAAGGGAGAAGAACAATGAATAAATTCCTGCGAAACCTCACCGGTTTTTTCAAGCGCGAAGACGGCTCGGTTACCGTTGAATCCGTCATCTGGCTGCCGATGTTCCTGATGCTGCTGACGATGATGATCGACGTGAGCATGGTCTTCAATCGCCAGTCCGAGATGATGCGCATCGTCCAGGACGCAAACCGGGCCTATTCTGTCGGGCGGATCTCGACCTCGGAGGCGGCGGAGGAGTTCATCCTGACCGCGATCGCGGCCTTCGCGCCGACCGCCACGGTCAGCACCTCCTTCATGAACGGCGTCGTGCGCACCCGGCTTATCGTGCCGACCTCGGATCTCATGCCGATCAACACGATCCCGGTCTTCCGCAACCGTTCGGTGGTGGTGGAAACCGAACAGCTGGCGGAGTTCTGATCATGCGTGCTCGGCTGGCCGGGGGCTATCTGCGGGAGGAGGACGGCTCCGTCACCCTGCTCGCGCTCTATTTCTTCGTGATCTCGCTGATGCTCGGGGGGCTGGCGATCGACTTCCTGCACCGGACCTCGGAGCAGACGAAGCTTCAGGCGGCCACCGACAACGTCGCCCATGCCGCGATGCTGATGCGGCTGACCCGGCCGGCGGACGACGCGCGCGGTGCGGCGATGACGCTGGTGCCCGGCAACCTGCCCGAGGCGCTGCACGGCGAGGCCATCGTCGTCACCGATATCGAATTCGGCACCTGGGATCACGACGCGGGCAGCTTTGCGCCGGACCCGCAGTCGAACGACGCGGTGCGCGTCATCGCCCGCCGCGACACGTCGCGCGACAACATCGTCACCAACATGCTGCTTCAGGTGATCGGCTACCGCGGGTTCGAGATCGACACCACCGCGATCTTCCAGGTCTGGGAGCCGGGTTGTTTCAAGAACGGTTTCGTGGCGCGCAACGTCGTCGACGTGCAGTCCAACAACGAGTTCGGGCCGGAATTCTGCATGCACGGCAACGACCATGTCGAGCTGAACAACCACAACTACTTTGCCACGGGAGCAGTGGTGTCGATGCCGGATCAGGGCGACATCGTCGTGCCGCCCGCCGGATGGGAGAGCAATGACGGCCTCGCCGAGGCGCTGCGCAATGCCTTCTACCTGTTCAAGGTGCTCGACGCGGTGCCGGAGACGATCACCAAGCTCGAAACCAACGACCCGCAGGTCGCGCCCGGGTATGTCCACGGGTCGGCGGCCGTGTTGCTGACGGACCGGCGGGTCGATCCGGAGAATTTCGAGGCGGGCCGGGTGCACAGCTACAGCTGCACCGGCAACCAGGGCATGACCTTTGCGCCTGGGCTCTATTCGGAATTCGTGCTGGTCACCGATTGCGACATCTCGTTCCGCAACGGCGTCGTGCTCGAGGACGTGGTCATCGCGACCGCCAGCACCGGTGATCGCAGCTTCGATGCCCCCAACGGGCTGACGCTCGGGCGGAACGACCACTGCGCGCCGGGCGGCGGGGCGGCGCTGCTGACGCAGGGCGGTTTCAACGTGGCGGCCAACCTGCAGATCTACGGCTCACAGGTGGTCGCGCTCAAGAGCATCGACTTTGCCGCGCAGGCGCAGGGCGTCGAGGGGGTGTCGATGATCTCGGGCGAGGACGTGAACACCACCTCGAACATCGCGATGAACGGCTGTCCCGAAAGCGGCATGGACCTGGTGCTGTGGGAACGCGTGGTGCGCATGGTCGAATGAGCCTCGCCCGCGCCCGTCAGGCGCGGGTGATGCGCGCGCAATAGCAGCCGCGCGCCGCGTTGTGGGCATGGATCTCGACGATGTCCGGATCGCGGAACAGGCGTGCGATCAGGCCGCGCAGCGTGCTGCCGTCGCAGAGAGCGGCGTCGCGCATCATTCCGCCGCCGTCGAAGCCGCGCAGGGAAAGCTTCCGGTGGCGCATGACCTCGGGGATCTCGTCCTCGACCGTGCAGGCGGTGTCGGCCCCTTCCGGCACGAAGATGGCGTGGCGGGCATGGAAGGGCGAGCCGGCGGGGAGGGATTCGTGGTTGAGCAGCAGCACCGTCGTGCCGGGCGCTGCCTCGCGCAGGGTGATGCGGTCCGGATAGCCGGGCCGGCCGTCGACGGTCATGCGCTGCGCGCCGCGCGCGGCGAGTGCGGCGTCGTCGAGCCCGTATAGCGGGCGGAACGGGGCCGGGTCGAGCCCGCCGATGCGGAAGGTCATCCGTGTCTCCTGCGGTTGTCGGGACCGCAATGCCATGCCTGGCGGTGCGCGCGCGACCCGAAGCCTGCGCATTGCGCGGCGAGGCCCCTGCGGGAGCTTGCCGAGGCGGGGCCGGACGCGGCGGCACGTCGTGACAACCCTGCGCGCGCGCGATAAGTGTCGGGGACACGAGCAGGAGGGTCGGCAAGATGCGGTTTGCAGCGATGATCGGGATCGGGATTCTGGTGGCCGGGGGCGCGCAGGCGGCCCCCGATGCGGACAAGGTCGCGGCCTGCGACAAGTCCGTGGCCGTCGTCATGGCAGGCATCCAGGCGCGAAAGGACGGCGCGTCGATGGGCAAGACCCGCCGGGCGATGCGCAAGGCGCTGGATCGCACCGCCGGGGACATGCTGGCCGAATGGATCTACGCGCTGCCCGAGGACCAGCTGACCGACGAGGTCGGCACGGTCTGGAAGGCCCAGTGCCTCGCACAGTGACCGGGCGCTGATCGGGCGGAGCGCGCGTTGCGCGCGCCGGGTGTCTCGGCTTCGGGCGGGGCCCTGCGCCTCGGCGGCCGTGGCGGGGTGACGCCCCTGCCGGGCGGAGGAGGCCGTGGCGCGGGCCGGCAGGGGCGTATTTGAAACAAGAAGAAGAGTGATGGGTGGTCTCTGGACTCGGGGGCGTCGGGGGAGGATATTCGGCGCATGAGTCTGCCTCCCGGATTTCTCGACGAATTGCGCACCCGCACGAGCCTGGTTCAGGTCGTGGGGCGCAAGGTGCTGTGGGACAGCCGCAAGTCGAACCAGGGCAAGGGCGACATGTGGGCGCCCTGTCCGTTCCACCAGGAAAAGAGCGCCTCGTTTCATGTCGATGACCGCAAGGGGTTCTACTACTGCTTCGGCTGCCAGGCGAAGGGGGATGCGATTTCCTTCGTGAAGGAGACGGAGAACGTCGAGTTCATGGAGGCGGTGGAGATCCTCGCGCGCGAAGCCGGGATGACGATGCCCGCCCGAGATCCGCAGGCCCAGGTCCGGACGGACCGCCGCGACCGGCTGGCCGCGGTGATGGAGCAGGCGCTGCGCTGGTTCCGCCTGCAACTGCGCACCGGCGCGGCGGCGGAGGCGCGCGGCTATCTCGAACGGCGCGGCCTGAAGGAGCCGGTGCAGGACCGCTTCGAACTGGGCTTTGCGCCCGGCGGGTGGCAGAACCTCTGGTCGCATCTGCGCGGGCAGGGGGTGGCGGAGGAGCTGATCCTCGGTTGCGGGCTGGCCAAGGCCTCGGACAAGGGGCGGGAGCCCTATGACGTGTTCCGCAACCGGATCATGTTTCCGATCCGCGACGGGCGCGGGCGCGCCATCGCCTTCGGCGGGCGCGCGATGGATCCCGCCGACAATGCCAAGTACCTGAATTCGCCCGAGACCGAGCTTTTCGACAAGGGGCGCAGCCTATACAACCACGGCCCGGCGCGGGAGGCGGCGGGCAAGGGCAAGCCGCTGATCGTGGCCGAGGGCTACATGGACGTGATCGCGCTCTGCGAGGCCGGTTTCGACGCGGCGGTCGCGCCGCTGGGCACCGCGGTGACCGAGCACCAGCTGGCGCTGCTCTGGCGGATTTCCCCGGAGCCGGTGGTGGCGCTCGATGGCGACAAGGCCGGGTTGCGGGCGGCTTATCGCGTGGTCGACCTGGCGCTGCCCCTGCTGGAGGCAGGCAAGTCCCTGCGCTTTGCCCTGATGCCCGAGGGCAAGGACCCGGACGACCTGCTGCGCGCCGAGGGCGCCGGCGCGGTGCAGAAGGTGCTCGACGGCGCGCTGCCGATGGTGTCGCTGCTCTGGCGCAAGCAGACCGAGGGGCGGGTCTTTGACAGCCCAGAGCGCAAGGCGGCGCTGGATGCGGAGCTGCGCGAGAAGCTGCGGCTGATCCGCGACCCCGGCCTGCGGCGGCACTACGGCGACGAGATCAAGGACCTGCGCTGGCAGCTGTTCCGCCCGAAGCGGGGGGGCGGTGGCGGGGCAGGCGGCGCGCGCGGCGGGCGCAAGGCGTGGAATGCGCCCGAGCCGCCCACCAGCAGCGCCAAGCGGTCGCTTCTGGCCACCGGCGACGAGGCGGTGCAGGTGCGCCTTCGCGAGGTCGAACTGATGGCGGTCCTGCTGCGCTACCCGCGCCTGATCCTCGAATTCGAGCACCGGATCGAGGCGCTGCGCTGTGCGGACGAGGACCTCGGCGCGTTGCGGGCCGCGCTGCTGCGCCATGCCGAACGCGCCCCGGAGACGGTCGGCGACTGCGTCGGCGAGGAAATCGGCCGGCAGCGCCTTGAAACCCTGCTCTCGGCGCGCCATTTGGGCTTGGTCCCCTGCCTGAGGCGCGAGGATGCGGAATTCGCACGGCTGACCGTGAACGACCACCTGAACCGCATCGAGGCTGCCGAGGGGCGCAGGCTGGACCTGAGCGAGGCGGAGTCGGACATCCACACGCTGGCCGACGAGGTGCTGACGGAGCGGCTGAAACTGGCCAATGCGGCCTTCGACAAGGTGCAGCGCGGCAATGTCGAAAACCGCGCCGAAGTGCAGGTGGCGCCGAACGGCGTGGCGATGGATCGCGAGGAAATCGAACGTGCCGAGGCGATCCGGCAACAGATTCGCTTTTCCAAGGGGGCGGACTAGCTCCTTGGAACGGCAATGCAAAGAAACTAGAGGGGGACGGGTGGCCGAATCATTCGAATCACTTCATGATTCGTCGATCCGAATCACCTAGACCGCGTGACGACAGGCCCCGGACGGGTCTTCTCCCTTAACGGAGCACTTCATGGCAGCCAAAGACAACGACGACGCCAAACCTGAAAGCCAGGACGACGGACATAGCCTCGACATGAGCCAGGCGGCGGTCAAGAAGATGATCGCCGACGCGCGCGAGCGTGGCTATATCACCTACGACCAGCTCAACGAGGTTCTGCCCCCCGACCAGGTCAGCTCGGACCAGATCGAGGACGTGATGTCGATGCTCTCGGAAATGGGCATCCAGGTCACCGAGGACGACGAAGAGGGCGAAGAGGACGACAAGAAGGGCTCGACCGACCTTGTCGACGCGTCCAAGGGGCGCGATGTCACGCTGTCCTCCGGGGCTTCGGAAAAGCTCGACCGTACCGATGACCCGGTGCGCATGTACCTGCGCGAGATGGGCTCCGTCGAACTGCTGAGCCGCGAGGGCGAGATCGCCATCGCCAAGCGGATCGAGGCCGGGCGCAACACGATGATCGCGGGCCTGTGCGAAAGCCCGCTGACCTTTCAGGCGATCACCATCTGGCGCGACGAACTTCTGAGCGAAGACATCCTGCTGCGCGACGTGATCGACCTCGAGACGACCTTCGGCAACCAGATGGGCGAGGATGGCGACCTCGAGGAGCCGGTGGTCGACGCTGCCGCCACCGGCGACGGCGCCCGCACGGGCGGGGGCAACGAGCCCGAACTCGATGCCGACGGCAATCCCATCGTCAAGGAAGACGACGAGGACGACGACGATCAGGCCAACATGTCGCTGGCCGCGATGGAGACCGCGCTGAAGCCGCGCGTTCTCGAAACGCTCGACACCATCGCCCGCGATTACGAAGAACTGGCCGAGATGCAGGATGCCCGGATCAGCGCCACGCTGAACGAGGACGGCACCTTTTCGGATGCGGACGAGGGGCGCTACCAGAAGCTGCGCTCCGAGATCGTCGAGATGGTGAACGGCCTGCACCTGCACAACAACCGGATCGAGGCGCTGATCGACCAGCTCTACGGCATCAACAAGCGCATCATGTCGATCGACAGCGCCATGGTGAAGCTGGCGGACCAGGCGCGCATCAACCGTCGCGAATTCATCGACGAATACCGCGGCAACGAGCTCGACCCGAGCTGGATGGAGCGGATGAACGACAAGGCCGGTCGCGGCTGGCAGATGTTCATCGAGCGCTTCAGCGACAAGGTCGAGGAACTGCGCTCGGACATGGCGCAGGTCGGCCAGTATGTCGGTCTGGATATTTCCGAATTCCGCCGCATCGTGAACCAGGTCCAGAAGGGCGAGAAGGAAGCCCGTCAGGCGAAAAAGGAAATGGTCGAGGCGAACCTCCGTCTCGTGATCTCCATCGCCAAGAAGTACACGAATCGCGGGCTGCAATTCCTTGATCTTATTCAGGAAGGCAACATCGGCCTGATGAAGGCCGTCGACAAGTTCGAGTATCGTCGCGGCTACAAGTTCTCGACCTACGCGACGTGGTGGATCCGGCAGGCGATCACGCGGTCGATTGCGGATCAGGCGCGGACCATCCGCATCCCGGTCCACATGATCGAGACGATCAACAAGCTGGTCCGCACGGGGCGCCAGATGCTGCACGAGATCGGCCGCGAGCCGACGCCGGAAGAGCTGGCCGAAAAGCTGCAGATGCCGCTCGAGAAGGTCCGCAAGGTGATGAAGATCGCCAAGGAGCCGATCAGCCTCGAAACGCCCATCGGCGACGAGGAAGACAGCCAACTCGGCGATTTCATCGAGGACAAGAACGCGATCCTGCCGCTGGATTCCGCCATTCAGGAGAACCTGAAGGAAACCACGACGCGGGTGCTGTCCTCGCTCACCCCGCGCGAGGAACGGGTGCTGCGGATGCGCTTCGGCATCGGCATGAACACCGATCACACGCTCGAGGAAGTCGGCCAGCAATTCAGCGTGACCCGCGAACGCATCCGCCAGATCGAAGCAAAGGCCCTGCGCAAGCTCAAGCATCCGAGCCGGTCGCGCAAACTTCGGTCCTTCCTCGATCAGTGAGGACGGACCCCGCATCCGGGCTGGCCTTTCGCGGCAGCCCGATGTGGTTGCAGCGCTATGTCGAAGACGCCCCGTCGGCCCTCCGGCAGGCGGGGCTTTCCGTTCTGCGCTGGCTGTTCCCGTAACGGCAGACAGGGTTCGCCGGATAGCGCGACGGCGCCGTCCTGCGGGCGCTCGACCTCGGCCACCTGGAACCCGCCCTGGCGGCGTTCTGGCCCGGGCGCGGCGCGATCTGGGACCGCTTCGCGGTGGAGGAGCAAGGCCCCGTGCTGGTGAAGGCCAAGGCCCACATGCGCGAGTTCCTCTCGAGCCCCCGTGCCGCAACGGCGCCCGCGTCCCGCGCGCGCATCGCGCAGGCCCCGGGGGCGACAAAGGCGGCGCTAGGGGCGGAGGAGCGGTCGGACCGGATGGCGTGCTACTACCAGTACGCGAACCGGCTGGCGCATCCGTGGTGGCTGCACGAACAGGGGATCGAGGCGCATCTTCTGTTCGTGAACGTGGTCGGGGATGCCGACATGAAGGGTCCCGCGACCGCGGAGTCCTGGCACATCGCGCTGCAGGCCGCCGACTATGCGCTCGGACTGCCGTCGCGCCATGCGCTGAGCGCCCATGTCCACCATGTCACGCCCGACTGCAGGACCTTGCCGCCGCGGATCTGAGCGGCATCCGGTCTTGCCGCAGGGGGCCGGGCGGGGGATGATGGGGGGCAGCTTCAGATCGGATCGCCCATGATACGCCTCGTGCTTCTTGCCCTTCTCGCGCTTCCCGCCACGGCACGGGCCGCCTGTTTCGGCCCCGGAGAGGCGCTGTTCCATTGCACGACCAACGGCGGCAAGAAGGCCGTCGACATCTGCCGGCAGGGGGAGGTGGTGATCTATCGCTTCGGCCCGGCGACCGGCGTGGCCGAGATGCTGCTGGTGCAACCGGCGGCAGCGGTCGGGATGACCCCCTGGCCCGGCGTCGGCCGCGTGTTCTGGGAGGAAGTGACCTTCGACAACGACCGCTATTCCTACACGGTGCATCACGCCACCGACCGCATGGACGCCTCTCCGGTCACCGACGGCGGCGTCACGGTCGCAAAGGACGGGGCCGCGCTGGCGACGATCGGCTGCGATGCGGGCTCGGTCTCGGAGGGGGATTTCTACCCGGTCTATCTGGCAAAGGAGGCCGCGGGACAGGTCTGGTGCCTCGACACGCAAAGCTGGGCGCACGGCTGCAATTGAGCCGCCGAAACGCCGGGCTTGCGGCCCGTCTAGCCGGACCTGCGGAAATTTTTCGGAACTTCAGAGGGTTGCGCGCGTTCTCTCCCTGAACCGCAAGGGAGACCAGAATGATCCGCCTCGCCATCGTATCCGCCGCCGCCGTCTGCACCGCCGCCGCTGCCTTTGCCGCGACCGAACTGCTGGGCGACGAGCCCGAGGTGATCGAGATCCGCGTTGCCCCCTCCGAACTGGCCGATTGCCGCGACACGCTTCGCCAGGTCGGCCAGATGCCCGTCGTCACCGACGAGGGCACGCCGATGCTGTTCGGTGCAAACGACGACCTTCCGGGCGTCGTCTGCGTTGCCGATATCTGAGCCCTGACGTCAGGCCAGATGCTCCTTGAAGAAGGCGAGCGTCCGGTCCCAAGCCAGGGTCGCCGCGGCCTCGTCGTAACGCGGGGTGGAATCGTTGTGAAACCCGTGGTTCACCCCCTCGTAGATATGCGCCGTATAGGTCTTGCCGTGCTCCTTGAGTGCGGCCTCGTAGGCGGGCCAGCCCTCGTTGATGCGCTCGTCCAGCCCGGCGTATTGCAGCAGTAGCGGCGCCTCGATCTTCGGAACGTCCGCCGCGGCCGCCTGACGACCGTAGAACGGGACCGAGGCCGAAAGCTCCGGATAGGCGACGGCCAGCGCGTTGCATACCCCCCCGCCATAGCAGAAGCCGACACAGCCGACCTTGCCGGTGGTGTCGTCATGCGCCGCGAGAAATTCGAAGGCGGCGAAGAAATCGTTCATCAGCTTCTCGGAATCGACGGTCTGCTGCAATTCCCGGCCTTCCGCATCGTTGCCCGGATAGCCCCCGACCGAGGACAGCCCGTCCGGGGCCAACGCGATGAACCCGGCCTTGGCAAGCCGCCGCGCCACGTCCTCGATATAGGGGTTGAGACCGCGGTTCTCGTGAACCACCACGACGGCGGGCATCTTGCCTTCCGGGCCGACGGGCTTGACGTAATATCCGCGCACCTCGCCGTGGCCGTTGGGCGAGGGGTAGGTGATGTATTCGGCGACGATGTCCGGGTCGTTGAAGCTGACCTGTTCCGCCAGGGCGTAATCCGGCGACAACATGGACAGAAGGGCCGCAGCGGTCAGCCCTCCCACGGCGAATTTCCCCGCCCGGTCGAGAAATTCGCGTTTGGTGATCTTTCCATGCGCGTAGAAGTCGTAGAGATCGAGCAGATCCTGATCGAAATCCGCCGCGGTCATGCGGGGTCGAGGCGTCTGGTCATTCATGGCGTCTCTCCTGTTGGCGGCCCGGTCCCGTGCCGGGCCATGCCCGAGGGTCCGTGACGCGGCGATTCCCGGAAAGTAAAAAAGATGCACGAGACATTCAAAATCACGACATCGGGCCCCGGCCTTCACGAGATCACCGCAGAGGTCGCGGCCTGGCTGCGCGGCGCGGGGGACGGGCTGGTGACGCTGTTCATCCGCCACACCTCGGCCTCGCTGCTGGTGCAGGAAAACGCCGATCCCGACGTGCGGCGCGATCTCGTCGCGTATTTCGACCGGCTGGTGCCGCCCTCGGATACCCCCGCCATGTCCTACCTGACCCACACATACGAGGGGCCGGACGACATGCCCGCCCATATCAAGGCGGCGGTGATGCCGGTCAGCCTGTCGATCCCGGTGATCGGCGGGCGCATGGTGCTGGGAACCTGGCAGGGGATCTACGTGGTCGAGCACCGCCGCCGCCCGCATTCGCGCGAGGTTGCGGCGCTGTTCTCGGCGGTGTGACGGGGGAAAAATCCGGCGTTTTCCCCCTATGGATTTCAACAGGATGTTGCGGCGGCAATTCCCCTCTACCCAACGTCTGGCCAGGCGCCTATAGTGGCTGTGGATAAGTGGGGGCCAACCCCACGATCAGAGGCAGATCGGAACAGATTGAGGGGGACGGCAGATGCGCTGCCCGTTTTGCGGAAATATCGATACGCAGGTAAAGGATTCGCGTCCGGCAGAGGATCACGTGTCGATCCGGCGCCGGCGCTTCTGCCCGGCCTGCGGCGGCCGGTTCACCACCTATGAACGGGTGCAGCTGCGCGACCTCGTGGTCATCAAGACCTCGGGCCGACGCGAGGATTTCGACCGCGACAAGCTCGAACGCTCGATCCGCATGGCGATCCAGAAGCGTCCGCTCGATCCGGAACGGGTCGACCAGATGATCTCGGGCATCGTGCGGCGGCTGGAAAGCATGGGCGAGACGGACATCCAGTCCAAGCAGATCGGCGAGATCGTGATGGAGACCCTGGCCCGGATCGACACCGTCGCCTACGTGCGTTTTGCCAGCGTCTACAAGAACTTCCAGGCCGCGGACGATTTCGACAAGTTCGTGAGCGAGCTGCGGCCGGGCGGCTCGGCGGACAAGTGAGCATGGACGAGCGCCACATGGCCCACGCCCTGCGCCTCGGGCGCAGGGGGATGGGACTCTGCTGGCCCAATCCGGCGGTCGGCTGCGTCATCGTCCGCGACGGGCGGGTGGTCGGGCGCGGCTGGACACAGCCCGGCGGGCGCCCCCATGCCGAAACCGAAGCGCTGGCCGAGGCGGGCGAGGCCGCGCGCGGCGCAACCGCCTACGTGACGCTGGAACCCTGTTCGCACCAGGGCCGGACACCGCCCTGCACCGGAGCGCTGATCCGCGCGGGGGTGGCGCGGGTGGTCGCGCCGCTGGCGGACAACGACCCGCGGGTGTCGGGGCGGGGCTTCCGCGCCCTGCTCAAGGCCGGGATCGAGGTCACCACCGGCATCCTCGCGGAAGAGGCGGCGCGCGATCACGCGGGGTTCTTCCTGCGGGTGGACCAGGGCCGGCCCTTCGTCACCCTGAAACTGGCGTCGAGCTTCGACGGCCGCATAGCCACCGCGACCGGGGAAAGCCGCTGGATCACCGGGGAGGCGGCCCGCGCCGCGGTCCACGGCCTGCGCGCCAGCCATGACGCGGTGATGGTGGGTGCGGGCACGGCGCGCGCCGACAACCCCTCGCTGACCGTGCGCGGTTGGGGCGAGGTGCCCCAGCCGGTGCGCATCGTCGCCTCGCGGCTGATCGACGTGCCGCTGATGAGCACCCTCGCCAGCACCGCGCGCGAGGTGCCGGTCTGGATGGTTCACGGTGCCGAGGCGCCCGCCACCCTGCGCAAGGCCTGGGCCGCCTGCGGCGCGCGGCTGCTGGCCTGCCCGGTGCGCGGCGGTCGGCTCGACCCGGCAGCGCTGCTCGCGGCCCTGGGCGAGGCGGGGCTCACGCGGGTCTTCTGCGAAGGCGGCGGCCAGCTTGCGGCCTCGCTGCTCGGCGCGGATCTGGTCGACGAACTGGTCGGCTTCACCGCAGGGATCGCGCTCGGGGCCGAGGGGCGGCCGGGGATCGGGGCGCTGGGGGTCGACAGCCTGGCCGATGCCCCCCGCTTCCGGCTCGTGGAGCATGCCGACCTCGGCGGCGACATCCTGCATCGCTGGCGCCGCGCCTGAGCGGCGCAGGACCCTGCGTTTCTTCTTGTTCCAAATACGCACATCCCGCCCGTTGCAGGCGCGCTACCGACGCCAGAGATGCGCGTGGCCGGCCAGAAGCCCCTGAAGCTTCGAGAGGCCGCGCCGCGCCGGACCGGGCGCGGGGATCGTGCCGCTTTCCAGCCTGTCCAGCACCACCTCGACCGGGCAGGGCAGTCCGCTCACCGGGTCGCGGTAGCGCGGACAGGCGATCAGCGCGGCATGCACCAGGCCTTCGAGCGTCGGGCGCGCGCCGCCGAGACGCCGGGCGGGCACCGGCCCGAGGTCGCGCGTCAGGCCCCAGCCGGCATAGAAGGGCGCGCCCAGCACGGTGACGGCGGCCCCGCGCAGCAGCGCCTCGAACCCGGTGAGCGAGGTCATGGTCCAGACCTCGTCGACCTGACGCAGCAGCGCCCCTGTGTCGACCCGGTCGAGCACCACGTCGGCCCAGCGTTCCGGCGCCTCGACAGCCCCCGGCCGCAGCCCGGCGGCGACGTCCGGGTGGGGCTTCCAGATCAGCACGGCGTCGGGGGCCTCCGCGCGCACCCGCGCCAGAAGCTCGGCATTGCGCCCGATCTGCGGACTGCCCAGCAGGACCGAAGCATCGTCCTCCACCTGGCCGGGCACGAGGATCCGCCGCCCCCCGGGCAGGTCGGGCAGGGGGCCGCCGGGCGTGTACTTGGTCACGCCCGACGCGGTCAGCCGCTCGATCAGGAGGCGCGCGCGGTCAAGCTCGTCCGGGCGCAGTCCGGGGCTTGCCGCGATGAGCCGTTCCAGCCGCGAGGGGCGGGTCGGGTCGTAGTAGATCCCGAGATCGTCCAGCACCAGCGACAGCGGCGGCACCAGCGCCGCGCCGAGGCCGCGCGAGCGCAGGAAACCGTCCTCGACCCGGACCGCCGCCTCGTCCCGCGCCTTGCCCGCCCAGACCATGCGGCGCCTGCCGGATGCCTCGGCTCGGGTCCGCGCGGCGTGGCCGTCGGCAAAGATCACGGGTTTCTGCCCGCCGAAGAACTGCTGCACATGCCGCCGCTTCCACAGCCGCATCCCTTCCGCCACCCAGCCGGCGCGATCCTCGCGCCAGGCCCGCACCCGGGCTTCGAGCGCGCCGACGGCATCCTCGAAGCTGCAGGGCCGTTCGCGGCAGGGATCGTACCAGAGCGGGTAGAGCAGCATCGCGGCGGCGAAAAGCTGCACGCGGGTCAGCGACCGGCCGCGGCGCGGGATCGGCGCCTCGTCCGAGCTGAGCCCCCAGCCGGCGTAGAAGGGCATCCCGAACACCCGCGGCCGGTGCCCGGCGAGGATCGCCTCGAACCCCATCTGCGAGGAGACCGTATAGACCGCCACCGCCCCGTCGAGCAGCGACCGGGGCGCGGCATCGCCGTCGCAGAACGCGATGCGCCCGCCGGCATCGGCGGCGGTGAAATGCCCGTCGCGGTGGCCCGTGCGGGTTTCGGGATGGCTGCGGATCAGGATGCGCCGCCCGGGGTTTTCCTCCTGCGCCCAGTATAGCATTTCGAGAAACCGGTTGCGGTCCGCGCCCGAGGCCCGCACCGCGGCATCGTCGCGGGTCTGGTCGATCACCAGCACGTAACCCGGTTCGGGCAGGGGGGCGTCGGGATCGAAGGCCGAGAACTTGGACAGGCCCGAGGCCTGCAGCCGCGCGATCCCGGCGCGCGCCCGCCCCAGAAGGGCGTGATCGTCGAGCGGATGCGTCGCCAGCAGCGTTTCGAGGTCGGAGGGCGCGCGGCCGTCGAAATGCACGCCGGTGTGGTCGACCAGCAGACCCAGCGGCGGTTCCCCGTCGCGCCCGGGGTGGAGCGAGCGCAGCCAGGCGTCCTCGATCCGCACCACCGGAACGCCGCGCCGTGCGGCCACCCGCTCGCCGCGCGCGGCGTAGGGCGACTGCCCCCAGACCGCCACCTCGTCCCCCGGTCCCGGCAGGCCGAGCGCGAGCCGGTAGCCGCCCCCGGCCAGGATGCGGCCCAGCCGCCGCTGGCGCAGGATACCGGCGCTGTAGACATAAAGACGCCGGGGAGTCTGATCCCCGGCGCCACCCTGTCCCTCGTTATGGTTCTTCAGGGTCAGTTTCAGCCTCCGCTGCCGGACGGGCGGACCGCGTCGGCGACCGTCGCGACGGTGCTCACGGCACCGAGCGAGCCGGTCAGGGCGGAGATGGTCTTGCTCCATTGCGCGTAGGGCGCTTCGGTCACGTAGAGGGTATCCTGATCGCGCACCACGAAATCGCGCGCCATGAACATGCCGTTGGGCTGGGTCAGGTCGAGCACGTAGACAAGGCGCTGCGCCCCGACGAGGTCGGACCGGCCGAGCACCTGGTTGGCGATTTCCGCCGGTTCGTTGCGGAACACGAAGACGCCGGTGGGATCGGCGGCCGAGGCCACCAGGCCGCCGACCTGCGCGATCGCCTCGACGGCGGAGAGCGACTGGCTTTCGAAGGGCACGCGTGCCTGGGTCCCGGTCGCGCCGAGCGCGGTGAAGGCGCGGGTGTCCTGTTCCACCAGGATGCGGTCGCCGCCGCGCAGTGCGATGTCGAAGCGCGGGTTCTTGTAGAGATCCTGGAACCAGATCTTGCCCTGCTGACCGCCGCGCAGGACGGTGACCTGGGCGATCTCGGGTTCGATGGTCACGCCGCCGGCGCGGGCGAGCATGGCCGAGAGCGTGCGCGTCGGACGCTCGATCGCATAGACGCCTTGGCCGCCGACCGCGCCGACGAGGCTGACGGTCGAGCCGTCACCGGCGACGCGGCGCACCTGCACCTGCGGGTCGGGGGTCTGGTCCTGAAGCTTGGTCGTGATGATGCGGCGGATCGCTTCGGGGGAATTGCCCGCGGCCTTGATGCGACCGGCATAGGGGACGAAGATGTAGCCCGACCCGTCGACCTGCACCTCTTCCAGCGTGGTCGCGTTCGAAGTCGAGCCTGCCAGAAGCCCGTCGTCGACGTTCTCCCAGACGGTCAGGCCCAGCGTGTCGCCGGGATTGATCGTGTCGGAGCCGACCTGGCCCGCATTGACGAAACTGTCCGAGAAGCCGAGCGCCGGAACGACGGCGGTCGCGCGGGTCACGCGGTCGTTGACCGCAACGATGAAGGCGTCGCCCTCGCGCATGACGGAGCCTGCGTAGATCTCGCGCTTGTTCGGGCCGACGCGGGGCAGGCCGCAGGATGCCAGAATCGACACCGCAGCCAGAAGGGCGACGGACTTCACCCATCGGTTGGGGGAGTGTTTCACTGCTCGGTCTCCTCGACCTGTTATTTTTCTGCCTCGGCTTTTCCGCGTAACCTACCGGAATCAAGGCGCTGAAGCCACCCTGCCGTTCCCGCCGCGTCAGCGGACCAGCCGCAACTGTTGCCGAGGTGCCGCGGTTCCGCGTCGCAGGGCGTCGTAGGGATCTTCGGGGGCGAGCATCATGTCGACCACGTGCCGCAGCAGTTGGCGGCGGCCGCGCGCGGAATAATAGCCGCCCGGAACCTGGCTGGTTTCCAGCAGGTAGCGCCGGTAATCGCGATAGGCCCCCATGTCCGGGCGTACCGGATCTGCGAAAAAACCGGCAAGCGGCTGGTCGGAGACGAATTCCGGCTTTGCATAGACCGCCTCGCCGAAGACCTTGAGCGGCAGCCCCCTCCAGAGCGCCTGCTGCGCGGCGGTGGAATTCACCGTGATCGCGCTGCGGGCATCGTCGAGAAGCGCGGCAAGCTTGCCGCCCGGCACGTAATGCACGCGGTCCGCCACGCCGTGCCGCCGGGCGGTCGCGGCGATGGACCGGCGCAGCCGGGCGCGGCCATCCTCCAGCGGATGCGCCTTGAAGACGAGGTGATGATGCCCCGGCGCGCCCTCGGCAAAGCCCGCGATCACGAGGTCGAGAAATTCGGTCATCGCGGCAAAGGGCGAATGCATCCGGAACGAGGCGTCATGTTCGAGCTGGAGCAGCGCGAGGTGATAGGGAAAGCCGCCGCGCCGGATGCGCCGGGTGACGAGGTGGCGCGCCACGCGGATGAGCGGCATCGACAGCAGCCGCTTGGCATAGAGGCGGAATTCGCCCGCGACGGTCCGGTCGCGATGCGGGCGGAAGCCGGGATAGTCGCCGTTCCGGAACATCACGAACCAGTGGTAGAGCGCGCCGTAGAAGATGTGCTGGCGCATGTCGCCCCAATGGGCCGGGGGCAGGGGCGCCTCCTGGTCGGTGACGCCGAGCTGCGCGCGCATGTCCGTCACCGACATCTGCATCAGCCGGGAATGCCCGTTGGCGCCGCCACGCTCGTAGCTCACCCAGTAGGGGCGCATGTAGCCTTCCTCGAACACGTGGACGGCCAGGCCGGCGGCGCGGGCTTCGGTGATGGCGGCGGCATGGACGAACCGGATGTCGCCGTAGAGCACGAGGTCGGTCACGCCGTGGTCGGCGATCAGTGCCCGGACGGTCGCGGGCCAGTCCGCCGCCTCTCCGGCGAAGGGGATGTAGCTTTCCCGGTGGAACCAGAAGGCGCGGTCCCCGGCGTTGAAACCGACGCGCCGGACCTCGGCCCCGGTGCGGCGAAGCTGACCGGCGAGCAGGTGGAAGAACGGCCCGTGCGGCCCCTGCAGGAAGAGATAGACGCGTCGTGCCGTGGTGGTCTTGCTCATGCCGTCCCGGTCGTGAATAGTGCGCCGCGCAGTCCGCTGCGATACCACGTCCTTCATACGGCCAAATGGTCAAGAGAGTCACACATGTTCACCGGCATCGTCACCGACATGGGAGAAATCCGCACCCTGCGCCAGGCGGGGGATCTGACCGCGCGCATCGGCACGGCCTATGACACCTCGGGCATCGACATCGGCGCCTCGATCGCCTGCGACGGGGTCTGCCTGACGGTGGTCGACCTCGGTCCGGACTGGTTCGACGTGCAGATCAGCGCCGAGACCGTGTCCAAGACCAACCTGGGCGGCTGGTCCGAGGGGCGGCGGATCAACCTCGAACGGGCGCTGCGGGTCGGGGACGAGCTGGGCGGTCACATCGTGTCGGGCCATGTGGACGGCGTGGCCGAACTGGTCGCGATGGTGGACGAGGGCGACAGCACGCGGCTGACCTTTCGCGCGCCGCGGCCGCTGGCGCGGTTCATCGCGCCCAAGGGGTCGGTGACGCTGAACGGCACGTCGCTGACGGTGAACGAGGTCGCGGATTGCGATTTCGGCATCAACGTCATTCCCCACACCAAGGAGGTCACCACCTGGGGTGCCGCGCGGGTGGGGGATGCGGTCAATCTCGAGATCGACACCCTGGCGCGCTACGTCGCGCGCCTGGCCGAGATGAGCTGACCAGCCGCGCCCCTGCCCGGGTCCGACGCGGGACGGGGCGGGCGGAACATGCGTCTTTCGGACAAGAACAAGCGCCTGCAAGGGGGCGGGCCGTCCGGAGGAGTCATTCGGCGGGCTGGAACCCGACGATGAGCTGGCGCAGCCCGATGGCGGCTCCGGCGAGGATCGCGGCCATGGTCACCGGGGCCGAGAGCGCCAGCACCGAAAAGGCCGAAAGCCCCTGGCCGATGGTGCAGCCCGAGGCGACGACCGCTCCGGCTCCCATGAGCGCCGCGCCGAAGATCTGGCGGCGCAGCTCGCGCGGGTCCTCGCAGGCCTCCCAGCGGAAATGCCCCTTGATGAGCGAGCCGAGGAAGGCGCCGGCCCAGACCCCTGCGACCGAACCGACGGCAAAGGTGATCGGGCGTGCCGAGCCGGTCATCCACCACAGGATCGACTCTCCCAGCGGGGCGGCGAAGCTGTGGGAGACGACGGGCAGACCTTCGAACCCGGTCTGCGCGACGTGGAAGGTTCCCGCCCAGGCCAGGATCACCGCGAGCCCGACCGCCACCGCCCAGGCGATCTGTCTCGGCCTGCTCCGCAGCGGGCGTGAGGCCAGCGAGGCCGCGAGGATCAGTCCGCCGAGGATCATCCCGATGCCGTTGACCGGCAGCCCGGTGAGCACGCCGAGCTGATGCGCGATCCCCGGGGGGCTGGCCGCCGTGACGGCGGATTGCGGAAACAGCGCCGCGCGCAGCGGGGCGAGGGGGCCCGACAGCACCACGTAGGTTGACACGCCCATCACCAGCACGATGACGAAACTGCGCAGGTCGCCCCCGCCCAGCCGCGCGATCGCGCCGTAGCCGCAGGTGCCGGCCAGCGCCATGCCGTAGCCGAAGGCGAGCCCTCCCAGGATCGAGGCGAGCGGCATCCAGCGGATCGAGAGGTAGTGGGTCTGGGTGCCGTCGAGCAGTCCCGCCGCCATGAGGAAGAAACTGCCAAGCACCGCGGTCCCGATGGCCACGCCCCACATGCGCATCCGCAGATCGGACCCGCCGTAGAGCAGATCCTCGATGGCGCCGAGGGTGCAGAACCGACCGAGCCGCGCGGCAAGGCCCAACAGCAGCCCGCTGCCGAGGCCGATCAGCGCGACGAGGCCGTGTTCGCTCAGAAGGTCCGGCATGACGGGGCTCCTCTTCCGCGGCCATCTCGGGAGGCCGAGTATGGGACAGGGCCGGGGGATACTCAACGGAATTCGAATATGTTCGGGGCGGGGGCCGGCGGCCTTGGCCGGGTGCGCCGGTCATGCCGTGGCGGGGGCGGGACGCGCGGCGCGCGCGGCGATGCCCCGTCGCCCGGGCTGAGGAGAGCTCAGTCCCCGTCCTTGCAGAACAACTCGTAGACGCATTCCAGCATCTTCTTGGGCCGGTCGTCGGCGAGACGGTAGTAGATCGCCTTGCCGTCGCGGCGCGGCACCACCAGCCCTTCGAGGCGCAACCGTGAGAGCTGTTGCGAGACGGCCGCCTGGCGCGCGGCCAGCAGGTCTTCGAGTTCGGTCACGGACTTCTCGCCCGAAACCAGATGGCACAGGATCATCAGGCGGCCTTCGTGGCTGATGGCCTTGAGAAAGGCCGACGCGGCCGCGGCCTTTTCGGCGATGCGGTCGAGGTCTTCGTCGGACATGTCCTTCTGGATGACGGGAAGCGCCATGTGTCTCATCCACCCTCCACGCGTGCCGACGGCGCCGCGGCCGCCGGGTCGGTTCCGAAACCGGTGTTTTCCCCGAGCATCCGTGTCAGCAGGGGCCAGAAGAAATCCGCCCCCGGATACCCCTCCATCCGGGCAAGCTCCTTGCCGTTGTCTATCAGGACAAAGGTCGGCGTGAAGACCACTTTCCGGCTGAACCGGACACCTTCGGGGGGATCTTCGTGCAGATCTGCCCGCAAAAGAGGCGCAAAACGGCCTTCGGGCGTGTTCGGATAGGCGGGGGCGATCTCTGCGTCCCAGCGGGCGCACCAGGCGCAGCCGTCCTGTTCGACCATGACGAGACGCACCTCGGCCGCAAGCGGCGAGGCGAGCATCATGACGGCACCGAAGATGCCGGAGAGAAGCCTTGAAAAGGTCATCGGACCCCGATTGACGATCGTCTTCCAGACAACATAATATGAATATGTGAATTGTTCAAGGCGGGGGAGGCAGGCTTGTTCGACATCACCTACCTCGGGGCGCTGCTCGCCGGTTTCGGCGCGTTCTTCACCCCCTGCATCCTGCCGATGGTGCCGTTCTACCTGTCCTACATGGCCGGGATATCCATGGCCGAACTGCGCGGCGACGGGGCCATCGCCCCCGGTGCGCAGAAGCGGCTGGTGATCTCGGCGCTGATGTTCGCGCTGGGGGTCACGACGATCTTCATGCTGCTGGGCATGGGGGCCACGGCGATCGGACAGGCCTTTGCCGACTGGAAGCGGCCGTTGTCGCTGGTCGCGGCGGCGGTGATCTTCGTCTTCGGGCTGCACTTCCTCGGGGTGATCCGCATCGGGTTTCTCTACCGCGAGGCGCGGCTCGACGCGAAGTCCGACCCGACCACGGTGCTGGGGGCCTATGTCATGGGGCTGGCCTTCGGTTTCGGCTGGACCGCCTGCGTCGGGCCGGTCCTGGCGTCGATCCTGATGATCGCCAGCGGCATGGGCGACATCGTCGAGGGCGCGCTGCTGCTGGCCTGCTTCGGGCTCGGCATGACCGCGCCCTTCGTGCTGGCGGCGTTCTTTGCCCGGCCGTTCCTGGGCTGGCTGCAGCGGAACCGCAAGTACCTGGGCCATGCCGAGAAAGTGATGGGCGTGATGCTCATCGTTTTTGCGATACTGATCGCGACGGATTCCGTGAATCTGATTTCGACCTGGATGATCGAGACATTCCCCGGCATCACGTCGCTGGGCTGACTTCAAGGGAGGACTGGGATGAAACGCATTGCATCGGCGCTGGCCGCAACCCTTCTGGCGCTGCCCGTATGGGCCGCGGAGATGGGCGACGACGGGCTCTACAAGGAGCCCTGGATGCAGGACACCTTCAAGGACCTGCGCGAGGATCTGGCCGACGCCGCGGCCGAGGGCAAGCGGCTGGCGCTGTTCGTCGAGCAGCGCGGCTGCGTCTACTGCCACGAGATGCACGAGAAGGTCTATTCCGAGCCCGGGCTCAGCGCCTTCATCGGCGAGAATTTCCACGTGGTGCAGATCAACCTGCACGGCGACACGGAGATCACCGACCTCGACGGGGAATCGCTCTCCGAAAAGGAGGCCGCGCGGAAATGGCGGGTGCTGTTCACCCCGACCGTGGTGTTCCTGCCCGAAGACGCTCCGGAGGGTCAGTCCGCCGTCGAGGCCGCGGTGGCCGTGATGCCCGGCGCCTTTGCCGCCGGCACCACGACCGACATGTTCACATGGGTCGCGGAAAAGCGCTACCTGCTTGACAACGGGGAAGATTTCCAGCGTTACCATGCCCGTCGCATCCAGGAGCGGGACAACGGCCGAACGGACTGATGCGGATGCAGGCGCAGCAATAATTCACATTAGTGAATTTGTTGTTGCGTATCGGGGCGGCGGTGGACTACCGTATGCCTCGAGCCAGAAGACGAAGAGGCCCGGAACAGGGTCGGCTTGAGTCCAGGGAGGGAACATGAAACTTATTGGGATGACGCTGGTCGCCGTCTGTGCCGGGGGCCTGGCCTTTGCCGAGGTGGTCGCGCCGGACGACGTGGTCTATGCCGAATACGGCGAGGTCGAGCAATCGCTCACCGGCCAGCCCGGCGATGCGGCGCGCGGCGCCGACATCGTCGGCGACAAGGGGCAGGGGAACTGCGTGTCCTGCCACCAGGTGAGCGCCCTCGCGGACGTGCCCTTCCAGGGCGAGGTCGGGCCGATGCTCGACGGTGTGGGCGGGGTGCGCAGCGAAGCCGAACTGCGCGGCATCGTCAGCAACGCCAAGCACACCTTCGAGGGCACGGTCATGCCGGCCTTCTACAAGACAAGCGGATTCATCCGGCCCGGTGACGGGTTTACCGGCAAGGCCGGGACGGAGCCGCTCGTTCCCCTTCTCGCCGCCCAGGATATCGAGGACGTGGTCGCGTTCCTCATGACGCTGAAAGACTGAGCCACGCGACCGGACAAACTGAGGAGCAACGACATGGACTTCACACGTCGCGAGACCCTGGCCGCCGGCGGTGCCGCCGCCCTGGTGTTCGCCCTGCCGGGCGGTGCGCTGGCCGCCACGACCGACGAATTGATCGCTGAGTTTACCGGCGGCGCGGAGATCGCGGATACGGGCATCACCCTGACCGCGCCGGAGATCGCCGAAAACGGCAACACCGTGCCGATCGAGGTCAGCGCCGAGGGCGCGAGCGCGATCCTGGTGCTTGCCACCGGCAACCCGACACCGCCCGTCGCCACCTTCACCTTCGGCCCGCTGGCCGCGTCGCAATACGCCTCCACCCGGATCCGTCTTGCCGGAACGCAGGAGGTGGTCGCGCTAGCCAAGCTGGCCGACGGTTCCTTCGCCCGCGCGTCCAAGACGGTCAAGGTCACCATCGGCGGCTGCGGCGGCTGATCGGCTCAACGGTATCATCAGGAGACATTCATCATGGCAGACGGCGTCAAACCCCGCGTCAAGGTTCCGAAATCCGCCTCCGCCGGCGAGGCGGTCACGATCAAGACCCTGATCTCGCACCCGATGGAGTCGGGGCAGCGCAAGGACAGCAGCGGCAACGCGATCCCGCGCTCGATCATCAATCGCTTCACCTGTGATTTCAACGGCCGGAACGTGATCGACATCACGCTGGAACCGGCGATCTCGACCAACCCCTACTTCGAATTCGAAGCCCGGGTGGACGAGGCCGGGGAGTTCAAGTTCACCTGGTACGACGACGACGGATCGGTCTACGAAGACAGCAAGAGCATCGAGATCGGCTGAGCAACGGCCAGGTCCCGTCCCGTACCGGGGCAGGGCCGCTTCAGGGAGGGAAACAGAATGCAGATCAAGACGATGACGGCAATCGCCGCCTTCGCGTTTGCCCTGTCCGCGCCGATGCTTTCGGCCGGGGGCGCCGACGATGACGAACTGGTCATCGACGGGGAGATCGAGATGATCACCAAGGCCGCCGCCGCGCCGCATCTCGACGGCCATCTGGACGAGGTGATCTCGGGCTGGCATTTCCGCGACGACGACACCCAGGCGATGGAAATGGACGATTTCGACAACCCGGGCATGCTCTTCGTCGATGCCGCGCGCGACACCTGGAACACGCCGGACGGGACCGAGGGCAAATCCTGCGCCTCGTGCCACAACGACCCCGACAGCATGGCCGGCCTGCGCGCCGTCTATCCCAAGTGGAACGAGGCGGCCGGCGAGGTGCGCACGCTGCAGATGCAGTACAACGACTGCCGCACCAACCGCATGGGCGCCGAGGCGTGGAAGTACGACTCCGGCGATGCGATCAACATGGACGCGCTCATGTCCTACGTCTCGCGCGGGACGCCGGTGAACGTCGCCATCGACGGACCGGCCGCCGAGACCTGGGAAAAGGGCAAGGAGATGTACTATACCCGCTACGGACAGCTGGAACTGGCCTGCTCGAATTGCCACGAGCAGAACTACGGCAACTACATCCGCGCCGACCACCTGTCGCAGGGCCAGATCAACGGCTTCCCGGCCTATCGCCTGAAGAACGCCAAGCTCAACGGCATTCACGACCGTTTCAAGGGCTGCATCCGCGACACCCGCGCCGAGACCTTCTCGCCCGGGTCGCCGGAATTCGTGGCGCTCGAACTCTATGTCGCCTCGCGCGGCAACGGTCTGTCGGTCGAAGGTCCGTCGGTCCGCAACTGAAACCCTGCCCCGCGCGGTGGACCGCGCGGGGTTTGGTCCCCTCATTCCATTCACACATGCGCATGTGTGACGCCTGCATGACGGAAAGATCCCTCCCATGATCTCACGACGCGATTTCCTTCAGGTCTCGATGGCGGCTTCGGCGCTGCTGGGGGCCGGCGGCTTCGGCACCTGGTCGCGGCTGGCGGCGCAGCAGGCCCTGACCCAGGATCGGCTTCTGGAGTTCGACACCTTCGGGAATGTCTCGCTGATCCATGTGACCGACATCCATGCGCAGATGAAACCGATCTGGTTCCGCGAACCCTCGGTCAATATCGGCGTCGGTCCCAACCGGGGCGAGGTGCCGCATCTCACCGGGGCCGACTTCCGCAGGCTCTACGGCATCGCCGACGGCTCGCCCTCGCATTACGCGCTGAGTTCGGGCGATTTCTCGGCGTTGGCGGCAGCCTACGGCAGGGTCGGGGGGCTGGACCGGGTGGCGACCGTGGTCAAGGCGATCCGCGCCGCCCGTCCCGATGCGCTGCTGCTCGACGGCGGCGACACCTGGCACGGCTCCCTGACCTGCCAGCGCACGCAGGGGCAGGACATGGTCAACGTGATGAACCTGCTCGCGCCGGACGCGATGACCTTTCACTGGGAATTCACCCTCGGATCGGCGCGGGTGCAGGAGATCGTCGAGGGGCTGCCCTTTGCCGCGCTCGGCCAGAACATCTTCGACGCCGAGTGGGACGAACCGGCGGAGCTGTTCCGGCCCTACGAATTCTACGAACGCGGCGGGGTGAAAATCGCGGTCATCGGCCAGGCCTTTCCCTACATGCCGATCGCCAACCCCGGCTGGATGTTCCCGGAGTACAGCTTCGGCATCCGCGACGAGCACATGCAGGAAATGGTGGACGAGGTGCGCGGGCAGGGGGCCGAGCTGGTCGTCTGCCTGTCCCACAACGGTTTCGACGTCGACAAGAAGATGGCGGGCATCGTCAGCGGCATCGACGTGATCCTGTCCGGCCACACCCATGACGCTCTGCCCGAACCTGTGCTGGTGGGCGAGACGATCATCGTCGCCTCCGGTTCGAACGGCAAGTTCGTGAGCCGCGTCGATCTCGACGTGCGCGACGGGCGGATGATGGGGTTCCGTCACAAGCTGATCCCGGTCTTTTCGGATGTGATCGCCCCCGATCCCGAGATGAGCGCGCTCATCGACGAACAGCGCGCGCCGTTCGTGGCCGAGCTCGGGGAGGTGATCGGGCAGACCGACTCGCTGCTCTACCGGCGGGGCAATTTCAACGGCACCTGGGACGACCTGATCTGCGACGCCCTGCTGACCGAGCGCGAGGCCGACATCGCCCTGTCGCCCGGCGTGCGCTGGGGTCCGTCGCTGATCCCCGGCGCCGACATCACCCGCGAGGACATCCACAACGTCACCTCGATGAGCTACGGCAAGGCCTATCGCACTGAAATGACCGGTGAATTCATCAAGGTGATCCTCGAGGACGTGGCCGACAACATCTTCAACCCCGATCCCTACTACCAGCAGGGCGGCGACATGGTCCGCGTCGGCGGCATGGGCTACCGCATCGACATCACCAAGCCGCAGGGCGCGCGGATCTCCGAGATGACCCTGCTCGCCACCGGCGAGGCCGTCGATCCGGCCGCATCCTATGTCGTGGCGGGCTGGGCCAGCGTCAACGAGGGCACCGAGGGGCCGGAGATCTGGGACGTGGTGGAAAGCCATGTCCGCAAGCTCGGCACCGTCACCGCGACCGAACGCGATACCGTGCAGGTGGTGGGCGCCTGAGCGCCCGCCCGAATTTTTTTCGCCGAACTCATGCACATAGGCGAATAATATGATCCGAAGGGAGGCAGACATGGCAGACACGACCGGCCGGGGCACGAGCCGCCGGGCCTTTCTGAAAGCGGGCGTGGCCGCCGGTGGCGCCGCTTTCGGGGCGGGGACGGCGCGCGCTGCCGGTCCCGATCCGCTCATCACGCAGGTGCAGCCCTGGGCTTCGGGCTTCGGGGACGGGGTGGATGCCACGCCCTACGGCCTGCCGATCCGGTTCGAGGGCGACGTGATCCGCCGCAACGTCGAATGGCTGACCGCCGACACGATCTCGTCGATCAACTTCACGCCGATCCATGCGCTCGACGGCACGATCACCCCGGCGGGCTGCGCCTTCGAGCGGCACCATTCCGGCGCGATAGAACTGGCCAGGGAGGATTACCGCCTGATGGTCAACGGGGTCGAGCGCCCGACGGTCTTCACCTATGCCGATCTCGAACGCTTCCCGCGCGAGAACCACACCTATTTCCTCGAATGTGCGGCAAATACCGGCATGGAATGGGCCGGGGCGCAGCTGAACGGCGCGCAGTTCACCCATGGCATGATCCACAACATGGAATATTCCGGCATCCCCCTGCGCGCGGTGCTGAAGGAGGCCGGATGGGACGGCGATCCCGCCGGCAAGTGGGTCTATGCGGAAGGCGCCGATGCCTCGTCCAACGGCCGCTCGATCCCGATGGAAAAGGCGCTCGACGACTGTCTGATCGCGATCCGGGCCAACGGCGAGGCGCTGCGCAAGGAACACGGCTATCCCGCCCGCCTCGTCGTGCCCGGCTGGGAAGGCAACCTGTGGGTCAAGTGGATCCGCCGCATCGAGGTGATGGACGGCCCCGTGGAAAGCCGCGAGGAGACCTCGAAATACACCGACACGCTTGCGGACGGCATGTCGCGCAAATGGACTTGGGTGATGGATGCGAAATCGGTCGTCACCTCGCCGAGCCCGCAGGCCCCCGTCACCCACGGACACGGCCCGCTGGTCATCACCGGCATGGCCTGGTCGGGCCATGGCAGGATCACCCGCGTCGACGTTTCCAAAGACGGCGGCAGAAGCTGGGAGACCGCGCGCCTTGCCGCCGATCCCGGGAACAAGGCGGTGGTCCGCTTCTACCTCGACACGGTCTGGGCGGGCGAGGAGATGTTCCTCCAGTCCCGCGCCATGGACGAGACGGGCTATGTCCAGCCCACCAAGGCGCAGCTTCGCGAGGTGCGTGGCCTGAACTCCGTCTATCACAACAACGGTATCCAGACCTGGTGGATCAAACCGACCGGGGAGGCGGAAAATGTCGAAGTTTCTTGAACTTGCCCTTGTCGCGGTCCTGATGACGGGTGGCGCGGCGGCGGCGGCCGGTCCGCTCGGCCTCGGCCGCGCGGCGCTGCCGGAGGAGGTCGCCGCCTGGGATCACGACATCAGCCCCGACGGCACCGGACTGCCGGTCGGCGCGGGCGACGTCGCGACCGGCGAACCGCTGTTCGAGGCCCATTGCGCCGCCTGCCACGGCTCCTTTGCCGAGGGGGTCGGCAACTGGCCCAAGCTGGCCGGGGGCGAGGGCACGCTGGCCGATGCCGACCCGGTGAAGACGGTGGGCAGCTACTGGCCCTATCTCTCGACCCTCTACGACTACGTTCACCGCTCCATGCCCTTCGGCCAGGCGCAGACGCTTTCGGACGACGAGGTCTATGCCATCGTCGCCTACATTCTCCATTCCAACGACCTCGTGGACGAGGATTTCGAACTGTCGAACGAGACCTTCGGCACGGTCGAGATGCCGAACCGCGACAATTTCATCGTCGATGACCGGCCCCGAACGGAATACGCGGCGTGGAGGGGCGAGCCGTGCATGCAGGCCTGCAAGGACGCGGTGCGGATCACGATGAAGGCCACGGTGCTGGACGTGACGCCGGACCATGGCGGGGCAGCGATGGCCGAGGCCGCCCCTCCGGACCCCGTCGCGCCCGCCGCCGCAGATGCGGTGGATGCGGCGCTGGCCGCCGAGGGCGAGAAGGTCTTTCGCAAGTGCAAGGCCTGCCATCAGGTCGGGGAAGGGGCAGGCAACCGCACCGGGCCGGCGCTGAACGGCATCGTCGGGCGCGACATCGGCGCGGTCGAGGGGTTCCGCTACTCGAAACCGATGGAGGCGATGGACGGCGTCTGGGACAGCGACCGGCTGCACGCCTTCCTCGCCGCGCCGAAATCCTACGTGAAGGGGACCAGGATGTCCTTTGCCGGGTTGAAGGCGCCCGAGGACATCGACGCGGTCGTCGAATATCTCAGGACCTTCGACTAGGCATCGCCCGGCTCGCGATCCCGAAAGGCCGCCGCCTATCGGCGGCCTTTTGCCGTCGCGCGGGGGTCCGGAAATCCGGAATTGCCTGCGACCGCGCGCCGGGCAATGCTGGGGCTGGTGGTCCGTCCACCGCGCGCGGGCAGGTTTCGGCCCGTGGCGCTTTTTCCATTTCGATTACGGCCCTTCGGGGCAACACTTCACATTACGGAGCAAGACCGATGACTTTCCGTTCGCGTATCCTGTTCATGGCCGGGTTGCTGGCCCTCGCCGCATCCCTCGGGCTCCTTCCGGGGCCCGCGACGGAGACCGGCGCACAGGGCGACACTTCCCGACCGGCGGGGGTGCTGGCAGGCCTCTGACGGTCAGGCCGCACGGCCACATGCCTTCTTCGGCCCCGCGGTGCAATCATGCCGCGAGGCGGAAAATGCCGCGCCGCGTGCGGGATTGTTCACGCCTCTGAAGGTGCTGTTGAGGTTTGGCCGCTATCTGCGGGGGCATGACACGCTTTCTGACCCCGTTCCTCCTTCTCGTCTGCCTCCTTCTGGGCGCCTGCACCGCGCCGCCTCCGGGGGGGCCGCAACCGCCCGCATCGGGCGAAATCGCCGCGCTCGCGGCCTCGCTCCGCGCCCTCGGGCCCGGGGTCGATCCCGAGGAGGCGGAGCGCGCGGCGCGCGTCTCCTTCCTCTACCCGCTGGCGCTGGCGCGCAGCTACAACATCACCGACTCGCCCTATGTCCATAACGTCAAGGTGAACAACGGCCAGCGCGCGCGCGGGCTGTGCTGGCACTGGGCCGAGGACATGGAACTGCGCCTCAGGCAGGAAAGCTTCCGGACCCTGACCGTGCACCGCGCCATCGCCCAGTCGTTTCCCGGATTCGAACACAGTACCTCGGTCATCAGCCGCCGGGGCGACCCGATGCAGCGGGGAATCGTCGTCGATCCCTGGCGCGCGGGCGGGCGGTTGTTCTGGTCGCCGGTCCTGCGCGACGACTACGTATGGCGCCCGAGGATGGAGGTCCTGGCCGAGAAATGGCTCAAGCGGCAGGGCGGCGCGCCGGCGCCCTGAGCGGGGCGGGCCTGCGACATCCGGTCCCGGCGCGGATCGCCTTGACCTTTGCCGGGCCCGTGCCACCTTTGCGCGATCATGCCCCACGATCATCCCCCCCGCACCGCCCACGACCATGCGCATCATGGCCACCATCATCATCACGTGGACCCGGATGCGGGCGATGCGCGGATCGCGGGTGCCATCGCCGTGAACATGGCGCTGACGGTGGCGCAGGTGCTCGGCGGGATCTTCTCGGGCAGCCTCGCGATGATCGCCGACGCGCTTCACAACTTTTCCGATGCGATCTCGCTCGTCATCGCGGTGGTCGCGCGCCGCATCGCGCGCCGTCCCGCCGATGCCGAGATGCCCTTCGGCTACGGCCGGGCAGAGGTGGTCGCGGCGCTGATCAACTACACGACCCTCATCGTGATCGGCCTCTACCTGATCTACGAGGCCGTGCTGCGCTTTCTGTCCCCCGAGCCGGTCGCGGGCTGGATGGTGGTCGCCATCGCGGGACTGGCGCTGGCGGTGGATCTCGTGACGGCGCTGCTGACCTACTCCATGGCGAAGGACAGCGTGAACATCCGCGCGGCCTTCCTGCACAACGTGGCCGATGCGCTCGGATCGGTCGCGGTGATCCTGGCGGGCACGGTGATCCTGCTCTGGGGCTGGACCTGGGTGGACCCGGCGGTGACGCTGCTGATCGCGGGCTACATCCTGTGGATGGCCTTTTCCGAGATCGGTGGCGTGATCCGCATCCTGATGCTCGGCAGCCCGCCGGCCCTCGCCCCGCGCGAGGTGGTGGAGGCGGCGACCGGCATCGCCGGGGTCGCGGGACTGCACAAGGCGCACCTCTGGCAGATCGACGAGCGGCGCTCGGCCCTGCAGGCGCATCTGGTGGTCGCCGAAGGCGCCTGGGCACAGGCCGACGGAATCAAGGCGGCGGTGAAATCCGAACTGGACCGCCGTTTCGGGATCACCCACGTGGTGCTGGAACTGGAATGCGCGCGCCACGCCTGCGCCGCGCCGGAGGCCTTCGGCGGCGCCTGACCGCGTATTCGGCGGCCCGGCAGGGCAGGCGCGCGGGCAGGGGCGACCACCCCGTTCGCGGCGATCCCGCGTCAGGCAAAATGCCCCCCGCCTCTTGCGGCCCCCCCGGCCCGACACTAAGACTCGCTTAACACCCGGACGATAGGCATCCATCAGGCACTTCAGCAGGCAGGCGGACCATGAAAGACCCTTATGAATTCTATATGAACAACCTCGTTCCCATGGTCGTCGAACAGACCAGCCGGGGGGAACGGGCCTATGACATCTTCTCGCGGCTGCTGAAGGAGCGGATCATCTTCCTGTCCGGCCCGGTGCATGACGGCATGTCGAGCCTGATCGTCGCCCAGCTCCTGCACCTCGAGGCAGAGAATCCGGGCAAGGAAATCTCGATGTACATCAACAGCCCCGGCGGTGTCGTGACCTCCGGCCTGTCGATCTACGACACGATGCAGTACATCAAGCCCAAGGTCAGCACGCTGGTGATCGGCCAGGCGGCCTCGATGGGCTCGCTGCTGCTCCAGGCGGGCGAGCCGGGCATGCGCTTCTCGCTGCCCAACAGCCGCATCATGGTGCACCAGCCCTCCGGCGGCTACCAGGGCCAGGCGACGGACATCATGATCCACGCCGAGGAGACGCTGAAACTGAAGAAGCGGCTCAATGAAATCTACGTGAAGCACACCGGCCAGACCCTCGAAAAGGTCGAGGCGGCGCTGGAGCGCGACAACTTCATGTCCCCCGAAGATGCGAAGGCCTGGGGCCTGATCGACGAAATCGTCGAGAAACGCGGCGGCGGCGACGAGAGCAAATGATAGGCGATTGCCCCGCGGCCGCGGTGCGGCGGGGCAATTTTGACATTGTAGAGCGTCAGGCCCTGTCCTAAGCTTTACGGGCTTTGACGATACGAATGGCCTAGGTCGGGCGAAGGTGCCCGGCCAATCTGAGGAACAGGCCCGGAAAGGTGTGATATGGCGACCAATTCTGGCGGCGACAGCAAGAATACCCTTTATTGCAGCTTCTGCGGAAAGAGCCAGCACGAGGTACGCAAGCTGATCGCGGGCCCGACCGTTTTCATCTGCGACGAATGTGTCGAGCTGTGCATGGACATCATCCGCGAGGAGACGAAGGGCGCAGGCCTGAAATCCTCCGACGGCGTGCCCTCTCCGCGGGAGATCTGCGATGTGCTCGACGACTACGTGATCGGCCAGATCAAGGCGAAGCGCGTGCTCTCGGTCGCGGTTCACAACCACTACAAGCGGTTGAACCACTCGCAGAAGAGCGCGGACATCGAGCTGGCGAAATCCAACATCCTGCTGATCGGCCCCACCGGCTGCGGCAAGACGCTGCTGGCGCAGACGCTGGCGCGCATTCTCGACGTGCCCTTCACCATGGCGGACGCGACCACGCTGACCGAAGCCGGCTACGTGGGCGAGGATGTGGAGAACATCATTCTCAAGCTGCTCCAGTCCAGCGAATACAACGTCGAGCGGGCGCAGCGCGGCATCGTCTACATCGACGAGGTCGACAAGATCACCCGCAAGTCCGAGAACCCCTCGATCACCCGCGACGTGTCGGGCGAGGGCGTGCAGCAGGCGCTGCTCAAGCTGATGGAAGGCACCGTGGCGTCAGTTCCGCCGCAGGGCGGGCGCAAGCATCCGCAGCAGGAATTCCTGCAGGTGGACACGACGAACATCCTGTTCATCTGCGGCGGCGCCTTTGCCGGGCTCGACCGGATCATCGCGCAGCGCGGCAAGGGGTCGGCCATGGGCTTCGGCGCCGATGTCCGTGACCCGGACGAACGCGGCACCGGCGAGGTGTTCAAGGATCTCGAACCCGAGGATCTGCTGAAGTTCGGCCTGATCCCGGAATTCGTCGGCCGTCTGCCGGTCATCGCGACGCTGGAGGACCTGGACGAGGATGCGCTCGTCACCATCCTGACCCAGCCCAAGAACGCGCTGGTCAAGCAGTACCAGCGCCTGTTCGAGATGGAGGATACCCAGCTCACCTTCACCGACGATGCGCTGAGCGCCATCGCCAAGAGGGCCATCGCGCGCAAGACCGGCGCACGCGGCCTGCGGTCGATCCTCGAGGGGATCCTGCTCGACACCATGTTCGAGCTGCCGGGCATGGATGACGTGATCGAGGTGGTGGTGAACGAGGAGGCGGTCAATTCCGACGCCAAGCCTCTGATGATCTACGCCGATCAGAAAAAGGAACCTGCCTCGGCCGGCTGAGCCGAAGCGGAACGGAATGCGGGGCGGGGCAGAGTGCCCCGCCTTTTTCATGCGGGACAGACGACATGACGATCAAGAGAATTTCATCCGGCGGCGCCTTCGAGGCCAAGCTCGGCTATTGCCGCGCGGTGGTCGCGGGCGGCTTTGTCCACGTGGCGGGCACCGTGGGGCAGGGCGATACCGTGGTGGACCAGTGCAAATCGGCGCTGGCCACCATCGAAAAGGCGCTTGCCGAAGCGGGCGCCACCTTTGCCGACGCGGTGCGTGTGGTCTACTACCTGCCCGACGCGGCCGAATTCGAAGCCTGCTGGCCGATCCTGTCGGAAACCTTCGGGGCGAACCCTCCGGCGGCCACGATGATCGAATGCAACCTGATCGCGCCCGAATACAGGATCGAGATCGAGCTGACGACGCTTGCCCCGGTCTGAGGCCGGGAGCGCGCAGGGCGGGGCGGCTCCCTCCACGGGGCCATGCGGCGACAGGCTGCACTGGACCTCGCCCGCGCAATTCGCCATAAGCAAAACAGGTAGATACCGAGGAGTCGTCCATGGGCATTCTGAACTCGCTGCTGAGCGCCGTGACCTGGTGGGATGGCGCCACGCTCAACACCCGGATCTGGAGCAGCCGCAACGGCACCCGCGTGGGCGAGGATGAGCAGGGCAACACCTTCTTCCAGACCAAGGACGGCAAGCGCCGCTGGGTGATGTACAACGGCGAGATCG
The DNA here is from genome assembly GCF_048261495.1 of Salipiger sp. GTDB lineage: Bacteria > Pseudomonadota > Alphaproteobacteria > Rhodobacterales > Rhodobacteraceae > Salipiger. The sequence continues at coordinate 514,520 of NZ_JBLXFX010000003.1, forward strand.
AAGCGAGCCGGGTCAGCCCCGACTGGCACGGCTGGCTGCATTTCACCTATGACGAGCCGCCGACCGACAGGCCGATGGTCCACAAGGTCTGGGAAAAGCCGCATGTCGAGAACCTGACCGGCACCGCGCTGGCCTATGCGCCTCCGGGGTCGATCCGCCGCGTGGAACCCGCGCCGCGGCAGGATTACGAGGCCTGGAGCCCGGAATAACCATGTCCAGCTCTGCAACCGAGGTGATCGTGGGCGGCGCCGTCCTGGCGGCGGCGATCGCCTTCGGCGCCTATGCGGTCTCGGCGACCGGCACCACCTTCAGCAGCGGCGGCTATCCCCTGACGGCAAGCTTCCGGTCGCTCGAAGGCATCACCGTGGGCAGCGACGTTCGGCTTGCGGGGGTCAAGGTGGGGACGGTGACGGGCATATCGCTCAACCCCGACACCTTCCGCGCCGACATGGGGCTGAGCCTGCAGGAACAGGTGAAGATCCCGGACGACAGCGCCATCGTCATCTCTTCCGAAGGGCTGCTGGGCGGCAATTTCGTGGAAATCAGCCCCGGTGGGTCGTCCTTCTTCTACGAGGCCGGCGACGAGATCCTGGACACCCAGGGATCGGTCAGCCTGATCTCGCTGCTTCTGAAATACGTCGGGGGAGGGTCCTCGCAATGATGCTTCGTTCCCTGAGCCTGGCCCTGTGCCTGCTGGCGGGCGCCGCCCCGGCGCAGTCGGTCGCGACGAGCAACGGCACGGGCGCCGTGATGCGCGGTCTCGACAAGCTGACCGGGCGCGCCTCGGACCTCGAACTGCGGTCCGGCGAAACCGCGAGTTTCGGGCGCATCGAGATCGCTCTGCAGGAATGCCGCTATCCCGAAGGCGACGAGGCGGGCGATGCCTTTGCCTTTGTCACGGTGCGCGAGGCAGGCAATCCCGACCCGGTGTTCCGCGGCTGGATGATCGCCTCGTCTCCGGCGCTCAACGCGATGGAACACCAGCGCTACGACGTCTGGGCGTTGCGCTGCACGACCTCCTGACCGGACGCGGCCAGAAGGGTTCCCGCCAGGTTCGACGACCGAGCCAGCGCCTCGGCCAGCAGGCTGCGGTACTGCGCGCGCTCGACCTCGATCCCGCCGAGCGAGGCCAGGTGTTCGGTCAGGAACTGCGTGTCGAACAGGGTGAAATCCGCCCGTGACAGCAGGTCGATGAGCCAACAGAGCGCGATCTTGGAGCCGTCCCTGCGGCGCGAGAACATGCTTTCCCCGCAGAAGGCGGCGCCGATTTCCACCCCGTAGACCCCGCCGGCCAGCGCGCCGTCCATCCAGACCTCGATCGAATGGCCGACGCCGAGGCGATGCAGCTCCAGGAACAGGCTGCGGATGTCGTGGCTGATCCAGGTTTCCCGCCGGTCGGCGCAGGCGTCGATCACCGCTTCGAAATCCCGGTCGAAGGTGACGAGGTAGTCGTCGCGCCGCAACCGACGCGCGAGACTGCGCGAGATCCGCAAGCCGTCCATCGGAATGATGCCGCGGCGGCGGGGATCGACCCAGAACATCTCCGGGTCGTCGCGATGCTCGGCCATCGGGAAGATGCCCGAGCGATAGGCCTGCAACAGCACTTCGGGCGAGACGGTCATCGCCCCTCCCCCGCAGGGGAAAGGGGCGGCGATGTCGGATGACTCTGCCCCGGCCGCGTCATTCCTTGGCGAAGGGCTCCGTGGCCAGCCACTTTTCGAGCCAGTGGATGTTGTAGTTGCCGTCGAGGATGTCCTGCTGCTGGAGCAACTCGTGGAACAGCGGCACCGTGGTGTGCACGCCGTCGACGATCAGCTCGCCGAGCGCGCGGTTGAGACGCGACAGCGCCTCGGTCCGGTCCCGGCCGTGCACGATCAGCTTGCCGATGAGGCTGTCGTAATAGGGCGGGATCGAATAGCCCTGGTACAACGCGCTGTCCATGCGCACGCCCAGGCCTCCCGGCGCGTGATACTGGGTGATCCTGCCCGGCGAGGGCGAAAAGTTCGGCACCTTCTCGGCGTTGATCCGCACCTCGATCGCGTGGCCGTTGATGACCAGGTCCTCCTGCCCGAAGGACAGGCTGTGGCCCTCGGCCACGCGGATCTGCTCGCGCACGAGGTCGACGCCGAAAATGGCTTCGGTCACCGGGTGTTCGACCTGAAGTCGGGTGTTCATCTCGATGAAATAGAACTCGCCATCCTCGTAGAGGAATTCGATGGTCCCGGCGCCGGAATATTTCAGATCGCCGATGGCCTTGGCACAGGTGGCGCCGATGCGGGCGCGCTCTTCGGGCGTGATCGAGGGGCCGGGGGCCTCTTCGAAGACCTTCTGGTGGCGCCGCTGCAACGAACAGTCGCGTTCGCCCAGATGCACCGCCTTGCCCTTGCCGTCGCCGAAGACCTGGATTTCGATGTGGCGGGGCTTCTGGAGGTACTTCTCGATATAGACCTCGTCGTTGCCGAAGGCGGCCTTGCCCTCGGCCCGCGCGGTCTGGAAGGCGCGCTCCATCTCGGCTTCGGAATTGGCGACCTTCATGCCGCGCCCGCCACCGCCGGCGGTGGCCTTGATGATGACCGGATAGCCGAAATCCCGGCCGATCTTCTTGGCGGTCTCGACGTCGGGCACGCCGCCGTCCGACCCGGGCACGCAGGGCACGCCGAGCGCCTTCATCGTGTCCTTGGCGGTGATCTTGTCGCCCATGATGCGGATATGCTCGGCCGAGGGGCCGATGAAGGTGATCTGGTGATCTTCCAGCATCTGCACGAAGCGGGCATTTTCCGACATGAAGCCGTAGCCGGGGTGGATCGCCTGGGCGCCGGTGATCTCGCAGGCCGACAGGATGGCCAGCGGCGACAGGTAGCTCTCGGACGAAGGCGGCGGTCCGATGCAGATGGATTCGTCGGCCATGCGCACGTGCATCGCGTCGGAATCGGCGGTCGAATGCACCGCGACCGAAGCGATGCCCATTTCGCGGCAGGCGCGGATGACGCGCAGCGCGATCTCGCCCCGGTTGGCGATCAGGATCTTGTCAAACATCATGCGACCCTCATTCGAGGATGACGAGCGGGGCGCCATATTCCACGGGGGCGCCATCTTCGACCAGGATGCGCTTGACCGTTCCGGCGCGCGGGGCCGGGATGTGGTTCATGGTCTTCATCGCCTCGACGATGACCAGCGTGTCGCCTTCCTTGACCTGGGCTCCGACCGTGATGAAGGACGGCGCGCCCGGTTCGGGCTGCATGTAGACCGTGCCGACCATGGGCGAGGCCACGGCGCCGGGATGTGCGGCGGGATCTTCTGGAATGTCGGCGGCAGGGGCGGCGGCTGCGGCCGGTGCCGGGGCGGCTGCCGGGGCCGCCGCATAGGCCGCGGGCATCGCCGGGGCGGTGGGCGACAGGCGGCTGACGCGCACATTCAGGCTGTCGTCTTCGCCATAATCCCGTTTGACCTGCAATTCGGTCAGGTCGTTGTCACGCAGGAGTTCTGCCAGCGCCTTGATGAAGGCGACGTCGGCCTCGTGGGTGTCTTTGCTCATACGGTCCTCGCCGGTATCCTTTTGAGGGGCCGGTTGTGCGGTGGCCCCATGATTTGGCGCTTATAGGCCATGAAACAAGGCATGGGAAGCGACGGCGAGGGGGAAATGGCGGGGCCGGCCGCGGATCCGGGGCCGCGAGGCGGTCAGGGGGTCTCCTGCGCTCCGGTCCGGGGCGAGACCCGTTCGAGCGTGCGATAGCCCTCCGCCCCCTTGGGGCCGGTGGCGGGCACGGGGTCCGCCTTGCCCGGTGTCGTGCCGGGGGCGGCGGCGGTCGCGGCCGTGTCGGGGTCCGGTGGTTCCGCCGGATCGGGTGCTTCGGTCCCCGCGGCGGGATCGCCGTCCTTCGCGGTGGCGGGATCGAGCCGCTCGGCCTGCTCGTCGAGAATGGCGAGAATCTTGAGCTGCATGATGGAGGGCGGCGCGGTGTGGGTCGCCGGATCGGGGGACCCGGTGAGGCTGCGCCAGAATTCCTTGGGAGGGAGCCCCTCCCGTCCGGTGTCGTTCTCGGTCTTCGACTGCTGCGCGACCGGTTGAACCTTGGTGTCGACCAATGTCTTCTGCTGAACGGCGGGCAGGCCCAGAGGATGCCCGGTGGCCAGGGGCGACACGCCAAGAAAGGTGCCCGTGAACTGCATCGAAATGCTCCATTACATTTCGCGCCCCCACCTGACGAGGGTATCACGATGCGGTCGCCTGCGCATCCGGATCGGGAAAAATGCCGCTATTTCTTCGGGGTTTGGTTACCGCTTTGCTAGGAAACGGGGGCCTGGCCGGCGGGCGACCCGCTTGCCCCGGCGCGGCGGCAGGGACAAGCGGGGGGCGTTTCACCCCTTGTTCGCGCGGTTTTCGATGAGGGTGTCGACGACGGAGGGGTCGGCGAGGGTGGATGTGTCGCCGAGGGCGCCGTAGTCGTTTTCGGCGATCTTGCGCAGGATGCGGCGCATGATCTTGCCGGAGCG
>NZ_JBLXFX010000004.1:0-440256 GCF_048261495.1 Salipiger sp.
CGCCGACGCCGACACCCCCATGGGCAAAACGGCGCTGGAACTCTACAGAACCTTCGTCGAAACCGAAGACGGCAGAGGCCGCGACTTCTCCGCAATGCTCCCCAGATTCGAAAAACGCCGACGGTGAAAAGGGCAGACGGCAGCGGGGACGGAGATCCCTCCGTCCCTGTCGCCATTCCCGTTCCGCCCTGTTATGAGGGCGGGAAAGAGGACAAACCCATGGTCACGCTCGACATCTTTTCCGACCCGATCTGCCCCTGGTGCTACATCGGCAAGGCCCGGCTGGACCGCGCGCTTGCGGATGCGCCGGACCACCCCTTCACGATCCGCTGGCGGCCCTTCATGCTGAACCCGGACATGCCCGCGGACGGCATGGACCGGCGCGCCTATCTCGAAACGAAATTCGGCGGCCGGCAGGGTGCGATCGACGCCTACCTCCCCGTGGCCACCATGGCGGAGGAGGCCGGGCTCGAGATCAATCTCGATGCGATCCGCACGACCCCCTCGACCGTCGATGCCCACCGTCTGACGCATTGGGCGGGGATCGAGGGTGTGCAGACCGCCATCGTCTCGGCCCTGTTCCGGGCCTATTTCGTCGACGGCCGCGATATCGGGGATCACGAGGTTCTGGGCGACATCGCCGACGGCTGCGGCATGGACGCGAGCCTGGTGCTTCGCCTGCTCGCCTCCGAGGCGGACCGGCGCGAGATCGTCGAGATGGACGCCACGTCGCGCGGGATGGGCGTCACCGCGGTTCCGACCTTCGTGGTGGCGGGCAAGCACGCGGTGCCGGGTGCGCAGCCGCCCGAACTCTGGGCCCGGGTGATCGAGGAATTGCGCGCCCAAACCGACCCGCTTGCCTGATCCACTGTCGGCCCCCCGGGGCCGGCGGCCCTGCCCCGCGGCATGATCTGTCTGCATGGCAGCCATGCCTGCCTGATGTCTGTGCAGGACTGCACACAGTTTTGGGTTTTCCGGGAACATGTGACGCGATAGCGCTGTTGACAGCGGTACAACAAGCGATCCTCGCGCCCGACGGGCCCTGCGGGGCGTGTCACCATCGAGGCTCCCATGCAGAAATCCCCCAGTCGGCCAGAGTTCATCGCCCTGTTGGCAATGCTCTTCGCGACCATCGCGTTTTCCATCGACGCCATGCTTCCCGCCCTTCCCGAGATCGGGCGGGAGCTGACGCCGGAGGATCTCAACCGGGCGCAGCTGGTCATCACCAGTTTCGTGCTCGGCATGGGGATCGGGACGCTGTTCACCGGACCGCTGTCGGACACATTCGGGCGCAAGACCGTCATCCTCGCCGGCACGGCGCTGTATATCGCGGGCTCCATCCTGGCGGCCTACGAGGATACCCTCGAACCGCTGCTGGGCGCACGGCTGCTGCAGGGGCTCGGGGCGGCGGGACCGCGGGTCGTGGCACTCGCCATCGTGCGCGACCTCTATTCCGGACGCGGCATGGCGCGGATCATGTCCTTCGTGATGATGGTCTTCACCGTGTTCCCGGCCTTCGCCCCCTCCATCGGCGCGATCATCATCGCCTGGTGGGGCTGGCGCGCGATCTTCTGGTGCTTCGTGATCTTCGCCACCGTCTCCGCGCTCTGGCTGACCATCCGCCTGCCCGAGACGCTCCCCCCCGAGAAGCGGCGCCCGTTCAGCGTCACGGCGATCTGGGCCGCGGTGCGCGAGATCCTCGGCAACCCGGTGGTGCGCATCTCGATCGGGGTGCAGGCGCTGGTCTTTGCGATGCTGTTCTCGATGATCTCGACCGTGCAGCAGATCTACGACATCAGCTTCGGCCGTGCCGAAAGCTTTCCGATCTGGTTCGGCGGCGTGGCGCTGGTCGCCGCGACCGGCAGCATCCTGAACGCGACGCTGGTGATGCGGCTCGGCATGCGGTTCCTCGTGATCAGCATGCTGACGGTGCAGACGATCATGGCGGCGATCACCGTCACCGCCTTTGCCTCGGGCATTTCCGGGACGGCAGCCTTTGCGCTGTTCATCGTCTGGCAGGCAACGGTGTTCTTCCAGATGGGTCTGACCATCGGCAACGTGAACGCGATCGCGATGGAGCCGCTCGGCCATATCGCGGGCGTGGCCGCCTCGGTCATCGGAGCGGTGGCGACGGTGCTGGCGGTGATCATCGCCATTCCGACCGGGCTGATGTTCGACGGAACCCCGCTTCCGCTGGCGACGGGCATCCTGTGCGAGGCGGTCCTGGCACTGGCGCTGATGAAATGGCTGGTACGGGTCGAAGCGGAGCATCAACCGGCCTGACGGCTCGGCGCCTCGCGCCCCGCGGGCCGGGTGGATCGGCGCCCTGATCCGGACACCGTGCCGGGCAAGGCGCCCCGGCCCCGGCACACGGCCATCGAAGGGCATAGGACGCAGCGCTCAGGCGCTGCGTTTTTTTGCAGGCAGATCCCTCTGCAAGCGGAACGCGGCCATGTCCTGCGCCAGCTCCCTGGCGTGACTGCGCAGACGCAGGCCCATGGCTGCCATTTCCTCGCTCAGGCCGGCGGTGTCCTGGGTTTCGCTGTCCAGTCGCGCCACGGTGCCCGAGAGGCGCGCCATGCTTTCCGACTGCCCGCGGCTTTCGTCCCGGATGCCGGCGATCATGCCGCTGACGGCGGTCACCTCCTCGACGATGGAAGACAGGCGCGTGCCCGCCTCGTTCACCAGTTCGGCGCCGTTGGTGACCTGGGATTCGCTTTCGATGATCAGCTGTTTCACCCCCGCCGCCGCTTCGGAGGTGCGCTGTGCGAGCGAGCGCACCTCGGAGGCGACAACGGCAAAGCCCTTGCCGCTTTCCCCGGCGCGCGCCGCCTCCACCCCGGCATTGAGCGCGAGCAGGTTGGTCTGGAAGGAGATGTCGTCGATCAGATCCATGATCTTTCCGACCTCCGACGAGCTCTGTTCGATCAGGCGCATGGCCGCGATGGCCCGTTCGGTGACGGTGCCGCCCTCGATGGCGCTTTCGCGGGCGAAGGTCGCGCGGTCCGACGCCTTTCCGGCCTGCCCCGCCGTTTCGTTCAGCGCCTGCGTGATCTCGGACATGTCGCGGGCGGCGGTGCTGAGGTCATGGGCCTGGCGTTCGCTGCGGCTCGAGAGATCGCCGGTCACCCCTTCGAGCGCGCCCGCCTCCTCTTCGAAGGCGCGGGCGAGCTTTCCGGCACCGGTCAGGGCATCGCGCATCTGCTCCACCGCGCGGTTGAAATCCCGGCGCAGGGAATCGAAGGCTTCGGGAAGATCCTCGTCGATGCTGCAGGACAGGTCGCGCCCGGCCAGAAGATGCAACCGCTCCCGGAAGAGGGTCACCACCTCCCGGGTTTCGCGGGCGGCGGTTTCGGCGCGGGCCTGCGCCTCGGCCGCCTTGTGGCTTTCGTCCGCCAGCCGCTCGCTGCTTTCGGCGATGCGCTTCTTGACCGCATTGCGTTGAAGGATGCCGAGCCCGAGCACCAGCGATTCCAGCACCACGATCCCGCCGTGCAGCGCGGTGCGCATGGCATTCTCCACCAGGTCGGTCGAGGGATAGACCATCGCCGGCAGCAGCAGGGTGAGCGCGAGGTGATGCACGGCGATGATGCCGGCGGTCCAGACCAGCACGCCGATCCGCCCGAGCACCGAGACACCGGCCAGCACCACGAAATAGATCATGTGCGTGTCGATCTGCCAGGGGTGCATCTGGTAGGCCGCCGTCAGGATCATCGTCTCGGCCGCGACCACGGTGGCGAGCACGTAATCCCCGAGCGCGGAGGGCCAGCGCAGCGACAGCGCCGCCACGACCAGTAGCGCGGCGGAGGCGAGGGTCGAGAACATGCCGTCATGACCGAGGTAGAGATCCGTCACCAGGTGGACCGGCAGCAGCATCACGCCGAGAAGCAATACCAGCACCGGCTCCTTCGTGCTGCGCGCCAGGTGGTACAGTCGTGCGATCATGAAGATGCTCCGCAGAAGGATGCCAGAACCCCGGCGTCATGGACGGACCAGGCCCCCCTTGCCCGCAGTCCCGGCCCGGGTCGGGGCACCGCGAACACCGCGAGGGCGCCGAAGGGCGCGGTGACCGGGCCGACGACGCGCCCGCCCGCCGCCGCGACGATGGCCGCGGCACCCTGCCCCCAGGGCGGCGCCAGCACCAGAACCGGCTGCCCGGCCGCGTCCGGCTCCGGCCCGAGCGCCGATGCCAGGCTGACCCCGGCGGCAAAGGTCAGGACGGCGAAGATGACGAAGAGCTGCATGACAAGTCGGGCGCGGATGTTCATGCTGCCTCGATATCCCGCAGATGCTTGCCGATCGCTTACGACGGAGGAGGAAATATCTAAAAAACCGCCGATCTTTGTATACAGTTGCATACAAATCTTTTCCGCAGGTGCAAAATCGCGTACAGCGGCAACAAGCGATTCACCCAGCCACGAAAGGTGCCAAGATGTCGAAGATCAAGGTCGAGAACCCGATCGTCGAAATGGACGGGGACGAGATGACCCGGATCATCTGGGATTTCATCAAGAAGAAGCTGATACTTCCTTACCTGGACATCGACCTGCTCTACTACGATCTCGGGATCGAGGAGCGGGACCGCACCGATGACCGCATCACCGTCGAGGCCGCCGAGAAGACCAGGGAGGTCGGCGTCGCGGTGAAATGCGCCACGATCACTCCGGACGAGGCGCGGGTCGAGGAATTCGGCCTGAAGAAGATGTGGAAATCGCCCAACGGCACGATCCGCAACATCCTAGGCGGGGTGGTTTTCCGCCAGCCGATCATCTGCAGGAACGTGCCCCGCCTCGTGCCCGGCTGGACCAGGCCCATCGTCATCGGCCGCCATGCCTTCGGCGACCAGTACAAGGCGACGGACATGAAGTTTCCCGGCGCCGGCACCCTGTCGATGAAGTTCGTCGGCGACGATGGCACGGTGATCGAGGAGGAGGTCTACAAGGCCCCGTCCTCGGGCGTCTACATGGGGATGTACAATCTCGACGCCTCCATCGTCGACTTTGCCCGCGCCTCGATGAACTACGCGCTCGACATGGGCTGGCCGCTGTACCTGTCGACCAAGAACACCATCCTCAAGCAGTACGACGGCCAGTTCCTTCTGATCTTCCAGAAGGTCTTCGAGGAGGAGTTCGAGGCGAAGTTCAAGGCCAAGGGCATCTGGTACGAACACCGGCTGATCGACGACATGGTCGCCTGCTGCATGAAGTGGAACGGCGGCTTCGTCTGGGCCTGCAAGAACTATGACGGCGATGTGCAGTCCGACACCGTCGCGCAGGGCTTCGGCTCCCTGGGGCTGATGACCTCGCAGCTGATGACGCCGGACGGCAAGATCGTGGAGGCCGAGGCGGCGCATGGCACGGTGACGCGGCACTACCGCCAGCACCAGGAGGGCAAGGCGACCTCGACCAACTCCATCGCCTCGATCTTTGCCTGGACCGGCGGTCTCAAGCATCGCGCCAAGCTCGACGACAATGCGCAGCTTCTGACCTTTGCCGAGACCCTGGAGAAGGTCATCGTGCAGACCGTCGAAGCGGGATGGATGACCAAGGACCTCGCGCTTCTGGTCGGGCCGGACCAGAAATGGCTGACCACGATGGGCTTCCTCGAAAAGATCGACGAGAACCTGAACAAGGCGCTGTCGGCGGCCTGACCCGGCGCGCGGGTTGCAATGGCGGGTGCAGGCTTCAGGACCGCGCCCGCCGCCCACCGCAGGGACGCGATGCATCCGGGCGAATCCGGGCGGGATCGCCTGTTCCCCCGGCACTTGCTCCGAACCGGCCGACCCGCCGTCGCGGCAGCGATTGACCGCGTTCCCCGCCTGCGCCACACCGTGGCCATGCAGATCCTCGAAAGCCCTCCGCCCGACCGGCACACGCTCTGGGAAGATGTCCACGGCATCCTGATCGGCACCCTGCTCGTGGCGCTGTCGATCCAGTTCCTGCGGGCCACGGGGCTGTTCACCGGCCAGATCGCGGGGCTGGCGCTGCTGCTCTCCTATCCGACGGGCTGGCCCTTCGGGCTGGTGTTCTTCGTCATCAACCTGCCGTTCTACGTTCTGGCGATCCGCCAGCTTGGGTGGCGCTTTACCATCAAGAGCTTCGTGTCGGTGCTGATGATGTCGACCATGGCCGATGCCATGCCGGCGGTGCTGACCATCTCCCTGCCGCCCTGGCTCGCGGCGATCCTGTTCGGGGTGCTCGCCGGGCTGGGCCTGCTGTCGCTGTTCCGCCACGGGGCGACGCTCGGCGGCGTGGGGATCGTGGCGCTCTGGCTGCAGGACACGCGGGGGATCAAGGCGGGCAACATCCAGCTCGGCTTCGACCTCTGCGTCTTTGTCGTCGCGCTGTTCCTGTTCCCCTGGCAGACGGTCTGCTGGTCGCTGCTGGGCGCGGTGATCCTGAATGCGATCATCACCATCAACCACCGCCGCGACCGCTACATCGCACGGTCCTGACCCGGCTAGCGCAACCGCAGGAAAGAAACCGCCTCCGGGCGGGGAGACCCGGAGACGGTCGCGCGGGTCGAACCCGCGTCAGGCAGCGTACCCGCCTTGCGGGCGGCTTCCAGCTCCTCGTAGTCGAGAAGCGAGTCACCATCGCTGTCCATCCAGATGTAGGTGTCGGTCGAGATCTGCGGCAGCACGCGCTGGATTTCGTCGAACGTGACCCAACCGTCGCCGTTCCGGTCGAGCGGTTCCCCGGCGAAGGCCGGGGTGACGGTCACGAGGACCGGGAACAGGGCAAGGAAGCGCTTCATGGATGCTCCGGCGATGGCGTGCTGACGCGACTCGGGTCGCGATGGCGGGAGGCATACACCCTGCCCCGGCGCCTTCCAGCCCCCTCGCGCGCCATGCGCGCTTTCGCGCGCGGGCTCGCCGGATTCGGCCGATGCCATGCGCCAACACTTGCCGATCCGCACCGGCTTTCGCGGCGTCCCGGAGGATCGGCAGAAACCGACCGACCCGCCGGACGGCAAAAGGCCCCGGCAACCCATCGGTTGCCGGGGCCCCTGTCAGCCGGGGGCCGCGATCAGAGCGAGGCCTGGTAGATCTTGTCGATGTTGGTGCCCAGCAGCGCGACGAAATCGGCGTCGGACTGCTTCTTGGACAGCCCTTCGGCCAGCGCGCGGCTGAAGGAGGCGATCATCTTGGGCTGCTTTGCCAGCTTCTCGCAGGCGACATCGGTGGAATAGCCACCCGACAGCGCCACGACGCGCACCACGCGGGGGTGATCGGCCAGCTCGTCATACAGTCCGTCCACCGTGGGAATGGTGAGCTTGATCATGATGTCCTGCCCCTCGGCCAGGGTGTCGAGTTGCTTGAGGATCTCGGCCTTCAGCATGGCCTCGGCCTCGGCCTTGGTGGGCGAGTTGATGTCGACCTCGGGCTCCAGGATCGGCACGATCCCGGCGGCGAGCACGGTCCTGCCGACCTCGAACTGCTGGGCGACGATCGCCTTGATCCCGGCTTCGTTCGCCTCGTGCACGACCGAGCGTTCCTTGGTCCCGAAGATGCCGAAGGTCTGCGCGGCTTCTTCCAGAAGCGCCTCCAGCCCCGGCATGGGCTTCATCATCTGCACGCCGTCGGCCTTGTCCTCGAGACCCTTGTCGATCTTGAGGAACGGCACCACGCCGCGCTTTTCCCACATGTACTGTGCGGTCGGGATCCCTTCGATTTCGGCGCGCATGGTGCGCTCGAACAGGATTGCGCCGAGCACCTTCTCGTTGGTGAAATCCGGCGCCGTGATGATGCGCGTGCGCATCTTGTGGATCTCGCCGTACATCTCGGCTTCGCCGTTGTACTCGTCTTCCTCGACTCCGTAGAGCTTCAGCGCCTTGGGGGTGGAGCCCCCGGACTGATCGAGCGCGGCGATGAAGCCGTTGCCCGTTGCCATCTGCTGCTTCTGCTTTTCGAAAACGGCCTTGTCCTGAGCCATGGAGTTCCCTCTTCCCACGCTGAAATGTCGCTTCGCGCAAGGCATAGACCATGTGTTTCGCGATGGGTAGGGATCGCCCGCCGGTTTAGCGCTAACGTCCGTCGCTAACGTCGTTCCACCCGCAACCGGATGCCGTTGCGGGATCGCACCGTGAGAAAGGCGATCGGCTCGGGAAGCTCTCCGGGAAGGACCGAGAGCCGGAAGTCGCGCAGGATCACCGCCAGCAGCAGCGGCCCCTCGACCATGGCAAAGCCCGCGCCGGGACAGACCCGCGGCCCGGCCGAGAACGGCATGTAGGCCTCGCGCCCGCAGCGGCGGCCCTCTTCGGTCCGCCAGCGTCCGGGATCGAAACCGTCGGGATCGCTCCAGATCCGTTCGTGCCGGTGCTGGTGCCAGGGCGACAGGACGATCTGGGCGCCCTCGGGAACCGCGCGCCGGCGGAACCGCTCGGAACAGGCGGTTTCGCGCACCATCATCGGCACCGGCGGATAAAGCCGCAGGGTCTCGCGGAAGACATCCCGCGCCAGCCGCAGCCGAGCCACGTCGCCGAAGGCGGCCCCGTCGCCGATCAGCCGCGCCTCTTCGGCCAGCCGGTCCTGCCAGTCGGGATGCGAGGCCACCAGCCACAGCGCCCAGGCCAGCGCCGAGGCCGAGGTCTCGTGCCCCGCGAGGAAGAAGATCGCCACCTGGTCGACCATCTCCGCGGCCGAGAACGTCTCGCCCGTTTCCGGGTCGGGGGTGGTCATGATCTTGGTCGCCAGATCGTCCGGCGCGGTTCCGGCGGCGATCTCGTCCCGGCGGCGCGCCACCAGCTCCGCGATCAGCGTCCGGATCAGCCGCGCGGCGACGCGCGCCTCGCGCCGGTGAAAGCGCGGAACCCAGGCGGGCAGCGGCAGGAAGGCGGCAAGGTTCAGGATCGGCTGGCTGCGCTGGTAGGCGCGGAAGGCGTCGAAGACCCGGCGCGCCAGCGCATCCTCGATCGGCAGGGAAAACAGCGTGCGGAAGATCACGTCGGCGGCGGCATGGGAGGTTTCGGCCTCGATCTCGACCACCTCGCCGACGCGGCGCTCCAGCCGGTCGCGCGCGGCACCGGCGGCCGCCAGCATCGCCGGAAAGGTCTCCCGCAGGCGGCCGCCCTCGAAGGCCGGGTCGATGATGCGCCGCTGGCGCTGCCACTCCGCCCCGTTGGTCAGAAAGACCGACCGGCCGAGCAAGGGGCGCAGCCCCTCCGCCACCCGGCCGGATTTCGGAAAATCCGCAGGCCGCTCGCGCAGGACGGTGCGCACGATCTGCGGATCGTTGACGAGATAGGAGCGGAAGAAGGGCGTGCGGAATTCGGCCATCCAGGCCCGGTAGAGCCGCGCCGGCTGGGCCGAGAGAATGTCGGCGCGGAACAGCCGCAGGTAGCGCAGCATCGACACGCGATCCGGCCGCGACGGAGGTTTCGGCGGCGTCACGGCGCGGTCGAGGTGTATTTCGACACCGGGATGTCGATGCGGCTGTTGGACGGCGGCCGCTCCGCGTAGCGGCTGGCAAGCGTCATCGGCCCGGCGGTGATGCGGAAATAGTCGTAGTCGCGCGGACGGTCGAAGGCGCAGAGATACTGGAAATGCAGCCGGAAGAACCGCCAGCGCAGCGCCCGCAGGCGCTCGGGGCTCAGCGTCCGCGAGAATTGCGCCGAGAACACCAGCGGCCAGCGCTTGCCCTCCGGGGCGACGCCCGACACCGCCACCGGATCGCAGAGCGCAAAGGAACAGCCGTCGCCGGGGGCGCTGACATCGACCCAGGCAATGTCGCGGCGTGTCGAGAGATACGCCAGATCGGCTCGCAGGCGGTGCGCCTCGGGCAGGAAGGAGACCATCGGGATCACCTGCCCCAGCGTCAGAAGCGCCAGTTTCGGCCCGCGCGACGACGCCGCCCCGGCGCGCAGCAGGTCGGCCAGGATCGACACCGCCAGATGCGCGCCCGAGCTGTGCCCGACGACCAGAACTTCGTCCACCGGGGCACGCAGGGCCTCGGAGATTGCGGCGCGGAACGCGGCCATCCGCGCTTCGAGTTCGGGCGGGTTGGCGCCCCGGTGACGGGCGGAAAAGGCATAGTCATGCATGAGGTAATAGGCGTAGAGCCTGCCGTCCTGACGCCGGAACCAGCGCAGCACGGCCCAGATCACCGCGATCCAGGCAACCGCCCCCAGCACCTGCGCGACGACGCCGATCCAGGGCGACAGCAGCGCCAGCACCGCGTGGGCCGCCCATCCCGCGAGGATCGCGACCAGCAGTTGCAGCAGCAGAACCCCGACCGGGTAGAGCGCCGCGATCACCGGCCCCTTGCGCATCAGCATCAGCCGCCGCAGCACCCCGCTCGGAATGTAGGTCCAGGCGGTGCGGACCATCTGCCAGTAGGTCGCGGCGAGGGTGTCCGACATACTGGCCTGCACGATGTCCGACCAGACCAGCACCTCCACGTCGGACTCGACGCGCGCGCCGTCGATCACCGCGGAGACCTGCCAGCCATAGGCCCCCTCGCCCTGTTTCGGGGTCAGCCGCAGATCGTAGCCCGAGATCCCGGCCTGCGCCGCGCCCTCGGTCCGGTAAAGCTCGCGATACCGGCGGGGCGGCATCGGGTCGTAGCCGGGAATGTAGAACACCCGGCGGCGTTGCACCTCGGGACGGGGGTCTGTCATGTCGCTGCCCATTTTCCTGCCATCGTGCGTCTATCCCGGCGCGAGGGCAAGAGTATGACCGGCGCGCGGCATCGCCGGTTGCGGGAGGCGCCGCTAGGACGGCCGCCCGTTCGCCCCGCCGAACTGCGCCGGAAAGCGCCGCTCCGGCGCGTCGACCGACACCGTCTCGCGGGTGCGCGGCAGGGCCTCGGGCATCTCGCCCTGGATCCAGGTGATCAGCGCCTCGCGGATCTCGCAGCGCAGATCGTAGGTGCGCGGCGCGTTGCGGGCGCTGGCCAGGATGCGCACCTCCATCACCCGTTCGCGGAAGTCGTTCACCTGCACGTGGCAGACATTGCCGTCCCAGAGCGCCGAGGCCCGGCACACCTCGTTCGTCTTTTCCCGAAGCCGCGAAATATCGGCGCAATGGTCGAGATAGAGCAGCACGCCCCCGATCAGCGAAGAACTGTCCCGCGTCCAGTTCTGGAAGGGCTGTTCGATGAAATAGGACAGCGGCACGATCAGCCGGCGCCAGTCCCAGATCTTGATGACCACGTAGGTGCCGGTGATCTCCTCGACCCAGCCCCATTCGCCCTCGACGATCACCGCGTCGTCGATGCGGATCGGCTGCGTCACGGCAAGCTGGATGCCCGCGATCAGGTTCTTCAGCACCGGCTGGAAGGCAAAGCCGACGACGATCCCCGCCGCCCCCGCCGAGGCCAGCAGCGACACGCCCCACTGGCGCACCCCGTCGAAGGTCATCAGGATCGCCGACGAGGCGACGATGACGATCAGCCAGCCGGCCAGCCGCACGAGGATCCGGCTCTGCGTGACATGCTTGCGCGCCAGCATGTTGTCCTCGGCATCGAGCGAGAACTTGCGCAGGTGCACGGTCGTCCAGATGTGCAGCGCGGTGTGGACCACCCAACCGACCAGCACCATGAAGGCGATCAGCAGCCCGTGTCCGGCCATGTCCTTGCCCCCGGCGCCGAGCGGCGCCACCGCGACCCCGACGGCAAGGGCCGCCACCACCAGCGCCATGCGCAGCGGGCGGCGCGTGCGCGACACGAGGCTGCGCCAGAACAGATCGCGCCCGGCCACCGCCCGGGTCAGCAGCGCGAAGACGCCGCGAAAGATCATCACCCCGGTCAGAAAGGCCACCCCGAGCACGATCAGCGGCATGGCCCAATCCGGCAGAACCGGGATCACCCGTTCGATATCCTGCGAAATCGCCTCGACCTGATCTCCGAGCTGTTGCAGTTCGTCTTCCACATGTCTCTCCTGCCCGGCCGCCCCTCCTCCCCCGGCGCCGGTGTCTGCTGGTGTTCGCTTGTTCCCGAAGCAACCTAGCTGCGGTGCGGCATTTGGCAAAAACTGCCCGCCGCGCGGCGTGATGTTAGCGCAATCACAAATCTCCGACCGTTAGCGCCAGCGCGCGTTTACAATTGCGGCGCGGGTGTTATAGCTCCTCCCGAACCCATTTCGGACGCGAGGGAATTCCCCATGAGCACCATCATCGACATCCACGCCCGCGAAATCCTGGACAGCCGGGGCAACCCGACGGTCGAGGTCGACGTCACCCTCGAAGACGGAACCATGGGCCGCGCCGCGGTGCCTTCGGGCGCCTCCACCGGGGTCCACGAGGCGGTCGAGCGCCGCGACGGCGACAAGGCGCGCTACATGGGCAAGGGCGTTCTGGAAGCCGTCGCCGCGGTGAACGGCGAACTGGCCGAGGCTCTGGTCGGCTTCGACGCGACCGAACAGGAATCCATCGACGCGATGATGATCGAGCTCGACGGCACCGAGAACAAGGGCCGCCTCGGCGCCAATGCCATCCTCGGCGTGTCGCTGGCCACGGCCAAGGCGGCAGCGGATTTCACCGGCCAGCCGCTCTACCGCTATGTCGGCGGCACCTCCGCGCGCACCCTGCCCGTCCCGATGATGAACATCATCAACGGCGGCGAACATGCCGACAACCCGATCGACATCCAGGAATTCATGATCATGCCGGTCAGCGCGGAGAACATACGCGACGCCGTGCGCATGGGCTCCGAGGTCTTCCACACGCTCAAGAAGGAACTGTCGGCGGCGGGCATGTCCACCGGCCTCGGCGACGAAGGCGGCTTCGCCCCCGAACTGGGCTCGACCCGCGAGGCGCTCGACTTCATCCTGAAGAGCATCGAAAAGGCCGGCTACAAGCCCGGCGAGGAAATCTACCTCGCGATGGACGCCGCCTCGACCGAGTATTTCAAGGGCGGCAATTACGAGATGAAGGGCGAAGGCCTCTCGCTCACCTCCGCCGAAAACGTCGATTACCTGGCAAAGCTCTGCGACGACTACCCGATCATCTCGATCGAGGACGGTTGCGCCGAGGATGACTGGGAGGGCTGGAAGCTGCTCACCGAAAAGCTCGGCGACCGCATCCAGCTTGTGGGCGACGACCTCTTCGTGACCAACCCCGCGCGCCTGAAAATGGGTATCGACCGCGGGGTCGCGAACTCCATGCTGGTGAAGGTCAACCAGA
This sequence comes from Salipiger sp., assembly GCF_048261495.1. GTDB lineage: Bacteria > Pseudomonadota > Alphaproteobacteria > Rhodobacterales > Rhodobacteraceae > Salipiger. The sequence goes on from NZ_JBLXFX010000004.1 coordinate 13,121, forward strand.
TCGGCTCGCTCTCCGAGACGCTCAAGGCCGTCGACATGGCCCACCGCGCCCGCTACACCAACGTGATGTCGCACCGCTCGGGCGAAACCGAGGACGCGACCATCGCCGATCTCGCGGTTGCCACCAACTGCGGCCAGATCAAGACCGGCTCGCTGGCGCGCTCCGACCGGCTCGCGAAGTACAACCAGCTGATCCGCATCGAGGAAATGCTGGGCGAAGTGGCTCAGTACGCCGGCACCTCGATCCTGCGCTGAGCCCGGGCCCGCGGGCGGAACGGGGCTCTGCCCCGTCCCCCTGACGGGGGACTCCCCGGGATATTTCGAGCCAGAAGAAACGCGGGCGCCAGCGGGAGCATGAGATCCTTGCTGCCCCGGCATCTTCTGGCCGAAAATATCCCCGCCGGAGGCAGGCCGGACCGGACTCCCGGGGCGTGATCACCGGACGGAGCACGTCGTCTGCCGGGCGGGGATCGACCCGCCCGCTCGACACGCCGGGGACGCTCAGGAGGCGGCCTTCACCTCGACCTCGTCCGCAACGGCTTCGGCGCGGGCGGCCATTTCGGCCAGAGCTTCGCTGACGCTCTGCGGGATGACCGGCACTTCGATCCGTTCCGGCGCAGGAGCGGGACGTTCGCGCAATTCGCGCAGTTCTTCCGACAGCACGCCCATCCGGTCCTCGGCTTCGCGCAGGCGGTCCTCGAGACCGGCGGTCTTGTCCGCCAGCATCAGGCCCGCCATCAGGAGCATCCGCGGTTCCGGCATGCGTCCGATCTGTTCGACCAGCACCTGCGCCTCGCCGTCGAGCATGCGCGCCGCCGTCAGCAGGTACTGTTCCTCGCCGTCCTGGCAGGCCACCTCGAAGGTGCGGCCCCCGATGTTGATCACGACTTCCTTCTGGGACATCACATCGCCTCCCCGTCCACTCCGGCTTCCCGGAACATCGGTTCCAGCGCGGTGAGCACCGCCCTGGCTTCGGTCGCCTCCGCAGCGCGGGCGGCGCGCAGGGCTTCGAGTTCGGCCAGCATGGCCTTGTTCACGAGGTGCGGTTCGCCGACGTTGGCTTCGAGCGCCTCGCGCAGTTCCTGATTGGTCCGGCGCAGCATCTCGTTCGACATGCGCAGGCGCTGGAGGTCGCCGTCCATCGCCGACATCGCCTCGCGCTGTGCTTCGAGCTGTTCGGAGAGCGCCGCATCCGCGCCGCCGCCACCGGCCTCGGCGAGGTCGAGGCGGGCCCGCAGCACCTTCACGCGCTCTTCGAGCTGGGCATTGGCGATCTTCTCGTCGTCGAGTTCGGCCCGCAGCCGTTCCGTTTCCTCGCTGTCGGCCGCGACGGCGGGCGGCGCATCGGGCGCCTCTTCCGCGGGTGTCGGGGCAAGTTCCTGCACCTCCGGTTCCGGCGGCGGTCCGGCCTCCGGTTCCGCGGCGGCGGGTGGCGGGGTCACGGACAGCCGCTCCACCCCTTGCGAAATACGATCCAGCGCCCGGGAGATCCGCGCCTGCAAGTCGTCTATCTGGCTCATCTTGCCCCCTGTTTTCCGTACCGTCGGGACCTGTCTCGCCGCCCGGCGCCGCTGCGCGAATCGGCTCCACCCCGTTTCGGGAAAGTCTAGCAAGCGGCAACGGAAAATGCCCGCCTTATGTTACAAGACCTTACAGGACAAGCTTCATCCTGCCACCAAGAGGCACATGGCCCAAGCTTGCACTTCGTGGCCACGCTGCTATTCACCCGGTCGAGCCATCCGGGAGAAAGAGGAAGCTGCCCATGGATATCGACGCCCTTCGCCAAGCCCACCCCGACCACTGGATGCGCGCCACCGCCATCCGCGCCCTGGCGCTGGACGCGGTCGCCGCGGCCAATTCGGGCCATTCCGGCGCCCCCATCGGCATGGCGGACATTGCCACCGTTCTGTGGTCCAAGCATCTGAAATTCGACGCAAAGAACCCGACCTGGCCGGACCGCGACCGGTTCATCCTGTCGAACGGCCACGGCTCCATGCTGATCTATGCGCTGCTCTATCTCTCGGGCGATCCGCAGATCACGCTGGACGAGATCAAGTCCTTCCGTCAGTGGGGCGCGCGCACGGCGGGCCATCCCGAGAACTTCCACGCCGATGCCATCGAGACCACCACCGGGCCGCTCGGCCAGGGGATCTCGAACTCGGTGGGTTTTGCCATGGCCGAGGAACTCCTGCGCGCCCGCTTCGGCCGCAAGGCGGTCGATCACCACACTTACGTGTTCTGCGGTGACGGCTGCCTGATGGAGGGCGTGAGCCACGAGGCGATCTCGCTCGCCGGGCGCTACCAGCTGGGCCATCTCGTGGTGTTCTGGGACAACAACGACATCACCATCGACGGCAAGGTGTCGCTGTCGGACCGCACCAACCAGGTGCAGCGGTTCAAGGCGGCGGGCTGGCACGTGCAGGAGATCGACGGCCACGATCCCGAGGCGATCGACGCCGCGATCGTCGCCGCGAAGAAGTCGAAGAAGCCCTCGATGATCGCCTGCAAGACGCATATCGCGCTGGGTCACGCGGCGCAGGATACCTCGAAGGGTCACGGCGCGCTGACCAATGCCGATCAGAACGCCGATGCCAAGGCGGTCTGGGGCTGGACCACCGGCCCGTTCGAGGTGCCCGCCGAGATCAAGAGCTGGTGGGAACAGGCGGGGTCGCGCGGTGCGGCCGACCGCGAGGCCTGGGAAGGACGCATGGCGGAGCTCTCGGAGCGGCGCCGGGCGGAATTCGACCGCGTCATGGCCGGCGGTGCGCCGAACAAGCTGTCGGCGACGATCAAGGCGCTGAAGAAGCAGATCTCGGAAAGCTCGCCCAAGGTGGCGACGCGGAAGTCCTCCGAGATGGTGCTCGAGGTGGTGAACCCGATCATGCCCGAGACCGTGGGCGGCTCGGCCGACCTCACCGGGTCGAACAACACCCTGACCAAGGATCTCGGCGTCTTCGACGAGACCAACCGCAAGGGCCGCTACGTCTACTGGGGCATCCGCGAGCACGGCATGGCGGCGGCGATGAACGGCATGGCGCTGCACGGGGGCATCCGCCCCTACGGCGGCACCTTCATGGCCTTCACCGATTACGCCCGCCCCTCGATGCGCCTGGCGGCGCTGATGCAGATCCCGACGGTCTTCGTCATGACCCATGACAGCATCGGCCTGGGCGAGGACGGTCCGACCCACCAGCCGGTCGAGCACCTGGCGATCTCGCGCGCGACGCCCAACACCTACGTGTTCCGCCCCGCCGATACGGTCGAGACCGCCGAGGCCTGGGAGATCGCGCTGCGCTCGACCACCACGCCGTCGGTTCTGTCGCTGACCCGCCAGAACCTGCCCACCGTGCGGACCGAGCACAAGCTGGCCAACCTGACCGAGCGCGGCGCCTACGTGCTGGCCGAGGCCGAGGGCAAGCGGCAGGTGATCCTGATCGCCACCGGCTCCGAGGTCGAGATCGCGCTTGCCGCGCGCGACACGCTGCAGGCCGAGGGCATCGGCACCCGCGTGGTCTCCATGCCCTGCATGGAGCTGTTCGCGGCGCAGGACGAGGCCTGGCGCAAGCGCATCCTGCCCGCCGGTCCGGTCCGGGTCGGCGTCGAGGCGGCGGTGCGCATGGGCTGGGACCGCTGGCTGCTGGGCGAGCGAGGCCGCGAGGGCAAGGCCGCGTTCGTCGGCATGTCGAGCTTCGGCGCGTCGGCCCCTGCGGAGGTGCTGTTCGAGAAGTTCGGCATCACCGCGGAGAACGTGGTGGCGACCGCGAAGGGGCTTCTCTGACGCCCCTGCGGGGCGTTCGGGGGCGCTGCCCCCTCGCCCCCCGGGATATTTCCGGCCAGAAGAAACGCGGAGGCGGTCCTAGTGGGCCGCCTCTTTTTTCGTGCCGCCGAACAGGGGCAGGATGAGTTTCGTCGCCACCGGCACGAGGATCAGGCCCCAGAGCAGGCCGAGGATGCCGTCGATGGCGGCGGTGACGGTCCAGATCGCGGCGGACCGGATGTCGGGCCCGACGAGGTTTGCGGCGGCTTCGGCCGCGTGGTGGATCGTTTCCTCGGGCAGGTGCCAGCCGATCTGTGCCAGCGAGTGCACGATGATCGAGCCGCCGACCCAGAGCATGGCGACGGTGCCCACGGTCGAGAGCAGGCGCATGACCCAGGGCATCGCCTTGACGATGCCGCGCCCGAGCGCGCGGGTGGCGCCGAGGCGGCCGACTCGGGTGAGCCAGAGGCCGATGTCGTCCATCTTCACGATCAGCGCGACGGCGCCGTAGACCACGGCGGTGATGCCGACGCCGACGAGCGCGAGCGCGGCGGCCTGGATCCAGACCTCGGTCGATTCGATGGAGGAGAGCGCGATGGTCATGATCTCGGCGGAGAGGATGAAGTCGGTCTTGATCGCGCCCTTGATCTTGCGCTCCTCCAGGTGCAGCGGATCGCCGATGTCGTGGCTGCCGTCTGGGCCCCCGGAGTGGTCGTCATGGGGCAGGATCCAGTGCAGCACCTTCTCGGCCCCCTCGAAGCAGAGGTAGGAGCCGCCGAGGATGAGCAGGATCGGCACGAGCCAGGGCGCGAAATTGGCCATCAGCAGCGCGGCGGGCAGCAGGATCACCACCTTGTTGAAGACCGAGCCGCGCGCGATGCGCCAGATGATCGGCAATTCCCGCGCCGCTTCGAAGCCGTGCAGGTATTTCGGCGTGACCGCCGCATCGTCGATCACCACGCCCGCCGCCTTGGAGCCGGCCTTGGCCGCCTGGGCCGAAATGTCGTCGACGGAGGCCGCCGCGATCTTGGCGATGCCCGCAACGTCGTCCAGAAGCGCCAGTAGGCCGCTCATGTCATTCTCCCCGCATGGTTTCGTCCTGAACCTAGCGGGCAATCGCCCGGGTGCAAGGCGGCCGCGGCGCGGCGCGGCTGCGGGGTCGGCAGGCAGGCCCCGCCGGTGTTAGCGCACACAGGCAGGTTTATCGCTAACATGTTGTCATATATCGCATTTTGCGGTTTTCGCCTGCAGCATCGCTTCGTATAGGTCGGGCAACAGGATCATTCGAGGAGCTTTGCCCATGACCGTCACCGTCGGGATCAACGGATTCGGCCGGATCGGCCGCTGCACGCTGGCCCATATCGCCGAGAGCGCGCGCAACGATGTTCAGGTCGTGCGCATCAACGCCACCGGCCCGATCGAGACGGCGGCGCATCTGCTGCGCTACGACAGCGTGCACGGGCGGTTCGCGGGGGATGTGCGGGTGAAGGGCAGCAGCCTCGACCTGGGGCGCGGGCCGATCGACGTGATGTCGACCTATGACATGGCGGCGCTGGACTGGTCCGGGTGCGACGTCGTGCTGGAATGCACCGGCAAGTTCAACGACGGCACCACCGCGGCCCAGCACATCCGGCAGGGCGCGAAATCGGTGCTGATCTCGGCCCCGGCCAAGAACGTGCAGAAGACCATCGTCTACGGCGTGAACCACCGCGACCTGGTCACCGGCGACGTGATGATCTCGAACGGTTCCTGCACCACCAACTGCCTCGCGCCGCTGGCCAAGGTGCTGAACGAGGCGATCGGCATCGAGAGCGGCATCATGACCACGATCCACAGCTACACCGGCGACCAGCCGACGCTGGACCGCCGTCACGACGACCTCTACCGCGCCCGCGCCGCCGCGATGGCGATGATCCCGACCAGCACCGGCGCGGCCAAGGCCCTGGGCGAGGTACTGCCCGACCTCAAGGGCAAGCTCGACGGCTCCGCGATCCGCGTGCCGACCCCGAACGTGAGCGCGGTCGACCTGACCTTCCAGGCCGGCAAGGACGTGACGGTCGAGGATGTGAACGAGGTGGTGCGCGAGGCGGCCGCCGGGCGCATGGGCATGGTGCTGAGCTACGATCCGGAGCCCAAGGTCTCGATCGACTTCAACCACACCACGGCCAGTTCGATCTTTGCGCCCGAGCAGACCAAGGTGGTCGGCAAGCGCACGGTCCGGGTGCTGGCCTGGTATGACAACGAATGGGGGTTTTCCGCCCGCATGGCCGATGTCGCGGCCACCATGGGCCGCCTGCATCACTGACGCGGGCGCGCAGGGAACAGGTCGGGGGCGGCGCCGGGGATGGCGCCGCCCCTGTCATGTCACGACAGCTTTTCGACCCAGTCGGCAAAGCCCTTCATCACTCCGGTGAGGAAGGTCCGCGTGCCCTCGTCCTTGATCGCGCCGTCCTCGTCGAACAGCGTGGCGAGGCCGCCGACATAGGCTTCGGGCTGGTGCATGGGCGGGGCGTTGAGGAACACCAGCGACTGGCGCAGGTGATGGTTGGCTCCGAAGCCCGCGATACCGCCGGGAGAGCCGGTCACGATGCCGGTCGGCTTGCCGTTCCAGATGCTGCTGCCGTAGGGCCGCGAACCGACGTCCAGCGCGTTCTTGAGGTTGGCGGGAACCGAGCGGTTGTATTCCGGCGTCACGAACAGCACCGCGTCGGCGCGGCTCATGTGCTTGCGGAAGGCGGTCCAGGCTTCGGGCGGGGTGTCGGTGTCGAGGTCCGGGTTGTAGAGCGGCAGATCGCCCGTCCCCACGAAGCAGAACCCGAGGGAGTCGGGCGCGAGGCCGACAAGGGCCTTGGCCAGTTTGCGGTTGTCCGAGTCGGCCCGCAGGGAACCGACGATGACGGCAACGTTCTTCGACATGAGTGCCTCCTGTGGCTGATGTCTCTGTCCCGAGATATGGGGCAGATCGGCGCGGAGTTGCAGGCCCGAAAACACACGCTGATCGTGCGCAGATTGACGGAACTTTGGCTTTGCGGGTGCGTTTGTGCGCGATCCGACCGGGCCCGCGGCGGCGCGGGCGGCGCGGCGCAATCGTGACGCAACGTCCCGAATTCTCCCCCCCGATGCCGATTGACCGGCTCGTCACCGGGGGCGTATTGCCGCGCATCCCTCGTACCAGTTCCGGATCCATGTTCCATGAAACCGCTGCTCGCTGCCATTGCGGCCCTTGCCTGCCTCTCCGCCCCCGCCTCTGCCCTCACCGTCTCGCTTGCCGGGGGCAGCGACATGCGCTTCACCCTATCGGATGTGGCGTCCACCACGCTCGATTTCAGCCTGCCCGCCGGCTATTCGGGCTATGCCAATTACGGCGGCTACATCCGCTGGTCCACGCGCGAGGATGGCCGCCGCGACGGGGATTACCCGGGGGGCACCTGCCTCGACTGCGGTTATTCGGGCGGTGACTGGGCGCTGGGAACGGGCTGGATGGACAGCCGGTCGGTGACGGTGGATTTCGGCTCCGAGCTCGAAGACGTCTATGTCTGGATCCGGGCCACCTACGGCAACGGCACCGTGACCTACGCCATCGACCCGGCGCCGAGCGCCGTCGCCTCGGCGGTGCCGCTGCCCGCACCCGCGCTGCTGCTGATCGGCGGCCTTGCCGGGCTGGCCGCACTGCGCCGCCGCGCCACGCGGCCCGCGCGGGCCTGAGCCGCGCGAGCGCCGTTCAGACCGCGCGCAGCGCCAGCACCGCGTTCAGCCCGCCGAAGGCGAAGGCGTTCGACAGCACGCAGGACACCCGCGCCTCGCGCGCCTCGTTCGGGACCACGTCCAGCGCGCATTCCGGGTCCGGTTCCTCGTAGCCGATGGTGGGCGCGATGATGCCGTCGCGCAGCGCCATCAGGCAGGCAAGCAGTTCGACCGCGCCGGTCCCGCCGATGCAATGGCCGTGCATCGCCTTGGTGGACGACATCATCAACCGGTCGGCATGGCGCCCCATGGCGTCGGCCACGGCGGCACATTCGGTCTTGTCATTGGCGGCGGTGCCGGTGCCGTGGGCGTTGATGTAGCCCACCTCGTCGCGGTTGATGCCGCCATCCTGCAGGGCACCGTTGATCGCCCGCGCCGCGCCCTGTTTCGACGGCATGACGATGTCCGAGGCATCCGAGGTCATCGCAAAGCCCGCGACCTCGGCGAGGATCACCGCGCCGCGCGCCCTGGCGTGGTCGTGATCCTCGAACACGTAGACCCCGGCGCCCTCGCCCTGCACCATGCCGTTGCGGTTGGCCGAAAACGGGCGGCAGGCGTCCTTGGACATGACGCGCAGCCCTTCCCAGGCCTTGACCCCGCCGAAGCACAGCATGGATTCGGTGCCCCCCGTGAGCATCACCGGACAGGCGCCGGAGCGCACCATCTGGAAGGCCAGCCCCATCGCGTGATTGGACGAGGCGCAGGCGGTGGCGACGGTGAAGGTCGGCCCGCGCAGGTTGAACTCCATCGACACGTGCGACGCGGCGGCATTGTTCATCAGCTTGGGCACCACGAAGGGATGCACGCGGTTCTTGCCCTCTTCGTAGACCGAGCGGTAATTCTCGTCCTGCGTGGTCAGCCCGCCGCCGGAGGTGCCCAGCACCACGCCCGAGCGGTCGGCCAGCCCGTTCGAGAACTCCAGCCCCGACTGCGCGATCGCCTCGCGCGCCGAGATCAGGGCGAACTGCGTGAAACGGTCGTAGAGCGCCAGTTGCTGCCGGTTGAACACCGACTCGGGCGCGTAGCCCTTGACCTGCCCGCCGATGCGGATCGACAGGCGCTCCACGTCGCGGAATTCCAGGTCCGAAATGCCGCAGCGGCCTTCGCGCATGGCTTCGAGCGTCGAAGGCACGTCGCGTCCCAGCGCGTTGATCGTTCCCGCGCCGGTAATGACTACCCGTTTCACCGGATCAGGCCGCCTGTTCCGAGATCAGCTTTTCGATCCCGGCGACGATGCTCGCCACCGAGGAAATGTCGAAATCGCTCTGTTCGGGTTCGTTGGCATTGAACGGCACCGAGATGTCGAAGGCCTCTTCGATGGCGAAGATGCTTTCCACGAGACCGAGGGAATCGATCCCCAGATCCTCGAGCGTGTTGTCCATCGACACATCCGACGGTTCCAGCACGGCCTGTTCGGCGATGATGGCAATCACCTTGTCCTGCACACTCATGAGCGGCGCTCCCTCTTCGTCGCAACACGGTCGGCGCCCGTCTACTCTGTCCCCGTGAACTTGGAAACAGCTTTCTTGAGGGCTGCGACATCCGCGAACAGGCGCGGCAGGCGGCGCAGGGATTTGTAGGTTTCGAGATGGGTGTCCATCTTCATCGCCGGATAGCCCAGCATGACGCGCCCTGCGGGGATCTTCGACAGGACCTTGGTTCCGCCGCCGGTGATGACGTTGTCGCCGATGGTGAGGTTGTCCGACACCCCGGTGTGGCCGCCCAGCACGACGTTGCGCCCCAGCACGGTCGACCCGGCGATGCCCGACTGCGCGCAGATCAGGCAGTCGTCGCCGATCACGACGTTGTGGCCGATCTGCACGAGGTTGTCGAATTTCACACCGTTGCCGATGCGGGTGTCGCGCACGCTGCCCCGGTCGATGCAGGAATTCACCCCGATCTCGACGTCGTCACCGATACTGACCGAGCCGAGCGAATGGATGCGCGCCCAGCTCTGGCGGCTTTCCGAGCCCTCCGCCCCGAGGCTCGCGCGGGCCTTTTCGACGCCCGAGACCTCGGGCGTGACGAAGGAAAAGCCGTCCGCCCCGATCACCACCCCGGGATGCGCGATGAACCGGGCGCCGATGCGGACCCGCGCCATGAGACGGACACCGCCGTGCAGCAGCGCCCCCTCGCCCAGCGTGACATCCCAGCCCACCTGGCACTGCGGCCCGATGACCGAACCCGCACCGATCCGCGCCCCGGCGCCGATGACCGTGAACGGGCCGACGCAGACCCCCTCGCCCAGCACGGCCGAAGGGTCGATCACCGCCGTCGGGTGAATCCCCGCGCCGTGGCCCTGCCCCGGGTCCATCATCGCCGACAGTCCGGCCATGGCAAAGCGCGGCCGCTGCGCCATCAGCGCGGCCTTCAGCCCGAGCGCCTGCCAGTCGGCGCCGGACCAAAGCATCGCGGCCCGGGCCTGCCCGGTGCCGATCTGCGCGGCGTATTCCGGCTTCATCGCCATGGCGAGATCGTCCGGCCCGGCGCTTGCCGGCTCGGCCACGCGGGCGATGCGCAACGAGGTATCGCCGGCGGCCTCGATGCCGAGGGCGCGGGCGATGTCTGCGATGGTGTGCATGGGAACCCTCCGGGATTGCTCCCGCAGGGACTTAGCTCTGCCCGGCGATCAGCGCCACCCCTGCCGCGCTGAGCGCATTCCAGAGCTTGGCGTCACGACCGTACATGTCCTGGCGGTAGTTCACGTGTCCCTTGGCCTTGGTGAAGGCGGTCCGGTAGACGAGGTGTACCGGGATCGGCTGTTCGAGGTTGATCCGCGACTCCGCGCCCGAGCGCAGGCGCGACTGGAACAGGCCGACCGGGTCGTCGGTCTGCCGCGCCAGCAGCGCATAGGCGAAATCCTGGGGATCGCCCAGCCGGATGCAGCCGTGCGAATAGGTCCGCCGGGTCTGGTCGAACAGGCTCTTGGAGGGCGTGTCGTGCAGGTAGATGTTGTACTGGTTCGGGAACATGAACTTCACCAGCCCGAGCGCATTGCGCGGGCCCGGAGGCTGACGCATTGCAAAGGGAAAGCTCGCGGCGCTGTACTGCGAGAACCCGTTCGAGCGGTTGACCTGGCGGCCCCGGCTGTCGGTGATCTCCAGATGCCCGGCAGCGCCGGGGTTGCGGCGTAGCTGCGGCAGGTACTCGTTCACCACGATCGAACGCGGCACGTACCACGAGGGGTTCACCACCATGAACTCCATCGTATCCGAGAATTCCGGCGTCCGACGGTCCGCATCCTGGTGTCCGACGACCGAGCGGGTCTCGAACGTGACCTTGCCGTCGTCGACGATGGTGGCATGGAAATCGGTGAGATTCACCCAGACGTGGCGCTTGCCGCGCCCCTCGGGCAGGTTGAGCCAGCGTTCCCGCTCCATCGCGACGACCACCGATTTGAGACGGTCCTCGGGGCCGACGTTGATCTCGGTCAGGGTCGAGGTTCCGGCAATGCCGTCCGCCTCGAGCCCGTGATCCTCCTGGAAGCTGGCCACGGCGGCGCGCATCGCCTCGTCGTAGCTGGCCGACAGCGAGGCCGGCAGATAGTCCATCGCGATCAGCCGGTCGCGCAGCGCCACAACGTTCGGCCCGCTCTGCCCCGGCTCCATCTTGCCGGACACCACCGGCTCGCCCCAGCCGCCATGGGCGATGAGGTGTTCCAGCGTCAGCTTCTCGCGCATGAGACGGGCATATTCCGGCGTGCGCGGGGCAAGATCGCGGATCACCTCGCGCGGGTTTCCGGCCACCAGCGCTTCGAGCAGCCCCCGCGATTCACGCACCGGCGCCTTGCGCTTGATGCCGGAATCGACACGGGTCGGCACGAGGATGCCGCTCTGGATGTCATGAGCATATTTCAGGAAGGTGCGGCTCAGCAGGATTTCCAGCTCGCCGCGCGCGCGTTCGCTGGTGACGTTGCGCATGCGGGCGATCAGCCCGTCCTCATCATAGCGCGAGACCGGCAGCCCGTGCACCTGGCCGCCCTCGATCGCCTCGAGCAGCGCCGAGCGCCGCTCGGCCGCGGCCGAGTCCTCGGGGTCGGTCCAGATCGCCGCAAAGCCCCGCTCCCGGTAGAAGGCCGCGAGACCCTCGTCCTCGGAAATTGCCTCCGCAACGGCCTGCTTGTAGGCCGTAAGCTCAAGCGATTGCGCGGAAACGCCCTGCGCTCCGGCCATTGCGATCCAGAGCGCCGCCAGCGTGGTTCCTGTGGCCCGGCGCAGTCCGCCGTTGTTGATCCCGCTTGGAAAACTCGCCATGCCTGCCTCGAAAAATGAATGAATTGCACACGTTAGCAATTGTGCACCGCTGCTTCCGAGTGTCCATTCACTTTTTCCCCAGTTGACAAACTTCCCCTCGTCTGAGGCGGCGCTGCATCGCGACGCCCTGTCGGCGCATTTGCGCCACAGGTTTTGCGCCAAGTGCGCAGGATCTTGCCGATACCCCTTGATAGTTCGCATTCGAGGGAAAAGGCGCTTTCGGGCAGAATCGAGATATGGCATAAAATTCTCGCATCTGGGGAGAGATGGCAGAACCGCCCAACGAGGCGGTAACAGGTACAGCGACTTAACGGGACAGGCGCTTCAATATGACAGAACTGCACGCGGGCGGCTTGACACGCCGCGGCCTTCTTGGCGCATTTGCGGCCACACTCGTCACAGCAGCACCAACGTATGCGAACGCTGCGGGCTTCCTTCGCGGGGGCGGCGATATCCGGCGGATCAAGATGTATTCCTCCAGAACCGGTGAAAAGATCGACATGATCTACTGGATCGAGGGTGAATACGTCTCCGAAGCCTTGAAGGAAATCACCTACTTCATGCGCGACTGGCGCACGAACGAGGTGAAGAACATCGATGCGCGGACGATCGACATCATGACCGCCGCACACAATCTCATGGACGTGACCGAGCCTTACATGCTCATCTCGGGCTACCGCTGCCCGAAAACCAACGCCATGCTGCGCGCACGCTCTTCGGGCGTGGCGAAAAACTCCCGCCACCTGCGCGGCGAAGCGGCGGATCTCACTCTGAAATCCCGCTCCGTCAACCAGATGGCCAAGGCAGCGCAAGCCTGCCACGGCGGCGGCGTCGGGCGTTATACCCGGTCGGACTTCGTCCACATGGATTGCGGCCCTGTTCGCACCTGGGGAAGCTGAACAACGACGCGGCCTCTTGACGAGACTTCAGCCTTTGGGCGTCCCATGAGGACGCCCTTTTGCTTTCTGAAGGGTCAACGCCCCGGCCCGCAAAGCGTTCCGCCCGATCGTGAAAAAAATCAGCGGAAGCGCTTGAGGTAGGTCCAGGTCGGCACGGTCGCATTGCGCGACACGGAAAACGCCTCGGCATCGCCGATATATTCGAAGCCGCAATTGACCAGCACCCGCGCCGAAGCCGGGTTGTCCTGGAAGACGCTGGCGAACATCGTCGCGGAGTTGCCGGGATTCGCCTCGACCAGCGCGCGCACCGCTTCGGAGGCGTGGCCGGTGTTCCAGTAGGGCGGCGCCACCCAGTAGCCGATTTCCGACTGGTCCCGGTCCATCCGCTTGAGCGAGATGACCCCCATGACCTCGGCCCCCTCGTGACCGTGGGCATCCATCACCCAGACATCCTCGACCCGCGCGGGGGATTCGGCGCGGGCAATGTAGGCCTCGGTCGCGCCGGGCGGCAGCGGGTGCGGAATGCTGGTGGTCATGCGCGCCACGCGCTCGTCCCCCGCGTAGAGGGAAATCAGGCCGGTGTCCGACCGGCGCAACGGACGCAGCACGAAACGCCCGGTCTCGATGACCGGCTGGGCGGACGTGATATCAACGTGATCGACACTCATGTGCATACTCCTCTCATGCACTGGTGGCCGTTTTGTGGCGGGGCGACAGGATCCCCCGCCCCGACCGATCCGGAACCCTCCTGGTCCGGAATGGCAAGGGGGACCGGCGTTTCCGCCGATCCCCCCAATCCTACGATCTGAAGATCGGCTTACTCGGCAGCCTCCGCCACTGGAAGCACGGATACGAAGGTGCGACCCTTCAGACCCTTGTGGAAGGTCACGGCGCCATCGGTCACGGAAAAGATCGTGTGATCGCGACCCATGCCGACACCTTCGCCCGGCCAGAACTTGGTGCCGCGCTGACGGATGATGATGTTGCCTGCGATGGCCTGCTGACCGCCGTAGAGTTTCACGCCAAGACGGCGACCTGCGGAATCGCGGCCGTTCCGGGACGAACCGCCTGCTTTTTTGTGTGCCATTGGTTGGTCTCCTTGAGCTTAGGCGAGCGTCTGGGCCTGTTCGACCCACTCGGGCTTGACCTTGACGGCCTCGAAGGTCTCGGGGTCGACGGCGGCGAGCTGGGCGAAGGTGGTGATACCGGCCTCGTTCAGCTTCTTGGCAGCGGCCGGACCGACGCCGGTGATCTGCGTCAGGTCGTCGCCCGCGGCAGCGGGAGCGGCCTTCGGTGCGGAGGCCGCGCCGGCGGCAACCTTGACACCGGTGCTTTCGGCGCCGGAGGTCAGGATCTCGGTCACGCGCAGCAGGGTGAGCTGCTGGCGGTGGCCGCGGGTGCGCTGCGAGCCGTGCTTGCGGCGGCGCTTGACGAAGGTGATGACCTTGTCGCCCTTGATCTGATCGACCACTTCGGCCTGAACGGCTGCGCCCGCAACCAGCGGCGCGCCGAGGACGACGGAATCGCCACCCAGCATCAGAATGTCGTTGAACTGTACGGTTTCACCCGCATCTGCGGCCAGCTTTTCCACCCGGAGCGTATCGCCCGACTGGACCTTGTACTGCTTGCCGCCGGTTTTCATAACCGCGAACATGTGCGTCTTCCTGTTCTCTGCCGCGTCCTGTGGCGCCCCGCCGGGGACTTTCCGGGCCCTGCCCGCCTCGAACTGCGCGTCCCTCTCGGGACCGTCGTTGATGAAAATGAAAGACGGGGCCGCAAAGCCCCGCTTCCGAGTGCGCGCTTATCCACGCTTTTCCCCGGATTGTCAACCCGCCCGGGGCCCGGCGGAGGTCAGAGATCCTGCCCCTTCATCTGCTGCGCCGCGGCCAGCCCCAGCGCGTAGGAAATCTCGTCGTACATGCCGTTGAACCCGGCAAAGAGCGCGCGGTTCATCGCCTTGCCCTCCTCGGTCGCCGACAGCTTCACGTAGTCCTTCAGAACCTTGTCCGACATCGGCCGGTAGGCCAGCAGCAGGTAGGCATAGAGCCATTCGCGCGTGTCCGCGCGGGTCTCCTCCTCCTGGCCCCAGACCTCGGACAGGATCTCGCCCTCCGTCATCTCGAAGGCGCCGCCGTCGACCAGCCCGAGATAGAACTGGTAGCTGGCGTTCAGCGCTCCGACGACGTTGGATTCGATCAGGTCGTTGGCCTCGATGAATTCGTCGAGCAGGCGCATCCGGGTGTCCGCCCCGCCCTCGAGACCGCGAAATGTGGCGCGGGCCGAGGCCTCGACATCGTTGTCGATCATCGCGCGCCGGGCCGAGATCTCGAGGTCGACCACCCGCTCGCCCGCGCTCGATCCGAAGAACTCCAGCAGCGGCGCGGGGTCGGTGTCGCCGAAGCTCTCGCCGAAGTTGCGCCGTACCACCTGCTCCATCGCGCCGGTGTCGTAGATCGCGGACACCGCGGCCTGCCAGCCGGGGTGCGAGCCCTCCGGCAGCAGATCCGCCGCCATCTCGCGTCCGTAATCGATTCCCTCGTCGCGCATGATCTGCACGATTCCTGGAAGGTCGAGCGCGTCGAGCACCGCATCCGAAGCCTCTCCGGCCCGCAGGGGCAAGGCAGAGGCGATGGCAAGAAGACAGGCGACGAGGCGCGAGCGCATAAGGGGGAATCTCCGGTATCGTGACGCGCGGCAGATTAGGCGGCGCGCGGGTGATTTGAAAGTCACGTCCTCGGAACACGCCGATTGTCGCCACCACCGAATCCGGACCCGCGCGATTTCCCTGTTGCACACGCCGCCACACCCGGCTAAACGGCGCTCCAGACCGCGGAGAGGTGCCGGAGTGGTCGAACGGGGCGGTCTCGAAAACCGTTGTGGGTGCAAGCCCACCCAGGGTTCGAATCCCTGTCTCTCCGCCACTTGCCTTTGATTTTATTGAGAAATCTAGCAAGAGACCAAATCTACTCTCAATCTACTACTCATTTTTGAGCGGTAGTTCTGTGTCTTTCGATCACAGATTTGTGAAAATTTCTTCGCCTTAGTGCTTCCGGACGGTCAGACCATTGAACCGGGTAAGGGTCAGGCACAGCTTAGCTTTGGTAGTATTCAGAGCATAAGGAAGCAGCCTGTTGGCAAAGGTCGCATCGGTAGCGGACGTATTTCTCGACACGAATATCCTTAAGTTTTCAGCAGTCAAGAAGCACGTCTTTCGCCCCCAAAAACAAACGATCAATTGGGGTGGTTTGGAGCAAGAAATCGTTGTGCATGAGCCTTACACAACGAACGACATACACAAAATTAAGAGTGATACGCAGAAGCGTGATGCCATAATGCTCGGTATGCTAGCTTACGCCGGTACTTCCGGGCAGTTGAATTTCCATTCTCACCCGGAAGTTGATCTGGAAACTTGGGGCCTTCCGGGAATGATGAGTGCATCCGGTCGCTTCTTCGACTGCCCGATCAATGACGTTCCAGACCCTATCGCGCCCCGGTCACGCATCATCGCAGGCGGACCTAAGAAACCCAAAGAGTATACCTTGGATTTTCTTTCGAACATCCGCGCACCACGCTTCGTTGAACTAACAAAGATCACCGGCGCGTTCCAAGGGGCCACCAAACCGCTCAACCTCAATCAGGCGCTCGATGCTTATCACCTGTGGTGCGCAGAGTGCGCAGGTATGAACTACTTTCTCACTATGGACTATAAGCTGCAAAAGGTAGTGGCACGCTCTAAGAAAGAGGTGCTGGTGAAGATCACAACGCCTGACCAGCTCTTGCGTGAAGTCATTCCGAAATTCGGTCTAGTTGGCGCGTGCAAATTTATGTGGAAGGGCTACCGTTTCGCGAAACCACGAGTGGGCTTTGATGAGGGTAAAGGCTGGACATAAAAGAACCCCGCCGAAGCGGGGCTAGTTGGCACTTTCAGAAAGAACACGGGTTACGCCGCTACGGCGTAGGTACTTCGGCAAACCTCTTGCACATCGGCGCGGTCTTTCGACGTGACCGCGTACAGCGGCACAGCAAGCACGGCGGTTTCGGTTAGGTCAACGTTCAAGCCTTCTGCGGCAAGCGCAGCGTTGACGGACTGCGACGGCGAAGCGATGCCCACAGTTAGGGGCCGGGGCAAATCCCATCGGTGGAACAGCATGTGCCGCAGCCGCTCAGAGGCCGCAGGCAGGGTTTCACAGGACCAGCCTAGGCGGTGTTCCAGCACGGGGGCAGACAGGGCCACTGCGGGGGCGTAGAGCGGCAGGGAACGCGGCCCTAGCCCTGACAGGTCGGGGTAGCTGGCGACGGCAGGATTGACGGGCCACAGGACGGCGTACGGCCCGCGCTGCGTCCAGCCGCCCATAGGCGACCGAACCTTGCCGGGGCTGCTGGCCTGAACCCATGCGGCGATTGCCGCCATATCCTGCGACGCTAGCGGCATTAAACTTCGACCCGCGACGCTTCGGCGGCTTCGACTAGTTCCGCGTTGTAGTACGCGCCGTGTACGTCGCCTACGACCTTTTCGTAGTTCTTTGAGCTACTCCCCATTTCTTGGACAGGATCTGGCGTAAATTAAGCTACTCGTTGCACCTGCTGATCGGGTTGGTTGATATCATTTCTCTGCCAGTAGACCAGCGCCGGGGGCTGGCCGCCCAAGGCTGAATGCGGGCGCTGGTGGTTGTAGAAGGTCATCCATTTCCGGATCGCCGCTTTCGTCTCCGATCCGGTCTCCCAGGCATGCAGGTAAACGCACTCGTATTTCAGGGTGCGCCACAGCCTCTCGATGAAGATATTGTCGAGGAAACGGCCCTTCCCATCCATCGATATGCGCACGCTGGACCGGCGGAGCCGATCCGTCCAGGCAAAGGACGTGAACTGGGATCCCTGATCCGTATTCATTATCTCTGGCGGGCCGAACTTGTGGATGGCCTCGTTCAGCGCCTCGACACAGAAGTCGGCCTCCAGCGTGTTCGAGATCCGCCAGGACAGGACCTTGCGGGTATGCCAGTCCATGATCGCCACGAGGTATAGGAACCCGCGCCGCATGGGCAGGTAGGTGATATCCGAGCACCAGACCTGGTTCGGGCGTTCCACCCGTAGACCTCTGAGCAGGTAGGGATAGGTCTTGTGGCCCTTCGTCGGCCTGCTCGTGTTGGGCTTCTGGTAAATCGGCACTAGCCCCATCAGGCGCATCAGCCGCCGGATGCGCTTCTCGTTCACTAGGTGGCCGTCGTTGCGCAGGTGCCAGGTCATTTGCCGGACACCGAAGAACGGCGTCTCCAAGAACTGCTCGTCGATCCGCCGCATCAGGCCGAGGTTCTGTTCGGTCTCGCCCTTGGGCGTGTAGTAGAAAGACGAACGCGCGATCGACAGCAACTTGCACTGCTGGCCGATCGACAGATCCAGGTGGTCAGGCTCGATCATGCCGCGCCTCACTTCCCGCCCCAGGGCTTCAGCTTTCGTTCCAAAAAAGAGTTGGCCACCGCCAGCTCCCCGATCTTGGCGTGGAGCTCCTTCACCTGCTCCTCGTCAATCTCCGGCTTCTTGCGGCCCCCGCGTTCGAACACACCGGAGGCGCCTTCGAGCAGGGCTCGCTTCCATTGATGGATCATCGTCGGATGCACCCCGAACCGGCTTGCCAGTTCGGCAGCCGTCTCCTCGCCTTTCAGGGCTTCCAGCGCGACCTTCGCCTTGAACTCAGGCGCGTGCTGCTTCCGTTTCGACATCTCTGATCTCCTTCTCGTCGAAGATCAGCAGACTGCAAATCGTAGCTTATGTCAGTGTCCGAATTTCGGGGGGTAGCTCACATGAAGACGCTTTCGGCCTTGGCGTAGTGTTCGGCCTGTGTGGGAACTTCGGTGGCGACGAATACGCCCTTATCCCAATGCAGCATGATTTCATTTCCGATACGGCCATAGTTGCTTTTCTTGACCGTGAGCCGCCGCGCGTCGGGGTTCGCTTCGTATCCGTCTTCGCCCGTGATGCGTGACAGGTAGAGGCGTGAACGTACGCTGTTGCTCCATGCGGTCGAACCGCTAGAACCCGCGCCGCTTGCAATACCCGCGACCGAAGGGTGCGAAAGCAACAGCACGGCGCATTGGTGCCGGATTGCCAGCCCGCGCAACATGCCCACAAACTGGCGTGCCTGGGCACGGTCATTTTCATTGCCCCCGAAGAAGTCGGCCAAGGTGTCCAGCACCAACAGAGCGGGCCGCTCAAGGCACATTCGGGCGTCCAGAGCATGGAACAGCGCCGTAGGGGCGAGTGCCCCCGTGCGGCCCTGCGGAGCGGCAAGCAGGGCATCTTCCCCGGCCAGCGACCGCAGGGTGAGCCGCTGCATGGCGCTTAGGTCGCCCATCCCGGTTAAGCGGCGGTGCAGTTCTTCGGCATCGTCTTCGGCTGATAGATAGATCACGCCCCCGTCGCGCACGTCCTGACCTAGCCACTGCACGCCCAAGGCCGTTGACGCCGCTAGCTGCATGGCAACGGTACTCTTGCCCGTGCCGCCGTCCCCGTAGAGCGCCGTAACCTGCCCTGTGGGGATTAGGCCGCGAACATGCCACGGTCGGGGCTGGCAAGGCTTGCCCGCAAAATCCGATGCAGGAAACCAACCTACGTCCGAATGCTGCGGCGACGCCAAGCCGAAGGTGCGGGCTATCTGCCCTGACAGGTCGATATTGACGCTTCGGCGCATTGCTGCGCTCGCCTGCCGTTCTTCAGCACCCTTAGCCGCAGCCCTACGATATTCGCGCAACCAAAGCCGTGCGGCCTTCTGCGACCGTGTTTCCCGGCCCTTCGGCGGGGCATCCTGTACCAACGGGCTTTCCATCACGACGCGGCGCACCTGCGCTTCATCGCTGGAAAACAGGCACGCAGCACAAATCAGGGCGAAATATGCGGCGGACCAGTCCGACACGCGGCCTTCGTAGTGGTCCCGGTTCACGTCGCTTTCGCAGATACGTTCGCGCAAGGTTTCGTCGGAAACCGACGGCGCGGGGTTTGGGTCGATAACGTCGCCAGTGTCGCTTTCCCTATTGGGGGCAATTTCCTCACAAAGCCGGTCTATCAGGTCTTGGCATGACTGGATGGACGCCGCGCGGACAACCTGCCCGGTAAACGTGAAGAAGCGCCCCGACGAATACACTTCAACCCCAAGCGCGCTGTTACGCACCCCGCCGTTATGCACCTGCCCCTTGGCAATGATGTGCAGGCCACGGCCCGACGGCGATTGTTCCGCGTACGTCTCGAAGGCGTCGTAAATGCGCTGTTGCCCTTCCGACGGCTGCGCACCTTGGCCTACGTCAAGGTCAATCCCGGTGAACGGGTCGGCATGACTGAATACGAACCCGATACCCACACCGCGCCCGCCGTCCAAGGCATCGCGTGCGGCGTCAAAGCTTGCCCAAGTTTCCGGGTTCGACACGTCAGCAAGTTCGCCGGTCTTCGGATTGAGTGGGCGCTTGGTCGCGTCATGGCATACCCAATGAGGATACGACCGCAGTTCGGAAGGTATGTTGTCTAGGTGTGCGCTTGCGGCCATTTCGGGGTGTGCCTGTGAGTCAAGAGTTAGTAGATTTCCCGAGACCGGAAAATTCATCTTGTTATCAATTGTCTTTGGGGGACAGTATGTCCGCCTACGCTCAAATCCGCGTAGAGCGTGCGTCGGTAAGTTCGGCCACTAGCTGGCGCAATTCCTCATTGGAACGCCCCGCCACGCGGGCATTAATCACCGCGTAAACCTCATCTTCCGGCCACACGGAAAACTTGTCCCCCCACTTCACAGGGCGCGGGAAGAGGCCGTCTTTCATCAAGGCGTAGAGGTAGGGTCGGGAAAAGCCCGTCGCGTCCATCGTGGCGCGTGTGGGCAGCATCTTGGCGCGAGGGCCGGTCGCCGTGGGCGTCGCGGTCGAATTGGTTTGAGTGTCCATAGGCGTATCTCCGTGTCTCTATGAGACAAGAGAGCCACAACTAGCCCAGCAAATCGAACGAACGCCGAACACCAAAAGGGGTGATTTAGTGTTTAGTTAATGCTTACCGTGTCTTAGCCGATTTGACGGCGCGGTATTTGTCGCGCCACTTGGTTAGCTGCGTGTCGCTAACTGGCCTGTGTCCATCCTTCGCCATTTGCTCACGGGTTTCGGCGGTCGCGGCTGCGACGAAGGTTTCAGCGCAAAGTCGGTCCATCAACTCGCCGTAGATCAGCCAACGCTTGTCTTGGCTGCTTTCGTTGCCGCGACCAACGGTCAGACCTAGGCGCTTCGTAAAATCGCTTGCGGCGGCGTTTGCATCCTCCGACGCAAGCGTTGCCGCGTGTGTGATCGCCTCGCCAAGCCACCGTGCCAACTCAGGTGGAACCGGCTCACCATCCTGCAAGAACTCTTGAACCGTCTTAAGCTTCGTCCATGCCTTCTGCGGGTCAGCGTCTAATGCGTCCCGCGCAAACTCTTCTGCGTCGAATGAATACGGCAGCTTTGCCATCACACGGCCCCCATACGAAGCGGCACCACGTTGTCGGACTTCTCGCCCCGGCAAGCGGCGGACCATGCGCCCATCATTGCGCGGCGGCGTTCGATCATATCGCTACGACGATACGCGCGCTCTACTTCGCTACCCACAGTGTGGGCCAAGCTGATTTCGGCCATGTCGCGTTCAAAGCCCATTTCAGCCGCCCAATCCCGGAAGGTGCTGCGCAGCCCGTGGGGCACCGCAGGACGGCCCGAACGCGGGTCTAGCCACCCCTTCCGCCCGGCTTTCACTTCGGCATCCTGCATCCGCCGCATGACGCCTGACAGGGCCATATCGGACAGGGCACCACCCCGCACGGCGGGAAACACGTAGTCGGTTCCATCGACCTGCGGCACCGATTTGAGCAATGCCACGGCTTCCGGCGTGAGCGGTACACGGTGTTCGCGCTTCGCCTTCATCCGCGATGCGGGGATAATCCACACGGGCTTTTCGCCGTCTAGGTCGTGAACCTCTTGCCATAACATGCCCCGGATTTCGCCGGAACGCGCGGCGGTCAACGCCAAGAACTCGATAGCGCGGGCGCTGATACCTTCGCGCTTCCGCAGGGCTGCAAACCATGTGGGCAATTCTGCGACGGCCAAAGCGGGTTGATTGCCCTTGTCCGCAATGGCGCTTGGCTTCGGCAGTAGTTCTTTCAGGTTGCCCGCCCAACGCGCGGGGTTGTCGCCTGTCCGAAAGCCCGCAACGGTCGCTTGGCTAAGTACCGCTTCGATACGACCACGAAGGCGCGACGCGGTTTCGGTCTTCGTTTCCCACAGGGTGCCCCCGTTGGTTTCCTGACTGAGAACGCGCAAAACGTCCTGTGTGGTGATCGCGCCAACGTCCATCGCGCCAATGACCGGCGATGCGTACGTGTCCAAGGTGCTGCGCCATTGCTTCCGGTGCTTGTCGTTGCGGAACTCGCCTTCCTTCTTCTCAAGCGTCCGTTCTACCGACTGTGCGAAAGTCATGGCCGGGGCGGCATCGGTCGCAAGCTGCGCCAATGCTTCCTTGCGTTCTTCGATGGGGTCACGGCCTTCTGCTACGGTCTTGCGCAGGTCGCCAGCTTTGGCGCGGGCTTCGGCTAGCGAATAGGTGTGAATTGGGCCTAGCCCCATGCCGCGCGTGCGACCGCCAAGCGTGAACTTGAACACCCAAGACTTGGTGCCCCACTTCGACACTTGCAGGTACAGCCCGCCCCCGTCCGCATAGTGGCCCGGCTTGGTCTTCGTCTTCACTTCGACGGCTGAAAGCCGGTGTATCCCGCGTCCCATATCGCGCCCCGCTACTGATTTTCTACTAACAAAATCTAGTAGAAGGTCAGAGGCAAAACAAGACCCATAGAGAAGGAATTACCACCTAAGTAATTGACAATAAAAGGACCTGAAAGACACCCTAGACACCCAAAGACGCATACTTGGCGGCCTGTCTCTCCGCCATAATCCCCATTGAGTACCTGCGATACCGCCCTGACCGGGCACGGAATTTCCGTGTTGTCTGGGGGGGCTGATACCCGGGTGTCGATGGCTCCGGGACCGGGGCGGTCATTATGGCAGCCGATGGCGTCTTGTTGCGCCAGGTGACCACAAATCAGGCTCTTTCGTAATTCCGTACCTGATCCGGTCGCGGGATCTGTGGCCGCCGCGTTTCCGATCCACATGCGCGTGCCGGGGCAACGCTGTGTCGTCTTTCTCCGGCAAAGCCATTCGGCCCCGACGCCGGCGGCATCGCCCCCCCAAGATGTTCACGACAAGGCTCCGACTTTCCGGGCCGGCGGGTCACAGGACGCGGCGCAGGCCTGCCTGGACCTTCAGCAGCGCGGGGAGATAGTCGGCCACCATCCCCTCGGTGCCGGTCCCGGTCGCTGCCATGCCGGTGTTGAGCGCGGCGACCGTCTCGTTGCGGGAATCGAAGACCGGCACCGCGATGGAGCGCAGGCCGATCTCGACCTCCTGGTCGATGACGGCGTGGCCCGCCTCGCGAACGACGGCGATGCGGGTCAGGATCTCCTCCGGGTCGGTAAGGCTGTACGCGGTCCGCGGGCTGAGATCGGAGGCCTCGATCACCGCGCGGGCCGCAGCCTCCGGCAGCGCGGCGAGCAGGACCCGCCCCATTGAGGTGCAATGCGCCGGCAGGCGCGATCCCGGCATCAGCCCGATCGACATCACGCGGCGCTGCGCGGCGCGGGCGAGGTAGACGATTTCGGTGCCGTCGAGGATCGACACCGAACAGCTCTGGCCGATCTGCTCGGTCAGTTGTTCCAGCCAGGGCTGCACCCGCTGCGGAAGCGGCAGCGAGGCCAGCGCCCCCATCCCGAGCCGCAGGGTCCGCGGCGTCAGGGTGAAGTACTTGCCGTCATAATCGGCATAGCCCCCGGCATGGAGGGTCAGCAGACAGCGCCGCGCGGTGGCGCGATCGAGGCCCGTGGCGGCCGCGACCTCGGAGACGGACAGCCGCGGGTGGTCCGCGCCGAAACACTCCAGCACCCGGAGCCCCTTGCCGAAGGAGGCGATGACATCGGTCTTGTTCACCATGCGCACAAACCTTCACGTCTTGCGAACATATGTCAACATCCGCACAAATTCGCTGGCCTCCCGCGCGAGCCGCGCCTAGCCATGTGCCACATCGCGCGCCAGCGCGGAAGAACAGGAGGATTGTCATGGACAAGAGACTGACCTCGATCGCCGAGGCCGTGTCCCGCATTCCCGACGGGGCGACGGTGATGATCGGCGGCTTCGGCGGATCCGGTGCGCCGATCGAACTCATCCACGCGCTGATCGACCACGGCGCCAGGGGCCTGACCGTGGTGAACAACAACGCGGGCAACGGCCATGTGGGCCTTGCCGCGCTGATCGAACAGGGACAGGTCGACAAGCTGATCTGTTCCTTCCCCCGCAGCGCCGATCCGCGCGTCTTCACCGAGGCCTATCTCGCCGGACGCATCGCGCTCGAGATCGTGCCGCAGGGCACGCTGGCCGAACGCATCCGCGCCGGCGGGGCGGGCATCCCCGCCTTCTACACGCCGACCAGCTACGGCACCGACCTCGCCGAGGGCAAGCCGGTCGCCGAGTTCGACGGGCGGATGTATGTGCAGGAACGCGGGCTGCGCGCGGATTTCGCGCTCATCAAGGCCGAAACGGCCGACCCGCACGGCAACCTGACCTACCGGATGGCGGCGCGGAACTTCAACCCGGTCATGGCGACCGCCGCCGCGACCACCATCGTCCAGGCAAGCCGCGTGGTGGACCTGGGCGCGATCGACCCCGAACAGGTCGTGACCCCCGGCATCTACGTCGATCACGTCATCGAGGTCGCCGCGCCCGCGCAGGAAGAAATGCTCAACCGGGCGGAGACCGTCTACCCATGACCGACATTCAGACCCTTTCCCTGAGCAACGCCCAGATCGCCTGGCGCGCGGCGCAGGACATCGCCGACGGTGCCTATGTGAACCTCGGCATCGGCTTTCCCGAGATGGTCGCCCGCTTCCAGCCCGAGGGGCGGCAGGCGATCTTTCACACCGAGAACGGCGTGCTCGATTTCGGCCCCGCCCCCGCCCCCGGCGAGGAAGACTGGGATTGCATCAACGCCGGCAAGAAGGCGATCACCACCCGCCCCGGCACCGCCTTCTTTCACCATGCCGACAGCTTTGCGATGGTGCGCGGCGGGCATCTCGACGTGGCGATCCTCGGCGCCTACGAGGTCGCGCAGACCGGGGATCTCGCGAACTGGTCCACCGGCAAGGGCGGCGTGCCCGCGGTGGGCGGCGCGATGGACCTCGTTCACGGGGCAAAGCGTGTCGCGGTGCTGACCGACCACGTCACCCGCAAGGGCGCGCCCAAGCTGGTCGAGGCCTGCTCGCTTCCGCTGACCGGCGTCGGCTGCGTGACGCGGGTCTATACCTCGCTCGCCGTGGTCGATATCGAGGACGGCCGTTTCGTGCTGCGGGAAAAGGTCCCCGCGATCTCCTTCGACGAACTGCAGGCGCTGACCGGCGCACCGCTTCACACCACCGGCGCTGTCGCCGACCTGATCGCCCCGGAGGATGTGGCATGACCGACGTCTATATCTGCGACTACATCCGCACGCCCATCGGCCGTTTCGGCGGCGCGCTGTCCTCGGTCCGGGCCGATGATCTCGGCGCGATCCCGCTCCGGGCGCTGATGGCGCGGCACGATCTCGACTGGGCGGCCGTGGACGAAGTGGTCTTCGGCTGCGCCAACCAGGCCGGTGAGGACAACCGCAACGTGGCGCGCATGTCGGCGCTGCTGGCGGGGCTGCCGGACAGCGTGCCCGGCACCACGATGAACCGGCTCTGCGGTTCGGGGATGGACGCGGTGATCACCGCCGCCCGCGCCATCCGCGCCGGCGAGATGGACCTCGCCATCGCCGGCGGAGTCGAGAGCATGTCGCGCGCGCCCTTCGTGATGCCCAAGGCCGAAAGCGCCTTTTCCCGCGCCGCCGAAGTGCATGACACCACCATCGGCTGGCGCTTCGTCAACCCGCTGATGAAGGCGCAGTACGGCGTGGATTCGATGCCCGAGACGGCCGAGAACGTGGCCGAGGATTTCGGCGTCTCCCGCGAGGATCAGGACGCCTTTGCCCTGCGCTCGCAGCAGAAGGCGGGCGCGGCGATGGAAAACGGGCGCCTCGCGCGCGAGATCACCCCGGTCTCGATCCCGCAGCGCCGGGGCGATCCGCTGGTGATCGACACCGACGAGCATCCCCGCCCCGCCACCACCGCCGAGGCGCTGGCAAAGCTGAAGGGGTTCGTGAAGCCCGGCGGAACGATCACGGCGGGCAACGCGAGCGGGGTCAACGACGGGGCGGCGGCGCTTGTTCTCGCCTCCGAAGCGGCGGCAAGGGCGCACGGCCTCACCCCCGTCGCGCGGGTCCTGGGCGGCGCGACCGCCGGGGTCGCCCCGCGCATCATGGGATTCGGCCCGGCGCCCGCGTCGAAGAAATTGATGGCGCGGCTGGGACTGACGCAGGCGGATTTCGCGGTGATCGAGCTCAACGAGGCCTTTGCCTCCCAGGGGCTGGCCACGCTGCGCGACCTCGGCATCGCCGATGACGATCCCCGCGTGAACCCCAACGGCGGCGCGATCGCGCTGGGGCATCCGCTGGGCATGTCCGGGGCGCGGATCACCGGATCGGCCATGCTCGACCTGAAGCCGGGCGAACGGTCGCTCTCGACCATGTGCATCGGCGTCGGCCAGGGCATCGCCATCGCCCTCGAGGCGGTCTGACCGGCAACCGGGGCGGTCCGCCGCCCCGGTCCGCCGCGCGGGGATTCGCCCCCTGCCCCGCTGTCGCGGGCCAAACGCATGAAATCCGTATCAAATGCCGCTTTGCACCGGTTGGTGCAGTTTCCCGGCGGCAGCGTCTTTCCAAGCGCCGATGCGCGGCCTATGCATGAGGTCGAGGAGAGACCGCCGCCCGCGGCGGGATGGCACGGAGGCCCCCATGAAGACCATTCTCGTCCTGAACGGACCGAACCTGAACTTGCTCGGCAAACGCCAGCCCGAGATCTACGGGCATGAAACGCTCGACGACGTGGCGCGGATGTGTTCCGAGGCCTGCGGCGAGGGCCACGAGATCCGGCTCGAGCAATCCAACCACGAAGGCCGGATCATCGACTGGATCCACGAGGCCCGGCAGTCCGCCTGCGGCATCGTCATCAATCCCGGGGCCTTCACCCATACCTCGGTGGCGATCCTCGACGCGCTCAACGCCTTCGAGGGTCCGGTGATGGAGGTCCACATCAGCCAGGTGCACAAGCGCGAGGCCTTCCGCCACCATTCCTATGTCTCGATGCGGGCCGACGGCGTGATCGCCGGGCTCGGCCTGTTCGGCTACGTGGCCGGGGTGCAGCGCGTCATCGCGCTGACCGGAGCGTGAGCGCGATGGATCTGCCCCGCAACGCCTTCAAGGCCGCCCTCGCCGAACGCCGCCGCCAGATCGGCCTGTGGTGCACCATTCCCGACAGCGGGCTGGTCGAACTGCTTGCCGGATGCGGCTACGACTGGCTGCTGCTGGACACCGAACATTCGCCGGTCGAGGGATCGGGCACGCTGCCGCTGCTGCAGGCGGTCGCGCCCTACCCGTCCAGCGCCGCCGTGCGCCCGGCCTGGAACGACGCGGTCGAGATCAAGAAGCTGCTCGACTGCGGCGCCCAGACCATCCTGATTCCCTATGTCCAGAACGCCGGGGAAGCGCGCGCCGCCGTTGCCGCCGTACGCTACCCGCCGCGCGGGATTCGCGGCGTGGCGGGCACCACACGGGCCAGCCGCTTCGGCGCGGTCGAGAACTACGCGCAGCGCGCCGAGGAGGAGCTCTGCCTGCTGGTGCAGGTCGAGACGGTCGACGCGGTCGCCCAGATCGAAGCGATCGCCACCGTCGACGGCGTTGACGGGATCTTTGTCGGGCCGGCGGATCTTGCCGCGTCGATGGGCCATCCCGGCGGCACCGCCCGTCCCGACGTGAAGGCGGCGGTGGTCGACGCGATCCGCCGCATCACGGCGGCGGGAAAGCCCGCGGGTGTGCTCTCGGCGGACCAGCCCTTTCTCGAGGACTGCGCCGAGGCCGGCGCGGTGTTCATTGCGGTCGACGTGGACGCCTCCATCGTCAGGCGCGGCGCGCTGGCGCGACGGGGCGCCTGGTAAAACCGCACGCCGGACGGCACGGGAGATTGACCGGATGCCGTCCGGCTGCCAGCATCGCGGGATGCTGACGACCCTGCGGAGCCTTGCCGCCGCCCTTCTGATCTCCGCCCCCGGGGCACAGGCCTGTGAAACGGCGCTGGTGCTGGCGATGGACGTTTCCAACTCCATCGACCCGGCGGAATACCGGCTTCAGGCGCACGGGCTGGCGGATGCGCTGGCCGATCCCGAAATCGCCGAGATCCTGGTGCGCGATCAGGTCGCGCTGGCCGTGCTGCAATGGTCGGGCGAGGATCGCCAGCAGGTCACGATCGGCTGGGCGGTGATGCTCAGCGCCTCGCACGTGGCGCAGTTCGCCGAGGCCGCCCGCAGCATGGAGCGCGCCTTTGTCCTGTCCGACACCGCCCCGGCCCCGGCGCTGCACCGCGCGCTCGACCTTTTCGGCAGCGCGCCCGACTGCCGCCGCCGGGTGGTCGATGTGTCGGGCGACGGAACGCCCAACGCGGGCGGCTCCACCGGGGCGGCCAGCCGCCGCGCCGAATCGATGGGGGTCACGGTGAACGGCCTTGCCATCGAAGCCCCCGGCAAGAGCGTCGCGGTAACCAATTTCTACACCCGCCGCCTCATCACCCGCGACGGCTTCGTGCTGACATCGCGCGGGCACCGCGCCTATCCCGAGACCATCCGCAAGAAGATCCTCCGCGAGATTTCGCGGATCGTGAGCTGACGGCGCGATGCCCGCCACGCCCCGTCACGCACCGTCACGCCGGTGTCACGCTGCCGGGGCACTCCGGGCGCCATGATCCCGTTTTCCGACCTTTTCCGGACCTTTGCCCGCATCGGCCTGCTCAGCTTCGGCGGCCCGGCGGCGCAGATCGCGCTGATGCACCGCATCCTCGTCGAGGAGCGCGGCTGGCTGAGCGAGCGGCAGTTCCTCTCGGCGCTGTCGCTCTGCATGCTGCTGCCGGGTCCGGAGGCGATGCAACTGGCCACCTATGCGGGCTGGCGGCTGCGCGGAATCGCGGGCGGGCTGGTGGCGGGCGGGCTGTTCGTGCTGCCCGGCGCCGCGCTGATCGCCGTGCTGGCGGCGCTCTACGCCGCCTGGGGCAGCCATCCCGAGACCGAATCGCTGATGCTCGGGGTCAAGGCGACGGTGATCGTCATCGTCCTTCAGGCGCTCTGGCGGCTGCGGCGCAAGGCGCTGGCCGCGCCGGGGGCGCCGGTGATCGCGGCGCTGGCCTTTGCCGCGCTCTATGTCGCGCAACTGCCCTTTCCGCTGGTCGTCGCCGCCGCCGCCCTCTGGGGCTGGAGCCGCCGCGCCGAGGCCCCCTTGCCCGAGGCTCCGCCCCTCGTCGCCCCGCGCCCGACCCGTCCCGTCACGCTGCTGGCCTGGCTGGTGCTGTGGCTCGCCCCGCTGCCCCTGCTGCTGCTCGCCGGGCAACGCCTGCTGTTCGAGCTTGCCGCCTTCTTTGCCTGGCTCGCCGTGGTCAGCTTCGGCGGCGCCTACGCGGTGCTGGCCTACATGGCGCAGGAGGTGGTGCAGGCGCGGCACTGGCTCGACGCGCGGCAGATGGCCGATGCGCTCGGCCTGGCGGAAACCACACCCGGACCGCTGATCCTGGTGACGCAGTTCACCGGCCAGCTGATCGGCCACGCGGCAGGGGGCTGGACGCTTGCCGCGGCCGCCTCGGCGCTGACGCTCTGGATGACCTTCGTGCCCTGCTTCCTGTGGATCTTTGCCTTTGCGCCCCACATCGAGCGCCTATTGGCACGGCCGCGCCTGCAATCGGCGCTCTCCGCGATCACCGCCGCCGTGCTCGGCGTCATCGCCAACCTGTCGCTCTGGTTCGCCGTCAACGTGCTGTTCGGCGAAACCTTTCGCCCCGATGGCCCGATCTCGCCGCTGCTGCCGGTGCTGCAAAGCCTGCGCCCCGAGGCGCTGGCCCTTGCCCTGCTGGCCGCGCTGCTGCTGATCCCGCTGCGACGATCGGTCCCGACGACCCTCGCCGTGACCGCCGTGGCCGGGTGGTTCGCGGGGTGACGGTGGGGCCGACTGCCGCAAATTTTGCGCCTCCGGCTCTTTTCCTCGCTGACAAATCGAATAAGGTAAGACCGAAGACACAAGGATTTGTGCCATGTCAGGCGGTATCGACTACGGCAATCTCATGCACCGCGCGATGCGCGGCTTGATCCAGAACGTCCTCACGGGCGTGATGCGCGACGGCCTGCCGGGAGAACACCACTTCTTCATCACCTTCGACACCCAGCACCCGGATGTGGAACTGGCGGACTGGTTGTCCGACCGCTACCCGGGCGAGATGACCGTGGTCATGCAGCATTGGTACGACGAGCTGGACGCGGGCGACGACGGCTTTGCGGTCACGCTGAACTTCGGCGATGCGCCCGAACGGCTGTATATCCCCTACGATTCCATCAAGACCTTCGTCGATCCCTCGGTCGAATTCGGCCTGCGCTTCGAAACCCACGAAGACGAGGATGACGACGACGAGGATGACGACGAACCGACCCCGCCCGAAGGCTCGCCCGACAGCGGTGACGGCCGGAAACCGGGCAAACGCGACGCCGAGGTCGTCAGGCTCGATTCCTTCCGCAAGTGACCCGCGCCATGGCCCGTCTTGCACCCGGCGCGCGATGCGGGGCATAGTCCCTGCAACTGACGGAACAGCAGGTTCCGGACCGATCTGGAGAAAAAGATGAGCCACCGCGAGGATCTGGGGCTGTTTCTGGGACAGGCCCTGCGGCGGCCGCAATCGGTCTCCGCGCTGGTGCCATCCTCCGAACGGCTCGCCCGCGCCATGGCGGCGCAGGTTCCCGCGGGCAAGGGGCCGGTGGTCGAACTGGGTCCGGGCACGGGCAAGATCACCCGCGCGCTGATCGCCGCCGGGATCGCCGCCGCCGACCTTCACCTGTTCGAAATCAACGCGCCCTTCGTCGAGCTTCTGCACCTGCGCCACCCGGACGCGACCATCCACCACCGCGGTGCCCAGCAGATGACCCAGGTCGGGCTGAGCGATGTCCGCGCCGTGGTGTCCGGCCTGCCGCTGCTGTCCTTTCCGCGCGGTCTCCAGGACGAGATCCTGACCGCCGCCTTCGAGTTGCTGCCGCCCGGCGCGCCCTTCATCCAGTTCACCTACGGCCCCTCCAACCCGGTGCCGCAGCCGCTGATGACGCGGCTCGGACTGGTGGCGCAGCGCCGCTGCCGGATCTGGGGAAACCTGCCGCCGGCGCGGGTCTACACCCTGACGCGGTCGATTTCCTGAGCTTTCGCGCTTTTCCCTGCGATTTGCGGCGCTAACACGACCCGCGGTGCGCGCTCGACCGTTGCCCCCGCGTCGGCGGACGGCTAAACGGCACACAATCGCATGCTTGCAGGAGGCAGAGATGGCCAACACCCGCACCGAGACCGACAGCTTCGGACCGCTCGAGGTTCCCGCCGACAAGTACTGGGGCGCGCAGACCCAGCGGTCGATCATGAACTTCCCCATCGGCTGGGAAAAGCAGCCGGTGCCGATCATCCGCGCGCTCGGCGTGGTCAAGAAGGCCTGCGCGCAGGCCAACCTGGCGCTGGGCACCATCGAACCGAAGGTCGGGGATGCCATCGTCGCCGCCGCGACCGAGGTCATCGACGGCCGCTTCGACGACAACTTCCCGCTGGTGGTCTGGCAGACCGGGTCGGGCACCCAGTCCAACATGAACGCGAACGAGGTGATCTCGAACCGCGCCATCGAGATGCTGGGCGGCGAGATGGGCAGCAAGACGCCGGTGCATCCGAACGACCACTGCAACATGGGCCAGTCCTCGAACGACACCTTCCCGACGGCGATGCACGTCGCCATCGCCATGCAGGCGCGCGACGTCCTGCTGCCGGGCCTGAAGAAACTGCACGATGCGCTGGCCGCGAAGTCCGCGGAATTCAAGGACATCATCAAGATCGGCCGAACCCACACCCAGGACGCGACCCCTCTGACGCTGGGCCAGGAATTCGGCGGCTACACGCACCAGGTGAAAAAGGGCATCGAGCGGGTCGAGGCCTGCCTCGGCGACATCTACGAACTGGCCCAGGGCGGCACCGCCGTCGGCACCGGACTCAACACGCAGAAGGGCTGGTCCGAGATGGTCGCGGCGAACATGGCCGAAATCACCGGCCTGCCCTTCGTCACGGCCCCCAACAAGTTCGAAGCCCTTGCCGCGCATGACGCGATGGTGATGTTCTCGGGCGCGCTGAAGACGGTCGCGGCCTCGCTGTTCAAGATCGCCAACGACATGCGCCTGCTGGGGTCGGGCCCGCGCTCGGGCCTCGGCGAACTGATCCTGCCGGAGAACGAGCCCGGCTCGTCGATCATGCCGGGCAAGGTCAACCCGACCCAGGCCGAGGCGCTGACCATGGTCTGCGCCCATGTCATGGGCAACGACGCGGCGGTCGGCTTTGCCGGCTCTCAGGGTCATTTCGAGCTCAACGTCTACAACCCGATGATGAGCTACAACGTGCTGCAGTCGATGCAACTCCTGGGCGACTCGGCCTCGGCCTTCACCGACAACATGGTGGTGGGCACGCAGGCGAACGTGGCGCGGATCGACAAGCTGATGAAGGAATCGCTGATGCTGGTGACGGCGCTGGCGCCGACCATCGGCTACGACGCCGCCACCAAGGTCGCCAAGACCGCGCACAAGAACGGCACCACCCTGCGCGAGGAAGCCATCGCACTCGGCTATGTCGACGCGGAAACCTTCGACCGCGTGGTGCGGCCCGAGGACATGATCGGCCCCAAGGGCTGAGCGCCGGCATCGTGACGACAGGAACCGGGGGCCGGTCAGCCTCCGGTTGCATCACGTTCCGGAGCGTCGACGCGATCCCCTCCGCTTGCCCCTTTGCCGCGGCCCCGGTACGCGCTACATCTTGGACATGAGCAAGGTCGTGAATCTCAACCGCTTCCGCAAGGACCGGGCCCGCGCCGAAAAGCGCGAGACTGGGGACAGGAACGCCGTCCTTCACGGCCGCAGCAAGGCCGATAAGGAACTGGACAAGGCACGCGCCGAAAAGGCCGCGCGGGATCTCGACGGTCACACGCGCGACGAATGAGCGGGCGCCCGGTCAAACGCTCTCTCACGCTGCGCGGCCACCGCACGTCGGTGTCGCTCGAGGAGGAGTTCTGGCTCGAATTCCGGGCGATCGCGAAGGCCGACGGCAAGCCGCTGAATGCCCTCGCCGCCGAAGTCGACGAACATCGCGGGATCGAGGCGGGCCTCGCTTCCGCCATCCGGGTCTATGTCCTGCAACGCGTCAAATCGCGCACGACGCCCTGAGCGGCGCACCGCAAATCTTTTTCAAAAGATTTGCAAATTCCTTGGAAGGAATTTGCACCCGGGTCCGGCGCCGGGGCCCGATCAGGCCTCGGCGAGTTTCTTTTCGCGGGCCGCCCTGAGCCGCGCGAAATCGTCGCCCGCGTGGTAACTCGACCGCGTGAGCGGTGTGGCTGAGACCATCAGGAACCCCTTGCCGAATGCCGTCTTCTCGTAGCTGGCGAATTCGTCCGGCGTGACGAAACGGTCGACGCGGTGGTGTTTCGGCGTCGGCTGCAGGTACTGCCCGATGGTGAGGAAATCCACATCCGCCGCGCGCATGTCGTCCATGACCTGCGCAACGCCCTGACGATCCTCCCCCAGCCCGACCATGATCCCGGACTTGGTGAAGATCGACGGATCGAGTTCCTTGACCCGCTGCAACAGGCGCAGCGAGTGGAAGTAGCGCGCGCCGGGGCGCACCGTCGGGTAGAGGCCCGGCACCGTTTCCAGGTTGTGGTTGAACACGTCCGGCTTGGCCGCGACCACGGTTTCCAGCACCGAGGGGGCGCATTTCAGGAAATCGGGGGTCAGGATCTCGATCGTGGTGTCCGGCGCGCGGTGGCGGATCGCGCGGATGGTCTGGGCGAAGTGATCGGCCCCGCCGTCCTCGAGGTCGTCGCGGTCGACCGAGGTGATGACAACGTGCTTCAACCCCAGCTTCTGCACCGCGTCCGCCACGCGTCCCGGTTCGAACACGTCCAGCGTCTCCGGGCGCCCGGTGGCGATGTTGCAGAAGGTGCAGCCGCGGGTGCAGATCTCGCCCATGATCATCATAGTGGCGTGGCCCTGGGACCAGCATTCGCCGACATTGGGGCAGCCCGCCTCTTCGCAGACCGTGGTCAGGCGATGCTCGCGCATCAGCTTGCGGGTCGCGTTGTAGCCCTCGCCGCCCGGCGCCTTGACGCGGATCCAGTCCGGCTTCTTCGGTTGCGGATTGTCGGGCCGGTGGGCTTTTTCCGGATGCCGCTGCGTCGGAATCTTGAGGTCTCGCACTGGAATTTCCCCGCGATCTTGGTACGTTCGTCCGTCAGGATACAGCACGGCAGGGGGAGGTTCCAGTGCCAGCCGTTTCCCGGAGGGCATATCCCCGTCGTAGCGAGTGCCCCCCTGCCGCCACCGCCGCCGCACCGGGCGTTTGCGCACCGCATATTCCTCAGGCAGCGCGCCGCAAATCCCGCCCCCGGCGCGATTTTTCCGGTCCCGGCGGCGAACCGCCCGCTTCCCCCGTTGCGCCCCTGCGCGCCCCCGGCTATCAGCCTCACCGGGGAGGAGCCGACACGCAAGACAGAGGATCTCAATCCCATGAAAACCGGAGTCGCTCTTCCGAAGGTCACCTTCCGCACCCGCGTCCGCGACGAATCCATCGCGGGTCCGAACCCGTTCCGCTGGCAGGACCGGACCACCGACGATTACTTCAAGGGCAAGCGGGTCATCCTGTTTTCCCTGCCCGGCGCCTTCACCCCGACCTGCTCGACCTACCAGCTTCCCGGCTTCGAACAGAACGCCGAGACCTTTGCCGCGCACGGCATCGACGCGATCTACTGCATGTCCGTCAACGACAGCTTCGTGATGAACAAGTGGGCCCAGTCGCAGGACCTCAAGGCCGTCTCGGTCATTCCCGACGGCTCGGGCGAATTCACCCGCAAGATCGGCATGCTGGTCGCCAAGGACAATCTCGGATTCGGCATGCGGTCCTGGCGCTATGCCGCCGTGGTCGACAACGGCGTGGTCGAAGCCTGGTTCGAGGAGCCGGGGTTCGAGGACAATTGCGCCGAGGATCCCTACGGAGTGTCGAGCCCGGAAAACCTGCTCGACTACCTGGCAGAGGTCTCAAAGGAAGCGGCCGCGTAATCGCAGCCCTCTCGGGACTCTTTCGAGAAACGGGGGAAGGTTGCGGCCTTCCCCCTTGCTGTTCGGGTGCGCGCGGGTTCAGTCCGCCCGGCCCACGGCATCGGGGAGGGTTTGGCGCGCCTCCGCGATCAACTGCGCCCCCACGGCCGAGAGGATCGCGGCGAGGTCGGTGAACCAGCCCGGCTCGGACGCGGTGCCGCGCCGGGCAAGGCACACGCTGCGCGAGGGTTCCGGCACCGCGAAGCGCCGCAGGTGCAGGTCGGCGGCATTGCGGGTTTCCGTCCGCAGCGCGATTTCGGGGATCAGCGTCAGGCCGAACCCCGCCTCGACCAGCCGCGACAGTGTCGCGAGCGAGGAGGCCGCCATGTTGATCCGCGCGTGCCCCCGCCCCCGTCCGCAGACCGCAAGCGCCTGATCTGTCAGGCAATGTCCGTCCTCGAGCAGCAGCAATTGCGCCTCGCCCAGCCCCTCGGGGTGCGGCGCCTCGGGGTAGAGGTCCAGCCGCCCGGCGCTGCCCGCCAGCAGGAAACGGTCCTCGAACAGCGGCAGCGCGGTGATGCCGTCGCGGGTCAGCGGCAGGGCGATCACGCAGGCGTCGAGCGCGCCCTCCGCCAGCAGGTCCAGCAGGCGGTCGGTCTTGGCCTCGGTCACCGCCACGTCCAGAGAGATGTCCCGCGAGCGCAGCGCCTCCAGCACCTCGGGCAGGAAATAGGGGGCGATGGTCGGGATCACCCCCAGCGCCAGCCGACCCGCCATGCCGCCGCGCCGCCGGGCCGCCTGTTCCAGCCCCGCGACCTCGCCCAGAACGCGGTCGGCCACGTCGAGCACCTGGCGGCCGAAGGGCGTCAGCACCGCATCGCGGGCATGGCGTTCGATGAGCGGCCCGTTCAGCGCCGCTTCCAATTCGCGGATCTGCACCGACAGCGCCGGTTGCGAGACATTGCAGGCCAGCGCGGCGCGGCTGAAATTCCGCTGCTGCGCCAGGGCCTTGAAGTAGGAAAGCTGCCGGAGGGTGATTGTCATAATCAAAAACTATAGAAAACCAAATTATTCGCAATTGGTAATTATTTCACGGCCACTAAGTCGTGGGTCGACACCATAGCAAGGAGGGAGCGACCCATGTCCAAGCGACTGACCACCACAGCCGGGGCCCCGATGCCCACCAACGAGACCTCGGCCACCGCGGGCGCCCGCGGGCCGGTGCTGCTGGAGGATTACCAGCTGATCGAAAAGCTGGCTCACCAGAACCGCGAGCGTATCCCCGAGCGGGTCGTTCACGCCAAGGGCTGGGGCGCCAAGGGCACCTTTACCGTGACCCACGACATCAGCCGCTACACCTCGGCCGCGATCTTTTCGAAGGTCGGTAACACCTGCGACATCCTCAGCCGCTGGTCCACCGTGGCCGGGGAACAGGGTGCAGCGGACGCAGAACGCGACGTGCGCGGGTTCTCGGTCAAGTTCTACACCGAAGAAGGCAACTGGGACGTGGTGGGCAACAACACCCCCATTTTCTTCATCCGCGATGCCTACAAGTTCCCGGACTTCATCCGCACGCAAAAGCGCCACCCGCAGACCAACCTGCGCTCGCCCGAAGCGATGTTCGATTTCTGGGCCGCGCAGCCCGAATCGGTGCATCAGGTGACGATCCTGATGTCGGATCGCGGCATTCCGCAGAACCCGATGCACATGCACGGTTACGGCAGCCACACCTATTCCATGTTCAACGACAAGGGCGAACGGCACTGGGTCAAGTTCCACTTCCGCTGCCAGCAGCCGATCAGGAACTACACCAACGAGCAGGCCGAGGAGATCATCGGCAAGACTCGCGAGAGCTACCAGGAGGATCTGTTCAACGCCATCGAAGAGGGGAATTTCCCCAAGTGGGAGCTGAACATCCAGGTCATGGCCGAGGAAGACGCCGAGACCTGCGGCTTCAATCCCTTCGATCTCACCAAGGTCTGGCCACACGCCGCGTTCCCGCTGATCCCCGTGGGGATGCTGGAGTTCAACGAGAACCCGGAGAACTATTTCCAATACGTCGAAAACGCCGCCTATTCGCCGTCGAACAAGATCCCCGGCATCGGCTTTTCGCCCGACAAGATGCTGCAGGGCCGGATCTTTGCCTATGCGGATGCGCATCGTTACCGGCTCGGCACCCATTACGAGCAGCTTCCGGCGAACCGGGCGAAATCCGAGACGCATTTCTATCACAAGGATGGCTCCATGCGGTTCTTCCCGCAGAAGACCGGGCACCCGGATGCCTACTACGAACCGAATCAATACGAGGAGGCGGCGCGTCCCGACCCTTCGGTCGCCGAACCGCCGCTGCGGATCTCGGGTGACGCGGATCGCTACGTGCAGGAGGACAAGGATGCCGACTACGTGCAGCCCCGCGCGCTCTATGCCGAGGTTCTGGGCGATGACGAGCGCGCGCGCCTGCATCTCAACATGGCCCGCGCCATGTCGCCCTGTTCGACCTCGGTCAAGGAACGCTGGTACGCGGTCCTCGGTCGGGTGCACCCCGACTACGAGGCGGGGGTGCGCAAGGCGGCAGAGGATCTGAAGTCCGGCAACATCGACACCTATCCCGGCATTCCCGTCACCGGCGACACCCCGGTGCGCGCCGCCGAGTAGGCACGGACAAGAAAAGGGCGGAGCCCGTGCTCCGCCCTTCCTGTTTCCAACGCGGAAACGATCAGCCGATCAGGCCGCCACCCGCGCCGATGGTCCGTTCGTAGTGCCGGTGCAGCCGCTGCAGAGCGATGCGCAGCACCACCTTGCCCGAGCGTGCGGCCCACCCCATGCGCTTTTCCGTGGTTTCGAGCCCTTCGAGATAGCAGCAGCATTGCAGCGCCACGTCCCCCAACCCCGGGCCCAGTTCGCGCAGCGCGCCCGACAGACGCTGGCGCGCGCCCTCGCTGCCACGCCCCTGCCCCGTCACCAGCCCGAGATGCAGGCCGGCGGTCAGGAACTGGTCCCAGTTCTGCGCCGCTCGGTGGCCAATCTGCGCCAGCTCGAAATCCTCGCGCAGGCGCTCGCCGGCGCGGACCAGCTCTTCGGACAGAAAGGGCGTGCCGTCCTTGTCGCGGCGCCGTGCCAGTCCCTGAAGCGGGCTTTCCGAGACCACGTAGCGGCGGCGCCCGCGGGGATCGGCCTCTTCCGCCTCCATCGCCGCTTCGGCGGCCGCCGAGGTGTCGAAGCCGGCCTGGGCCTCGTTGAACCCGCGCAGCTTGCTTTCCTGTTCCGCCATCAGCCGCCCCAGCGCGGTCCGGCCCGCAGAGGTGATGTGATAGCGCGAGATCCGCCCCGGGTTGTCGCAGGCGATCCAGCCTTTCAGCGCCATGGCCTGCGCCACCGGCGCATCGACGACGGCGGTGCGGGTCGAACCGCCCTCGCCCGTGTCGCGCACCACCACGGCCTTTTCCATTTCGGCCGCCACCGCAAGCACCGCGCCGCTTTCGCACAGCCGCCGCAGGATGCGCCGGGCCTCGCGCGTCAGGGTGGCCGCATCGGGTGTCGTTTCGGACCGGGAAATCTCCATCATCCGCACAGTCTCCTTCTTGGATTGCGCCTCCTCGGCACAGAGGCGCAGCGCTCCGAGCCGGCGCAGGGCACCGTCCACAAGCGGGTCGTCCCGCAGCGTTTCGATTTTCCGGACCTGCCGCAGAACCGTCGAGGCATGGCGCCCCGCGTCCCGGGCCAGCTTCCGGATCGCCTCTCCACCTTCGGTATGCGCGAGATAGAACCTCGCGTCTTCCGGAACCCAGGACGGAAGCCTGTCCGGTTGATCGCAGTCACTGCGGCAGATCATCTTGCCATCCCCTCAGTCAATCATTGTTCCACAGAGTTATCCCCAAGCTGGACGCAACCTAGGCGTGTGGTTGTTACCTGTTCGTTAACAATCGCCCGTGGTTAGACAAATTATCCCCAAATTATAAACAGTCTTGAACAAAGCGTTCGGCCGTCCGGAGCATCGCGCAACACCGGTTTGCGCCGTGTCAGCATGTCCGGGATTTCGCTTTGACCGGAGACGACCATGCAAGACATCCTCACCATCCTGCACAGCCTGCGCCGTCCGCGCCTGTTGATCCGCGCCGCGCGGTTCGGGGCCGACGACTATCGCCGCGACACGCATCTGACGCGCATTCTGGGCATCGGACCGCTGCCGCGCTCGGGCGCGGCGATCATGCGGCTGATGGAGATCGAAGCCGAACTGGACGAGCGCCGCCGCGCCGCGGATGCGGGCTATTCGGTGGCGCGCCACGTCGAGGTCCTTGCCGTCATGATGGGCGAGGCACGTCTGTTTCAGGCCGGGCTGTGATCGCCGGTCGTTTCCGATTCGGAAACGATCGCCCGGCCTTCCGGGATCAGAGGAAGCTGTCGGGGACCGATGCCTTCTTCTGCGCCACATAGGCCGTCAGCGCTTCGTCCACCGCGGGATCGAGCTCGGGCTTGCGGTATTCGGCCAGAAGCTTCTTCACCCGCACCGAGGCCAGCGCCATCGTGTCGCGCGCGCCCTCCTCGCTCCATGTCTCGAACGGTTTGTAATCGAAGAGATCCGAGCGCCAGAACGCCGTCTTGAAATTCGCCTGGGTGTGCGCGCAACCGAGGTAATGCCCCCCCGGCCCGACCTCGCGGATCGCATCCAGCGCCAGCGAGTCCGCATCCACGGCGATGCCGCGCGCCATCTTGTGCAGCGCGCCGAGCTGGTCCGCATCCATCACGTATTTCTCGTAGGACGACACCAGCCCCCCCTCGAGCCAGCCGCAGGCATGCAGCATGAAATTGACGCCGGAGAGCAGGCCGACATTGAGCGTGTTCGCCGTCTCGTAGGCCGCCTGCGCATCGGGTAGCTTCGATCCGCAGAACGACCCCGCCGAGCGGTAGGGCAGCCCCATCCGCCGCGCCAGTTGCCCTGCTCCGTAGGTGATCTGCGCGGCCTCCGGCGTGCCGAATGTGGGGGCGCCCGAGTTCATGTCGATGGAGGTGACGAAGGCGCCGAAGATCACCGGCGCGCCCTTGCGGACGAGTTGCGAATAGGCGACCCCCGCCATCACCTCGGCCAGCACCTGCACCAGCGTCCCCGCGACCGACACCGGCGCCATCGCGCCGCCGACGATGAAGGGCGACACGATGCAGGCCTGATTGTTGCGCGCATAGACTTCGAGCGCGCCCATCATCGTGTCGTCGAAGGTCAGCGGCGAGTTGATGTTGATGAGCGAGGTCATCACGGTGTTGTTCTGCACGAACTCCTCGCCGAAGAGGATGCCGCACATGTCGACGCTGTCCTGCGCCCGGCCGGGTTCGGTGACAGAGCCCATGAAGGGCTTGTCCGACAGCGTCATATGGGCGTGCAGCATGTCGAGATGGCGCTTGTTCACCGCCACGTCGGTCGGCTCGCAGACCGTACCGCCGGAATGGTGCACCCATTTCGACATCTGGCCGAGCTTCACGAAATTGCGGAAATCCGCGATGGTCGCATAGCGGCGTCCGCCTTCGATGTCCTGCACGAAGGGCGGGCCGTAGACCGGGGCGAGGACAAGGTTGCGGCCGCCGATCTCGACGTTGCGCGCGGGGTTGCGGGCGTGCTGGGTGAAGGTCGCGGGCGCGGTGGCGCAGAGCGCGCGGGCAAGGCCGCGGGGCATCCGGACCCGCTCGCCCTCGACGTCCGCTCCGGCGGCCTTCCACAGCGCGAGAGCTCCGGGATTGTTGACGAAATTGACGCCGATCTCTTCCAGGACGATGTCGGCATGGGCCTCGATCGCCTCGAGCGCTTCGGCATCGAGGATGTCATAGAGCGGGATATTGCGTTCGATGTATTTCGCCGTCTCGACCGCGGGAGCGCTGCGTTCGGCCCTGCGCGCCGCGCCGCCGCCGCTCCGGCCCCGCTTGCGCGCCATCATTTCCGTCATGCCTGCCTCCGGTTTGCCCCCAGCACCCGGCACGCCCGACGCGCCCGGCTGATTCTTCCTTGTTACTACCTCCGCCCGGCCGCCTTTGGCGCGATTGCGGCGCATCGCGGGGAAAAGCGACATGCGCGCCGCCGCCCGCCCGGACGCGGACAATCCGACACATTCTTCCCTGATGCACCGGGCGGAGTTATCGGCGCCTTAACACGTGGGCCCTAGGCTCCGGGTTCCGGGGGCGGACAGGGGCGCGGATGGCGGCCGGAGTCTTGAGGGAAAGAGATGTCAGCGAATGCACGACAAACCCAGGGATCGCCTGGCGGATGGACCGAAGACACGGCGGCCCCGGCACCGACCGTGGCGGATGACGCGCCGCGACCGGGCTTCGGCAATGCGGAACTCGGCGCGCTGGCGCATCTCTACCGGGGCGAGGTCTATCGCTGCACCGTCTGGCGCACGCGGCTCGACACCACGACCAACTGGGCGGTCGTGA
The DNA here is from genome assembly GCF_048261495.1 of Salipiger sp. Classification (GTDB taxonomy): domain Bacteria; phylum Pseudomonadota; class Alphaproteobacteria; order Rhodobacterales; family Rhodobacteraceae; genus Salipiger. Next base: position 54,542 of record NZ_JBLXFX010000004.1, read on the forward strand.
CGCTGGGCGTGGCGCTCTCGATCTCCTATGCCTCTCCCTTTGCCTCGCCGCTGCCGCTGGTGCTGGTCGGTGTGTCCAACCTGTTCTTCCTGACGCTGGAGGCGCGGCGCTACCGCTATTGCGATCTCTGGCGGTCGCGGTTCCGAAGCTTCGAGAACAACATGTACGCGCCCATCCTGACCCGGGGCGAGGCGGAGCAGCGCGACGGCTGGCAGGACAGCATGGCCGAAAGCTATCTCAGGCCGGAATTCCAGATCAGCTACCTGCATGCGATGGGGCGGCGCGTGGTACGCAGTTATCTCTGGATCATGCTGATCCAGATCGCCGCCTTCCTCGGGAAGCTGGTCGTGCATCCGACTCCGGTGGCAAGCTGGGCGGAATTCGGCGACCGGGCGGCCGTCGGCTCCATCCCGGGGTGGGTGATCCTCGCTTCGGGGCTCAATTACGCGATGGTCTTCATCGCGCTGGCCATCTGGTGCGCGATGAAGGACCGCCATGCGCGGCTGCAATACCGGGTGCCGCTGCCGGATGCGATCTACTGAGGCGCTTAAGACGTTCTTCAGCGCTTTGCGCCATCGTCCCGGCAGCGATCCATCGAAAGGCAGACCATGACACCGACCCTTGCCGCATGCCTGCGCCTTGCCGCCGCAGCCCTTCTGGCCGCAACCGCCGCCGCGGCCGAATCCGGCGGGCACGATGCGTCCCATGCCGCCGCCGTTCCGGCCGCTGCCCCGGCCGGCACCGGGGCCGAGGGCATCTGCCGGGGGTTCGGTCCGCAGACGCCGCGCGATATCTCCAACACCTACGGCCGCAATCCCGCGCGCTACTCCATCGCCCCCCCGCCGGAAGAGATGAACCTCTGCAACATCCACACCCACACCAATGCCGAACACATGGGACCGGGGTTTTCGATCTATGCCGGATCGGGGGAAAACGGCGGCTTCAAATGCGCCGGCGGCAGCCAGCTGAGCCCGGCGGAACTGACCCGGCCGCACGGCGGGCACGGCACCTTTCAGGGCGTCGAACCCGGCGATACGATCGAGGTGCACTGGGTTCATTCCACCTGCAACGTCAAGCCGGGGCCGGGTCTGGGCTCCTGCCTGTCGGAGGGATGCTCGAACCCGCAGCTCCGGGTGGAAAGCCAGGTCTTTCTCGTGGTGAACGATCCCAATGCGCTGGATTTCCGGGACTTCATCTGGTTCGGCACCGTCCGCAACGGCCAGTACCAGGCCCGCGCCCTGCCCACCGGCACCGGCAATCCCGTGGTGTTCCGCGGCTCGACCACGGGGCCGGGCTACACCCGCGCCGTCTGCTCGCCCATGCAGGTGACATGGTCGGTGCGCCCGCGCTGCGCGCGGCTCGACATCTCGTCGCTCGACGCATGGGCGGCCATGGGCAACGTGTTCGAGGAATCGCACAGCCACGGCGTGCGCCAGCTGGTCACCGATCCCGACCTGCTGAGCCAGATCGAATGATCCCGTGCGGCCCCGGCATTTGACCGGCGCCGGCCCGCCATGCATCATGGTCCCCGGGGACCACGCGGCCATCCGGCCCGCGTGGACAGGAGGACCATGCCATCGACGCGGAACCGACACCGCGCAAGGAGCTGAGCTCGGCAGAGCTTGGCGCCGCCGCGCATCTCTACCGGGGCGAAGTCTATCGCAGCACGATCTGGCGCACCCGGCTCGACACCACGACCAACTGGGCGGTGGTCACGCTGGGCGTGGCGCTCTCGATCTCCTACGCCGCCCCCGATGCCTCGCCCCTGCCCCTGGTGCTGGTCGGCGTGCTCATCATCTTCTTCCTCGCGCTCGAAGCGCGCCGCTACCGCTATTTCAACGTCTGGCGGGCCCGCGCCCGCTGGATGGAGGTGCATTTCTACGCCCCCATGCTGGCCGAGGGCGATCTCCACATGGAGGACGGCTGGCAACGCACCCTGGCCGAGGATTACCTCCGCCCGCGCTACCACGTGCCCTTCATGGTCGCGCTCGGGCGGCGGGTGCGGCGCAACTACCTCTGGATCCTCCTGATCCAGGCGCTGGCCTATCTCGGCAAGATCGCCGTGCATCCGACGCCGGTTGCCTCCTTGGACGAGGCGCTGACCCGCGCCGATGCCGGGCCGATCCCCGGCGAGATCATGCTGCTGATGGGCGGTCTCTACATCGCCGCCGGAATCGCCGTCGCCTTGTGGAGCAAACACGACGACCGGCGCCGAAACCGCAGGCGCGGGCGGGCCAAATCCGACTCCATGGGCTGAGGCCGCGCGCCTGCCTCTTGCGCGGCCCGCGCGCGCGACCTAAAGCAGCGGCATGACCCAGCACGAACGCCTTCTCATCATCGACTTCGGCTCCCAGGTGACGCAACTCATCGCGCGCCGTCTGCGCGAACTGAACGTCTATTGCGAAATCCACCCCTACCAGAACGTCACCGGGACGTTCCTCGAGGACTTCGCCCCAAAGGCCATCATCTTCTCCGGCGGACCCGACAGCGTCTGCCGCGAAGGCTCGCCCCGCCCGCCGAAAGCCGCCTACGAGATGGGCGTGCCGATCCTCGGGATCTGCTACGGCCAGCAGGTGATGATGCAGGATCTCGGCGGCAAGGTCGAAGCGGGCCAGAGCCACACCGCGGAGTTCGGCCGCGCCTGGGTGACGCCCAAGGACGACCGCATCGACCTGCTGAGCGGCTGGTTCCTCGACGGCTCCGGACGCGAGCAGGTCTGGATGAGCCACGGCGACCACGTGTCGGAAATCGCTCCGGGGTTCGAGGTCTACGCCACCTCCCCCGGCGCGCCCTTCGCGATCACCGCCGACCTCGCGCGCCGCTTCTATGCCGTGCAGTTCCACCCGGAGGTGCACCACACCCCGAACGGCAAGACGCTCTACGAGAATTTCGTGCGCGACGCCGGGTTCACCGGCGACTGGACCATGGGCGCCTACCGCGAGGATGCGGTGCGCATGATCCGCGAACAGATCGGCGACAAGAAGGTCATCTGCGCGCTCTCCGGCGGGGTCGACAGCTCGGTCGCGGCGGCGCTGATCCACGAGGCCGTGGGCGACCAGCTCACCTGCGTGTTCGTCGACCACGGGCTGCTGCGCCTCAACGAGGCGGAAGAGGTCGTCGGCATGTTCCGCGATCACATGAACCTTTCGGTCATCCACGCGCAGGAACAGGAGCTGTTCCTCGGCGAGCTCGACGGCGTCTCCGACCCCGAGACCAAGCGCAAGATCATCGGCCGCCTGTTCATCGACGTCTTCCAGAAATACGCCGACCAGATCGACGGTGCCGAATTCCTCGCCCAGGGTACGCTTTATCCCGACGTGATCGAATCGGTCAGCTTCTCGGGCGGGCCCTCGGTCACCATCAAGAGCCACCACAACGTCGGCGGCCTGCCGGAAAAGATGGGGCTGAAGCTGGTCGAGCCGCTGCGCGAGCTGTTCAAGGACGAGGTGCGCGCGCTGGGCGCCGAACTCGGCCTGCCGGCAAGCTTCATCGGGCGCCATCCCTTCCCAGGCCCCGGCCTTGCCATACGCTGCCCCGGCGAGATCACCCGCGAAAAGCTCGAGATCCTGCGCAAGGCGGACGCGGTCTACATCGACCAGATCCGCAAGCACGGGCTCTACGACGAGATCTGGCAGGCCTTCGTCGCAATCCTCCCGGTGCGGACCGTGGGCGTGATGGGCGACGGGCGCACCTACGATTACGCCTGCGCGCTGCGGGCGGTGAACTCGGTCGACGGCATGACCGCCGATTACTACCCGTTCAGCCATGAATTCCTCGGCGAGACCGCGACGCGGATCATCAACGAAGTCAAGGGAATCAACCGGGTGACCTACGATGTGACCTCGAAACCACCGGGCACGATCGAGTGGGAATAGGTCCGGGATTCCGGACTGTTCCGTTACGTCACAAGTGATAGACTGAAGCCATTATCTGATGAATTTCGGGGGACCGAGACATGTTTGCCCTGTTGTCGATTGCTTTGGTCGGCGCGTTGGTCGCGACGGCATTTTCCTACAATATCGCCATCCAGGCGCTCTGGCGCCATGCTCCCGGCGATCCGCCGCGGGAGGCCGGGATCGCCGGCCGCTCCGGCGAAGCAAGTGAACGCATCCGCTCGTTGATCGAGAAGTCCCGCCGGCTGGTGGACCAGACCTCGGAGCGGGTGCGCTGCGCGGAACGAAACCTGGCCGAATTCAAGCGGACCCGCGACCTCTGCGGCGCGGCGACGCTGACGCTGGTGGTCGCGGCGCCCGCCGTGGGCTGGACCACCCTCGGCGCGGTGTTCACCGTGGCGGCGGCCGTGGCGGCCATCGGCCTGGGGATTTCGCTGGCGCGGGTCGAACACCAGACCGACCGCGTGCGCAAGCTGCGCGAGGCGCTGGACGATTACGAGCGCGACGAATGGGTCTGGCGCAAGGAATACGAACAGACCCAAGCGCCTGCCAAGGCTCGGAAAAGCGGGCTGATGCCGGCCTGATCCTTCCGGTCGGCGCGGTCTTGCCGTTTCCCGCCAGCGGCGGCACTCTCCGCCCGGAGAGGAGACGCCGATGGCCCGCACCCTGCAGGAACACGTCGAGCGCGCGCGCCATCGCGGCGCCGCGCGCTGGCTGAAACGTCTGGGCCTGCGCAAGCCCGTCGCCCTGCGCCCCGAGGCGCGGGAGCAGCGGTTCCGCGTCGGGAAGAGCGACATCGCCATCGGGCGCTTCACCTACGGGCACGGCGGGCTGATCGTGCGGCAATGGAACGAGGGCGCCGCGCTGACCATCGGCGCCTTCTGTTCGATCGCCGAGGGGGTGACGGTGCTTCTCGGCGGCAATCACCGCACCGACTGGATCACCACCTACCCCTTCGGCCATGTCGCGCGCGAGGCCTTTCCGGCCGCGCCGGTGCCCGGCCATCCGGCCACGCGCGGCGACGTGACCATCGGCGCGGATGTCTGGCTCGGCACCGGGGCGGTCATCCTCTCCGGCGTCACCATCGGCCCCGGCGCGGTGGTGGCGGCCCATGCGGTGGTGGTGCGCGACGTCGCGCCCTACGAGATCGTCGCCGGCAACCCCGCCGTGCCGCTGCGCCGGCGCTTCGACGCGCCCACCATCGCGGCGCTGCTTGCCTCTCCCTGGTGGGAATGCGACACGGACGAGATCCGCGCCCGCATTCCGCAGCTTTGCGCGCCCCCCGATCCGGAGCCACCGGCATGACCCGCATCCGCCTTCGCGGCACCATGACCTGCCCGCCCGAGGCTGCCGCCGGGGTGCGCGCCGCCCTGCCCGAACACATCCGCCTGACGCGGGCCGAACCGGGGTGCCTGGCATTCGAGGTCGGCGAGTCGGCGCCGTGTCGTTTCACCGTCGACGAACTGTTCCGGGACCGCGCCGCCTTCGAGGCGCATCAGACGCGCACCCGCGGCTCGGACTGGTTCACCCTCACCGCCGCCTGGCCGCGGGATTACAAGGTATCCGAAGAATGAGTGCACAGACCGCCACCCCCGCCCATCCCGGCCAGACCCTCAAGGCCTGTCTCTGGATGATCGGCGCCATCGTGTCGTTTTCCTCGATGGCGCTCGCGGGGCGCGCGGTGAGCCTCGATCTCGATACCTTCGAGATCATGCTCTACCGCTCGCTCATCGGCTTTGCCCTGGTGGTGATCGGCATTTCCGCGACCGGCCGCCTGCACGAGATCACGACGCGCCACATGGGGCTGCAGATCGTGCGCAACCTCTGCCATTTCACCGGCCAGAACTTCTGGTTCTTCGCCATCACGGTGATCCCGCTGGCGCAGGTTTTCGCGCTGGAATTCACCGCGCCGCTCTGGGCGATCCTGCTGTCGACGCTGGTGCTGGGGGAACGGCTGACGAAACCCCGCGTGATCGCGGCGGCGATCGGCTTCGTCGGCATCCTCGTGGTCACCCGCCCCTCGCCCGAAACCTTCAGCTTCGGCCTCGTGGCGGCGGCGATGGCGGCGCTCGGCTTTGCCGGGTCCGCCGTCTTCACCCGCAAACTGACGCGGAGCGAGACCATCCTCTGCATCCTGTTCTGGCTGACGCTGACCCAGGCCGTGTTCGGGCTGATCTGCGCGGGCTACGACGGCGACATCGCCTTTCCCGCCGCCAGCAGCTGGCCCTTCGTGGTGATCATCGCGCTGGCCGGGCTGGTGGCGCATTTCTGCCTGACGACGGCGCTGTCCCTCGCACCCGCTGCGGTGGTCATGCCGATCGACTTCACCCGCCTGCCGGTCATCGCGCTGGCGGGGATGCTGCTCTATGCCGAACCGCTCGACCCTTGGGTCTTCCTCGGCGCCGGGATCATTTTCGCGGCGAATTATTACAATATCCTGCGCGAATCCCGCTCGGCATGACAAGGATGTGACGTTACGGCGCGAACCGAGGCTGACGTGCCGTCAAAGATTGACCCACGATTTCGTGAGCCGATACTTGGCCCCGGAGGAGAACTTTTTCGAGGGAAGAGGACAACCATGAAATCCGCAGTTTGCGGGGCTACGGCCCTGTTGATGAGCGCAGGGATCGCCCAGGCCGGCGGTGTCGAGCGCACCGCTCAATCCGTCATGCTCGTCTACGAGCAGGGCAACCGCGCAGAGCTGACGTTCGGCAGCGTGCGCCCCGAGATTTCCGGCAAGGCGGCCACGCCGCTGCTCGGAACCAGCTCGGGCAACATGTCCGAGAACTATCTCAGCTTCGGCGCGGCCGTGAAATACGACATCAACGACCGGCTCGCCTTTGCGCTGATCTACGATCAGCCCTACGGCGCCGATGTCGACTATTCCAGCAGCCGGACCTACTTCGCCGCCGGCTCCACCGCCGAGCTCGATTCCTGGGCCCTGACGGCGGTGCTGAAGTACAAGCTGACCGACCGCTTCAGCGTGCACGGCGGCCTGCGCTACCAGAGCCTCGGGGCGAAGGCGACGATCCCCTTCGTCGCCGGGGTCAACCCGCTGACCGGCGCGCCGCTGCCCGGCGTCACCGCGCCCGGCACGCCCTACGAGGCCGACGGCAAGTCCGACACCGGGCTGGGCTACCTGATCGGCGTCGCCTACGAGATGCCCGACATCGCGCTGCGGGTCGCGCTGACCTACAATTCGCGCATCCGGCACGAGCTTTCCACGACCGAGACCACCGCGCTCGGCAACGTGTCGAGCACGACCAGCGTGGATTCGCCGCAGTCGGTCAACCTGGAGTTCCAGACCGGCATCGCCGCCGACACCCTGCTGTTCGGCAGCGTGCGCTGGGTCGACTGGTCGGAATTCGACATCTCTCCCAAGGCCTATCTCGATCCGCGCCTGGGCGGGCAGCCGCTGGTCTCCTACGAGGACGACACGGTGACCTACACGCTGGGCGTCGGGCGCCGCTTCAACGAGAAATGGGCCGGCTCCGTCGCGGTCAGCTACGAGCCGGCGAACGGCAACTATGCCTCGAACCTCGGGCCCAAGGACGGCTTCTGGGCGCTGCGGCTCGGCGCCAGCTACACCATGGACAACATGGAGATTTCCGGCGGCGTGCAATACGCCTGGATCGGCGATACCGAGACCCGCGTCGGCCCCTTCGCGCCGGCCACGAAGTTCGAGGACAACAGCGCCCTCGGCATCGGTCTGAAGGTGGCATTCAAGTTCTGAACCTCACCGGAACCTTGCGGCGCGCCCGGCCCCCCGCGGCCGGGCGTTTTCGTTGACATTGCGCAAAATCCGGATCGCGATTTCGTGCGCCGCGCTCTAGGACTTCGGCCATGACATCGCCCCAGCTCACCCCCCGCGCCTTTGCCGAACTTGCCCTGCTCGCCCTGATCTGGGGCGGCGTGTTCCTCGCGGTGCGCATCGCCCTCGACGAGATCGCGCCCTTCGGCTCCGTCCTGCTGCGGGTCGGCATTGCCGCCGTCGCGCTCTGGGTGGTGGTGCTGGCGGGGCGCCTGCCGCTGCCCGCGACGGCGCGCACCTGGCGCGCCCTGCTGGTGATGGGGCTGCTCAACTGCGTACTGCCGTTCTCGCTCATGGCCTGGGGTCAGTTGCACATCCCGACCGGACTTACCTCGATCCTCAACGCCACGACGGCGGTGTTCGGGGTGATCGTCGCCGCCCTCGTCTTCGCGGACGAGCGGCTGACCCTGCGGCGCGGCATCGGGGTCGGTCTCGGCTTTGCCGGGGTGGTCACCGCCATCGGCGCCGAGACCCTGTCGGGCCTCGACCTCACCTCGCTGGCGCAGCTTGCCGTGCTGGCGGGCACGCTCTGCTATGCGCTCGCCGGGGCCTGGGCGCGGGTGCACCTGCGCGGCTTGCACCCGCTGGTGGCCTCGGCCGGGATGCTGACCGGGGCGGCGCTGCTGATGCTGCCGATCACCGCGCTGAGCGAAGGCCTGCCTTCGCTCGACCTCTCCGCGAGGGTCTGGGGGGCGGTGGTTTTCTACGCGCTGATCGCGACCGCCTTTGCCTACCTGCTCTACTACCGCGTGCTGGCGATGGCGGGGTCCGGCAACCTCATGCTGGTGACGCTGATGATTCCCCCGGTCGCGATCACCCTCGGCGCGCTGGTCCGGGGCGAAGAGCTGTCGCACGGCGCCTATGCCGGGTTCGCGCTGCTGGCGACGGGCCTTGCGGTGCTCGACGGGCGGCTGGTGCGCCGCCTCGCCCCCGCGCGTCGGGTTTGACGCCGCCCGCGCGCGCCTGTAGCTCTGGCCCGGATCAGATTCAGGGGGCCGGATCATGCTTTACCAGACCGCCGACGACTGGCGCGCCGCACCGCGCAGGCGCGTGGTGCTCTTTGCCATGTCGGGGCTGGGCAAGACTCATGTCTCCTCGATGCTGCGCGATGCGGGCGGGTGGTTCCACTACTCGATCGATTACCGCATCGGCACCCGGTACATGGGGGAATACATCGCCGACAACGCCAAGCGCGAGGCGATGAAGAACCCCTTCCTGCGCGAACTGCTGCTGACGGATTCGATCTACATCGGCTCAAACATCACCTTCCGCAACCTCACGCCGGTGTCGACCTACCTCGGCAAACCGGGCGATCCCGCGCTCGGCGGGCTGCCGATGGACACCTACCGGCGCCGCCAGGAACAGTTCCGCCGCGCCGAGGAACGGGCGCTGCTCGGCACCGGCTATTTCATCGACCGGGCCGAGGATCTCTACGGCTATCCGCATTTCATCTGCGACACCGGCGGGTCGATCTGCGAATGGGTCGATGCCGACGATCCCGAAGACCCCATCCTGACCGAGCTGTCGCGCGTCGCGCTTCCGGTCTGGATCCGCGGCACCGAGGCCCATACCGAAGAGCTGATCCGCCGCTTCGACAAGGCCCCCAAGCCCATGGCCTACCAGCCGGAATTCCTCAACGCCTGCTGGGAAGAATACCTCGCCGAAAAGGGCGTGGACGAGGCGCGGGTCGATCCCGACGGCTTCATCCGCTGGACCTATGCCCGCGCCCTGGCCCACCGCCAGCCGCGCTACGAGGCGATGGCCCGCAACTGGGGCGTTACGGTCGAGGCCTCGGACATGGCGACCGTGCGCGACGAGGCCGATTTCGTCGAGATCATCGCCGCCGCGCTCCCGGCGTGAACGAGGCTACCGGCAGCCGCCCATCGCGGCGCCGAGCGCCCCGGAGGACCCCGCGAGCTTCAGACCGATCCGCTCGGGTCCGCCCTGCTGGCTGATCTTCACGGCGCTGCCGCCGCGCAGGGCCGAAAACACCGCGTGGCCCGCCGGGACCGTCGCCGCCACGCCGTTCTTCGTCGGGGCGAATCGGAAGGCGAAACGCTTGCCGCCGACCTCGATCTCGTAGGAGGAAGCGCGCGGCGGGACCCCCGCGATCATGAGCTCGCTGCGCCCGGAGCGGTTGCAGAAATAGTAGAGCCCGCGCAGCCCGTTCGGCGTGTCGATCCCGGCATAGCGCGTGCGCCCGCCGTCGAGCGCACCGCCCCCCCAGGTCGCGCCCTTCTGCGGCACCGAAGAGGTCGGCTTCGCCCCCTCGACACAGACGCGCTGCACGCAGGCATGATAGGCCGGATTGGTGTTCGGCCCGTTGTTGGCAAGGCAGGCCCAGACGCAGCGCTGCATCACCATCGGATCCTCCTGCGCCAAGAGCGGCGCCCCCGTCCAGAGCGCGCAGAGCAGAGCCGCGATACGTCCCCTCATGGTCGATCTCCCTTTTCGACACCTCCCCCGATCTTCGGCGATTCTGCGGCCACCGCGCAACGCTTGTGCTGATCCCGGACCTGCCCTATCTGTGGCGTCCCGAAAGAGATCGTGTCCGATGCCCATCAAACTGCCTTCCGACCTGCCCGCCTTCGATGTCCTCACCCGCGAGGGCGTCATGGTCATGCCGGAAGATGCGGCGTCGAAACAGGACATCCGGCCGATCCGCATCGCGCTTCTCAACCTGATGCCGAAAAAGATCCAGACCGAGAACCAGTTCGCCCGGCTCATCGGCGCGACGCCCTTGCAGATCGAATTCTCGCTGATCCGCATGAGCGAGCATCAGACCAAGAACACCGCCGCCGAGCACATGGAGACCTTCTACCGCCCCTTCGCCGAGGTCGAGGCGACGGGAGAGAAGTTCGACGGTCTCATCATCACCGGCGCCCCGATCGAACACATGCCCTTCGAGGACGTGACCTACTGGGACGAACTGACCCGTGTCTTCGAATGGACCCAGACCCATGTGCACGCCACCTTCGGCGTCTGCTGGGGCGGCATGGCGATGATTTCGTATTTTCACGGAGTGCCGAAACACATGCTCGACGCCAAGGCCTTCGGCTGCGTCCGGCACAGCAACCTCGCCCCGGCCTCGCCCTTTCTGAGGGGGTTCTCGGACGACATGGTGATGCCGGTGTCGCGCTGGACCGAGGTCCGCCGGGCCGAGGTCGAGGCCGCCGGACTGCCCGTGCTGATCGACAGCCCGGAAACCGGCCCCGCGCTGGTCGAGGACCCCTGCCACCGCGCGCTCTACGTCTTCAACCACTTCGAGTACGACAGCGGCACGCTGAAGGAGGAATACGACCGCGATGTCGCCTCCGGCAAACCGATCAACGTACCCGCGAACTACTATCCCGGCGACGATCCGTCGAAGGTGCCGCAGAACCGCTGGCGCAGCCATGCCCACCTGCTCTACGGCAACTGGATCAACGAGATCTACCAGACCACCCCCTTCGACCTTGCCCGGATCGGGATCGATTCCACCGACTGGCGCCGCTCCGAAAGGCCCTGACCCGTGGCAATCAGGATCCTGATATCGCTTCTGATCCTGCTCGTCGCAGGCTACGGCGTCACCCTCTGGAAGGCCGGGCGCGCCGAGGCGCGGGCCGAACGGCGCTGGCCCCCCGTCGGCAAGGTCGTGGAGGTCGACGGCCACCCGGTGCATTACGTCGAAGCCGGTGACGGCCCGCCCCTCGTGCTGATCCACGGCGCCTCCGGCAACCTGCGCGACTGGACCTTCGACGCCGTGGCGCGGCTCTCGGACCGATACCGGGTCATCGCCTTCGACCGCCCGGGGCTCGGCCGGACCCCGGCGCTGTCCGAGGACGGCGACAGCCTCGCCGACCAGGCCGCGCTCCTGTCCGCGGCGGCCGCGCGGCTCGGGGCCGAGGCACCCATCCTCGTCGGCCAGTCCTACGGCGGCGGCGTCGCCCTCGCCTGGGCCGTGCATCACCCCGACGCCCTCTCCGGCCTCGTGCTGCTCGCCGCCGTCTCGCGGCCCTGGGACACCGGCATTTCGACCTTCTACAAGGTCACCTCCGGCCCGCTCGGCCGCGCGGTCATTCCCCTGATCACCGCCTGGGTGCCAGAACGGATCGTCACCGCCAGCGTCGAGGATGTCTTCACCCCGCAAAGCGCGCCCGAAGGCTATGCCGAACACATCGCCCCCGGCCTGACCCTGCGCCGCGCCACCCTGCGCGCCAATGCGCTGCAACGGGCCGGCCTGCTGGCCGAGATCGTCGCGCAGCAGCCGCTCTACCCCTCGATCCGCGTCCCGACCGAGATCCTGCACGGCGATGCCGACACCATCGTCAGCCACGCCGTCCATTCCGTCCCGCTGGCGCGCGAGATCCCCGGCGCCGCGCTCACCATCCTGCCCGGCATCGGCCACATGCCCCAGCACGTCGCCATCGCCGAAATGGACGCCGCCATCGACCGCGTGGCCGCAAGCGCGGGTTTGCGTTGATCGTGTTCACAACCCATATTGTCAGACAAATCAACAGACAGGACTGCAGTCTTGACCCTTCCCTTTGACGGCGCCATCTCCGCCTTTTTCGAAAACGACGCCCCGAAAGACATCCGCCACGCCATCCGTCGCGCCGACAAGGACGAGATCCTGTCGACCTCCTATCCCTATTCGGAGGAAATGAAGAAAAAGGCCTACGAGAAGGAGATGGAAAAGCTCCAGATCGAACTGGTCAAGATGCAGAGCTGGGCCAAGGCGACCGGCCAGCGCATCGTCATGGTCTTCGAAGGCCGCGACGCCGCCGGAAAGGGCGGCACGATCAAGCGCTTCCGCGAAAACCTGAACCCGCGCGGCGCCCGCGTGGTGGCGCTCTCCAAACCCTCGGACACCGAGGCCACGCAATGGTACTTCCAGCGCTACATCGACCATCTCCCGGCCGCCGGCGAAATCGTGTTCTACGACCGCAGCTGGTACAATCGCGGCGTGGTCGAGCCGGTCTTCGGCTTCTGCACCAACGAACAGCGCGAACATTTCTTCGCCCAGACCCCCGATTTCGAGAAGATGCTGGTCGAGGAAGGCATCCGCCTCTTCAAGTTCTGGCTGAACGTCGGGCGCGCCGAACAGCTCCGCCGCTTCCTCGATCGCGAAAGCGATCCGCTGAAACAGTGGAAACTGAGCTGGATCGACGCCGAGGGTCTCAAGAAATGGGACGCCTACAGCGCCGCCATCCAAGAAACGCTCAGCCGCACCCATACCTCCGAGGCGCCCTGGACCGTGATCCGCTCCGACGACAAGAAGCGCGCCCGCCTCGCCGCGATCCGCCACGTGCTGAGCCATCTCGACTACGACAACAAGACCGCCAAGGCCCTCGGCGCTCCGGACACGCAGATCGCCGGCGGTCCCGAGTTATGGGATGGGTAAACGCGGCTACCACCACGGAAATCTCCGGCAGGCGCTGGTCGACGCGGCCCTCGGCCTGATCGAGGAAAAGGGCCCGACCGGCTTCACCCTGTCCGAGGCGGCAAAGCAGGCCGGCGTCACCCCCGCCGCCGTCTACCGCCATTTCGAGGGCCGCGAGGACCTCATCGCCGAGGCCGCCCGCCAGGGATACGAGATCTTCGCCGATGTCATGCAATACGCCTATGACAGCGGCCAGCCCTCGGCCCTCTCCGCCTTCGAGGCAACGGGCCGCGCCTATCTCGCCTTCGCGCGGCGCCACCCCGGCCATTACATCGCCATGTTCGAATCCGGCATCTCCGTGAACCACTCCCCAGAACTCGCGGCAATCTCGGCCCGCGCCCGCGGCGTTCTGGAAAAGGCCGCCGCCGAACTCTCCTCCCACATCCCGCCGGAAAAGCGCCCGCCCGCCGCGATGTTCTCGGCCCATATCTGGGCCCTGTCGCACGGCGTCGTGGAGCTCTTCGCGCGCAACTCGCCCGGAACCCGCTCTCCCTTCCCGCCCGAAGACCTGCTGGAATCCGGCATCGGCATCTACCTGCGCGGCCTCGGCCTGATCCCGCCCGACCGCTGACTCACGACCCGGCCTCTTCTGGCCCGAAATATCCCGGGGTGAATTGGCCGCAGGCCAAGAGGGGCAGCGCCCCCGATGCGACGACGACAAACCGCAACCCGCCCCGGCCGGAGCGCACCAATGACGAAAAAGACCTTTCTCCTCTGCACCGGCGCCGCGAAATCCGGCACGACGTGGATCCGTCGCTATCTCGGCGACAGCCCCGGCGCCGACATGGGCCGCATGGGCGAGATGCAGATCTGGGACGCGATCACCCTGCCCGCCAATGCCCGCTACCGGATTGCCGCCCCCTCGCCGCTGCGCCGCGCCGAATACGCCCTGGCCAGGGCGCTGCACCTTCCCGTGCGCGGCGAGATGTTCCGCCACGCGCTGCAATCGGACCCCGATCGCTATTTCGCGTATTTCCGAAACATCCTCGGCCGCCCCGGGATCACGCTGACCGGCGACATCACCCCCGGCTATGCCGGACTCTCCGCCGATACCCTCGCGATGATCCGGGACCGTCTTGCCGCCGACGGCATCGAAACCCGCGCGGTCTTCTCCATGCGCGATCCCGTCGAACGCGCCTGGTCGGCGCTCCGGATGCATCGCCGCAAGGGGCGGCTGCCCGCGGATCAGAGCGATGCCGACGCCTTTGTCGAACGCTACGGACCGGGCGGCACGGAATCCGAAGTGCCCTATGCGACCTCCCTCGCGAATCTCGACGCGGTCTTTCCCGAGGACAGGCTGTTCCTGACGCTGTTCGAAAGCCTGTTCCGGCCCGGGACGATCGCCGCCTTCTCGGACTTCGCGGGGGTGCCGGCCCGCGCCGATGCGGGCTCCGAGCGGGTCAACGAAGCGGCCAACGCGGCGTCGCTGCCGCCGGACCTCGCCCGCGCGGTCTTTCCCGCCTTCGCCGGCGACTATGCCGCCATCCTGTCCCGCATCCCCGAGGCGGCGCGGCTCTGGCCCCATGCCCACCTGCTGGGTTGAGGGGCCGACATGCGAAAGGGCCGCCCGAACGGACGGCCCCTTGCCTTGATCGTGAAACGTATCAGCGCTTGGAGAACTGGAAGCTCCGGCGCGCCTTGCGCTTGCCGAACTTCTTGCGTTCCACCACGCGGCTGTCGCGGGTCAGGAAGCCTGCGGCCTTGAGGGCCGGACGCAGCGCGGGATCGTAGAGCTGCAGCGCCTTCGAGATGCCGTGCTTGACCGCGCCGGCCTGACCGGAGAGGCCACCGCCCTTGACGGTTGCCATGACGTCGAATTCACCTTCGACACCGGCCACCGAGAACGCCTGGCGCAGGATCATCTGCAGCACGGGGCGGGCGAAGTAGACGTTAAGGTCCTTGCCGTTGACGGTGACCTTGCCGGAACCCGGCTTGATCCAGACGCGGGCGACCGCGTCCTTCCGCTTGCCGGTCGCGTAGGACCGGCCCAGCTCGTCACGGACGGGCTCGCGAGGGGCTTCGATGACTGCGGGGGCGGTTTCGATACCTGCCGCCGCGCCGAGCTCTTCCAGGGAATTGATCTGTTCGGCCATGATTACACCCGGGTGTTTTTCTTGTTCATCGACTTGACGTCCAGCACTTCGGGCTGCTGGGCCTCGTGCGGATGCTCGGTGCCCGCATAGACGCGCAGGTTGGTCATCTGCTGACGCGACAGGCGGTTGCCCGGAAGCATCCGCTTGACGGCCTGGACCACGACCCGCTCGGGGTGTGCGCCTTCGAGGATCTGCGCCTTGGTGCGCGACTTGATCCCGCCGGGGTGGCCGGTGTGCCAGTAGAAGTGCTCCTCGCGCTTCTTGCCGGTCATCTGCACCTTGTCGGCGTTGATGATGATGACGTTGTCGCCCATATCCATGTGCGGGGTGAACGAGGCCTTGTGCTTGCCGCGCAGACGCATGGCGACGATCGAGGCGAGACGGCCGAGAACGACGCCTTCAGCGTCGATCACGATCCATTTCTTGTCGATGTCTGCCGGAGTCGCAGAGAAAGTTTTCATCGTGGGTTGCCCTTGAGACTTGTTGAAAAGGCCCGCGAGGGGCCCAAATCCGATTGGCGGGTTATACGCGCCCAAAATCCCCAGTCAAGCACCACAAATCCGAATTACATAAGCAATTTCAATGTCTTGAAATTATGGTATCTAGATACCCCACATTTTCAGACCAGAATCTGCTCCGGCGGATCGTCCAGCAGCCGGCGCAGGCGGCCGAGCGCGTCCTCGAAGGCGGGCAGCGGCACCTGGGCGTTCATCCCGATCCGCACCGCATGGGGGGCGAAACTGTCGCGCAGGGCAAATTCCTCGGCCGCGCGCACCTGCACCCCCTGCGCCTCGGCGGCCAGGCAGAAGGCCGCCGCCCGCCAGCCCGCCGGAAGGCGCAGCCAGACAAAGGGCGCCTCCTCGTGCCAGTGCAGGTCGTGCCCGCCGAGCGCATTGACGGTCGCGCGCACGTAATCGCTGTTGCGCTGCCGGACCGCGCGCACGATGGCGCGGGTCTCGGGGCGCCGCAGCATCTCCTCGATCAGGTCGGCGAGCGGCCGCGCCAGCCCGAAGAAGCCGTATTCCGCCACGCGCCGCAGATCGCCCCTCCGCGCCTGCGGGGCGATGGCAAAGCCGACGCGCAGCGCAGGGGTCAGGGTCTTGGAGATCGACGACACGAACCAGCCACGGTCCGGAAGCAACGCGCGGTAGGTTTCGCTGCGCCCCTCGCCGAGAAAGGTGCTGTCATCCTCGAGGATGTGAAAATCGCAGCTCCGCGCGACCTCGGCAATCTCGCGCCGCCGCGCGGGTGGCGTGACCAGAGAGGTCGGATTGTGCAGCTCGGGCGAGGTACAAAGCAGCTGCGCCTCGTGCTTGCGGGCGAGATCCTCCAGCGCGCGGGGTACAATGCCCTGCTCGTCCATCGGAACGGGTACAATCTCGGCCCGCATCAATTCGGCCGCGCGGCGAAAGCCCGGGTAGCTCAGCTGCTCGACCAGGACCACCGGACGGCGCCCCCGCAGGACCGCCTGCATCACCAGCGATATCCCGCTCTGCGCGCCGTGCGACAGCACCACGTCCTCGTGCTGCACCGGGCCGAGCGGCACGCCCGCCATCCAGTCCACGACCGCCTGCCGCGCGGGGGCGAAGGCGCGGGCGCTGGGGTAGTCCAGCAGCGCCTTGCCGGGATCGGCCATGATCGCCGCGAAACAGTCCTGGATCAGCGCCACCTGCCCCAGATCCGGAATCCGTGCGGTAAAGAGGCTGACCAGCGGCGCGGTGTCGAGGGTCTCGAGCCGGCGGAATCCCTCGATCAGCGGCGGCGACGGCGCCTGTCCCTGCACGAAGGTGCCGCGACCGACCTCGGCCACCAGCGTGCCCTCGTCGGTGAGGATGGTATAGGCCCGCGCCACGGTGCCCGGCGTCATCCCCAGCCGCCAGCCGAGCTCGCGCACCGGAGGCAGTCGCGTGCCCGCCGCCAGCTTGCCGGAGCGGACCCCGCCCCGCAGCGCGACGGCCAGGGCCCGGTACTTGGGCCCCTCCTCCTGCGTTGCGAAGAGTTCGGAGATTGTATCGGTGACAATGTTTTTCTCGACGGTCATTTTAGGACAATGTATCAATAAACGGCACATAGCAAGCAAATTGTACCGATACAAAATGGAGAAGACCAATGACCCGCGCCGCCCATGCCCCGCAACTCGCCTATCTCGGAGCGCAGTCCCCCCTGCCGCTGCTTTCGGCAGTGGCGTTGCGCGCAGCGGTGGCCCTGGCCCGTTGGTCCGAGTTGTCGCGAACGCGCAAGGCGTTGAAACAGCTCGATGAACACATCCTGCGTGATGTCGGTCTGGAACGGCACGCGGCCTATACGGAAGCGCGCCGCAAGTTCTGGCAGGGCTGATTCCCCGGCCTGTCGGAACCTCTTCCTGTGGGCGCGGGCATTCCCCGCGCCCCTTTTTCGTCCCGCGTCCCGTGCCGCGATCTTTCGCCGGAATCCTGCCGCCCCCTCAGCGGGCCGGCGGAATCGAATAGGTCAGGGAGGCGTGGGCCACGGGCGCCGGGTCGCCCTCCGAATGGAGCAGCACGTCGATGACGCAAAGCGCCCGGCCCTGCTTCAGCACCCGCGCTTCGGCCAGCACATCACAGCCAGCCGCGGGCTTGCGCATGAAGTCGATGGAACAATGCGTCGTCACGGCCAGCGCCTGCGGGCCGATCGGCGCCATCGTCGCGACATAGGCCGCCACATCCGCCAGCGCGAACATCGCCGGTCCCGAGACCGTGCCGCCGGGCCGCAGGTGCCGCTCGTGCGCAAACAGGCGCATCACGACCAGCCCCTCCTCCAGACGGTCGATGCCGAACATGCCGTCGACCTGCGGAAACACCTCGTCCAGAAACGCGGTCATGCTTTCGACCGTGAACTTCAACCCCATGTCGCGAAACCCATCTCTTCCCCTTCCCTCAACGACCGCTAGACTGCGCCGAACAGGAACGGGAGGACAAGATGGCATTGCTGGAACGGAACGTCACCGACGGGGTCGCGCATCTGCGCATGAACGCGCCGGAGAAGCTCAACGCCCTGTCCGACGCCATGCTCGCCGCGCTGCAGGACCAGATCGACGCCCTGGCCGAGGATCGCGCCGTCCGCGTCGTGATCCTGTCCGGGGCCGGACGGGCGTTCTGCGCCGGGCACGATCTCGGGGAGATGCAGGCGGCGCGTCAGGCCGAGGACAGGGGCGCCGCGGCGTTCGCCGATCTCTTCGCCCGCTGCGCGCGCGTGATGACCGGGTTGCGCCGCCTGCCCCAGCCGGTCATCGCGCAGGTCCACGGCATCGCCACCGCGGCGGGCTGTCAGATGGTGGCGAGTTGCGACATGGCCGTGGCTGCCGAGGGCACGCGCTTCGGCGTCAACGGGGTGAATATCGGCCTGTTCTGCTCCACTCCGATGGTCGCGCTGACACGCAATGTCCCCGCCAAGCAGGCCTTCGAGATGCTGAGCACCGGCCGGTTCGTCGACGCACAGGAGGCGCGCGGCATGGGGCTGGTCAACCGGGTCGTCCCGGAGGAGGCTCTGGCCCGCGAAACGCAGGCCTTGGCGGAACAGGTCGCGGCCAAGCTCTCTGCCGCGGTGCGCATCGGCAAGCGCGCCTTCTACGAGCAGGGCGAGATGACCCTGGCCGAAGCCTATGAGCACACCGGGCGGATCATGGTCGAGAACATGCTCTGGCGCGACACGGACGAAGGCATTTCGGCTTTCCTCGAAAAGCGCCCGCCCGACTGGTCCGAGTGATCCGGACGTCGGCACGATGCCGCGCATGAACCGGAAATCGGGAAACCCTGCGACGGGACCGGGCGTTGGGTACGTGATACAGAGACAGGATAAGGAGACTTCCATGTTCCGCCACATCACCTTCGTCGCGCTGTCCGCCGCCGCCCTTGCCATGCCGATGGCCGCTTCCGCCGCTCCCAAGGGCTGCCCGCCCGGTCTGGCCAAGAAGAACGCCGCCTGCATGCCGCCGGGCCTGGCCAAGAAGATGGACATCCGCCGTGACCACGATCACGACCGTGACCGGGACCGCGAGGAAGTCCGCGTCATCCATCATTACCAGGTCGGCGACCGCTACGACGGCGACCGCATCATCATCCGCGACCCGTCCCGCTACGGGCTGTCGCCCGCCTATACCTACTACCGGAACGACGACATCATCTATCGCGTCGACCCGGAGACACGCCAGGTTCTGAACGTGATCGGGGCCATTTCCTCGCTGCTGAACTGAGCGACACGCGACATGAGAAAAGGGCCGCATCACCCCGTGATACGGCCCTTTTTTGCGTCCTTGGAGGAGGCTATTCCGCGGCGACCTTCCGGGCGGACAGCATCGTCTTGAGATACCGCCCGGTATGGGAGCGATCCTCTTCGGCCACCTGCTCGGGCGTGCCGGTGGCGACGATCTCGCCGCCGCCGTCCCCGCCTTCGGGGCCGATGTCGATGATGTGGTCGGCAGTCTTGATGACATCGAGGTTGTGTTCGATCACCACCATGGAATTGCCCTGCTCGACCAGTTCGTGCAGCACCTCCAGCAACTTCTTCACATCCTCGAAATGCAGGCCGGTCGTCGGCTCGTCGAGGATGTAGAGCGTGCGCCCGGTGGAGCGTTTCGCCAGCTCCTTGGACAGCTTCACGCGCTGCGCCTCGCCGCCCGAAAGCGTCGTCGCCTGCTGGCCGACCTTGATATAGCCCAGCCCCACGCGCATCAGCGCATCCATCTTTTCGCGGATGCTGGGAACGGCCTGGAAAAAGCCCTGCGCCTCTTCGACCGTCATATCAAGAACGTCGGCTATGCTCTTGCCCTTGAAGCGAACTTCCAGCGTTTCGCGATTGTAGCGCTGGCCCTTGCAGGTCTCGCATTCCACGTAGACATCGGGCAGGAAGTGCATCTCGATCTTGATGACACCGTCGCCCTGGCAGGCTTCGCACCTGCCGCCCTTCACGTTGAAGCTGAAGCGCCCCGGCTTGTAGCCGCGCGCCTTGGCCTCGGGGAGGCCCGCGAACCAGTCGCGGATCGGCGTGAAGGCCCCGGTATAAGTGGCCGGATTCGAACGCGGAGTCCGCCCGATGGGGCGCTGGTCGATGTCGATGACCTTGTCCAGATGCTCGAACCCCTTGATTGTCTCGCAGGGGGCCGGGGTTTCGCGCGCGCCGTTGAGACGCATGGCGGCATTCTTGTAGAGCGTCTCGATGGTGAGCGTGGATTTGCCGCCGCCGGACACGCCGGTCACGCAGACGAACTTGCCCAGCGGGAAATCGGCGGTCACGGACTTGAGGTTGTTGCCCGTCGCCTTGACCACCGTCAGCTTCTTGCCGCTGCCCTTGCGCCGGTCGGTGGGAACCGGGATTTCCCGTGATCCCGCAAGGTATTGGCCGGTGAGGCTCGCCGGATCGTCGGCGATGGCACGGGGGGTGCCGTGGCTCACCACCTGCCCGCCGTGCACACCCGCGCCGGGACCGATGTCGAAGACGTAGTCGGCCTGTCGGATCATGTCCTCGTCATGTTCGACGACGATCACCGTATTACCCTGATCGCGCAGGGATTTCAGGGTTCCGATCAGCCGGTCGTTGTCGCGCTGGTGCAGCCCGATCGAGGGTTCGTCGAGCACGTAGAGCACCCCGGTCAGCCCGGAGCCGATCTGCGAGGCCAGCCGGATGCGCTGGCTTTCGCCGCCAGAAAGCGTGCCCGCCGCCCGCGACATGGTGAGATATTCCAGCCCGACATTGTTCAGGAATCCAAGACGTTCGCGGATTTCCTTGAGAATGGCGCGGGCGATTTCGTTCTTCTGTCCCGACAGGCGCCCCGGTACGGTTTCGATCCAGGCATGGGCCTCCTTGATCGACATCTGCACCACGTGACCGATGTGCAGATCGGCGATCCTGACCGCCAGCGCCTCTTCGCGCAGGCGGAAACCGTGGCAGGTGCCGCAGGGGCGGTTGTTCTGGTAGCGCTCGAATTCCTCGCGGACCCAGCTTGAATCCGTTTCGCGGTAGCGGCGTTCCATGTTGGGAATGACGCCTTCGAAGACCCGGTCCACCTGGTAGACCCGGCCGCCCTCGTCATAGCGGAAGCGGATCTCCTCCTCGCCGGAACCGCGCAGGAAAACATTCCGGACGTTCTCCGGCAAGTCCTTCCAGGGGCTGGATTTCTTGAAACCGTAGTGCTTGGCGATGGATTCGATGGTCTGGAGGAAATAGGGCGACTTGCCCTTGCGCCAGGGCGCGATGGCGCCGTCCGACACCTTCAGCGTCACATCCGGCACCACGAGGCGTTCGTCGAAGAAGAGCTCGACCCCGAGCCCGTCGCAATCCGGGCAGGCACCGAAGGGGGCGTTGAACGAGAACAGCCGCGGTTCGATCTCGGGGATGGTGAAACCGCTGACCGGGCAGGCGAAATTCTCGGAAAAGGTGATGCGCTCGGGTTCGGGGGGCTCGGCCCCCTCCTCGGCGCGCGGCGCGGTTTCCAGCACGGCGATCCCCGATGCGAGGTCCAGCGCGGTGCGGAAGGAATCCGCCAGCCGGGTTTCCAGCCCCTCGCGCACGACGATGCGGTCGACGACCACGTCGATGTCGTGACGGAACTTCTTGTCCAGCGTCGGCGGCTCGTCGAGCTCGTGGAACTGGCCGTCGACCTTGACGCGCTGGAAACCCTGTTTGCGCAGTTCGAGGAATTCCTTGCGGTACTCCCCCTTGCGGTCGCGGATGATCGGGGCAAGCAGGTAGCCGCGGGTGCCCTCCTCCATCGCCATCACGCGATCGACCATGTCCTGCACCTGCTGCGCCTCGATGGGCAGGCCGGTGGCGGGGCTGTAGGGCGTGCCGACACGGGCGAAGAGCAGGCGCAGGTAGTCGTAGATCTCGGTCACGGTGCCGACCGTGGAACGCGGGTTCTTCGAGGTGGTCTTCTGCTCGATGGAGATCGCCGGGCTGAGGCCGGAGATATGGTCCACGTCGGGCTTTTCCATCATGTCGAGGAACTGCCGCGCATAGGCCGACAGCGATTCCACGTAGCGGCGCTGACCCTCGGCATAGATGGTGTCGAAGGCGAGCGAGGATTTCCCCGACCCCGACAGCCCGGTGATCACCACAAGCTCGTCGCGCGGAATATCCACGTCGATGTTCTTGAGATTGTGTTCGCGCGCACCGCGCACTTCGATCTGCTTCAGCTCTGGCATGAGACCCTCGGAAAGGAACGCTTAACACATAGGCGATCCGCGCCGGATCGCCAATCGGAAAGTGAGAACATTGAGCGAACAAGGGCCGGTCGCGACGCTGCGGAGAGCAGCGATCGGGCAGATGACGCCCGCCCTGCCGCCGGATGGCGGAAATTCGCCCGGCGTTTCGGGCAGATGGCCGCGCACGCCGCAGCGCGCTTCCGCCGACCGCCGTAACATCACGAAACCGTGGCTTCGCAGAATCCGTCCCGGACGCCAGATTGGACACCGAGCAGAACACGGAGAAAAAAATGAAAATAACCCGTAGAGAATTCATCCTCGGCGCGCTTCTGACCGGCACGGTCATCGCCGTCGGAACGCGCATGCAACTGGGCTTTGCCTCGCTCGGCGCGGCGACGGAGGTGACGGGCCGCGTCACCGTCGCGGATCTGGCCGCGCATCAGGGGCGGCTCGAGGTCGATACCGGCGGAGAACTCTGGTCCGTCGACATCGGCGAGCCGAAGCGCAACCGGGAGGCCGGTCTCAACGACGCGATGATCGCGCCTGGGCGCCAGATCACCGTGTTCGGCATCCGGGATCGCGACGATCCCGACCGCCGGATGATCGCCGAGGCGGTCGTCACCGGCGGCCACCGCTTTGCGGTGCTGCGCGAGAAGCAGATCGGCTGAGCCGGCAGGTCCTCCCCCTCCGGGGAGGACACCCCCTAGCGGTACCTGAGCGAGACTCCGTCGGCGAAGAGGTGCACCTTGGACGGATCGGCCGACAACGCCACCTCGGTGCCGCGCACGTTGCGGTGGATGCCGGGAAGCTTGGCGATGACGGGCTCGGTGCCCGGCGCCGCCTCGAAGTAGAGCAGCGTCACCTCTCCCAGCGCCTCGGTGATGTCGACCCGGCCGGTAAAGGCCGGGGCACCGGGCGATTCCACGAAATCCTCCGGGCGGATCCCGGCATTGACGGTCAGACCCATGTCGGAGTCCGTGGTCGCGATGTCCGCCATCACGCTGCCGCCCCCGTCCAGCGCGACGGTGGTCCGCGCGCCCGTCCCCGTCACCCTGCCCGGCAGGAGGTTCATCGCGGGAGAGCCGATGAACTGCGCGACGAATTCCGAGCGCGGGGTCTCGTACAGCTCAAGCGGAGAGCCGACCTGAGCGATGCCCTTGTCGGCCAGCACCACGATGCGCGTGGCGAGGGTCATCGCCTCGACCTGATCATGGGTGACATAGATCATCGTTCGCTCGGGCATCGCCTCCTTCAGGCGGGCGATCTCGATCCGGGTGGCGACGCGCAGCGCGGCGTCGAGGTTCGACAGCGGTTCGTCGAAGAGGTAGACCTTGGGGTCGCGCACGATGGAGCGCCCGATCGCCACCCGCTGCCGCTGCCCCCCCGACAGCGCCTTGGGCAGGCGGTCGAGATAGGGTTCGAGCTGCAGCATCTTTGCCGCGCGGGTCACCGCGGCGTCGATCTCCTCCTTCGACTTCTTCGCGATCTTGAGCGCGAAGGTCATGTTCTCGCGCACCGTCATATGCGGGTAGAGCGCGTAGCTCTGGAACACCATGGCGATGCCCCGCTGCGCGGGGGGCACGTCGTTGACCCGCTGGCCGTCGATCTCCAGCGTGCCGGAGGTGATCTTTTCCAGCCCCGCGATCATACGCAGCAGCGTGGACTTGCCGCAGCCGGAGGGGCCGACAAAGACGATCAGCTCCCCCGCCTTGATATCGAGGTCGATGTGTTTCAGCACCTCGACCGCCCCGCCGTAGGTCTTGCCCACATCGGTCAGTTTCAGATCGGCCATGGTTTCCTCCCCCCTCGTCGTTCCGTTCTACCCGTGACGCAGCGCCAGCGCGGGCTGCCATGGTCCCAGATGCAGCCGCCCGTCCGGGGCCGGCCCTGCCGAGCCGAATTCGACCCCCACCTGCTGCCAGTTGCCGCCCGGCGCGTCGATCACCGAAGGTTCGGGCGAGATGTTGAAGGCGCAGAACAATTCCTCGTCGCCGTTCTTGCGGATGAAGGACAGCACCTTGCCGTCGCTCTGCATGTCGATCATGTCGCCCTTCATCAGCGCGGAGTGGGCGTGGCGGAAGCCGATGACACGGCGGTAGTGATGCAGGATCGACGCGGGGTCCTGTTCGGCATCGGCCACGGTATGCTTGAGATGCTCGTGGCTGACCGGAAGCCAGGGCTGGCCGGTGGTGAAGCCGCCGTGGTGGGCGTTCTGTTCCCAGACCATCGGGGTGCGGCAGCCGTCGCGGCCCTTGAAGGCGGGCCAGAACATGATGCCGTAGGGGTCCTGCAGATCCTCGAAGGCGAGGTCGGCCTCGGGCAGGGCCAGTTCCTCGCCCTGGTAGATGCAGGCCGATCCGCGCAGGCACATCATCAGCGTCGCATAGAGCCGCGCCCCGGCTTCGGGGATGTTCCAGCGGGTGATGTGGCGCGCGACGTCGTGGTTGGAAAACGCCCAGCAGGCCCAGCCGTCGCCCGCGGCCTCGGCGACATGGTCCATCACCTCCTTGATGTAGGCGGCGGTCGGGGCCTTGGCCGAGAGCAGCTCGAAGGCATAGGACATCTGCAGATGCTCCTGCCCCGAGGTGTATTCCCCGAGGATTTCCAGCCCGCGCAGATCGTCGCCGATCTCGCCCACGGCGGCGGCGTTGAAGCGGTCCATCAGCTTGCGCAGCCTGGCGAGAAAGGCCAGGTTCTCCGGCCGGGTCTTGTCGTAGAGATGTTCCTGCCAGGTATAGGGGTTCTCGGCCGGCGCGGTGATCGGGTTGCGCCGCTCGGGCGCGAGGGGCGGGTTGTCGCGGAATTCGACGTCGTGGACGTAGAAGTTCACCGTATCCAGCCGGAAGCCGTCGACCCCGCGATCCAGCCAGAATTCCGCCACGCGCAGCAGTTCGTCCTGCACCTGCGGTTCGTGGAAGTTGAGGTCGGGCTGCGAGGTCAGGAAGTTGTGCAGGTAGTACTGGCAGCGCGTGGTGTCCCATTGCCAGGCCGAGCCGCCGAAGATCGACAGCCAGTTGTTGGGCGGCGTGCCGTCGGGCTTGGCGTCGTGCCAGACGTACCAGTTCGCGCGGTCGTTGTCCTTCGAGGCCCGGCTCTCCACGAACCAGGGGTGCTGGTCCGAGGTGTGCGACAGCACGAGGTCGATCAGCACCTTGAGACCGAGCATGTGCGCCGTCTCGATCAGGATGTCGAAATCCGCGAGACTGCCGAACATCGGATCGACGTCGCAGTAGTCGCTGACGTCATAGCCGAAGTCCTTCATCGGAGACCGGAAGAACGGCGAGATCCAGATCGCGTCCACCCCCATCGAGGCCACATGCGGCAGCCGCTGCGCGATGCCCAGCAGGTCGCCGATGCCGTCGCCGTTGGTGTCCTGGTAGGAGCGCGGGTAGATCTGGTAGATCACCGCCCCGCGCCACCAGTCGCGGTCCACGGTATCGGTCTTGATGAGGGCGGTGTTGGACATGTCCGTCATATCGGCCTTTCTGTCATTTCACGGAGCCGGCCAGCAGGCCGCGCACCAGGTATTTCTGCATCGCGAAGAACACCCCGAGCGGCACGGCGATCGACACGAAAGCCGCCGCCGCGAGGATGCCCCAGTCGCCGCCGCGCGATCCCAGCAGGTCGTCGGCGATCTTGACCGTCATCACCCAGCTTTCGCTGTTCGACGGCAGGAAAACCTTTGCGATCAGCAGGTCGTTCCATGTCCAGAGGAACTGGAAGATGGCGAAACTGGCAAGGGCGGGGAAGGAAAGCGGCAACACGATTTTCGTGAACACCTGAAAATCGGTCGCTCCGTCCACCTTTGCGCTCTCGATGATGTCGCGCGGCAGACCGACCATGTAGTTGCGCAGCAGGTAGATCGCCAGCGGCAGGCCGAAGCCGGTATGCGCCAGCCAGATGCCGAGAAAGCTCTGCCCGATGCCGATGCGGTTGTGCAGCGTCAGCAGCGGCACCAGCGCCAGTTGCAGCGGCACCACCAGCAGCCCGACCACCACGGCGATCAGCAGCCCGCGCCCGGCGAAATCCATCCAGGCCAGCGCGTAGGCCGCGAAGGCCGCGATCAGGATCGGGATGATGGTGGCCGGGATCGTCACGGTCAGCGTGTTGATGAAGGCCCGGTCCATGTTGTCCGAGGCAAGGATGGTCCGGTAGTTCTGCAGTCCGAATTCCGGCGCCTGCTCGGCCTCGAAATAGAGCGAGGGCGGGCGCGTGATCTCCGTGTCCTGCACCCAGGTGAAATCGCCGTTCCGTGCCACGGTCAGCGCCCGGTCGAGCGTGAACCCGGTGACGGGACGCCCGTCGCCGTCGGTCTCGGGCGGCTGCGGGGTTTCGTCCGCGGGCCAGGCCATCTCGTGGTTTTCGGTGTCGGTGCCGCCTCCGGGCTCGGTCACCTCCAGCTTCAGGCGGCCGTAGGTCTGTCCCGGCTCTGCCGCGCCCGGATCGCGCGAGGCGATGCCGAAGCCGCCGACGGTGCCGGAGCCGCCCTCGCCGAAGACGTTGCCCGACAGCACGTAGAGCCCGCCCTCCTGCACGACGCCGTCAAGGTCGGGCTGCACGCGAAAGGCCTGTTCCACCGGGACCATCGCCTTCCACCAGCCGCTTTCCGAGATCTGCTCGCGGTCGCGGAACGACGACACCAGCAGCCCCACGGTCGGGACCAGCCAGAGCACGACTAGCAGCGCGACGGTGATGTTGGTGACGATAGAGAGAGAGCTTTTCTGACCAGCTATGTTGTCCATGTCCCTGCCCTCACATCTCTTTCCGCGCTTGGCGGATGTTCCAGATCATCACCGGCAGCACGATGATCATGATCACGAAGGCCACCGCCGTCGCCCGCCCGTCGTCGCGGAACATGTAGGTCATCATGTAGCTGGGCAGGATCGCGGTGTCGAAATTGCCCCCCGTCATGGCATAGACGATGTCGAAGACCTTGAGCACGAGGATGGTGATGGTGGTCCAGACCACCACGATGGTGCCCATGATCTGCGGCACCTTGATGCGGAAGAACACCTGGAACGGGTTGGCGCCGTCGATGATCGCGGCTTCGATGGTCTCTTCGGGGATGCCGCGCAGCGCGGCGGACAGGATCACCATGGCAAAGCCGGTCTGGATCCAGATCAGGATGACCATGAGGAAGAAGTTGTTCCAGAACGGGATCTGCAGAACGTCCACCGGCGACAGGCCGACATAATCGCGCACCGCGTTGATGATGCCGATGTCGGGATCGTTGGCATAGACGAACTTCCAGATCAGCGAGGCGCCGACGAAGCTGATCGCCATCGGCATGAAGATCAGCGACTTGGCGATGTTGCCCCATTTCAGCCGGTCGGTGAGCTGCGCCACCAGCAGCCCGAAGAAGGTCGAGGCGGCGGGCACGACGAGCACCCAGAGGAAATTGTTGAACAGCGCCGTGCGGAACCCGGATTCCGAGAACATCTGCGTATAGTTTCCGAGGCCGATGAATTCGGTCCCCGCGCGGTTGAACAGCGACCGCCAGAACGAGCCGATCACCGGGTAGACGAGGTAGAGCCCCAGCGCGAACATCGCCGGGAACAGGAACAGCCAGGGGCGCACCATGGTGGCCCGGTGGATATTGCGGCCCTGGTCGTCCTTCCGCGGCGGAAAGATGACCTTGTCGAGGACCATGTTGGAAAAATAGAAATAGGCCACGCATCCGCCCACCCCGATCAGGATGGTGAGAATGCCCTGCAACATCGGTGACATCGCGTCCGTCTCCCCCCGTTGGATGCCGGGGCGGACCGTCGCTGCGGCCGCCTCCGGCGAACCCTGCGCGCCACCGGGACGCGAAGGGTCAGGTCAGCTGACGCCGGACGTCAGCGGATCGAATCCCAGCGCTTCTGGATACCGGCCGCGACGTCCTCGGCGCTTTCGCCGGTGACGTAATCGACCATGCCGGTCCAGAACGCCCCCGCGCCGATTTCACCCGGCATGAGATCCGAGGCATCGAAGCGGAAGGTGGTGGCGCCGAGAAGGATCTCGCCCATCTTCTTCAGCTCGTCGGTGGCGTAGAGATCCGCATTCGCGCCCTTGAACGGCGTCAGGAAACCGGACTGGTTCATCCAGATCTCGTGCGCGATGGGGGTTTCGAGGAATTCGATCAGCGCGTTGGCGGCGTCGGACGGGCTGGTGATCGCCCAGAGCGTGCCCGCCCCCAGCACCGGCTTGCCGAGATCCTTCTCCTCGTAGGCCGGGAAGTAGAAGAAGGCGCTGTCGTTGCCCTCCGGGAAGAAGGTCGGGATGAAGCTCGCCTGCCGGTGCATGTAGCATTCGGGCGGAATGGTGAAGAGCCCGCCGGGGCTGTCGCGGAAATCGGTCGTCGCCACGGCCTGCGAGCCGCCCTTGACGAAATCGTCGTTCTTGGCGAACCAGCCGAACTCCTCGATCGCGCCGACCACCGCCGGATCGTCGAAGGGAATCTCGTTCGAGACCCACTTGTCATAGACATCCGGCGCCTGGGTGCGCAGCATCAGGTCCTCGACCCAGTCGGTCGCCGGCCAGCCCGTTGCCGCCCCGGACCCGAGGCCGATGCACCAGGGCGTGCCGCCGTCGTCGACGATCTGCTGGGTGAGTTCCTTCAGCTCTTCCATGGTCTCGGGGATCTCGTAGCCCGCCTCGTCGAAGGCGGATTGCGAATACCAGACCAGCGATTTCAGATCGACCTTGTAAAAGAAGCCGAAATAGCCGTCCGCCCCCGCCTTGTCCGTGTAGGTGCCGAGGTCGACCCAGCTGTCGCCGGCGGCGTAATTCTCGCGCGTCCACTCCGCCGTGCCCTCCGGCAGGGGCGTCAGGAACCCCTGCCCGGCAAGGTCCGCGGCAAGGCCCGGCTGCGGGAACACCGCGACGTTGGGCGCCGATCCGGCGCGGGCCGAGATCACGATGTCCTGTTCGAAACTGTCCGAGCCGGAATAGTTCGCCGTCGCGCCCGTCGCCGCCTCGAAATAGGCCAGCACGGATTCGACCAGTTCACCGTCCTTGCCCGTCCACGGGCCGGTGATCGTCACCGTCTGACCGGACAGGTCGTGTGACTCGGCAAAGGCGGTGTAGCTGTCCCAGTTGAAGTCCCCCTCTCCCTCGGGAAACATCAGATGGCTTTCTGCCCGTGCCATGCCCGATGACAGGGCCACGGCAGCAACTCCGCCCAGCAAGATCGTCTTCATGGATAATCGTCCTCCCGATTTGCGCGATCGGATCGCGCGGTCTCCCCCCTGGTCCGGTTCCGGCGCGCGGCCGAGTCGGACCAAAGCGCTTTGAAGATGCGCGAGCGTCCCGCGATTCCGCTCATCTGTCAATCACGAAGCGCCCGGATAACGCGAGGCAATCATGCTGCAGCGCAGCTAGATCCGGGCCTTTGCAAAAGCTCTTTTCGTAACATGGGATTCGGGGTTAGCTTGTCAAACGTCCGAAGCGCTTTGGGAGGGGTGGCGGTGAATCTGAAGCAATTGGCGCAGCACCTGGAGCTGTCCCAGACCACGGTCAGCCGGGCTCTGAACGGCTATCCGGAGGTCAGCGAGGGCACCCGCAAGCGCGTGACCGAAGCCGCCCTGCGCCTGAACTACGCGCCGAATGCCCGCGCCAAGGGGCTGGCCACGGGCCGCGCCATGGCCATCGGCCACGTCATCCCGATCTCGACCCAGCACGAGATGGTGAACCCGGTGTTCGGGGATTTCATCGCCGGGGCGTCGGAATCCTATCTCGCCGCGGGCTACGACATGACGCTGTCGCTGACCGGGGACGCGGACGAGGCCGAGAATTACCGCCGTCTCAAGGCCAAGGGCAATGTCGACGGCATCGTGGTGCACGGGCCGAAGATGCGCGACAGCCGCATTCCCTTTCTCAAGAGCCTCGGCCTGCCCTTCGTGGTGCATGGCCGCGCCTCGGACATGGACGAGGAATATTGCTGGATCGACGTCAACAACGCCCGCGCTTTCCAGCGTGCCACGGAGTTTCTCGTCGACCTCGGCCATCGCCGCATCGCGCTCATCAACGGGTTGGAATCGATGGATTTCGCCTTTCGTCGGCGCCACGGCTACGAGGCCGCGCTGGCCTGCCGGGGGCTCGTGCCCGATCCCGCGATCATGGTCTCCGAGGAGATGACCGAGACCAACGGCCACCGCGCCATGTCGCGCATCCTCGCCGCCCCGATGCGCCCGACGGCGGTGCTCTGTTCCTCGCTCATCACCGCGATCGGCGTGCGCCGCGCGATCCACGACGCCGGGCTGGTGATGGGGCGCGACGTCTCGGTCATCACCCATGACGACGATCTCAGCTACCTGCGCAACGGGCCGGACGTGCCGATCTTCACCGCGACCCGCTCCTCGGTGCGCGAGGCGGGCAAGCTGGCGGCGGACATGCTGCTGCGTCTGATCGCCCGCCCCGATGCGGAACCGGAAACCTGCCTGCTCGAAGCGCAGCTCATCATCGGCGCCTCGACCGGCCCCGCCCCACGACAGGACCCCTGACATGCGCAATGCCAGACGCGATTTCCCCGAAGGTTTCCTCTTCGGGGCCGCAACATCGAGCTACCAGATCGAAGGCCACGCCACGGGCGGCGCGGGCCGCACCCACTGGGACGATTTCGCCGCCACCCCGGGCAACGTGGTGCGGGGCGAGAACGGCGATCTCGCCTGCGATCACTACCACCGCTTCGGCGAGGATCTGGACCTGGTGCGCGACGCCGGGTTCGACGCCTACCGCTTCTCGACCTCCTGGGCGCGGGTCCTGCCCGAGGGGCGCGGCCCGGTGAACGAGGCCGGGCTGGACTATTACGACCGCCTCACCGACGCGATGCTGGAGCGCGGGCTGAAGCCCTGCGCGACGCTCTATCACTGGGAACTGCCCTCGCCGCTCGCCGACCTCGGCGGCTGGCGCAACCGCGACATCGCCGGCTGGTTCGCGGATTTCACCGAGGTCGTCATGGGGCGGATCGGCGACCGGATGCACTCCGTCGCGCCGATCAACGAGCCGTGGTGCGTCGCCTGGCTGTCGCATTTCATGGGCTATCACGCCCCCGGCCTGCGCGACATCCGCGCCACCGCCCGCGCGATGCATCACGTGCTGCTGGCGCATGGCCGCGCGATCGAGACGATGCGCGGCCTCGGCATGTCCAACCTCGGCGGCGTGTTCAACATGGAATGGTCCGATCCGGCCGACGACACAGCGGAATCCGCCGAAAAGGCAAAGCTTTACGATGCGATCTACAACCGATGGTTCCTTGGCGGCGTGTTCCGGGGCGCCTATCCCGACGAGGTTCTGGCCGGGCTCGAACCGCATCTTCCGACCGGCTGGCAGGACGATTTCCCGACCATCGGCGCCAAGCTCGACTGGTGCGGGATCAACTACTACACCCGCAAGCTGATCGCGCCCGACCCCGGCCCCTGGCCCGGCCTGAAGGAGGTCGAGGGCCCGCTGCCCAAGACCTTCATGGATTGGGAGATCTGCCCCGAGGGGCTCTACCGTTTCCTGACCCGGACGGCGCGGGACTACACCGGCGATCTGCCGCTTTACGTCACCGAAAACGGCATGGCCGGGCAGGACGACCTGCGGGCGGGCAAGGTCGACGATCCGCACCGGACCGACTATCTCGACGCCCATCTCGACCAGGTGCGCCGCGCGATCGCGGAGGGCGCGCCGGTGCGGGGCTATTTCATCTGGTCCCTGCTCGACAATTACGAATGGTCCCTCGGCTACGAAAA
This sequence comes from Salipiger sp., assembly GCF_048261495.1. Taxonomy (GTDB): domain Bacteria; phylum Pseudomonadota; class Alphaproteobacteria; order Rhodobacterales; family Rhodobacteraceae; genus Salipiger. Next base: position 86,634 of record NZ_JBLXFX010000004.1, read on the forward strand.
GCGCTTCGGCCTCGTTCACGTGGATTTCGACACGCTTGCACGCACGCCGAAAGCTTCCTACCACGAGGTTGCGAAGGCTTTGAAAGGGTGAGTGCCATGGGATTGCAGACGACCACCGCCGTTCTGGCCGATGTCGGCGGCACCAACACCCGTGTCGCGATCAGCCACGGGCCGGATCTGGACCGCGAGAGCACGAAGCGGTTCAAGAACAGCGAATTCAACGGGATAGGCGATGTTCTTCGCGCGTATCTCGCCGAAAGTGACGCGGTGCCGACCGCCGCCTGCGTCGCCGTTGCCGGGCCGGTGCGCGATGGGGCCGGACAACTGACCAACATCGACTGGCACATCGACCGCCAATCGGTCAGCGATGCCACCGGCGCCGGGGTGGTGTCGATCCTCAACGATCTCCAGGCACAGGGCCATGCGCTCGGCCGGATCGCGCCCGAGTACCTGACCGCCATCCTGCCCGGCAAGCCCGCCCCCGACCAGTCCGCCCGGCTGGTGATCGGCGTCGGCACCGGGATGAACGCCGCGCCGGTGTTCCGGCTGGGCAACCGCACGCTGGTTCCCCCGGCCGAGGCCGGGCACACCAGCCTGCCGGTACAGTCCGAGGCCGACCTGCGACTGCTCGACTTCCTGCGCCGCAAGCATTCCGGGCCGGGCACCGAGGACGTGCTGTCCGGGCGCGGGTTCGAACAGGTCCACGCCTGGCTCTGCGAGGAGGACGGCGCGGGCAGCCCGCTCGACGCGGCCGAGATCATGACCCGCATGGAGGCCGGAGAGGACCGTCCCCGCCGTGCGGTCGAGGTGTTTTCCCGAATTCTGGGAAGGGTTTGCGGCAATCTCGCGCTCAACACCCTGCCCTTCGGCGGCATCTACCTGATCGGCGGCGTGACGCGGCATTTCGGGCCGCACCTGCTGGATTGCGGCTTTGCCGAAGCCTTTCGCGACAAGGGGCGGTTCTCGGAGTTCATGGACCAGTTTCCGGTCAGCCTCGTCACCGACGATTACGCGGCGCTCAGCGGTTGTGCATCCCATCTGACCGAACAGGTCGAAAACCCGGACTAGAGGCTCTGTGCGCTTGCCTTTCCGAACGGCAGGGAGTTTCAAGTTCCAAGGGCGGGCGCCGACATGCGCCGGCCCCCAACCCTCCACGAGCGAGAGGCGGAGTTCCACATGACCGAGACCAAATCATTCCGCGAGAAGATCCTGCGGCACCTGACCTATTCCTTCGGCAAGGATCCCGACCATGCAATCCTCGAAGACTGGCGCATGGCCCTCAGCTATGCGGTGCGCGATCACATCGTGGATGCCTGGTTCAAGGCGACGGGACGGACCTACGACACCGGCGCCAAGCGGGTCTACTACCTGTCGATGGAATACCTGATCGGCCGCCTGCTCGAGGACGGCATCGTCAACCTCGAACTGGTGGACGAGGCCAAGGCGGTTCTGGCGGAGTTCGGCAAGGATTACGACCAGGTGCTGGCGGACGAACCCGACGCGGCGCTCGGCAACGGCGGTCTCGGGCGGCTTGCGGCCTGTTTCATGGAAAGTCTGTCGACCATCGGCTGCCCGGCACATGGCTACGGCATCCGCTACGAGCACGGGCTGTTCCGGCAGAGCTTTGTCGACGGCCGGCAGGTGGAAATGCCCGAGCACTGGCTGGAACAGCGCCACGCCTGGGAATTCGAACGCCCCGAGGTGCGCTACCGCATCGGCTTCGGCGGCCACGTCGACACGCGCGGCGAGACGACCCGCTGGTATCCCGCCGAAGAGGTCGAGGCCGAGGCCTACGACACGCCGGTCGTCGGCTGGAAGGGCCGCTGGGCCAACACGCTGCGGCTGTGGTCGGGGCGCGCGATCCATCCCTTCGACCTCGATGCCTTCAACCACGGCGACTATGCCCGCGCTGCCGCGCCCGAGGCGCTGGCCCGGACCATCAGCCGCGTGCTCTATCCCGACGACACCACCGAACAGGGCAAGGAACTGCGCCTCAAGCAGGAATACTTCCTGACCGCCGCCGCGCTGCGCGACATCCTGCGCCGCTTCGGCAACCAGTTCGGCGACCTGCGCAAGCTTCCCGAAAAGGTGGCGATCCAGCTCAACGACACCCACCCGGCCATCGCCGGGCCGGAACTGGTGCGCGTGCTGCATGACGAGCGCGGGCTCTCCTTCGACGACTCGATGGAGATCGCGCAGGGCTGTCTCAGCTACACCAACCACACCCTGCTGCCCGAGGCGCTGGAAAGCTGGGACGAAAGCCTGTTCGGCCGGCTTCTGCCCCGCCACATCCAGCTGATCGACCGCATCGACGCGACCCATGCCGCCCGCAACCCGAGCCGCACCCAGTCGATGCGCGCCGATCATCAGGTCAAGATGGGCCAGCTGTCCTTCGTCATGGCGCATCACGTCAACGGGGTCTCGGCGCTGCACACCGAGCTGATGAAATCCACCGTGTTCGAAGAGCTGAACGGCCTGCACCCCGGTCGCATCGTCAACGAGACCAACGGCGTGACGCCGCGCCGCTGGCTGCTGGCCTGCAATCCCGGTCTGGCCGGGCTCATCACGGAATCGATCGGCGACGGCTGGGTCGACGACCTGGAACAGCTTCAAAAGCTCGAACCCTTCGTCGAGGACTCCGCCTGGCTGGACCGCTACGCCGCCGTCAAGCGTGCCAACAAGGTCGATCTGACCAACTGGATGGGCAAGACCTACGGGCTGACCGTCGACCCGGACATGCTGTTCGACGTCCAGATCAAGCGGCTGCACGAATACAAGCGCCAGCATCTCAACATCCTCGAAACCATCGCCCTCTGGCAGGAGATGCGGGACAATCCGAACAAGGACTGGACGCCGCGTCTCAAGCTTTTCGCGGGCAAGGCGGCACCGGGCTATTTCTTTGCCAAGGACATCATCCGCCTCATCAACGACGCGGCACAGGTCATCAATGCCGATCCGGTGACGAACAAGTGGCTCAAGGTCGCCTTCCTGCCCAACTACAACGTCTCGCTGGCGGAACGGCTGGTGCCCGCGGCCGATCTGTCGGAACAGATCTCGACCGCCGGCAAGGAGGCGTCGGGAACCGGCAACATGAAGTTCGCGCTGAACGGCGCGCCGACGGTCGGCACGCTCGACGGCGCCAACGTGGAAATCCGCGACCTCGTGGGTGCCGAGAACTTCTTCCTCTTCGGCATGACCGCGGAAGAGGTGATGGAACGCCGCGGCGTCGAGGGCCACGCCTGGCAGGCCGTGCAGGCCGATCCGCGCCTCAAGGCCGCGCTCGACCTGATCCGCGACGGGCGGTTCTCACCCAACGAACCGGGCCGCTATCACAACATCACCGGCAATCTCGAAGGCGCGGACTACTTCCTCGTCTGTTCGGATTTCACCGACTACTGGCGGGCGCAGCGCGAGGTCGACGAGGTCTTTGCCGATCCGCTGCGCTGGTCCGCGATGGCCGCGCTCAACACCGCGCGTTCGGGGTGGTTCTCGTCCGACCGGACGATCCGCGGGTACATGGCCGATATCTGGAACGCCAAGAGCCTTCTTTGACGGCGGTCGAGCGTAATCATTGCGCAATGGCCAGCAAGAGCTACAGTCGGGGTCATGAGCACCCCGACGCATCACCCCGAACACGACCTCCATCGCCTGCTGCGCGGCGAGCATGACGACCCGTTCGCGCTGCTCGGGCCGCATGGCACGGGAGAGGCGCGTGTCGTGACGGCCTTCGACCCCGGTGCCGAACGGATGTGGGCGCTGACCGAAGGGGCCGAGCACCCGCTACACCCCGTCCACGATGCGCACGGCCTGTTCCGGGGCGACGTGCCCGGGGATGCGCCCTACCGCCTGCGCGGAGCCGCGGGCGGTTCGGACTGGACGGTCGAGGACCCCTACCGCTTTCCGCCCGTGCTGGGCGAGATCGACGAATATCTGCTCGGCGAGGGCAGCCACCTGCGGCTGTGGGAGGCGCTCGGCGCGCATGTGACCGAACACGAAGGCGTGCCGGGCACGCATTTCGCGGTCTGGGCGCCCAATGCCCGCCGGGTTTCGGTGGTGGGCGAGTTCAACTGGTGGGACGGCCGCCGCCACCCGATGCGCCGGCGCGGCGCCACCGGCGTCTGGGAGATCTTCCTGCCCGGCGTCGCGGATGGCGCGGTCTATCGCTACGAGATCCTCGGCGCCGACGGCACCGTCCAGCCGCGCAAGGCCGACCCGGTCGGGTTCGGGTCGGAACATCCGCCGGCCAATGCCTCGGTCGTGCGCGACATCGCCAGCTACGGCTGGTCGGACGACCTGTGGATGGCGACGCGCTACAAGCGCCACGACCCCGCCGCCCCGATGTCGGTCTACGAGGTGCACCTGCCCTCGTGGCGGCGCAAGGACGGCGGGCGGCCGATCTCCTACATCGAGGCGGCGGACGAGCTGATCGCCTATGTCCGGGAGATGGGGTTCACCCACATCGAGCTGCTGCCGGTCAGCGAATACCCCTTCGACGGCTCCTGGGGCTACCAGCCCATCGGGCTTTTCGCCCCGACGATCCGCTGCGGGCTGCCCAACGAGTTCCGCGACCTGATGAACGCCGCGCACCGCGCCGGGGTCGGCGTCATCCTCGACTGGGTGCCGGGGCATTTCCCGACCGACGAACACGGGCTCGGTCGCTTCGACGGCACCGCGCTCTACGAACATTCCGATCCCAAGGAGGGGTTCCACCAGGACTGGAACACCCTCATCTACAATTACGGCCGTGCCGAGGTGTCCAACTTTCTCACCGCCAACGCCTTGTTCTGGCTTGAGGAATATCACGTCGACGGGCTGCGCGTGGATGCCGTCGCCTCGATGCTCTACCGCGACTATTCCCGCGCCTCGGGCGAATGGATCCCCAACAAGGACGGCGGCCGCGAGAATTACGAAGCCATCGCCATGCTGCAACGCATGAACACCGCCGCCTACGGCATGGATGGCGGGATCGTCACCGTGGCCGAGGAAAGCACCGCCTACCCCGGCGTGTCGCGCCCCGTCGACCAGGGCGGCCTCGGCTTCGGGTTCAAGTGGAACATGGGCTGGATGAACGACACGCTGGAATACATGCGCAAGGATCCGGTCTATCGCTCCTACCACCATCACCAGATGACCTTCGGGCTGGTCTATGCCTTTTCCGAGAATTTCATCCTGCCGATCAGCCATGACGAGGTGGTTCACGGCAAGGGCAGCATGATCGGCAAGATGCCCGGCAGCGACTGGGAGAAATTCGCCAACCTGCGCGCCTATTACGGCTTCATGTGGGGGCACCCGGGCAAGAAGCTGCTGTTCATGGGCCAGGAATTCGCCCAGTGGAGCGAATGGAACCACGACGCCCAGATCGACTGGGATTGCCTCGGGGATGCCCGCCACGCGGGGATGCAGCGGCTGGTGCGGGATCTCAACCATCTCTACCGCGACACCCCGGCGCTTCATGTCAAGGATTGCGACGGCTCGGGCTTCCGCTGGATCGAGGGCGGGGATTCGATCAACTCGGTGTTCTCCTGGGTGCGCAGCGGCGCAGAGGGCGATGCGCCCGTCGCCGTCATCTGCAACCTCACGCCGCAGGAACATGTCGGCTACCGCATCGGCCTGCCCCGCGCGGGCAGCTGGCGCGAGGCGCTCAACACCGACGCGGAGATCTACGGCGGCGGAAACCGGGGCAATCTCGGCGCGGTGGAGGCGACGGACGGCGCCAGCCACGGCCTGCCCGCCGTGGCCGAGGTGACGCTGCCGCCGCTCTCGGTCGTTTTCCTCGTGTTCGAGGGCTGAGGGGCGGCAAGACGGTGCCGGGCGGCGGGCGCTGCCCGGAGGGACAAGGGATCGGCGGGGTGACCGCCACGGAGGAAGAAGGAGGAATTCGATGCCACCGAGAAGCCAGAGGCTCGCCGCCCGAAGCATGGCCTTCGTGCTCGCCGGGGGGCGCGGATCGCGCCTTCACGAGCTGACCAACAGCCGGGTGAAACCGGCCGTCTATTTCGGCGGCAAGACCCGGATCATCGACTTCGCCCTGTCCAACGCGCTGAATTCCGGGGTGCGCAAGATCGCCCTCGCGACGCAGTACAAGGCGCACAGCCTGATCCGGCATTGCCAGCGCGGCTGGAACTTCTTCCGCGCCGAGCGCAACGAATTCCTCGACATCCTGCCCGCGTCGCAGCGCTACAACGAACAGACCTGGTATCGCGGGACCGTCGATGCGGTGGCCCAGAACATCGACATCATCGACAGCTACGACATCGAGTACATCGTGATCCTCGCCGGCGATCACATCTACAAGATGGATTACGAGCTGATGATCCAGCAGCATGTCGACAGCGGCGCCGAGGTGACCGTGGGCTGTCTCACCGTCGACCGGCACGAGGCCGGCGCCTTCGGCTGCATGGCGGTGGACGCGCAGGACCGCATCACCTCGTTCCTGGAAAAGCCCAAGGACCCGCCGGGCCTGCCCGACGATCCCGAAAAGACGCTGGTCAGCATGGGGATCTACGTCTTCGACTGGAAATACCTGCGCGAGGCGCTGCTGAGCGACATCGAGGACGAGGGATCGAGCCACGATTTCGGCAATGACATGATCCCCGAGATCGTCGCCTCCGGCAAGGCGCAGGCCCACCGGTTCGAGGACAGCTGCGTGCGCCCCTCGCGCGACGTGCCCGCTTACTGGCGCGACGTCGGCACCATCGACGCCTTCTGGAAGGCCAATATCGACCTCACCGATTTCAACCCCGAGCTCGACCTCTGGGACACGAGCTGGCCGATCTGGACCTATTCCGAGCTGGTGCCCCCCGCCAAGTTCATCCACGACGAAAAGGACCGGCGCGGCACGGCGGTCAGTTCGATGATCGCGGGCGGCTGCATCATCTCCGGGACCGAGATCCGGGAATCGCTGCTGTTCACCCAATGCCACACCAACTCCTATTCCTCGATGGAGCGGGTGGTCGCCCTGCCCTATGTCTACGTCTCGCGCCATGCGCGGCTGAAGAACGTCGTCATCAATCGCGGCGTGCACATCCCCGAGGGTCTCGTCGTCGGGGAGGACCCGGAGGAGGACGCCAAGTGGTTCCGCGTCTCGCCCGGGGGCGTGACGCTCATCACCCAGGACATGCTCGACCGGAGAGACGCCGAACGATGACACGGGTCCTGTCCGTCGCCTCGGAATGCGTGCCCTTCATCAAGACCGGGGGGCTGGCCGACGTGGTCGGCGCCCTGCCCGGCGCGCTGGCCCGGCACGGCGTCGACATGCGGGTGCTGCTGCCCGGCTACCGGCAGGTCCTGGCGCAACTGCCCGGAGGGGCGCCGGGGGCGAAACCTTCCGACAGGGCGCCCGTCGCGGAATGGGACAACCTGTTCGGCGGATTCGCGCGCCTGATCGAACACCGGGCCGACGGGCGGGTGATCTGGTTCCTCGATGCGCCGCATCTCTTCGACCGCGACGGCGGACCCTATGTGGACCGTTCGGGCCGGGACTGGGCCGACAATGCCGAACGCTTTGCCGCGCTGTCCTCGGTCGCGGCGATGATCTCCGCCGAGGGCATCGGCGGCTGGACGCCGCAGGTGCTGCATTGCCACGACTGGCAGTCGGGCTTTGCCCCGCTCTACTTGCGCGAACTGGGCGCCGCGCCGCGCGTCCGGTCGCTGATGACGATCCACAACATCGCCTTCCAGGGCATGGCGCCCGCCTCGATGATCGGCCCGCTCGGGCTGCCGCGCTCGGGATTCACCCGGGACGGGTACGAATTCTGGGACAATATCAGTGCCTTGAAGGCCGGTCTTGTCTATGCGGACAAGCTCTCGACCGTGTCGCCCACCTATGCGTCTGAGCTGATGACGCCGGAATTCGGCATGGGGCTCGAAGGCATCCTCCAGCAGCGGCAGGAGGATCTGGTCGGCATCCTCAACGGCATCGACGAAGACATCTGGACCCCGCCCTTCAAGTCGCTGGCCGGCAAGGCGAAATGCAGGCAGGCCCTGCGCGCGGAATTCGGTCTGCCCGACTGGCCCGGCCCGCTCTGCGTGCTCGTCTCGCGGCTGACCGAACAGAAGGGCATCGACATCCTGCTGCAGGCGCTTCCGGCGCTGCTCGACCGGGGCGGACAGCTGATCCTGCTCGGCTCCGGCGCCCCCGAACTCGAAAGCGCCTTTCTCGACTATGCCGCCGGGCACGAAGGCGTGGCCACCACCATCGGCTATGACGAGGCGCTTGCCCGCCGCCTGATCGCGGGCGGCGACGCCATCCTCGTGCCGTCGCGCTTCGAACCCTGCGGGCTGACGCAGCTCTACGGATTGCGCCACGGCACCCTGCCGCTGGTCGGGCTGACCGGGGGGCTGGCGGACACCGTCATCAACGCATCGCCTGCCGGATTGGCAGCGGGGGCCGCGACGGGGCTGCAATTTCACCCCATTACCGCGCAGGCCCTTGCACAAGCCCTGATGAAACTGGTCAATCTGTTTCAGGATCGTGAGACCTGGACCAGGATGATGAAGAACGCCATGGCAGCCCCGGTAAGCTGGGATCACTCAGCAGCAACCTACGCAAAGCTTTACGCCGAGTTGGCCGCAAGCGAATGACCACCCCCGTGATTCAGGCGGGGCATGCATCCCCGCTTGGCGCCACCTTCGACGGGGATGGCGTCAATTTCGCCGTGTTTTCCGAGAATGCCGAGGCCATCGACCTCTGCCTCTTCGACGACCACGGCAAGGAGACCCACCGGCTCGCCCTGCCAGAGCGCGACGGCGACGTCTGGCACGGGCGGGTTCCCGGCCTGACGCCGGGCCAGCACTACGGTTTCCGCGCCGCCGGGGCCTTTGCCCCAGAGGAAGGCCACCGCTTCAACCACGCCAAGCTGCTGATCGACCCCTATGCGCGCCGCCTCACCGGGCATCCGACCTGGAACGACGCGCTTCTGGGCGGCACCGACGCGGCGGACCCGCACGACAGCGCCCGCTACATGCCCAAATGCGTGATCGAGGATCCCAGCTTCGACTGGGGCCAGCACACCGCCCCCGGCATCCCGCCCGAGGAAAGCGTGATCTACGAAGCCCATGTCAAGGGCTTCACCAAGCGGTTTCCCGGCGCCGACCATCCCGGCAGCTTCCTCGCGCTCGCCTCGGACCCGGTACTGGACTACCTGACCGACCTCGGCGTGACGGCGGTGGAACTGCTGCCGGTGCAGGCCTTTCTCGACGACCGCTTCCTGGTGAAGAAGGGGCTGCGGAACTACTGGGGGTATCAGACCCTCGGGTTTTTCGCGCCGGAACCGCGCTACCTGACGCAGGGCGCGCTCTGGGAATTCCAGCACATGGTCGCGCGCCTGCATTCGGCCGGCATCGAGGTCATCCTCGACGTGGTCTACAACCACACCTGCGAAGGCGACGAGCACGGCCCGACCTTTGCCTTTCGCGGTCTCGACAACGCCAGCTACTACATGTTGCAGGACGACCGGCGCTACTACATCAACGACACCGGCACCGGCAACACCGTGAACATCGAGCATCCGATGGTGCTGCGCATGGTCCTGGATTCGCTGCGCTACTGGGCCACGACGATGGGGGTCGACGGCTTCCGCTTCGATCTCTGCTCGACCCTGGGGCGGACACCGCAGGGCTTCGACCGCAACGCCTCCTTCTTCAAGGCGCTGCGGCAAGACCCTGTTCTGGCAACGAAAAAGATGATCGCGGAACCCTGGGACATCGGTCCCGGCGGCTATCAGCTCGGCGGCTACCCGCCGCCCTTCTCGGAATGGAACGACCAGTACCGCGACGGCGTGCGCCGCTTCTGGCGCGGCGACCTCGGCCATGTGCCGGTGATGGCCGACCGCATCACCGGCTCGGCCGGGCTGTTCGATCATTCCGGGCGTCCGGCGACCTCGTCGCTGAACCTGCTCACCGCCCATGACGGCTTTACCCTCATGGATACGGTCAGCTACCGCGAAAAGCACAACGAGGCCAACGGCGAGGACAACCGCGACGGCCACCACGAGAATTTCTCGGACAATTTCGGCACCGAGGGGCCGAGCGACGATCCCGAAATCTTCGCCGCCCGCGCCCTGCGCCGGCGCAACATGATGGCGACGCTGCTGCTGTCGCAGGGCACGCCGATGATCCTCGCGGGGGACGAGATCGGCCACAGCCAGGGCGGCAACAACAACGCCTATGCCCAGGACAACGAAACCGGCTGGATCGACTGGGAGGCGGCGGACGACGATTTCCGCGCCTTCGTGAAGATGCTGATCGCCTTCCGCAAGGAACATCCGATCCTGCGCCAGAAGCGGTTCCTGCATTCCCTGCCGCGCAAGGTGGACGGGGTGACGGACCTGTTCTGGTGGCGCCCCGACGGTCAGGAGATGGCCCGCGCCGACTGGACCAACGGCCACCTGCACACGCTGTGCGCCGAATTCCGCATGGCCTCGGGAACGCCGCTCTATTCGCAGCGCGAAGAGGCGCTCTACCTTGCCTTCAACGCGGGCGAGGCGGTCACCCTGACCCTGCCGCCGCGCAAGGCGGGGTTCCGCTGGGTCTGCCATCTCGACACCTCCCGCCCCGATCTGGCGCCCGAGCCTGTGGGCGACAGTTTCGAACTGGCCGAAAACGCGGTGGTGGCGCTGGTCGAGGAGGCGGCATGACGGATCTCGATACCCGCGCGGCGGCGGCCGGCATCCTGACGGAATACCGCGACCTGTTCGGCGAATGGCGTGTCACCGGGGCCGAAACCAAGGCCGCGCTGCTTTCGGCCATGGGGCTGGCCGAGGGAGCGCCGCCCGCGCCCGCGCGCACCCTGCCGCAGTGGCATGTCTGCGAACCGGGCGCCGCGCCCGAACTGACGGCGGGAGAGTGGCGTCTGCGGTGCGAGGACGGCAGCGAACACGAGGGGCGCGGCGCCCTGCCCGCGCTGCCGCTCGGCCGGCACAGGATGATCGCGGGGGGCGAAACCTGCTGGCTGATCGTCGCGCCCGCGCGCCTGCCGCTGCCCGCGCGCATGTGGGGGCTGATGGTGCCGCTTGCCGGTCTGCGACCGCCCGGCGTCGGCGGGATCGGCAGCTATGACGACCTCGGTCTCATGGCCGAAGGCGCGGGGGCGCACGGGGCGTCCTTTCTCGGGATCAATCCGATCCATGCGGGTTTCCCCGCCGATCCCGGCGGTTTCAGCCCCTACACCCCCTCGCACCGACGGCGCTTTGCCTCGGTCTACCTGCCGACGCCGGGCACGCCCTCTGCCGAGGGGCCGCTGATCTTCGCCACCGAAACGCCGGTGCGGATGGCCCTGCTCGACCAGGCCTTTCACGCCGCCGATCCCGGCCCCGCCTTCGATGCCTACCTCGCCCGCGAGGGCGACCAGCTACACCGCTTTGCCACCCACCAGGCCCTGTCGGAAAGGCTCGGCGCCTATTGGGGCGACTGGCCGGGCGCCTACCAGGACCCGAACAGCCCGCAGGTCGAACAGGCTTCGCGCGAGATGGCCGACCGCGTCCGCTTCCACGCCTGGCTGCAATACGAGGCCGAGGCCGCCCTCGCCGGGGCGCAGGCCCGGGCCCGGGGCGCCGGAATGGCGCTGGGGCTCTACCTGGATCTGGCCGTGGGCACCCACCCGCACGGCGCCGAGACCTGGAAGGACCGCGAGACCTTTGCTTTCGGTGCCAGCCTCGGCGCGCCGCCGGATGCCTTTGCGCCGCAGGGGCAGAACTGGCATCTCGCGCCGTTCAACCCGGTCAAGCTGATCGAGACCGGGTTCGAGGCGCTGGCCATGACCCTGCGCCAGCAGCTGCGCTTTGCCGGCGCGCTGCGCATCGACCACATCATCGGCTTCGAACGCGCCTACTGGGTGCCCGACGACCTGCCCGGCGCCTATGTCAGCATGCCGCGCGAACCGATGCTGGCGGTCGCCCGGCTCGAGGCGACGCGTGCCGGGGCGGTCATCGTGGGCGAGGATCTGGGCGTCATCCCGGACGGGCTGCAACATGCGCTGGCCGACAGCGGCATCCTCGGCTGCCGCCTCGCCTGTTTCGAGCATCGCGGCGATCCGCCCGATTTCAAGCGGCCCGAGGATTATGACGAGGCGGTCGTCGCCAGCTTTTCGACCCATGATCTGCCGACCTGGAAGGGCTGGCGCGAAGGGCGCGAGATCGCCCTGCGCCGCGACATCGGGCTGACCCCGCCCGAGCATGCCGAGGGCATGTTCGCCTGGCGCGGGCGCGAGGTGGCGGGCTTTGACTGGATGTCGGGCCAGTACCGCGACGGTGCCGCACCGGAGAGCCCGGAGGCGATGGTCTCGCTGCTGGCCGCAACCCGGTCGCGGCTCGTGGCGTTGCAGGTCGAGGATGTGCTGGGACTGTCCGACCAGCCCAACCTGCCGGGCACGGTGAGCGAATATCCCAACTGGCGGCAACGCCTGCCGGAGGGGCCCGGGGCGATTGCCGACGCCCCGGTCCTTGCAAATGCCGCGGCGATCATGAAACGTGCCGGACGACAGGAGGATCCGTCATGAGCCTGAGCATCAAAACCGTTTCCACCCGGCCCATCGCGGGCCAGAAACCCGGCACTTCGGGACTTCGCAAAAAGACGAAGGTCTTTCAGGAGCCGCATTTCCTGGAGAATTTCATCCAGAGCATCTGGACGGGAATCGGCGGAGTCGCGGGCAAGGTGCTGGTGCTGGGCGGTGACGGGCGGCACTTCAATTCGCAGGCCGCGCAGGTGGTGCTGCGCATGGCGGCGGCCGGTGGCGCGAAAAAGGTGATCGTCGGCAAACGGGCGCTGCTGTCGACGCCCGCCGCGTCGAACCTGATCCGCACGCGCGGCGCGGACGGCGGGATCATCCTGTCCGCCTCGCACAACCCCGGCGGCCCCGAGGGCGATTTCGGCGTCAAGTACAACACCGCGAACGGCGGCCCCGCGCCGGAATCCGTGACCGAACGGATCTTCGAGGCGACGAAGACCATCACCGAATATCACATCGTCGACTCCCAGGACGTGGGGCTGCGCATCGCCGAAACCGTGATGCTGGGCGACATGGAGATCGAGATCGTCGACCCGGTCGAGGATTACGCCGCCATGATGGCCGGGATCTTCGATTTCGCCGCGATCAAGGCGCTGTTCCGCTCGGGTTTCAAGATGCGCTTCGACGCGATGCACGCGGTGACCGGCCCCTATGCGACGGTGCTGCTCGAAGAAGAGCTCGGCGCCCCGCCGGGCACGGTCATCAACGCCATCCCCCTGCCCGATTTCGGCCAGGGCCACCCCGATCCGAACCCGATCTGGGCCAAGCCGCTGATGGACGAGATGATGGGCGATCACGCCCCGGATTTCGGCGCCGCCTCGGACGGCGACGGCGACCGCAACATGATCGTCGGCAAGGGCTGCTACGTGACGCCGTCCGACAGCCTTGCCGTGCTGGCCGCCAACGCGACGCTGGTGTCGGGCTATTCCGGCGGTCTGAAGGGGGTCGCGCGCTCCATGCCGACCTCCAAGGCGGTGGACCGCGTGGCCGAAAGCCTTGGGATCGACTGTTTCGAGACCCCGACCGGCTGGAAATTCTTCGGCAACCTGCTCGACGCGGGCCGCGCCACGCTCTGCGGCGAGGAAAGTGCCGGGACCGGGTCGGATCACGTGCGCGAAAAGGACGGGCTCTGGGCGGTGCTGTTCTGGCTGAACGTGCTGGCGGTGCGCAAATGCTCCGTCGCCGACCTCATGACCTCGCATTGGGCCAGCTACGGGCGCAACTACTACTCGCGCCACGATTACGAGGACGTGGAAAGCGACGCCGCCAACGGGCTGGTCGATCATCTGCGCGGCCAGCTGGCCGACCTGCCGGGCAAGACCTTTGCCGGGCTGACGGTCGAGAGCGCCGACGAATTCGCCTATGACGATCCGGTGGACGGCTCGCGCTCCGAAGGCCAGGGCCTGCGCATCCATTTCGACGGCGGTGCGCGCGTGGTGATGCGCCTCTCGGGCACCGGGACCTCGGGCGCGACGCTGCGGGTCTACCTCGAAAGGCTCGAAACCGATCCCGCGCGTTTCGGCATCGACCCGCAGGAGGCGCTGGCCGAGGTCATCGCCGCGGCCGAGGCCATCGCCGGGATCCGGTCCCGCACCGGGCGCGCCGCGCCGGACGTCATCACCTGAGGACAAACCATTGGAAACGTTACGCGCCATCGGCGTGATGGTGCTGTCGATGGCGTTGCTGGCCACCAGTGACGCCTTCATCAAGCTTGCCTCCCGTCACGCCCCGGTGGGCGAGATCATGCTGTTGCTGAGCGTCGGCGGCACCCTGCTGTTCATGCTGGTCTCGACCCTGCGCGGCGTGCCGCTGCGGTTGCGCGACGCGATCAGCCCCAAGGTGATGCTGCGCAACGCCTTCGAGATCGTCGGCGCCATCGGCATGCTCGTTGGCCTGTCCAAGATCCCCCTGTCGCTCATGGCGGCGATCCTGCAGGCGGCGCCGCTGGTGGTGACGCTGGGCGCGGCGATCTTCCTGCGCGAACCCGTGGGCTGGCGCCGCTGGGCGGCGATCGCCGTGGGCATGACGGGCATGCTGATGGTGGTGCGCCCGTTCGGCGCGGATTTCTCCGGCTGGGAGCTTTTCGCGGTCTTCGGGGTCATCGGCCTTGCCGCGCGCGACCTGGTGACACGGGTCATCCCCCCCGAAATGCCCGCTCTCGCGATCTCGACCTTCGGTTTCGCCAGCGTCATGCCGGTGGGCCTGCTGATGACGCTGCTGTCGGACGCGCCGGTTTCGACGCATCCGATGGTCTTCGTCTACATGGGCTGCGCCGTGGTGGTGACGACGGGCGGCTACCTCGCGGTGACGGCGGCGATGCGCATGGCGCCGGTCTCCTCCGTGGCGCCGTTCCGCTACACGCGGCTGGTCTTCACCACCGGCCTCGGCATGGCAGTGTTTTCCGAGCGGCCCGACGGCTGGACGCTGGCCGGGGCGGCGCTGATCCTCTCCGCCGGGCTCTATACCTTCCTGCGCGAGCGTCGCCTGGCGCGCAACGCCTCGCTCGCGGTGCTGGAACCCTAGGCGCGAGGCCGCCGCGTTCAGCCCGCGAGCACCCCGCGCACCACCCGGGCGAAGCGCGACCCGATGCCGTCGCGGGCAATGTGGCGCCCCTCGCGCACGAGGTGGCGGCCCCCGACCCAGACATCCGCGACCCGGATGTCCGGTCCGAACACCCAGCGGTCCAGCGTCTGCGCGCCATCGCTCCCGAGGTCGAGCGGATCGGCCAGCGCCACCAGATCCGCGGACGATCCCGCCTCGATCCGCGCGCCCGCCCCCAGCGCCTGCGCCGCGCCGTCCCGTGCCCGCCGGGCCATCTGCGTAGCGGTCGAGCCGGGCTCGGCCGCCATCACGTTGCGTTCGCGCCGGGTCAGGCGCTGCCCGTATTCGAGGATGCGCAACTCTTCGGCAAGGTCGATGCGGACATTGCTGTCGGTGCCGACACCGAACCGCCCGCCCTGCGCCAAAAAGTCCGGTGCCGGAAAGACTCCGTCGCCGAGATCGGCCTCGGTCACCGGGCAAAGGCCGACCACCGCGCCTGAGGCCGCGATCAGCGCCGCTTCGTCCGCGGTGAGATGGGTGGCATGGATCAGACACCAGTCCGGGCCGACCTCGGCGGTGTCGAACAGCCGCTCCACCGGGCGGCGGCCGCAGAAGGCGCGGCAATCCTCGACCTCCTTCACCTGCTCGGCCACGTGGATATGCACCTTGCGCCCCGGCAGCGCCTGCGCCAGCGCGGCAAGATCCGCCGCATCCGCCGCCCGCAGGGAATGCGGCGCGTAGCCGACCACGTCGCCGGGCCGGGCCATCGCATCGCACCGCGCGACCAGGTCGAGAAAGGCCTCGCGCCCGTGCAGAAAGCGGCGCTGCCCCTCGGTCGCCGCAACGGGGCCGAAGCCGCCGTGGGCGTAGAATACCGGCAGGTGGGTCAGCGCGATGCCGGTCTCGGCCGCGGCCGCGAAGATGCGCGACGACATCTCTGCCGGGTCGGCATAGGGGCGGCCGTCGCGGTCGTGATGCAGGTAGTGGAACTCGCCCACCCGGGTGTAGCCCGCCTCCAGCATCTCCACATAGGCCATTTCGGCAATCGCCTGCGCGCCGTCCGGATCGAGCTGCAGCGCAAAGCGGTACATCATCTCGCGCCAGGTCCAGAAGCTGTCGCGCCCCGGTCCGCGTGCCTCGGTCAGACCGGCAAAACCGCGCTGGAAGGCATGGCTGTGCAGGTTTCCGGTGCCGGGAATCAGCGTGTCCGTCCGGATGCCCGCGGGCGCCGCGCCGCGCTCGACCCGCGCGATCCGCCCGCCCTCGAGGGTCACGAGCACGTTCTCTGCCCAACCATCGGGCAACAGCGCCCGGTTTGCGTGAAGCTGCATGGCATCTCTCCCGAGACTTGCGATTTTTGGCTTTCGTGAGCCGCTGGCAATATGTATATACTTATTCGACTCCCGACGAAAGAGGCGACGATGCGAAAGCTCTGGACAAATGCGCAGGTGATCACCGGAGAAGCAGGTGTCTCCCCCGAGGCGCTGGACGTGCTGACCGGGGACGGGCGCATTCTAGCCGTCGGTCCCGCCCTCGACCGCGCGCGGGCCGAGATCGTCGATTGCGGCGGCGCGCTGATGACGCCGGGCCTGATCGACTGCCACACGCACATCGTCTTCGGCGGCGAACGGTCGCGGGAATTCGAGCTGCGGCTCGAAGGTGCGAGCTACGAGCAGATCGCGCGCGAAGGCGGCGGGATCGCCGCGACCATGGCGGCGACGCGAGCCCTGTCGGTCGACGATCTGGTGTCCGCCGCCCTGCCCCGGCTCGATCACCTGCTGGCCGAAGGTGTCTGCACGGTCGAGGTCAAATCGGGCTACGGGCTGGATATCGAGGCCGAGCTGAACATGCTGCGCGCCGCCCGCCGTCTGGCCGAATGCCGCCCGGTGCGCATCGTCACCACCTGGCTTGCCGCCCATGCACTGCCCCCCGCCTACAGGGACCGCGCCGAGGATTACATCCGCGAGGTTGCCATCGCCGGGCTCGACCTTGCCCGGGCCGAGGGGCTGGTCGATGCGGTCGATGCCTTCTGCGAGGGGATCGCCTTTTCGGTGGAGGAGCTTGAGCCCTTGTTCGCCCATGCAAAGGCGCTGGGAATTCCGGTCAAGCTTCATGCCGAACAGCTCACCCGTTCGGGCGGCACGCTGATGGCGGCGCGTCACGGCGCGCTGTCGGTCGATCACGTGGAATATGCGACGGCCGAGGATGCCGCCGCGATGGCGGCCTCCGGCACCGTGGCCGTGCTGCTGCCGGGGGCGTTCTACACCCTGCGCGAAACGCAGGTGCCGCCCATTTCGGCCTTTCGCGAAATGGGGGTTCCGATGGCCCTCGCCACTGATTGCAACCCCGGCACCTCGCCGGTGACCTCGCTGCTGCTGACGATGAACATGGGGGCGACCCTGTTCCGCCTCACCGTGCCGGAATGCCTCTCCGGGGTCACAGGCCATGCCGCGACCGCGCTGGGGCTGGGACAGGAGGCGGGGCGCATCGCGCCCGGTCTCTCTGCGGACTTCGCCCTGTGGAACGCGGGGAGCGCCGCGCTCCTCGTCAATCGGATCGGCTTCAACCCGTTGAAATGGCGCGTCTTCAAGGGAGAGATCGCATGATCACCCTCACCCCCGGCACGGTCACGCTGCGCGAGCTCGCGGCAATCTACTGGCAGGGGGACGCCGTACGGCTCGACCCTGCCGCGATGCCGGGCATCGAAGCCGCCTGCGCCCGCGTGGCCGAGGTCGCGGCCGGGACCGAACCGGTCTACGGCATCAATACGGGCTTCGGCAAACTCGCCTCCATCCGCATCGCGCCGGCCGATGTCGCCACGCTGCAGCGCAACCTGATCCTGTCCCATTGCTGCGGGGTCGGCGATCCGCTGCCACCGGAAATCGTGCGCCTCGTCATGGTGCTGAAACTGATGTCGCTCGGGCGCGGCGCCTCGGGCGTGCGGCCGGGCCTCGTGGCGCTGCTCGAGGCGATGCTGGACAAGGGCGTGCTGCCGGTGATCCCGGAAAAGGGCTCGGTCGGAGCCTCCGGCGACCTTGCCCCGCTCGCCCACATGGCCGCCACCATGATCGGAGAGGGCGAAGCGACCCTCGACGGTCGGCGCATGCCCTCCGCCGAGGCGCTGGAACGCGCCGGGCTGGCCCCCGTCGCGCTGATCGCGAAGGAGGGGCTGGCCCTCATCAACGGCACGCAGGTGTCGACCGCGCTGGCGCTGGCGGGACTGTTCCGCGCCGAGCGCGCCTTGCAGGCAAGCATCGTCACCGGCGCGCTGTCGACCGATGCGGCGATGGGCTCCACCGCGCCCTTTGCCGCCGAGATCCACGACCTGCGCGGCCATCGCGGTCAGATCGACGTCGCCGCCGCCCTGCGCGCCCTGCTCGACGGATCGCAGATCCGCGACAGCCACCGCGAGGGCGACGAGCGTGTACAGGACCCCTATTGCATCCGCTGCCATCCGCAGGTCGGCGGCGCCTGCCTCGACCTGCTGCGCCAGACCGCGCGCACGCTCGAAATCGAGGCCAATGCCGCAACCGACAACCCGCTGGTGTTGTCGGACGGCTCCATCGTCTCGGGCGGGAATTTCCACGCCGAACCCGTGGCCTTTGCCGCCGACCAGATCGCCCTCGCCGTGGCCGAGATCGGCGCCATCGCGCAGCGGCGCATTGCATTGCTTGTGGATCCGGCGCTGAACTTCGGCCTGCCGGCGTTCCTGTCGCCCAAGCCGGGGCTGAATTCCGGCCTGATGATCGCGGAGGTCACGACGGCCGCCTTGATGAGCGAAAACAAGCAGATGGCACATCCCGCCTCGGTCGACAGCACCCCGACCTCGGCCAACCAGGAAGACCACGTGAGCATGGCCTGTCACGGCGCGCGCCGCCTGCTTCCGATGACGCAGAACCTGTTCTGGATCATCGGGGTCGAGGCGATGACCGGCGCGCAAGGCATCGCGCTGCGCGCGCCGCTTGCCACCTCGCCCGCCTTGCGGGGGGTTATTTCGGCCTTTCGCGAAATGGTGCCGGAGCTTGGCCCCGACCGCTATCTCGCCCCCGACATGGCCGCCGCGGGCGAGGCCGTCGCCACCGGCGCGCTCACCCGTTCGCTATCCCTGCCGGAGGTTTCCTGATGCATCCCGTCACCGTCGCCCGCGGCGACAGCCCGCTGGTTCTGGCCTTCCCGCACACCGGAACCTGGCTTCCCGAAGACATCCGCGCCCGCCTGGCCCCGGAAGGGCTGCTGCTGCGCGACACCGACTGGCACATTGATGCGCTTTACCGCGACCTCGTGCCCGGGGTGACGACGGTACGGGCCAATTTCCACCGCTATGTGATCGACGCCAACCGCGACCCCTCGGGCGCCTCGCTCTATCCCGGCCAGACCACCACCGGGCTGATCCCGCTCACCACCTTTGACAACGCGCCGATCTGGACCGAAGGACAGGAGCCGACCGAGGCCGACACCGCCGCCCGTCTGGCCGCGTGGCACCGCCCCTATCACGCCGCGCTCGAGGCCGAGATGGAGCGCGTCCGGGCCATCCACGGGGTTGCGATCCTGTATGATTGCCACTCGATCCGCTCGGTCATCCCGTGGCTGTTCGACGGCACCCTGCCCGATTTCAACATCGGCACCAATGGCGGCACCACCTGCGCCCCCGCCGTCGAGGCCGCCGTCCTCGATCGCTGCGCCGCTTCGGGTCGGACCCATGTGCTGAACGGCCGCTTCAAGGGCGGTTGGACGACGCGCCACTACGGTCGGCCCGGCGACAACATCCACGCCATCCAGATGGAGCTGGCGCAATCCAGCCACCTCGCCCGCGAGGAGCCGGATTTCGCGCTCGACCCCGACCGCGCAGAGGCCCTGCGCGCCACCCTCGAACCCATTCTCCAAGACCTGATCGACGTCGCCCGCACGCTCGCCCGATCGCTCGCCTGAAAGGATCCGCCATGACCAATCCCCGCCACAACCTGCGCGATGTCTTCCCGCCCACCGGGACCGAGCTGAATGCCAAGAGCTGGCAGACCGAGGCGGCTCTGCGGATGCTGATGAACAACCTGCACCCCGACGTGGCCGAGAACCCGCACGAGCTGGTGGTCTATGGCGGCATCGGGCGGGCGGCACGGACCTGGGACGATTTCGACACCATCGTCGAAAGCCTCAAGGATCTGGAGGCGGACGAGACGCTGATCGTCCAGTCAGGCAAGCCCATCGCCATCATCCGCACCCACACGGATGCACCCCGCGTGCTGATCGCGAACTCCAACCTCGTGCCGGAGTGGGCGACCTGGGAGCATTTCAACGAGCTCGATAAGAAGGGCCTGATGATGTACGGCCAGATGACCGCCGGGTCCTGGATCTACATCGGCGCGCAGGGCATCGTGCAGGGCACCTACGAGACCTTCGCAGAGGCCGGTCGCCAGCACTATGACGGCGATCTCACCGGCAAGTGGATCCTTACCGGCGGGCTTGGCGGCATGGGGGGCGCGCAGCCGCTGGCCGCGGTCATGGCCGGGGCCTGCTGCCTTGCGGTCGAATGTGACGAGACCCGCGCCGATTTCCGCATCCGCACGCGCTATTGCGATGAAAAGACCCACGATCTTGACGAGGCGCTTGCCCTGATCGACCGCTGGACCAAGGCCGGAGAGGCGAAATCCGTCGCCCTCATCGGCAATGCGGCCGAGGTCTTTCCCGAACTACTGAAGCGGATGCAGAACGGTGGCCCCCGCCCCGATATCGTGACCGACCAGACCTCTGCCCATGACCCCTATCGCGGCTATCTTCCTGCCGGCTGGAGCGTGGCCGAGTGGCGCGAAAAGCAGGAGAGCGCCCCGAGGGAGGTCGAAGCCGCCGCCCGCGCCTCGATGAAGGCGCATGTGGAGGCGATGGTGGGCTTCTGGAACGCCGGGGTGCCGACGCTGGATTACGGCAACAACATCCGCCAGGTCGCCAAGGACGAGGGGCTGGAGACTGCCTTTGCCTTCCCCGGTTTCGTGCCCGCCTATATCCGCCCGCTGTTCTGCAAGGGGATCGGGCCGTTCCGCTGGGCCGCGCTGTCCGGCGATCCCGAGGATATCTACAAGACCGATCAGGCGATGAAGGAGCTGTTCCCCGAGAACGAGCATCTGCACCGCTGGCTCGACATGGCCCGGGAGCGGATCGCCTTTCAGGGGCTTCCGGCGCGGATCTGCTGGATCGGCCTTGGCGACCGGCATCGCGCCGGCCTCAAGTTCAACGAAATGGTGGCCTCGGGCGAATTGAAGGCCCCGGTGGTGATCGGGCGGGATCACCTGGATTCCGGCTCCGTCGCCTCGCCCAACCGCGAAACCGAAGCGATGCGCGACGGCTCGGACGCCGTGTCCGACTGGCCGCTGCTCAACGCGCTGGTCAACACCGCCTCGGGCGCGACCTGGGTGTCGATTCACCACGGCGGCGGTGTCGGCATGGGCTTTTCCCAGCACGCCGGGGTGGTGATCTGCGCCGACGGCACGCCCGAAGCGGCCAAACGGCTTGAGCGGGTGCTGTGGAACGATCCGGCCTCCGGCGTCTGGCGGCATGCGGATGCGGGCTATCCCGAGGCCATCGAGTGCGCCCGCGCCAACGGGTTGCGCCTGCCGCGCATCCTCGGCTGATGCGGATCTGGCGGGCCTCCGACCGGGTCTTCCAGCCCTGGAAGAACGGCGGAGGCGAGACGGCCACCGTGCTCGGTGCCCCCGAGGGCGCCGGGCCGGACGGGTTCGACTGGCGCATCAGCACGGCCATCATCGCGCGCTCCGGGCCGTTTTCGCCCTTTCCGGGCTGCACGCGCCTGTTCACCGTGATCGCCGGAGCGCCGGTGACGCTGCACCTGTCGGACGGCCGCTGCGAACGGCGCGGGCCGGGCGACGGCGCGCTGCGGTTTTCCGGCGACCTCGGCTGCGACTGCCATCACGACGGGGCACCGACGCTGGCGCTGAACCTCATGACGCGCGCGCCGTTCCGGGCCGAGATCGGCCCCGGCCCGCTTCCGGGGGCAGCGCGACGGTTCCTCTTTGCCTGCGCCCCGATCCCGTCGCTGGGCCTTGCCGCGCATGACATGGCCGAAACCGATGCCGTCGCGGAGGGCGCGCTTTCGGTCGCGCTCTACCGCGCGCCCGATTCCAGCGCCGAGGCCTGAGCGCGGCCGCGCGCGATCAGCCAGTCCCGCAAGCGCCCGCCGCCGGGCTTTTCCAGCGCGGCGCGGGACCAGCGCAGGGAATAGGGTTCGCTGAGCGGCAGGCGCAGGTCGAAGGGGATCACCAACCGGCCGGTCAGGAGTTCCTCCTGCATCATGGCCACCTGCCCCAGCACAACGCCCTGCCCCGCGACCGCCGCGTCGATCGCCGAGGAGGTCAGTGCAAAGCGCATCGCCGGGGACGGCTCCGGGACCGGAACGCCGTGAAGCGCCGCCCAGGGCTCCCAGCCCGGCGGGGTGAAACGGTCGTAGCGAGCGCCCCATTCGATGCGCAGCACGGGCCGCGCGAAGAGGTCGGCAGGCGCGGCAAGGCCCGCGGCCAGCGCGGGGGCGCAGGCGGGCACGGCGCGGTCGGTGAACAGCTCCGCCCCCGGCCCGTCGGACGGCGGCGCGCCGAAGCCCATGTGGAAATCGACCGCGCCGAAATCCGGTTCCCCGTCCTCTGCAACGAGGCGCACCGGCACCTCCGGGTAGTCGCGCGCCCAGTCGTACAGCGCCCGCCCCAGCCATTTCGCCGCGACGGTCGGCAGACCCGCGACCACCAGCGGCGCCCCGCCGAGGGCCGCGCGCAGCGGTCGCTCCGCCTGTGCCAGCCGCTCGAAGGCGGCGCTCAGTTCCGCATGATACAGCGCGCCCCAGCGGGTCAGTTCCAGCCCCCGGCCCCGGCGTTCCAGCAGCGTCACGCCCAGATGCGCCTCGAGCCGCCGCACCTGCTGGCTGACCGCGCCGGGGGTCACGCCCAGTTCCTGCGCCGCGCCCTGCACCGAGCCGAGCCGCGCCACCGCGTCGAAACTCTCCATGGCGCGCAGGTGCGGCAGACGGGCCATCGCGTCAGCTTTGCGACGGGGTGAAGCGCGCCTTCAGCCGGTGCATCCGGCCGGGATAGGAAAACCGCGCCACCGTCACCGGCTCGCCGTTCTTCCAGGTGCGCCGGGTCATGGTCAGCAGCGGCTCGCCCTCGGACAGCCCCAGCCGCGCGGCGGTGCCGGGATCGGCGGCGACGGCGCCGATCTCGTTCTCGGCCTCGGACCAGGGCACATGCGCCAGCAGCCAGACGCCCGGCGCCTTGTCGCGGAACGCCTCGTCCCGCGCCTCGGGCACCGCGTCGAGAAAGATCAGGCGCTGTTCCAGGCAGAACGGCGCGCCGTCGTTGGTGTGCAGGCAGGTGACGTCGAGCACCGCCACCCCCGGCACCGGCACGGGTTCCAGGTCCTCGACCGGCTCCATCGTCCGGCGGCGGCGGCCGAGGATCTCGTGGCGATACCAGCCTCCGACGGCCAGCACCTCTTCCTTGACGTCGTGGATCTCCAGAACCGCGTTCTGCGAGCGCTGCGGCAGCACCACCGACCCGGCGCGGCGGCGCCGCAGCACGAGCCCCGCCTGCGCGAGCTGGGTCATCACCTTGTTCACGGTCATGCGCGAACAGCCATAGGTTTCCGCCAGTTCCAGTTCCGACGGCACGCGATGGCCCGGCGGCCAGTCCCCCGACAGGATGCGGGTTTCCAGATCCGTCAGGATCGTCTCGTGAAGCGAGCGTGTCGCCTCTGTGCTGTCCTCCCCGCTCATGCCCGGTTACTTCAGCATGGCGGCGCCGCGGTCAAGATAGGTGTCGAGAAACTGTTCGAGACGCGGCTCGCGCGGGGCGGCAAAGACCTTTTCCGGCGTGTCGTGGAACAGCAGCCGTCCGTGATCCAGAAAGGCGACCCGATTGCCGACCGAGGCGGCGAACCCGATCTCGTGCGTCACCACGACCATGGTCATGCCCTCGTCCGCCAGCGCCCGCATGACGTTCAGCACCTCGCCGGTCAGTTCCGGGTCGAGCGCCGATGTCGGCTCGTCGAAAAGCATGATGGTCGGGTCCAGCGCCAGAGCCCGGGCGATGGCGACGCGCTGCTGCTGGCCGCCCGAGAGCTGGCTGGGGTAGTGATGCGCGCGCTCTTCGAGCCCGACCTTGCGCAACTGGACCATGGCGCGTTCCTCGGCCGCCGCCTTGGCCATGCCGCGCACCCGGCGCAGCGCGGCGGAGACATTGCCGAGCGCGGTCATGTGGGGCCACAGGTTGAACTGCTGGAACACCATGCCGATCCGCGAACGCGTCCGGCGCAGGTCGGCCGGGGTCTGGCGCTTGCGCCCGCCCGGCCCGTCGACGAAGCCGAGCGGTTCGCCCTCGATCAGGATGGTGCCGCTGGTCGCCTCCTCGAGAAAGGCCATGCAGCGCAGAAGGGTCGATTTCCCCGACCCGGAGGGGCCGATCAGGCAGGTGACCTCGCCCTTTGGCACCTCCAGCGAGATGTCGCGCAACACGACCGTGTCGCCGAACTGCTTGGAGACGTGTTGCACGCGGATGGCGGGATCGGTCATGTCAGGCACTCAATTTCGAGAGTTTGCGTTCGGCGATGCGGCCCAGCCAGTTCGACAGCTCCACCAGCCCCCAGTAGACCAGCGCGAGGATCACCAGGGATTCCACGAAGGCATATTGCTGGGAGCCGATGGCGCTCACCGTCATGGTCATCTCGGGCACGGTGATGAGCGACAGCAGCGCGGTTTCCTTGAGCAGGATCACCGCCATGTTGATCGAGGGCGGCAGCACAAGCAGCGCCATCTCGGGCAGCAGCACGTGGAGGATGATCTGCTGGCGGCTGAAGCCGACGCATTCGGCGGCCTCGACGTGGCCGACGGGCACGGATTGATACCCCGCGCGGAAGATCTCGGCATAATAGGCGGCGCCGTAGATCGAGATGCCGAGCAGGCCGGCGGTGATCGGGTCGAGCCGCAGGCCGATGTAGGGCCCGCCGAAATAGAGCAGGAAGATCTGGACGAGGAAGGGCGTGCCGCGCAGCACCTCGATCGGCACCTGCAGCAGCAGGTCGACCGGGCGGCCGCCGAAGCGGCGCGCGGTGGCGATCAGGAACCCCAGCACGGCCGAGGCGAGCGTGCCCGCGACCCAGATCAGGATGGTGACGCCCAGCCCCATCAGGATCTGCGGGGCCTTGGCGAGGATGACGGCGAAATCGAAACTCATCGGGCGGGCAGTCCCGGCAGCGCCGCTTCGGCGCGCCGCCCGACGAAGGCCACCACGAGATTGATCGCGAGGTAGATCACCCCGGCGGAGGCGAAGATCGGCAGCGGCTGGTAGGTCGAGGCCGAGAGATTCTGCGCCATCTTGGTCAGCTCGATCAGCCCCACGACCGAGACCAGCGAGGACGCCTTGAGGATCAGGATCGCCTCGTTCACCAGCGCCGGAAAGGTCATGCGCAGCGCGATGGGGGTGCGGATCCAGATGAAGGTCTGGGTTCGGGAAAAGCCCGCCATCTCGGCGCTTTCGACCAGACCGGGGGGCACGCCCTCGAAACCGCCGCGCAGGTTCTCGGCCTGGTAGGCGGCGGTGCAGAGCGACAGCCCGATGATCGCCGTGGCGAGGCTCGGCAGGGTGATGCCGATGGCCGGCAGCAGGTTGAAGATCAGCAGCAGTTGCACCAGCAGCGGCACGCCCCGGAAGAACGAGATGAACACCCCCGCCCCGCCGAACAGCCAGCGGTTGCCCGACATCCGCATTCCGGACAGGACGATGGCGCAGCCGAGGCCCACGAGGATCGAGATGGTGCTGACGAAGATCGTCATCAGCGAGGCTTCGAGCAGCAGAGAGAACAGCTTCCAGGTCATGCGGTCGCCCGTCGGGGGAAGCGGCGCGGGTCATCCCCCGCGCCGTCCGGTGTCGTCAGATGTTGGGTTCGGTGATGTAGTCGGGCATGTCGAAGGTGGTGCCGAACCACTTTTCCTGCAGCGCCGCCATGCGGCCG
The DNA here is from genome assembly GCF_048261495.1 of Salipiger sp. GTDB lineage: Bacteria > Pseudomonadota > Alphaproteobacteria > Rhodobacterales > Rhodobacteraceae > Salipiger. The sequence continues at coordinate 112,684 of NZ_JBLXFX010000004.1, forward strand.
TCGGCCTTCATCGCCAGCAGGATCTCGTCGATCCGGTCCATCAGCGAGGCGTATTCCGGCTCGATCCGGCCGGGGAAGCCGAAATAGGTCGGCGTGCCGAAGGCGGGCTTCACCACCTTGAAGGTGTCGGGGCGCTGGGAGGCCACGAAGGCGATGTTGGGCAGCGAGTTGGCCACCGCCTCGATCCGGCCGGCGGCGAGGTCGGCATAGCTTTCGTTGAACGAGACGTATTCGCGATACTCGGTCGGCGCCGGGTCGAGCGTCGCGCCGTAGGCCTGAAGCTGGGCAAGCTGCGCGGTGCCGGTGCCGGAGCCGACGGGCTTGCCCGCGATCTCTTCGGGCGCGGCGATGTCGCTGTTGGCGCCGACCAGCAGGGCAACCGTCGCCTCGGCGATGGGCGAGGAGAAGCGGTAGCGTTCCATCCGCGCCTTGGTGATGGTGGCGGGACCGGCGACCACGTCGAAGCGGCCCGCTTCGAGACCGGGCAGAACGCCGGTCCAGTCGAGCGTGATCCATTCGATCTCGACGCCCATCTCCTTGCCGATCTCGGCATAGATCTCGGTGTTCAGGCCGGTGTGGGTGCCCGCGTCGATGTAGTCGAACGGGGCAAAGGCGGTCTCGGTGCCGACCTTCAGCACGCCTGCGGCCATCACGTCCTCGAGGGCATCGGCAAGGGCGGTCTGGCTGGACCCGAGGGTCACGGCCGCCCCGGCGAGGGCGGCAAGAAAATGCTTGCGCATGGACAATCTCCCTGTGCGGCCCGTTGAGGGCCCGTTTGTGGTCTTGCGATCGTGGACGCGTTCGGTGGTCCACGATTCTAATTGTGTATACAAATGATCCCGCGGGCAAGAGTCAGTGCCGTTGCGGAGCGAGGTCGCAGAATTCTGCACGATCCGGCGGCAAGGCGGATCCGCTGCACAAGAATTATGCAGCCGGGGTGCCGTGTCGGGGCGATCCTGCGCTTCGCGCGTGCGGGTGGCGGCGCCCTAGAGGTCGAAGATCTTGCCGGGGTTGAGGATGTTGCCGGGATCGACGGCCCGCTTCAGCCGCCTCATCAGCCCCAGCGCCGGGCCGTGCTGCGCCTCCATGAAGACCTTCTTGCCGAGGCCGACCCCGTGTTCGCCGGTGGCGGTGCCGCCATGGGCCAGCGCCATGTCGACAAGCCGGTGGTTGAGGCGGCGCACCCTGTCCTGCTCGTCGGCGTCATCCGGGTCGAACAGCATGACAAGGTGGAAATTGCCGTCCCCGACGTGGCCGTGCAGCGGGGCGACCACCCCTTCGGCGGCGATCTCGGCCTGGATGGCGGCGATGATCGCGGGCAGTTCGGTGACCGGGACACAGACGTCGGTCGACAGGCTCTTGCAGCCCGGCCGCAGCCCGCGCGCGGCATGCAGCGCCGAGTGCCGCAGCGCCCAGAGCGCGGTGTAGTCCTCGGCCGTCGCGCAGGGCACGGCATCGGCCCCGTGCGCCGCCGCGAGATCGCCGAAGGTGTCGAGGTCGCCCGCCACCTGCGCCGCGCTTCCGGCGAGATCGACCATCAGCGTCGCGGTTTCGGGATGCGCGGTGCCGTTCCAGGCGTTGATCGCCCGCATCTGCAGCGCGTCCAGCAGTTCGATCCGGTTCAGGCAGAGCCCGCATTGCAGCGCCTCGATCACCGTTTCGGTGGCTCCGGCAATATCGGGAAAGCTGTACAGACCCGCCGTCGCCATTTCGGGAATACCCGAAAGACGCAGCGTCAGCTCGGTGATGATGCCGAGCGTGCCCTCGGCCCCGACGAACAGCCCGGTCAGGTCGTACCCGGCGGAGGACTTGCGCGCCCTGCCCCCGGTTTCGATGATCTCGCCATCCGGCAGCACCACGGTCAGCCCGATGACCCGGTCCCGCATCGTGCCGTGGCGCACCGTCATCGTCCCCGAGGCCCGGGTCGAGGCAAGCCCCCCCATCGTGGCATGGGCGCCGATGTCGACCGGCAGGAACAGGCCGCTGTCGCGCAGATCCGCGTTGAGCTGCTGCCGCGTGACGCCGCATTCCACCGTGCAATCCATGTCGCCCGCCGAAACCCGCAGGATGCGGTTCATCCGCGACAGGTCGATGCAGAGCCCGCCCCGCACCGCCTGGATCTGCCCTTCGAGCGAGGAGCCGTGGCCGAAGGCGATCACCGGGAAGCCCCGGGCGTTGCAGATCGCGAGCGCCTCGGACACCTCCTGCGTGGTGTCGGCGAACAGCACCGCATCCGGCGGCGCGGCGGGATGCCAGCTGTCGCCCGCGCCGTGCTGCGCGCGCTGGGTCGCGCCGGTGTCGAGGCGGTCGCCGAACCGGCTGCGGAGCGCGTCGAGCGCGGGATGGGTCATCGGGCTACCTTCCTTGCGGGGCACGAGATCCTTTTAACGCCCTTTGCGCCGCTCACAACCGGGGCGCGGGGCGCCTCATTCCGCCGCCTCGGCCTCGCGCGCCGCGGCGTGGCGGTTGACCGGAAAGGCCAGCCCCAGGTTCTCGCGCAGCGTCGTCCCTTCGTATTCCTCGCGGAACAGGCCGCGGCGGCGCAGTTCCGGCACCACCAGCCGGGTGAAATCCTCGAGGCTCGACGGCAGGGTCGGACACATCAGGATGAAGCCGTCGGCGGCCTCGGCCTCGAACCATTCCTGCATGTAATCCGCGACCTCCATGTAGGACCCGGTCAGCCCGTTGCCGGTATGGGCTCGGGCGTAGTGCGTGATGAGCTCGCGCAGGGTGTGGCCCTGTTCGACGAATTCGCGCACCCCCTCGAACATCGCGACCGACCCCTTGGCGCGGGCGGGCATGCGCTCCATCGGGAACGGCGCGTCGAGGTCGGCGCCGTGCAGATCGGTTTCCAGGAACTCCTGCAGCATCAGCAGCCCGACCTCGGGGTGCATCACGTCGACCATCTCCTGCGCGCGGGCCTCGGCCTCGGCGCGGGTTTCCCCGACGTTGATGACGATGCCCGGCATGATCTTGAGATCCGAAGGATTGCGGCCGTACTTGGCCATACGCGCTTTCACGTCGGCATAGAAGGCCTTGTTCTTGTTGATGTCCGAAGCGAGAGAGAACACCACTTCGGCGGTGCGCGCCGCCAGTTCCCTGCCGCGTTCCGACCCGCCGGCCTGCGCGATCACCGGCCGCCCCTGCGGTGTGCGCGCGATGTTGAGCGGCCCGCGCACGCGGAAATGCGGTCCGACGTGGTTCAGCGTGTGCAGCTTGTCCTTGTCGTGGTAGAGCCCCGCCTCGCGGTCGAGCAGCAGCGCGTCGTCCTCCCAGGAATCCCAGAGGCCGAACACCACGTCGAGGAACTCCTCGCCCCGCGCGTAGCGGTCGGCATGGGGGTCGAGCCCCTCGCGGTTGAAGTTGTAGCCGGTTTCGTCGTGATCCGAAGTGACCACGTTCCAGCACATCCGCCCGCCCGAGATGTGATCCGCCGAGGCATAGAGCCGCGCGATGTTGAACGGTTCGTAGTAGGAGGTCGAGGCGGTGGCGACGAAGCCCAGCCGCTCGGTCACCATCGACAGCGCGGTGATGGCGGTGATCGGCTCGAACCGGTTCATCTTGGTGGGCTGGCGGGCCAGGGCCTCGGGGTGGCCGACCGCGGCGGCGGGGCTGTCGGCGAAGAACATGAAGTCGAGCTTGGCCGCTTCCGAGATCTTCGCCACCTTCGCGAGATGCGCGATGTCGTTGGCGCCGTTCACGTCCGAGCCGGGATGCAGCCAGGCGGCGGGATGAAAGCCGAAGGTATAGACGAAGGTTCCGAGCTTGAGCTTGTCGTCGCGGGCCATGTGGCTCTCCCTGTGCTGCGCTGCGGTGCAGTTTGCCCGCGATGCAGCCAGGCGGGAACATCAGGCGGGCTGCGTTCTGATTCAGCCAGGCTGAATCGTCGCGCCGCCCGCGCCGGTGTCAGACCACCTCGTCCGAGCTCAGCAGCGCCTCGCGAAGCTGCCCCTCGTCGAGCGGGGTGCCCGAGAAATGCTTCCAGGCATGCACGCCCTGCCAGTAGAACAGCTCCCAGCCGGAGATGACGGCGAGGCCCGCCGCCGCGGCATCCTTGAGGAACTGCGTGTCCGCCGGGGTATAGACCGCGTCGAAGACCCATTGCGCCCCGTGCATGGCCCCGGCGGCAAGCGGCGTGCCCTCGTAGCCGACCATACCGACCGGCGTGCAGTTGATGAGCCCGTGGGCGCCCTCGGCCGCCGCTTCGGCATCGTCCATCACGACGACGCGCGCGGTGCCGGCGGCGCGCAGTTCCTCGGCCAGCGCCTCGGCCTTGGCGCGGTCACGGTCGACCAGCCGCAGTTCCGACGCGCCGAGCCCGAGCAGCCCGAAGGCCACCGCCCGCCCGACCCCACCGGTGCCGATCATCAGCACCGTGCCCGGCGCGGTGTCGCCGCGCACCCCGCGATAGGCCGCCATGAAGCCGGAGTGGTCGGTGTTGTGACCCTTGGGGCCGTCGGCCTCGAAGATCACCGTGTTGATGGCGCCGATGGCGCGGACCAGCGGGTCGGTGACGGTCAGCTTGGGGAACACCTTTTCCTTGTAGGGATAGGTGATGTTGATCCCCCGGTATCCGCCCTCGGCACAGCCGGCGAAGACGGTGTCGAAATCCGAGGCCAGCGCGGGCGGCACGAGGCGGTCGTAGCTGACCGCGATGCCGTTCTGCCGCCCCGCAAGGGTGTGCAGCAGAGGGGAGCGCGAGCGCGCGATGTTGTCCCCGATCAGCCCCAGTTTCAGTGTGCTCATTTGCCTGCCTCGTTGGTGACGCCGTCCGGATCGGACGCGCGGCGGTGAAAGATCCTGCCCCAGAGCGGCGTCTGGGACGCGAAGATCAGGATCACGGCCACGAAGAGCACCAGCGACAGCGGCGAGGTCACGATGCCCCAGAAGAACCGGCCGAGGTCCTCGCGTTCCGAGATGATCGCCCGGCGCCAGTTGTCGTCCAGCAGCCGCGACAGGATCACGCCCAGGATCACCGGCCCCAGCGGGTAGCCGTAGTGGCGCAGGAAGTAGCCGAAGACACCGAAACCGAGCATCCAGTAGACATCCGAGATCGAGTTGTTGACCGCGTAGGCGCCGACGATGGACAGCAACATGATGAGCGGGATCAGCACGGCGCGCGGCATTTCGACGATCTTGGTGAAGAGCTTGATGCCCGTCAGGCCGAAGATCAGCATGAAGAAGTTCGCCATGACCAGAGCGCCGACGATGAACCAGAACATGTCCGGCTGGTCGATCATCAGCATCGGACCGGGGTTCAGGCCGTGGATGAACAGCGCGCCGATCATGATGGCGGTCACCGCGTCACCCGGAATGCCGAGCGTCATCATCGGGATGAAGGCCCCGCCCACGGCGGCGTTGTTCGCCGTCTCGGGGGCGACGAGACCCTCCATCGCGCCCTGACCGAAGGGCCGCGAGGGCTTTTTGGTCACGCGCTTGGCGTGGTCGTAGGCCATGAGCGCCGCGATGTCCCCGCCGGTGCCCGGCAGCGCGCCGATGATGACCCCGATGGTCGAGGTCTGCAGCGACAGCGGCAGGTACTTCTTGACGGTGCCGAAGGAGGGCACGATGCGGCTGATCTTCTGCTTGATGGCGGGGGTATCGACGTGGTGGAGCTGTTGCAGCGCCTCGGAGACGCCGAACATGCCGATCATCACCGCGATGAAGCTGATCCCCGACTGCATGAAGTTCAGATCGAAGGTGAAGCGTTCGGTGAAGGTCAGCGGGTCGCGGCCGACCGCGCCGATGGCGATGCCGAGCGCCCCGGCGAAGATGCCCTTGACCAGGCTCCCGGTGGAGAGCGAGCCGACCAGCAGGATGCCGAGCACCGCCAGCAGCATGTAGTCGCGCGGCTGGAACCCCAGCGCGAAATCCGACACGAAGGGCGCGGCGAGCGCCAGCACCAGGATGCCGATGAGACCGCCGAAGAAGGACATGACCGTGGTCACGCCGATCGCCTGCCCGGCCTCGCCGCGCTGCGCCATCGGGTAGCCGTCGAGCGCCGTGGCGATGGCCGAGGGCGCGCCGGGGATGTTGAGCAGGATCGCCGTGCGCGAGCCGCCGTAGACCCCGCCCATGTAGATCCCAACCATCAGCGAGATCGCCGGATAGACGTCCCAGGAGAAGGTGAAGGAGATCAGGATCGACACCGCCATTGTGACCGAGAGACCCGGAATGGCGCCGATGTAGACCCCGGCAAAGGTTCCCACGCCGACGAGAAGCAGCAGCTCGGGCTGGGTGATGACCGTCAGGAAGGCAAGTACCGCATCCATCACGAGGCCCCCCCGGAGAACAGGTTGCGGAACATCTGGATGACTTCGGCCTCGGGCACGATGCCCGCGGGCATCAGCACCGAAAAGACGATGCGGAAGACCAGCCAGATGATGAAGAGCGCGCCGACCGAGACGGTGAGCGTGAAGGCCCAGCTGCGCCGGGACAGCATCTTGATGGTGATGACGAGGAACAGCGCCGAGGTCGGCAGGAAGCCGAGCGGCTTCAGCAGCAGGCCGTAGCCCACCAGCAGCACGGCAAAGATCACCACGACCCAGGGCAGGATGTCCCGCGCCAGGGTTTCGCCCGACACGCGGGGCAGCGGCAGGGTGCGCAGGACGATGACGGCGGCCGAGATCACCAGCACCGCCGCCGTCGCCATCGGCACCGAGCCGGGCGCGGACAGCGCCTCGAACCCGGAAATCCCGTAGGCTTCCTTCAGCAGGTAGAGGCTGCCCAGCAGCATGAGAATGGCAAAACCCAGCTCTCCGGGACGCCGCTTGTGGTCGTAACCGCCGGGCGTGGCATCGGAGGTGCCGTCGTGATGGTCGCTGTCGCCGCGAAACTCGGGGTCCATGACGCGCTCCTTGTGTCTGTGAGGGGGTGCGTTCCGCTCACCGGGAACGCCGGGGGCCGCGCATCATCGCGCGGCGCCACAGGGTCGGGCAGCGCCGTTACGGCGCCGCCCGGAAGGGTCGGATCACTTGCCCGGACGGGCGATGCCGAAGTCTTCGGGAGAGTTCTTGGTCAGACCCGCGTCCTGAAGCAGCCAGGAGGTGTTCTGCTGCCACGTGGTCAGGAACTCCTGCGCCTCGTCGCCGCTGATCGCCATCATGGTGAAGCCGCGGTCGTCCATCAGCTTGATGAAGTCCTCGTTCATCGCACCCTTGGAATAGGCCTCCGAGAGCTTGGCGACGACATCGTCCGGCGTGCCGTTCTTGACGAAGACGCCGAAGAACGGGCCCCAGGGCAGGAAGTCGTTGTAGCCCTCGTTGAAGGCGGTGACGATGGGTGCCTCGGGCAGCTTGTCGTTGGTTTCCACGTCGAAGATCGCCAGCGGCTTCATCTTGCCGGCGCGCACGCCTTCGATGGCGGCCCCCAGAACGGCGGGCATCACGTCGATGGCGCCACCCTGAAGCGCGGTAAGCGCGGGGCCGTCGCCGTCATAGGGCACGGAGATCACGTCGAGCGTGCCCTCGACGGTGTTCATCATGCCGGTGATCACAGACGGCAGGCCGCCGGGGCCGGTCGCGCCGAGGCGCAGTTCGCCGGGGTTGGCCTTGATGTAGTCCATCATGCCGGCATAGTCGTCGAAGGGCGCATCGGCGCGGGCGACGAGGATCGGCGTGCCGCGGGCGAGGATGCTGATCGGGGTGAATTCCGAGTAATCCTTGTCTCCGAGGCCCATCACCTTGTAGAGCAGCGGGTTTTCGGCACCCATGAGAAGGGTGTAGCCGTCGGCATCCGCATCGGCCACGTAGTTGAGCGCGATGGCGCCCACCGCGCCGGTCATGTTCTGCAGAACGACCGTGCCGCCCAGGACCTCTTCGGCATGGGGCGTGACCGAGCGCATCACCGTGTCGGTGGAGCCGCCGGCCCCCCACTGGATGATGCCCTGAATTTCCTTGGTCGGGTAATCCTGCGCCAGAGCGCCGGTTGCACCGAGAACGAGCGCGGAAGCCGCGCCCAGAATGAAGCGTTTCATGGTAGTCCTCCCTGGATCTCCTGCGGCAGGGCATGACCCTACCGTCCTCGGGCAGCATGCATCGTGACACCACGTAACGTCAAATACCAAGAATGCGCCCGCATTAACCTGAAGTTAATCACGCTCCAGTTGACCTGTCCAGTGAAGCCTCGCGCCGGCCAACTCCTTGCGGAACTGCTGGATCGCGTAATCGGCAAAGGTCGACAGCACCCGGCCCTTTTTCGTCGCCACGTAGATTCGCAGCGGGATCTGTTCCTTCAGCGGACGGCGCACGACGCCGGGCATGTAGACCTCGGCAACCGAGAATTCGTCGATCAGCGCCACCCCCAGCCCGTGCCGCACGAGGCTCACCACCGTCTGCGCAAAGCGGCCCCGAATGGTCTGGCGCATCTCCAGCCCGGCCTCGCGGAAAGGCTGGGCCAGAATGGCGCCGTAGGGATCGGCGGGATCGACGCCGATGAAATCCTCGTTGGCAAGATCGTGGACCGAGACCACCTCCCGTTCCTCCAGCGGATGCCCCTCGGGCAGGATCGCCACGAGGCGCCCCTCGGCCAGCAGGTCGTTGTCGACCCCGGGATTGCGCACGGCCGAGGACATGATGACGAATTCGCCGCGTTCCAGCAGGACGTAGTCGATGGTCTCCTCGATCTTGAGGATGTTGAGGTCGATGAACAGGTCCGGGTAGCGCTTGCGCACGGTTCGGATGGCCCGCGTCGCGATGAACTGCGCCACCGACGGCGCGGAGGCGAAGGCAAGCCGCACGTCCTCGCCCTTGTGCAGCGATTCCAGCGCGTTCTGCAGGTTCTCGACGCCCTTGTAGACCTCGCGCACCTGGTCGAAGACCGCGCCCGCCTCGATCGCCGGGACGAACAGCCCGGCGCGCCGTTCGAAGAGCCGCATCCCGAGCGACTCCTCGGTATGCTTGATGAGACGGCTGATGCCGGGGGCCGAGACGCCCAGATGCTCGGCCGCGCCGCTGATCGTGCCGCGCAGCATCACCGCCCGGATGACCTCGATCTGGCGCAGGGTGATTTCGCGCATGGCCCCTCCTTGTTCCGGACCTTTAACATGATGTTACGCGCACGGCAAAACATGTCATTGACGTTACATCAGCCGGGGATCAGGTTTTCGCCAGCAAGGGGGGGAGGCGCATGGCCGAAGAGACCTGCGATCTGATCGTGATCGGTTCCGGCGCGGCGGGTTTGTCCGCGGCGGTGACGGCGGCCTTTCACGGGCTGCGCGTGGTGGTGCTGGAAAAGGCCGAGGTGATCGGCGGCACGACCGCCTGGTCGGGCGGCTGGATCTGGTCGCCGCGCAACCCGGTGGCGCAGCGCGCGGGCATCGTCGAAGACCCGGCAGAGCCGCGCCGCTATCTTCGCGGGGTGCTCGGCAACCGCTTCGATCCCGAACGGGTGGACGCCTTTCTCGACGCCGCGCCCGCGATGGTGCGCTTCTTCGAAGACCACACGGCCCTGCAGTTCGAGGGCGGCCTCGCGATCCCCGACACCTATGGCGACATACCCGGTGCGGGCACCGGCGGCCGTTCCGTCATCGCCGCGCCCTTTGACGCGCGCGGCCTCGGCCCGGCGCTGGCCTTGCTGCGCAAACCGGTGCGCGAGACGACGTTCTTCGGCATGACGATCCAGTCGGGCCCGGATCTGCGCGCCTTCATGACGCTGACCCGCTCGCCCCGCGCCTTCCTTCATGCCACGAAGCGCGTGCTGCGCCATGCGCGCGACCTGGCGCTGCATCGGCGCGGCATGGACCTGCGCAACGGCAATGCGCTGGCGGGCCGGTTGTTGCGTTCGGCGCTCGACCTCGGGGTGGATCTGCGCACCGGCGCCGACGTCGCCTCCCTGCTGCGCGAGGACGGGGTGCGGGGCGTGGTGCTGGCGGATGGCACGGTGCTGCGCGCGGCGCGGGGCGTGGTGCTGGCCTGCGGCGGCTTTCCGCACGATGCCGCGCGCCGCGCCGGGCTGTTCCCGCGCGATCGCGAACACCTGACCCTCGCCGTGCCCGAAGCGACCGGCGACGGGCTGGCCCTGGCCGAGGCGGCAGGGGCCGCGACCGCCACCGGGCAGGCCCGCCCCGCCGCCTTCTGCCCGGTGTCGACGGTGCGCTGGCCCGATGGCCGCGTCGCGCAGTTCCCCCACATCATCGAGCGCGGCAAACCCGGCGTGATCGGCGTCCTCGCCGACGGGCGGCGGTTCTGCAACGAGGGGCTCGGCTATCACGACTACGTCGAGGCCATGCTGCGCGCCCTGCCCGACGACGCCCCCGCCGAAAGCTGGCTGGTCTGCGATCACCGCTTCCTGCGCCGCTTCGGGCTGGGCGTGGTGCGCCCGCAGCCCCTGCCCTGGCGCCAGTGGACGCGGCGCGGCTACCTCGTGACCGCCCGGACGGTCGGCGATCTCGCACGGCAATGCGGCATCGACCCCGAGGGGCTGACCCGCACCGTGGAGGCGTGGAACGCCGGCGCGGCGCGCGGCGAGGACCCGGCGTTCCATCGCGGCACCACGCCCTACATGCGGCTTCAGGGCGACCCCGAGCAGCATCCCAACCCCAATGTCGCGCCGATCCTGCGCCCGCCCTTCCACGCGGTGAAGGTGGTGCCGGGCAGCTTCGGAACCTTTGCCGGCCTGGCCACCGACGGCAGCGCCCGGGTGCTGGACGAGGCGGGTGCGCCGATCCCCGGCCTCTATGCCGCGGGCACCGACGCGGCGAGCGTCTTCGGCGGATACTACCCCGCCGGGGGCATCAACCTTGGCCCGGCGATGACCTTCGGTTACATCGCGGGGTGCCACGCATCAGGACAGACCCCATGACCCGCCGCCTCTCCGTTGCCCACCTTTCGGCCGTCGACCTGCCGCCGGCGCAATTCGTCGAGGCCGCGGCCCGCGCCGGGTTCGATGCGGTCGGCCTGCGCCTGCTGCGCGTGACCCCCGAGACCCCCGGCCATCCGCTGATGGACGACCCCGCCGCCCTGCGCGAGACGCTGGCCGCGCTCCGGGACACGGGCCTCGCGGTCAACGACATCGAATTCCTGCGCATCACGCCAGAGACCGATATCGCCTCGCTCGGCGCCCTGTTCGACTGCGGGGCGGAGCTCGGCGCGTCGCATCTCATCACCGCGCCCTATGACGACGACCTCGCCCGCCTTGCCGAAACCCTCGGACGGGTGGACGAGGCCGCCGCCGAGCGCGGCATGTCGGCGGTTCTTGAGTTCTTTCCCTGGGCCGTGGTGCCCGACCTTGCCGCCTGCTGGCGGATGGTGCAGCAGGCCGGGCCGCGCGTGGGCATCCTCGCCGACAGCCTGCATGCCGACCGCTCGGGTTCCTCGCTCGACCTGCTGGGACAGATCCCGGCAAACCGGCTGCCCTTTGCCCATCTCTGCGATGCGCCGGTGCATCCGCCCTACACCACGGACGAGCTGTTCCACACCGCCCGCGTCGAGCGGCTTGTCCCCGGCACGGGCGAAATCGACCTTGCCGCCTTTGTCGCCGCCCTGCCGCCGGAAACGGCGCTGGGGGTCGAAGTGCCGATGACCGCGCGCACCGCCGAGATCGGCGCGCCGGCAGTTCTGGCCGAGCTCGGTGCCGCGACCCGCGCCTTTCTGGACGCGCTCTGACCGCCCGCTGCGGCCCGGCTGCACAAAATTGATGCATCCGGGCCGCGGGACACCCCCGACACAGCGCCGAGACGCAACGCGGCGTTGACCGATGGGGGCCGAGTCGCCTTTCCTGACCTTGCAGGGCGTTTAGGGTTCCGCCGGCCGATGGGCCGGGTCTGGTCCGAGAAACGCCACCCGCGCGGCAAATTCCGTGCGGGCACACGGCGGGCCAAAATCCCGGGAGACACACTGCGCAGGTCAGACCCGCGCCCTTGTTTCCTTGTTCCGCCAGCGGGCCGAATTCTGACCTTTTTCGACGAAGAAGACGGCGGGACGCTGACCAACGGGGACGACCATGACCAGATTTCTGAATGCCACCGCCCTCTCGCTCGGGGTGCTTGCCGCCGGACTTTCACCCGCAACCGCCGAGGAGAAGACCGACTTCAAGGTCGCCTGGTCGATCTACGTGGGCTGGATGCCCTGGGGCTATCTCGAAACCTCCGGCATCATGGACAAATGGGCCGAGAAATACGGCATCGACGTCGAGATCGTGCAGATCAACGACTACGTGGAATCGATCAACCAGTACACCGCCGGCGCCTTCGACGGCGTGTCGGCGACCAACATGGACACGCTGTCGATCCCCGCGGGCGGCGGCGTCGACACCACGGCGCTGATCGTCGGGGATTATTCCAACGGCAACGACGCGGTGATCGTGAAGGGCGACGGCAGCCTTTCCTCGCTCGTCGGACAGCCGGTGAACCTGGTCGAGCTTTCGGTGTCGCATTACCTGCTGGCCCGCGCGCTCGATTCCAAGGGCCTGTCCGAGAGCGATCTCGGCGGGGTCATCAACACCTCGGATGCCGACATGATCGCCGCCTTCCAGACCGACGACGTGCAGGCGGTGGTGACCTGGAACCCGCTGGTGGCCGCGATCCTCGAGGATCCGGACGCGAAGAAGCTGTTCGACAGCGCCGACATCCCCGGCGAGATCATCGACCTGATGGTGGTGAACACCGAAACGCTGGCCGACAACCCCGCCTTCGGCAAGGCGCTCACCGGGGCCTGGTACGAGGTCATGGGCCTCATGGCCGCGGGCGACGAGGCGGCGCTGACCGCCATGGCCGAAGCCTCGGGCACCGATCTGGACGGCTACAAGGCGCAGCTCGCCGCGACGGCGATGTTCTACGACCCCGCCGCCGCCGTGGCCTTCGCCTCGGGCGCGGAACTGCCCGGGACCATGACCAACGTCGCGGAATTCCTGTTCGACAAGGGCATCCTCGGCGAAGGCGCGCCCTCGGCCGATTTCGTCGGCATCGCCTATCCCGGCGAGGTGACGACGGGGGATGCCGGCAACGTCACCTTCCGCTTCGACACCACCTACATGCAGATGGCCGCCGACGGCGCCCTCTGATCCCGGTCGCGGAGGGCCCCCCTCCGCGCCGGCACCGCCTTCCGTCCCATGCCCGGAGACGCCATGCGCCTCGTCAACCGCACCCCGCCCCGCACGCTTGCCGCCTTTCTCGCGCTGCTGCCCTTCGCGCTGATCGTGGTGGCCTACATGATCGGGTCCGACATCCGCCTGTCCGCCAATCCCGCGGACAAGCTGCTGCCCGCCCCCGGCACCATCGCCGACACCGCCGCGCGGCTGTTCACCGAACCCGACAAGCGGTCTGGGCGGGTGCTGCTCTGGTACGACACCGCCGTGAGCCTCAGGCGGCTGGCGCTGGGGGTCGGGGTGTCGTCGCTGATCGGCCTCGTCTTCGGGCTGCTGATCGGGCTGCTGCCGCACATGCGGGCCGGGTTCGCCGGGGTGGTCGCGGTGATCTCGATGGTGCCGCCGCTGGCGCTGCTGCCGATCCTGTTCATCGTCTTCGGCCTCGGGGAATTGTCCAAGGTCGTGCTGATCGTCATCGGCATCACGCCCTTCCTGATCCGCGACCTGTCGCAACGGGTGCTCGACATCCCGCGCGAGATGATCGTCAAGGCCGAAACCCTCGGTGCCTCGACCGGGGTCATCGCGCTGCGCGTCGCCCTGCCCCAGATCCTGCCCCGCCTGCTGCAGGCGATCCGCCTGTCGCTGGGCCCGGCCTGGCTGTTCCTGATCGCGGCCGAGGCCATCGCCTCGGATCTCGGGCTCGGCTACCGGATCTTTCTCGTGCGCCGCTACCTCGCGATGGACGTCATCCTGACCTACGTGCTCTGGATCACCTTCCTCGCCTTCATCATCGACCTCGCGCTGAAGCACCTGACCCACAGGCTCTTTCCCTGGGCCGGAAAGGGGCTGTGACATGAGCTTCGTCACCGTCGACAACATCTTCCAGAGCTACGGCCCCCGGCCCATCCTCGAACGTGTCTCGCTGTCGGTCGACGAGGGAGAGTTCATCTCCATCGTCGGCGCCTCGGGCTGCGGCAAGTCCACCTTTCTGCGGCTGCTGCTGGCGCAGGAGGTGCCGACGCGCGGCACCATCTCGATCGACGGCAACCCGCCCGCGGTCGAACCGGGGCTGGAGCGCGGCGTGGTGTTCCAGAAATACTCGGTCTTTCCGCACATGACCGTGCGCGAGAACATCGTGGCGGGCGAAACCTTTCGCCGCACATGGGGCCGGTTGCGCGGGGCCGAGTCGCGCGCCGCCCGCAAGCGCGCCGATGCCACGCTCGAACGCATCGGCCTGTCGCATGTGGCCGACGCCTATCCCGCCGCCCTGTCGGGGGGGATGCAGCAGCGCCTCGCCATCGGGCAGGCGCTGACCGCCAAGCCGCGCATCCTGCTGCTCGACGAACCCTTCGGCGCGCTCGATCCCGGCACGCGGCTGTCGATGCACGATTTCCTGATGGAGCTGCGGCGCGAGACCGCGATGACCGTGTTCATGGTCACCCACGACCTGCACGAGGGGTTCAAGCTGGGCGACCGGGTCATCGTCTTCGACAAGCCGCGCTGGGACCCGATCCAGCCCGAGGCCTACGGCGCCACCATCACCTACGACTTCGACGCCCGCAACGGCGGCTTCCCCTACCAGACCATGAAGACAATGACGGAGGATACCCATGTTCCCGATCCCGCGTGACCGCTCCCGGTCGCACCACCCTGCGGATCATTGCCGCGAGGAGGCCCGGCTGCACCATCCGGACCTGACCAAGCTGCGCGGCTGGAAGGCCATGCAGGCCGAGGCCGGCCTTCCCGAAGGCCGCTGGGACGAGGAACGCCGCTGGGCGCTGCGCATGGGCCTGACCGGGGCGGAAAGCATCGACGACAAGTCGATCCCGACCTTCGCGCGCGGCGAGCTGCCGCATTATTCCGGCATCAACACCTTTCTCAAGGCGCCATATGCCGAGGACGTGCTGGAGGTGGCGCATTACGACGCCACCGTGCTCGGCATTCCCTTCGACGGCGGCACGACCTACCGGCCGGGCACCCGCTTCGGTCCGCAGGGGGTGCGCAAGATCTCGGCGCTCTACACGCCCTACAACTACGAGATGGGCGTGGACCTGCGCGAACAGATGACGCTGTGCGACGCGGGCGACGTGTTCACCATCCCGGCCAATCTGGAAAAGAGCTTCGACCAGATCAGCCGCGCCGTGTCGCATGTGTTTTCCTCGGGAAGCTTCCCGATCATGATCGGCGGCGATCATTCCATCGGCTTTCCCTGCGTGCGCGGCATCGCGGAATGCACCTCGAAAAAGATCGGCATCGTGCATTTCGACCGCCACGCCGACATCCAGGAAAAGGATCTCGACGAGCGGATGCACACCACCCCGTGGTTCCATTCGACCCTGCTGCCCAACGTGCCCGCCAAGAACCTCGTGCAGGTCGGCATCGGCGGCTGGCAGGTTCCGCGCGAGGCGGTGAAGGTCGCGCGCGAGCGCGAGACCAACATCATCACCATGTCCGACATGGAGAAGATGGGCATCGACAAGACCGCAGAGATGGCGCTGGAGATGGCCTGGGACGGGGTCGACATGGTCTACATGTCCTTCGACATCGACAGCATCGACTGCGGCTTCGTGCCCGGCACCGGCTGGCCCGAACCCGGCGGTTTCCTCCCGCGCGAGGCGCTGGCGCTGGCCTCCAAGGTCGCGGCCGAGGGGCTCTGCGGCATGGAACTGGTCGAGGTCTCGCCGCCCTACGACACCTCCGACATCACGGCGCTGATGGGAACGCGGGTGATCGTGGACGTGCTCGGCTCGATGACGGCGGCGGGCAAGCTCGGGGCGCACAAGGCCCATATCGACAAGCCGGTGAGCATTCCGCACGGAGAGTTCGAGGGCAAGCGCTGGTCCAACCCCAAGCCGCATTTCTGAGGCCGGATGCAGGGCGCCATCTCTCCGCCCGCCCCTCCTCTCTGAGTTCGGAGCATGAGCATGCCGCATGATCACCACCACCACGGCCCGCAGGGCCACCACCACCATCACCACCCGCACGACCACAACCACAGCCACGACGCCGACCACCTGCATTCGCACATGCACGACCATGACGAGGCGGCGGACCTTCAGGTCCTCGCCGCGCAGTTCATCGACGGGTTCGTCACCGCAAGGGACAAGACCAGCTATCTCAAGCTGGCCGGTGTCCCCTTCGAGCGTCCCGGAACCGGCGGCGCCAAGGCGCTGAAGCTGGTGGATGTGGAACTCAGGACCGAATGGCAGGTCGGGACCGCCTCGCCCTCCTTCGGGTCGCGCGAACTCAGCTACCTGCCTTTCCCCGGAGAGATGGTGACCGAGCGCACCAACATGGCGCTGGTCTACGTCTCGATGGAGGAGAAATCCCTTCTCGACATCCGCGACTTTCTCGCGAAACGCAAACAGGAGATCGACCTATGAAACGCCTCACCCTTCTGCCCGGCCTGATCGCCGCCGCCCCCGCCGCCGCCCATGAGGCGGGCGCCGTGCACCTGCATCCCCACGGCGGCGAAACGCTGCCGATGCTCGCCGCGCTGGCCGTGATCGTTGCGGCGGGCCTGCTGATGCGGCGGCGCTGACCGCGTCCCGGTCGACGGACCATCGCCATCGCACCCTCCTGCCTGCCGGGATACGGCAGGCAGGAGGGTGCGACAGGTGACGGGATTGCGCCGGCGCCCTGCCCCGAGGGCTCAGGCGTCGATCAGCACCGCCCTGAAATCGTTGACATTCGTCCCGGTGGGCCCCGGAACGAACAGATCGCCCAGCATGTCGAAGGCGCCCCAGGCGTCATTGCGGGACAGCGCCTCCATCGTGTCACCCCCGGCCGCACGCAGCCGCGCCGCGCTGGTGCCGTCGGCAAAGGCACCGGCGTTGTCCTCGGTCCCGTCGATGCCGTCGGTATCCGCCGCGATGGCGTGGATGCCGCCGACCCCGTCGATGGCATGGGCAAAGGCCAGCAGGAATTCGGTGTTGCGCCCGCCGCGCCCGCCGTCGCCCCGCAGGGTCACGGTCGTCTCGCCGCCCGAGAGCATGACCAGCGGCGGCGTGAAGGGCCGGCCGCGCGACACCACCTCGCGCGCCATCGCCGCATGGACCAGACCCACGTCGCGGGCCTCGCCCTCGATCGCGTCGGACAGGATCACCGCCGGGGTGCCCGCCGCCTCGGCCGCGGCCGCCGCCGCTTCGAGCGACAGCCGGGCCGAGGCCACGACCCGCACCTCGTTGCGCGCGAAACAGGCGTCCGAGGGATGCGGCGCGGCCGAAGCCTCGCTCGCGATATGGTCGAGGATGTTCTGGGGAAGCGTGATCTTCCAGGCCTTTATCAGCGCCAGCGCCGCCTCTGCGTCGACCGCGTCGGGCACCGTCGGACCCGAGGCGACCTGCGCCGGATCGTCGCCCGGCACGTCCGAAACCACGAGGCTGACCACCCGCGCAGGCGCGCAGGCCGCCGCAAGCCGGCCGCCCTTGATGCGGCTGGCATGTTTGCGGATGGCGTTCATCACCCCGATGGGCGCGCCCGAGGCCAGCAGCGCGCGGTTCAGCGCCTGCTCATCCGCCAGCGTCAGCCCCTCGGGCGGCGACGGCAGCAGGGCCGAGCCGCCGCCGCAGACCAGCGCCACCACGAGGTCATCCTCGGTCAGGTCGCGCACCACGTCGAACAGCGCTTCGGAGGCCTCCAGCCCCGCCGCGTCGGGAACCGGGTGCGATGCCTCCATCACGCGCAGGTGCTTGCAGGGCGTCGCGTAGCCGTAGCGCGTCACCACAAGCCCTTCGACGGGGCCGTCCCAGAGACGCTCGAACGCGGCGGCAAGCTGCGCGGCCCCCTTGCCGAGCCCGATCACCACCGTGCGGCCCCGCGGCTTCGCGGGCAGCGCCGCGCGCAGCGCAAGCTCCGGGTCGGCCGCATCGACTGCGGCCCGGAACAGGCTGGTGAGAAAGGCTTTTTCGTTCATGTCGTGTCCCCTTGCGTGGTCAGCCCCCGCTGACTGCAGGGGCCACGTGAATGCGCACTTCGCCAGCCGCCGCACGCTCTGCCGTGAGGAACAGGGGCGATATCTCGAGTTCCGCAACCCGGCCGAGCTGCGCCTCGAGGTAATCCTGCACCGCACGCACGGCCTGGACAACCGCATTCCCTCCCGACGGCAGCCCCAGCCGCGCCAGCAGGGTCTCTATCTCCCGGTCGGCGAGAGGAAGCAAGGCACATACCTCGGGTCCGGCGGTGCCGCGGGGATCCTGGCGGCGTTCGCGCAGGCTCAGCACGTAGCCGTATTCGGGATCGGCCAGCACCCTGACGTCCAGCGCCACCGCGCCATGTACCGCGCCGTCGCGCCGGTGGACCGGCAATCCCAGCGCCAGGCGCGCCTCCGAGGTCGACAGCCGCACGCCGCCCTGCGCCGCTTCGGGCACCGGCATCATCACCGGCCCGGTCCGGCAGGACGAGACCCCGATGGTGATTGCCGCCTGCACCGCATCCAGCGCCGGGCCGAGACCCATGAGCGGAATCACCCCCCGCGCCATCAGCGCCGCGCAATCCTCCCCGGACAGGGAGTCGGACAGCGGCGCCACCAGCGCGATCGGCATGCCGACCCTCTCGCGCGCCGCCACCGCAGCCTCGACCACCACGTCGGGCGCACGGTCGGACTTCCCGCGGGCATCCGCGACCACCAGCGTGCAGACCGCCCCGCCGGTCATCAGTTCCGACAGGACGCGGGCGGATTCCTCGACCGGGAGATCGGAAAGAAACCGGCAATCCAAAGGGTTGCTGGCCGCAGCTCTGGTTCCCAATACTTTCGAGAGCCGCGCGGCCTGGGTTTCTCCCACGGGGGCAAAGGTCAGCCCGCGCGCGGCGGCGCTGCCGGCAACGGTCGTCGTCGCCCCTTCGCAGACCGAGGCAACGGCCAGCGCATTGGCGGGCAAGGGACCGGCCATGTGCAGGATCTTGAGCGTCTCGACAAAGGACTCCGGCGTGGTGACGCAGGCGAAACCGGCGCGCTCGATCTGCGCCACGGCGCCCGCGTCCCGACCGGGGCGCAACACGACCACGGGCTTGCCCAGCCGCTGTGCCACCTCCCCGAGCGCCAGCAGCGCACGGGCCGATCCCGCCGCCTCGATCTGGAGGCCGAGCGCCGAAACCCGGTCGTCGGCCAGCAGCGCTTCGGCCCATTTGTGCCAGTCCGCGGCGCTGCCGGGCGACAGCAGGCAGGCCAGCGGCAGGCCACGGCGTTGCCTGGAGAAAACCCGAGCAAGCCCCGGACCTTGCGCGACGATCGCCACCCCGCGCTTGACCGGCGCAAGGCCGTGCGCATCGGGCCAGAGCGCCGTGCGGTCCAGCGCGTTGAGCAGCCCGAGGCTGTCCGGCCCGAGAACCGGCATGTCGCCCGCCGCGCCGCGCGCCTCCGAGCCCGGCCCGCCGGCGAGGATGGCCCCGCCCGCGTTGCGTGCCCGAAGCTGTATCAGGATCGTCTCGGTGCCCGGCACATCCGGGCCGATCATCGCGGCATCGGGGGCCGCCGGAAGCGCGGTGACGGACGGATAGCAGCGCATCCCCTCGACCGTGCGCTGCGTCTCCGAGACCGGCCAGATGTCCCAGACGAACCCCATTGCGCGCAGGTTGGCGATGACCGAACGGCACCAGGCGCCGGAGCCGAAGATCGCCACGGATCGCGGACCGAGAAGACGTGAAAGATCGCGCGCCATGGCCGGATCAGCCCCCCATTTCGATAGATTCCCCCAAGTATTTGAATTGCATAACATTCCGCGGAGACATGCGAGCGTTTTCCGCCGCGGACGCGAAAAAAACCGGCGTCATTGCCGGAATTTTCATCCGCAGCGGGAATTTTATCCCTGAACGGGTGTTTCCCCTGCGTGAAGTCGCGCGATGCGCTCCACCTCGGCTGCGACGGCAGGCAGCGGCGGGCAGGATCGCCGCGTGTCGAGCGAGACATGCAGCAGGAACTGATCGCAACCGGCGCGCAGCGTGCCGTCCGCTTCGCCGCGCATCTCGTGGACCAGGCGCAGCTTTCGCCCCTCTCCGAGCGTCACGCGCGTTTCGACGCGCACCCGCTCTCCGGCCAGGGTCTCGGCGAGGTAGCGGATGGTGGTCTCGGCGGTGAAATAGCTGTGCCCGGCGGCGATATAGGCCGCATCCGCCCCGACATGATGCATGAATTCCTCCGCCGCATCGGAGAAGATCTGCCCGTAGCGCCCCTCGTTCATGTGGCCGTTGGTGTCCGTCCAGTCGGCGGGCACGACGCGCCGGACCGTGACCATCGGAAGGGTCTCGTCGAGCCTGCCGCGCAGCGTGGCATCGTGGTCGCGCAGAACCGCTCCGGCAGCGTTGCCCTGCATCTTCAACGCGCGCAGGATCGCGACGAGGTTGTCGTCGCGCCTGCGTGCCAATTGCGGGATCGTCACACCGCCGGACTGGGCATCCGATTGCGCGGCAATGGTTTCCACGAGGGCGTCATCAAAGTCCGGCACTTCGGTCAGGCGCGTCCAGGGCAGTTGAAGACAGGGACCGAACTGCTTGAGAAAATGGCGCATTCCTGCCTCTCCGCCGCCAAGGCGATAGGTCTCGAACAGGCCCATCTGCGCCCACCGAAGACCGAAGCCCATGCGGATCGCGTCGTCGATCTCTGCCGTCGTCGCGATCCCGTCCCGCACCAGCCAGAGCGCCTCGCGCCAGACCGCTTCAAGCAGGCGGTCGGCGATGTGGGCGTCGATCTCGGCCCGGACCCGTAGCGGGTACATGCCGATCCCGGTCAGGATTTCCGATGCTTTTTCAAGGAGTCCCGCGTCGGTCTTCGCGGATCCGACCAGTTCGACCAGCGGCAGCAGATAGACCGGATTGAACGGATGCGCGACGAGAATACGGCCCTCGGAGCCCATCCCCTCCTGCAGTTCGCCCGGCCGGAACCCGGACGTCGAAGACCCCAGCATCGCGCCGCGCGGCGCCGCATCGAGGATCTCGCGCCAGACCGCCTGTTTGAGGTCGAGCCGTTCCGGGACGCTTTCCTGAACCCAGTCCGCCCCTTCCACCGCCTCGGCAAGGTCGGCGTGATAGCTGACCGCGCCCGGTTCGGGCATCGGCGCTTCGTAGAGCATGGGGAGCGCGCGCGCGGCGGCCTCCATGATCGGGGAAAGCCGCGCCTCGGCATCCGGCGCGGGGTCGAACACCCTGACCTCCCATCCCATCACCGCAAAGCGCGCGGCCCATCCGCCGCCGATCACCCCGCCGCCGACGATCGCCGCCCGCATCAGCCGCCCTCCATCCGCGCGAGGTCGTAGCCGTACCAGTCGAGGATCTCGCGTGCGGCGCGGAGGCGCTCCCCGGGGCGGCCGGTGCGGTCCATGATCCAGACCCGGCTTCCGGCGGGATCGCCCATCGCGGCGGTGCGGTTGTCGGCGTCGAGCCAGTGAACCCACAGTGCATCCTCACCGACCATCAGACGCCCCGGCGTCACCTCGCGCAGAGGAAGAGAAACGCCGTCCAGAACGATGAAATCGCGACTGAATGTCAGCCTGTCCCCCGGCGCAAGACCGGCGCCGGATACCACGACCCAGCCGCCCGCAAGCCGCGACAGCGCGGCATCCGCCTGGCTTGCGACCTGCGCGGTCGGGTTGCGCAGGGGGATCTCGGTGCGCGGCAGTGCGACAGGCTTTGCCGAACAGGCCCCGAGCAGCAGGATCAGTGCCGCGACCCGCCTCATGTCAGGGCTCCGAGGCTGCGCGTGACGGCCTCTGCCATGACCTCGCCGAAGCGCAGATGATCCTCCGCCTCCCAATGGACGCCATCCCGCTCCGACACCGTTACCACCTCGCCCGCATCGACGAAGGCGCAGCCGAGCCGCCCGGCCACCGCCCGCAGGTGCCGCGACAGCCCGGCCTGACGCGCCTCGGCCCCGGCGAAGACATCGACCAGCGTTCCCGTTTCCCGCACCGGCGCGGGGCAGACGATGATCTCGGCCCGGCAGACCGCCTCGATGCGCGCGGCCAGGACGATGCGCTCGACCGAGCGCGCGATCTCCCAGGAGGTCACCGAAAAGCGGCTCTTCAGATCATTGGTGCCCAGCATCACGATCATCAGATCCAGCGGCTTGTGAGAATGAAGAACGGGCGACAAGAGCTTGAGACCATTGCGCTCTCCCCCCTCGACGGGATCATCGTGCACGGTGGTCCGCCCCGGCAGGCCTTCGGACAGAACCTGATGGTCGCGCCCCAGCGCCCGCGCCATCGCGTCGGGCCAGCGCGCCCCGCGCGGATGCCGCTCCGACACGCCCGCCACGCGCATCGGCATGGTGCCGTGGGTGTTGCTGTCGCCGTAGCAGAGGATCACGCTCATGCCGCCACCGGCGCGCGCTTGGTCAGGCCGAGCGCGGCGCGCACCTCCGCGGGCCCCATGATCCGCGCGCCGAGCGCCTCGACGATGCCGACGGCCCGCTCGACCAGTTGCGCATTGGTGGCCAGCACCCCGCGGTCGAGATGCAGGTTGTCCTCAAGCCCGACCCGCACATGCCCCCCCGCCAGGACCGAGGCGGCCACGTAGGGCATCTGGTGCCGGCCCAGCGAAAATGCCGAAAACGTCCAGTCCGGGGGCACCGCCTGCGCCATGGCGAGGAAGGTGGACAGATCGTCCGGCGCGCCCCAGGGCACCCCCATGCAGAGCTGCACCAGCGCCGGCGAGGTCAGCACGCCCTCCTCCGCCAGTCTCCGCGCCAGCCAGAGATGCCCGGTGTCGAAACACTCGATCTCCGGCGTCACGCCGAGCGCGGTGATCGCGCTCGCCATCGCGCGCAGCATCCCCGGCGTGTTGGTCATCACGTAATCCGCCTCGGCGAAATTCATCGTGCCGCAATCGAGCGTGCAGATCTCCGGCAGACAGGAGGCAATCGGCGCCACCCGCTCCGCGGCCGGGGCCATGTCGGTGCCGGCAGTCAACGGCAGGGGCGCGTCGGGAGGCCCGAAGACCAGGTCCCCGCCCATGCCGGTGGTGAGGTTCAGCACCACGTCGATCTCGGAATCGCGGATGCGTTCGGTCAGTTCCCGGTACAGCGCCGGATCGCGCGACGGCGCGCCGGTCTCCGGGTCGCGCACGTGGCAATGGACGATGGCGGCCCCCGCCTTCGCCGCGTCGATGGCGCTCCCGGCGATCTCCCGGGGCGAACGCGGCACATGGGGAGAGCGATCCTGGGTCGCCCCGGACCCGGTGACGGCGCAGGTGACGAACACCTCCCGGCGCATGTTCAGCGGCATGGTCCCCCCCGATCTTTCCGCGCCCAGACTGCGGCAGTCGGAGGCCGCACGCAAGAGGGCCCGGAACCGCCCGAATTTCGCTGCAGGGACGCCGCATTCACAGATTAGAAACCATTTTCCGATCACCCTGTGAGGATGGAGACACCCGTGCCGCAGATCCTGCCGACCCTACAGCCAAGGCCCGCGCCGGCAGAGGCGCGCAGCAGGCTGTTCGAACTGCACCGTCAGCACATGGTGCAACGGGACAGCCAGCCCTTCCACCAGGAGCGGGTGGTCTCGCCCTGGTTCGCGCAACAGTTCAAGGAAGCCGCCGCCGCGTCGTTCCGGCGCCCGCCGCAGCCCTGAGCCTCAGCCGCGAAACCCGGTCGCGACCACGAATTTCTCCGAGGAATCCGCCCGGCTCGCGGCCGGCTTCACGTTGGACACCTTCTCGAAACGCTGCTTCAGAAGCGCCTGGAGCCCCTGCTCCGCCCCGCCCGCCAGAACCTTGGCCACAAAGGTGCCGCCCGGCTCCAGCACGTCGAATGCCAGCTCCGCCGCCGCCTCGCAGAGCGCGATGATGCGCAAATGGTCGGTCTGCTTGTGCCCCGAGGACGAGGCCGCCATGTCCGACATCACCACGTCGGCCCGCCCGCCGAGCCAGGCCTTTACCTTGTCGTCGGCGCCGTCCTCCATGAAATCGAGCTGATGGATCTCGGCCCCCGCGATCGGCAGCACCTCCTGCAGATCGACCCCCAGCACGAAGCCCTGCGCCTTGCCCGACCGCTCGCCCAGGGCATTGACCCGCGGCACCGCAACCTGGCACCAGCCCCCCGGCGCGCAGCCGAGGTCGACCACCCGCGCGCCCGGCTTCAGAAATCCGAATTTCTCGTCCAGTTCCAGTATCTTGAACGCCGCGCGCCCGCGATAACCCTCGTCCTTGGCGCGCTTGACATAGGGATCGTTCAACTGCCGCTGAAGCCAGCGGGTCGACGACAGCGTCCGCCCCCGCGCGGTCTTGACCTTGATCTTCAGATCGCGCTGACCGCGTCCCGACGTGTTCTTTCCCGAAGGTGTCTTCGCCATTCCAAGGCCCCCGTGTTTCTTCTGGCCCCAAATATCCCGGGGAGTCCGCGGCACGCGGACGGGGCAGAGCCCCCGATTTTCCGACGAAAAATCGTCTCCCCTATAGCGGCCCGTCCTCGAGAACGCCATCCGCCGACATTTGCGCGTAGAGCAGGCCCTCGCGCAATCCCCGATCCGCCACCGACAACCTGTCGGTCGGCCAGAGCCGCAGCAGCGCCTGCAGGATCGCCGCCCCGGACATGATCAGCGCCTGGCGATCCTGTCCGATGCGCGGATCGCGCCGCCGCCCGGCCGGACCCATCTCGAGGTAGCGCTGGATCACCGCGTCGATCTGGTCCGAGGTCATGCGCAGCCCGTCCACCTTGGTCCGGTCGTAGCGCCGCAGCCCGAGGTGCGAGGCCGCGACCGTCGTCACCGTGCCCGAGGTCCCCACGATCTGGAACCCCTCGCGGGCCTGCACATCCTTGTAGGGCGCGAATTCCGACAGATGTTCCTCGAAGAACCAGCTCATCAGCGCATAGCGCGCGGAATCGTCGTCCACGTCGGAAAACTGGTCGCGCAGCGTCGCCACGCCGAGCGGGACCGAGATCCAGTCGACCACCTTGGCCGCCGGAAACGGGCTCTCGGGCGGATGGAACCCGGCATGCAGCCGCATGATGGCGCGGGGTCGGTCGCGATGCGGCACCGAGGAGAGGTCGATCCAGACCAGCTCCGTCGAACCGCCGCCGATATCCACCACCAGAAGCTGTTCGGTCTTGGTCGACACCAGCGGCGCGCAGGAGATCACCGCCAGGCGGGCCTCCTCCTCGGGCTGGATGATCTCCAGTTCGAGCCCGGTCTCGCGCTTGACCTGGCGGATGAAATCGCGGGCGTTCTGCGCGCGGCGGCAGGCCTCGGTCGCCACCAGACGCATCCGCGTCACCTCGTGACGCGCGATCTTCTGCTGGCATACCCGCATCGCCCCGATGGTGCGCATCATCGAGGCGCGGCTCAACCGGCCGCTGTGTTCCAGACCCTGCCCGAGCTGGACGGATTTGGAAAAGGAATCAACGACATGGAACTGACTGCCCTTGGGCTGGGCAATCAGCATGCGGCAAGAATTTGTACCCAGATCCAGCGCGGCATAGAGCGCATGAAGATCGGGCGGTTGCGGCGCGGGGCTCTCTACCGGTCTCGGGAACGCGCCCGCACCTTTGGGACGCCTTGGCGCCATGGTCAGAGCGCCTTTCCGAATGTGAAGTTGGGATCAGGATACGCGGCGCAACGGTCCCGTGCAAGGGACAGCCGCCGGTTCGGCCAGGGGGTTTGCGTAGAAATCGCGCAGATAGCGATATTCTTCGGCAAGATGATCGCGGATCGCCCGCTGCGCCTCTGGGCCAAGATCGTCGAAGGACAACTGCAGGCTGCTGCGGTTCTCGCGCAGGATTTCCACCGGCCGGCCGCTGCGCGCACTCAGTTCCTCGCCGAGCGAGGCAAGCTCGGTGGTCTTCAGCACCCGGTCGTAGGCCCCGAGATCGGGCCCCAGGAACAGCCAGGCCGGCAGCACATGATGCTTGATGACCGAAGACGCGGCCACGTAGGCCTTGAGATTGCAGAAGAAGAAATCCGGGTCAGGGTCCTTCGGCAGATCGACCCGCCCGCGCAGGATGTTGCGGCAGTTGTGCAGGTCGCGCCGTTCCACCACGCGGTTGGTGTAGACCGACAGCAGCCGCCTGAGCGGATCGCGCACGACGCAGAAGCGCCAGTAGCCACCGTATTGCGCCCAGCGGTGCGGGCGGAATCGGACGGTGGGATAAAGACCGTGCCAGGTCATCACGTCGCGCTCGTCCTCGGGGGGAAGCGTCACCGACGGGTCGATCTGCGCCAGTGCCGCCTTGACCGTGGAACAGCCCGCCTTGGGCAACGCCATGTAGGCGATCCTGTGCGCGTCTACCGCGATGACCATGCGCTGCCCGTTTCCGCCCCGTAGCTTCCGGATGTCGCAAGGCTACATGACCGCGCGGAACGGCACAACGCCGGGCAGGATTGAATTTCATTCATTATTTACATTGGAATATTTCACGCCCCGCGGCATGGCGGCCCCCGGCCATCCCGCATAGGGTGGCGGCGTCGCTCATCGCGCGCCACAAGTCGAAATCCGACCCCGGCGCCTTCGGCGGCCCGGCTAAACAGGTCCTACCGGACAAGGGGAATCAAGAGCATGCCCGACGTCACCATCGTCTACTGGCGCGACATCCCGGCCCAGATCATCGTGGGCAAGGGTCGCCGCGGCGCCAAGGCGGTGCTGCCGGAACGCTTCGAGCAGGCGATCGACCGCGCGGCCATGAAGGTGGGGGCGGCGGAAACCGACGCCTACCTCGCGGAATGGCGCAAGGCCCCTCCCTATCCGGTGGACGGCGATCCCGACGCGGTGGCGAAAGCCGAAGCGGCGCGGATCGACGCTGAGTACGATCAGGACCGCCTGAAGGCGCTGATCGCGAGCGATGGCTGGGCATGACGCCCGATGACATGGGAGAGCCTTATGGGCCTTTTGACTTTCCGCAAGCGCGCTGAACCGGCCTCCGTCAAAGGCGGGATCGAGGGTTTCCTCGCCGGCTATTCCATCGAGGTGATGCCCCGCACCGCCGCGAAGGTGGAAGATTTCCGCGCCCTGCTGCCCGAAGGCACCCGTGTCTACATCGCCCATATCGACGGCACCCCGATCGACGACATGGTGGGCACCGCACGCCGTCTTGCGGCGGACGGGTTCGAGGTGATGCCGCATTTCCCCGCCCGCATCATCCGCGACAAGGCCATGCTCGCCGACTGGATCGCCCGCTACCAGGGCGAGGCGGACGTGCGCGGCGGGCTGATCCTCGCCGGGGGCGTGGCAGAGCCCCGGGGCGATTTCCACTCCTCCATGCAGCTTCTCGAAACCGGGCTGTTCGACGGGGCGGGTTTCGACCGCCTGCACGTGGCCGGCCACCCCGAGGGCAATCGCGACATCGACCCCGAGGGCGAGGCGCAGGTCATGCAGGCCGCGCGCTGGAAGCAGGATTTCGCCGAGCGCACCGATGCGGCGATGGCGCTGGTCACCCAGTTCGCCTTCGAAGCGGCGCCCGTCGTCGACTGGACCCGCCGCCTGCATGCGGCGGGTGTCGGCCTGCCGGTCCACGTCGGCATCGCCGGCCCGGCCCGTCTCCAGACCCTCATCAAGTACGCGGTGGCCTGCGGCGTCGGCCCCTCGTTGCGGGTGCTGCAGAAACGCGCCATGGACGTGACCAAGCTTGTCATGCCATACGAACCGACCGGACTGGTGGCCGAGCTTGCCGCGCTGAAGGCGGCCGATCCCGCCTTCCCGGTGGCACAGGTCCATCTTTTCCCGCTCGGCGGGATCACGCAATCCGCAGAGTGGGCGGCCGCGCATGGCGGGGCCTCCGCCCTGCCCGCCGCCCGCGCGGTATAAGGTAAAATCGGAACGGCATGAGCAAGGCACTTCTTTTCGATCTCGACGGCACCCTGCTCATGTCCGATCCGCTGCACTACGCGGTCTTCGCCGAGATGTTCGCGGCGCGCGGGCGCGTTCTGACCCCGGCGATCTACGCCTCCGACATCCACGGCACCCACAATCTCGACAGCTTTCCGAAACTGTTTCCCGGCGAGGACGCGCAGGGCCTCTCGGACGCCAAGGAAGCGATGTTCCGCGACCGTCTGGGCGATGGCGCCGCGCCGATGCCGGGCCTCGTGGCACTGCTGGACCTTGCCGCGACGCGGGGCTGGGCGACGGCGGTGGTGACCAATGCCCCCCGCCCCAACGCTCTTCACATGCTCGACGCCATCGGTCTGCGCGCGCGCTTCGACCCGGTGGTGATCGGTGACGAATGCACCCGCGCCAAGCCCGACCCCGAACCCTATCTCGTCGCGATGCGCGCCCTCGGCCTGCGCCCGCAGGATTGCATCGCCTTCGAGGACAGCGAAAGCGGCATGGCCGCGGCGGCGGCTTCGGGCGCCCATGCGGTCGGCATCCGGTCGGGGCTGGACGACGCGCGGCTGCGCGCCGCGGGGGCCGCGATCACCATACAGGATTTCAATGATGACGCGCTGCCGGATGTGCTGGCGCGCCTTGCAGGAGAGACCACCCAATGACCAGGACCGTTGTCGAGTCCAAGACCAAGACCGCGATCATCGGCTTCGACCAGCCGTTCTGCGTGATCGGCGAACGCATCAACCCGACCGGCCGCAAGAAGCTGGCGGCGGAACTGGAAGCGGGCGATTTCTCGACCGTGGAAAAGGACGCGCTGGCGCAGGTGCTGGCCGGGGCCAACGTGCTCGATATCAACGCGGGGGTCGTCTACAACTCAAACCCCAACCCGAACGAGACCGAACCGCCCCTGATGCGCAGGATGATCGAGCTGGTGCAGGGACTGGTGGACGTGCCGCTCTGCATCGACAGCTCGGTGCCCGGCGCGCTCGAGGCCGGGCTGCAGGCCGCCGAAGGCCGCCCCCTGCTCAACTCGGTCACCGGCGAGGAAGACCGGATGGAACTGGTCCTGCCACTGGTGAAGAAATACAACGTGCCGGTGGTGGCGATTTCCAACGACGACACCGGCATTTCGGAAGATCCCGAAGTGCGCTTCGCCGTGGCGAAGAAGATCGTCGAGCGGGCCGCCGATTTCGGCATTCCCGCCCATGACATCGTGGTCGATCCGCTGGTCATGCCCATCGGCGCCATGGCGACGGCGGGCCAGCAGGTCTTTGCCCTGGTGCGCAAGCTGCGCGACGAGCTGGGCGTGAACACCACCTGCGGCGCCTCCAACGTCAGCTTCGGCCTGCCGAACCGCCACGGCATCAACAACGCCTTCCTGCCGATGGCCATGGGGGCTGGCATGACCTCGGCCATCATGAACCCGGTGGCGATGCCGGTGACGCAAAAGGCGATCGCCGAGAAGAAGGCGGCGGTCGAGGCCGCGGGCATCGTGCTGCCCGCCGATATCGACGACGAAACCTTCGTGACGCTCTTCGGCCTCGGCTCGACCAAGGTCCGCCCCGGTTCCGAGATGACGGCCATCCGCGCCGCGAACCTGCTGGTCAACCAGGACCCGCACGGCGGCGGCTGGATCGCCTTCAACAAGCCCGCGGATTCCGGCGGCGAAGGTGGCGGACGTCGTGGCGGCGGACGCCGCCGGCGCGGATGATTCCGCGCATCGCCGGAACCTGACCCACCCGTCCCGACAGTCCGGCACGGCATGTGCCGGACTGTCGTTTCGCCGCGCCGAAGAAGCGGAAGACCGGCAAGGGCACGCCCCGTCCTTCTTCTTGTTTCAAATACGCAAAGGGGGAATGCGCCGAAGGCGCAGGGGGCGAAGCCCCGACTCTTCCCGCCTCAGGCCTTTTCCTTGCGCGGCTTGATCGCTCCGGACTTTTCCGCCAGGTCGCGGGCGATGGCGAAGGCACCCTTGATCTTGTCGGCATCGGTCTTCCAGTCCCGCCGGATCACGATCCTGTTGTCCTTGACCTTGGCCAAGCCATTCTGTTCGTTGATGAAAGCGACCAGGCCCTCGGGGCGGGCGAATTTGTCGTTGTGGAACTGGACGGTCGCGCCCTTCGGGCCGGCGTCCAGCTTGGCGATGCCCGCGTGCTTGCACATCGCCTTGATCCGCACCACCAGCATCAGCGTGTTGACCTCGCGCGGGAGCTTTCCGAAGCGGTCGATGAGTTCGGCGGCGAAGCCTTCGAGCTCGACCTTGGTGGTGAGTTCGGAAAGGCGGCGGTAGAGGCCGAGGCGCACGTCGAGGTCGGGCACGTAATCCTCGGGGATCATCACCGGCACGCCGAGATTGATCTGCGGCGCCCACTGGCCGTCGTCGTCGGTCAGCCCTTCCAACTCGCCGGAGCGGATCTTGGAGATCGCCTCCTCCAGCATCTGCTGGTACAACTCGTAGCCCACGTCGCGCATCTGTCCGGACTGTTCCTCGCCGAGGAGGTTTCCCGCCCCGCGAATGTCGAGATCCTGCGACGCCAGCGTGAACCCCGCCCCGAGCGTATCGAGCGATCCGAGCACCCGCAGGCGCTTTTCGGCGGTATCGGTCAGTTTCGCGCGGGGCTTGGTGGTCAGGTAGGCATAGGCCCGGGTCTTGGAGCGCCCCACCCGTCCGCGGATCTGGTAGAGTTGCGACAGGCCGAACATGTCGGCGCGGTGCACGACCATGGTGTTCGCCGTGGGAATGTCGAGCCCGCTTTCCACGATGGTCGTCGCCAGCAGCACGTCGTACTTGCCGTCGTAGAAGGCATTCATCCGCTCGTCGAGCTCGCCCGCCGCCATCTGCCCGTGCGCCACCACGAAGGACACCTCGGGCACCTGTTCGCGCAGGAATTCCTCTATTTCGGGAAGGTCCGAAATGCGCGGCACCACGTAGAAGGACTGCCCGCCGCGATAATGCTCGCGCAGGAGCGCCTCGCGGATGGTGATGCCGTCGAATTCGCTGACATAGGTGCGGATGGCCAGGCGGTCGACCGGCGGCGTGCCGATGATCGACAGGTCCCGCACCCCCGACAGCGACAGCTGCAGCGTGCGCGGGATCGGCGTCGCGGTCAGCGTCAGCACATGGATGTCGGTGCGCAGCTGCTTCAGCCGTTCCTTGTGGTTGACGCCGAAATGCTGCTCCTCGTCGATGACGAGCAGGCCGAGATTGTTGAACCGGATGCCCTTGGCAAGCAGCGCATGGGTGCCGACGGCAATGTCGACCGTCCCGCGCGAGATACCCTCGCGGGTCCGGGCGGCATCCCCCGCCGAGACGAAGCGCGACAGCGGCGCGACATTGATCGGAAAGCCGCGGAACCGTTCGGCAAAGCTCTTGTAATGCTGGCGGGCAAGCAGCGTGGTCGGCGCGATCACCGCGACCTGCACCCCCGACATCGCCGCGACGAAAGCCGCGCGCATCGCCACTTCGGTTTTGCCGAAGCCCACGTCGCCGCAGATCAGCCGGTCCATCGGCTGGCCGCTGGTCATGTCGGCCAGCACATCCTCGATGGCCCCGAGCTGGTCGTCGGTTTCATTGTAGGGAAAGCGCGCGCAGAAGCTTTCCCAGGCCCCCGGCGGCGGGTCGATCACCGGCGCCTTGCGCAGCGCGCGTTCCGCCGCGACGCGGATCAGCTTGTCGGCAATCTCGCGGATGCGCTCCTTGAGACGGGCCTTCTTGGCCTGCCAGGCGCCGCCGCCGAGCTTGTCGAGCAGACCCTCCTCGTGCCCGTAGCGCGACAGCAGTTCGATGTTCTCGACCGGCAGGTAGAGCCTTGCCGCTTCGGCATATTCCAGCAGCAGGCATTCGTGTGCCGCGCCCGCGGCCGTGATCACCTCGAGCCCCTGGTAGCGGCCGATGCCGTGGTCCACGTGCACGACGAGGTCGCCCGGCGAGAGCGATTGCGCCTCGGTCAGGAAGTTCTCGGCCTTGCGGCGCTTCTTCGGCGCGCGGATCAGCCGGTCGCCCAGCACGTCCTGTTCCGAGATCACCGTCAACCGGCTGCCGTCGGGCAGCGGCGCCTCGAAGCCCTGCTCCAGCGCCCAGACCGCAAGATGCAGCCCGCGCTTGCCGATGCGGGTGCCGTTCATCACCGGGATGGCCTCGGCCAGTCCCTCGTCCTCGATCAGGCCGGTGAGACGTTCGCGCGCGCCCTCGGACCAGGAGGCGATGAGCACCGGACCGGCCTGCATCCGTGCCGTGACGTGATCCGCCAGGGCCCCGAAAAGGCTCAGGGATTCCTGCTGGCGTTCGGGTGCGAAATTGCGCCCGATGCGGCCGCCCGCATCCACCACGCCGGGGCCGGAGGCCTGCGGCAGCGGGTGGAACTGCACCACCCGGCGGGCGCCGATCGCGGCTTCCCAGGCGGCGTCGTCAAGGTAGAGCTCGCCCGGCGGCACCGGCTTGTAGACCGAATCCACACGCTTCTTCTGCGCCATGGCATGACGGCGCGTGTCGTACTGGTCCTTGATGCTGTCCCACCGCGCGAGGCGCGCCGGGGTCGACTGGTCGTCCATCAGCACCGGCGTGTCGGGCAGATAGTCGAAGAGCGTCTCAAGCCGGTCGTGGAAGAAGGGCAGCCAATGCTCTATCCCCTGCTGCTTGCGCCCGGCGCTGACCGCCTCGTAGAGCGGATCGTCCGAGCCGCCGGCGCCGAACTCCACCCGGTAGTTCTGGCGGAAGCGGGTGATCGCGGCCTCGTCCAGGATCACTTCGGAAACCGGGGCCAGCTCCACCACCTCCAGCTTTTCGGTGGTGCGCTGGGTCACCGGATCGAAGCGGCGCGCCCCGTCCAGCACGTCGCCGAACAGGTCGAGCCGCACCGGCCCCCCCTCGCCCGGCGGAAAGATGTCGATGATGCCGCCGCGCACGGCGTAATCGCCGGGCTCGGTCACGGTGGGCGCCTGGCTGAAACCCATGCGCACCAGGAAATGCCGCAGCGCGCTTTCGTCGACCCGGTGGCCGACCCGCGCGGTGAAGGCCGCCTCGCGCAGCACCTCGCGCGCGGGCAGTCGCTGGGTCGCGGCGGAAAGCGTGGTCAGCAGCACGAAGCGCGCGGGCATGGCATGAACCAGCCCGGCCAGCGTGGCCATGCGCGCGGAGGAAATATCGGGATTCGGCGACACCCGGTCATAGGGCAGGCAATCCCAGCCGGGAAAGGCCACCACGGGCATGTCCGGCGCGAAGAACGCCAGCGCCTCGCGCATCGCGGCCATGCGCTTGTCATCGCGCGAGATGTGGATGACGGGGCCGGAGGTCTTTTCGACCTCGGCCAGCACGAGGCGCGCGTCGAACCCTTCGGGCGCGCCGCCCATGATGATGGTGTTTCGGGACATGACAGCGCAAATGGCGTGACGCGGCGGCCGCGTCAACCGCCGAGGACGGCGATCGACATGTTCTGGTACATTCCCCAGAGCGCGGTGACGAAGATCGCCAGCATGCCGATCATCTGCGTATAGAGGCGGTGCCGGGTGAGCTTCTTCCACAGATCCGGCCCGCTCAGCGCGTTGCGCTGGATGCTGGAGGCGGTGAAAACGCTCATCACGCCGACCATCATCATCGGGAAGCCCAGCAGGAACAGCGCCTGCGCCAGCTCGACCCGGTAGAGGAAGCCCAGCAGCACCAGCCCCGTCATCACCGCGCAGCCGATGCCCACCAGCCAGAGCCCCGCCTCGTGGGCGATGAACAGGATGCGGTTCACGTTGATGCGGGTCATGTCCTCGAGATCCTCGTGCGCCTGCCCGCCGAGACGGCGCGCGCGGGCCACCATGTCGAAGGGAACGCCGAGCACCCAGTGGCTCGTGGAAGACCAGGTGACGGCCAGGGCGATCCAGAACCAGAGGTTCGAGAAGGAACGCATGTCGATGGTCTCTAGAACGATGCGGTACCAGTCCAAGGGCCTGTATCTTCCTATGGCATCGGCCCTCGGAATGGGGCCTTGTGACAGCCGCCTTTCCATGCCACCCAAGACCGGCCTTTACAAGGGAGTTGCCCGATGAAACCCGTGGTTGCCGCTTTTCCCGCCACACGCCTCCGCCGGCTGCGGAAATCCCCCGCCATCCGGTCGCTCGTGGCGCAATCGACGCTGTCGCCGTCGGATTTCATCTGGCCCGTCTTCGTGCGGGACGGTGACGGCGTCTGCGAACCGGTGGCCTCGATGCCCGGCGTGAACCGGCTGTCGGTCGACAAGGTGGTCGAGGCGGCGCACGAGGCAAGCGCGCTCGGCATTCCCGCGATCTGCCTCTTTCCCTACACCGACCCCGCCTTGAAGACCGAAGACTGCGCCGAGGCCTGGAACCCCGAGAACCTGTCGAACCGCGCGACGCGCGCGATCAAGGACGCGGTGCCGGACATCGCGGTGATGACCGACGTGGCGCTCGATCCCTACAGCAGCACCGGGCATGACGGCTTCGTGGTCGGCGGCGAGATCGTCAACGACGAAACCGTCGAGGCACTGGTCAAACAGGCGCTGAGCCAGGCCCGTGCCGGCGCCGACATCATCGGCCCGTCGGACATGATGGACGGACGCATCGGCGCGATCCGCTCCGAACTGGAGCGCGAAGGCTTCCGCAACACCCTGCTGCTGAGCTACGCCGCGAAATTCGCCAGCGCCTTCTACGGGCCGTTCCGCGATGCGGTCGGGGCCTCCGGCGCGCTCAAGGGCGACAAGACCACCTACCAGATGCAGCCCGGCAATTCCGACGAGGCGATGCGCCTGATCGAGCGCGATCTCTCGGAGGGCGCCGACATGGTGATGGTGAAACCGGGCATGCCCTATCTCGACATCTGCCGCCGCGCCAAGGACATGTTCGGCGCGCCGACCTTCGCCTACCAGGTCTCGGGCGAATACGCGATGCTCGCCGGCGCGGCGGAACGCGGCTGGCTCGACCACGACCGCGTGATGATCGAAAGCCTCACCGGCTTCAAACGCGCCGGATGCGACGGCGTGCTGAGCTATTTCGCGCCGAAGGCCGCGCGGCTGCTCAATTCCTAGCGGGTTGCCGCGCATCGGGGCGCGATATGGTGACAGGACGGGTCCCCGCGCGTATACTCCGGCTCAACCGGCGGTACGGCCGGAGCACAAGAGACGTTCACAGGCACACGAGACAGGACACGAGCAATGATGATTTCCCGACGCGGGCTCACCCTTGGATTGGGGGCCACGGGCCTTCTGGCTGCTTGCGGCAACGGCATCGGCAGCACCGGCAGCGCAACGATCGACGCGCGCGTCGACACGACGCTCAGCCAGATGTATTCGCAATTTCCCGGCACGGTGAGCCTGTCGCAGAAGGCGGCGGGCCTGCTGGTCATGCCGCTTGTGACCGAGGCCGGGCTCGGGCTCGGCGGCGCCTACGGGCGCGGCGCGCTCCGCGTGGGCGGCGCGACGGTGGATTACTACTCCATGGTGCGCGGCTCGGGCGGCCTGCAGATCGGCGCACAGCAATATGCGCATGTGCTGTTCTTCATGACCGAAGAGGCGATGCTCGATTTCCGGCGCTCGCCGGGCTGGGCGGCGGCCGCGAACATCGAATACGCCACCCCGGAAAAGGGCGAGACGCTGGCGGCGGAAACCACGACCTCCATGGCGCCGGTGATCGCGGTGATCTTCGGCCAGTCGGGCCTGCGCCTCGGCGCCACGCTCGAGGGCACCAAGTACACGCGCATCATTCCCTGAACACGGCGGGGGCTCCGCCCCCTCGCAAGCCGGGGCTTGCTTTCCCCCGGGATAATTCCGGCCAGAAGATGCCGGGGGATCGGTCCCGGTTTCTTCTGGCGCAAAATATCCCGGGGAGTCGCGCGAAGGCGCGACGGGGCAGCGCCCCGGGCAGGCTCAGTGGTAGCGGAATTCCCCCACCACCTGGCGCCATTCCCCCGCGCCGAGCATCTTGCGGTGGGTGAAGCGGATCGAATGCAGCGGACCCTCGATCGAGTCCTGCCAGAATTCGATGAACTTGAACAAGCGCGGGTGATCCGGGGCCAGGTCGTAGTCCTGCCACACGAAGGTGTTCAGGACGGACCGGAAATCCGGCATGCGGTAGAAGATTTCCGCGGTCGTCAGGCCGTAGCCCTTGAGCATCAGTTCGGTTTCACTTTCCTGCATCGTTGACCCCTGTAAGTCATCCTGTCAAACAGCCTGCCGGGTGAGTCGTTCATTTTCAATGAAAACAGCGTGTTAGCCACCGATGCCCCTGGCTGACAGGATTCCGTGCCACGCATCCTTGCGCCCTACATCCTGTCTCTGATATAGTCCGCGATAACAAAATATAGCACAAAGACGGACAGGCGATACACGTGAACGACACGCCGGAACCCCCTGAAAACGAAGACGAAACGCCCAGACCGGAACGTGCGGTGCACAGCGGTCCGGCGATTTCGATCATCGACGAGATGAAGTCGAGCTATCTCGATTACGCGATGAGCGTGATCGTGAGCCGGGCCATCCCCGACCTGCGGGACGGCCTGAAACCCGTGCACCGACGCATCCTTTATACGCTCTGGGAGAACGGTCAGACCAAGTCCAAATCCTATCGCAAGTGCGCGACCGCCGTCGGCGACGTCATGGGGCGCTATCACCCCCATGGCGACTCGGCCGTCTACGATGCGCTGGTCCGCATGGCGCAGGATTTCTCCATGTCGCTGCCGCTGATCGACGGTCAGGGCAATTTCGGCTCCATGGACGGCGATCCGCCCGCCGCCTACCGCTACACCGAATCCCGGCTGGAGCGCACGGCCGAGGCGCTGCTGGAGGATATCGACAAGGAAACCGTCGATTTCGTCCCCAACTACGCCAACGAACGGCTCG
This sequence comes from Salipiger sp., assembly GCF_048261495.1. Classification (GTDB taxonomy): domain Bacteria; phylum Pseudomonadota; class Alphaproteobacteria; order Rhodobacterales; family Rhodobacteraceae; genus Salipiger. Next base: position 149,286 of record NZ_JBLXFX010000004.1, read on the forward strand.
AACCCACGGTGCTGCCGGCGCGCTATCCCAACGTCCTGGTGAACGGGGCCGAGGGCATCGCGGTCGGCATGGCCACACGCATTCCGCCGCACAACCTCGGCGAGGTGGCCGATGCCACGCTGGCGCTCATCGCCGAGCCGGATCTCACCTCGGAACAGCTGATCGAGTACATCCCGGCCCCGGATTTCCCCACCGGCGGCATCATCCTCGGGCGCTCCGGGGCGCGCAAGGCCTACCTCGAGGGGCGCGGCAGCGTCATCATCCGCGCCAAGACGCGGATCGAGGAGCTGCGCAAGGATCGCTACGCCATCGTCGTGGACGAGATCCCCTACCAGGTGAACAAGGCCACGATGATCGAGCGCATCGCCGAATGCGTGCGCGACAAGAAGATCGAGGGCATCGCCCACGTCCAGGACGAATCCGACCGCAACGGCGTCCGCGTCGTGGTCGAGCTCAAGCGCGACGCGACCGCCGAGGTGGTGCTGAACCAGCTCTTCCGCTTCACGCCGATGCAGGTCAGCTTCGGCTGCAACATGCTGGCGCTGAACGGCGGCAAGCCCGAGCAGCTGACCCTGCGCACCTTCCTGACCGCCTTCCTCGACTTCCGCGAGGAGGTGATCGCGCGGCGCACCGCCCACCTTCTGCGCAAGGCGCGCGAGCGCAGCCATATCCTCTGCGGCCTCGCCGTGGCGGTGTCGAACGTGGACGAGGTCGTCGCCACGATCCGCCGCTCGGCCGATGCCTCCGAGGCGCGCGAGGCGCTGATGGCGCGGCGCTGGCCGGCGCACGAGATCGCGGCCTACATCCGGCTGATCGACGATCCGACCCACACGATCAACGAGGACGGCACCTACAACCTGTCCGAACTGCAGGCCCGCGCGATCCTCGACCTGCGGCTTCAGCGCCTGACCCAGATCGGCGTGAAGGAAGTCACCGACGAGCTCGAGGAACTGGCGAAGAAGATCAAGGAATACCTCGACATTCTCGGCTCGCGCGAGCGGATCATGGAGATCATCAGCAACGAGCTGATCGCCGTGCGCGACCAGTTCGCCGTGCCCCGCCGTACCGAGATCGTCGACTGGGCCGGGGATCTCGAGGACGAGGACCTGATCGAGCGCGAGGACATGGTGGTGACCGTCACCCAGTCCGGCTGGATCAAGCGCACCCCGCTGACCGAGTTCCGCTCGCAGCGGCGCGGCGGCAAGGGGCTGTCGGGCATGGCGACCAAGGATGACGATGTCGTCACCCAGCTATTCGTCGCCAACACCCATACGCAGCTGCTGTTCTTCACCACCGACGGCATGGTCTACAAGCTGAAGTGCTGGCGTCTGCCGCAGGGCGGGCGCACCTCCAAGGGCAAGGCGATCGTCAACATCCTGCCGATCCCGGCGGGGGTCTCGATCGCGGCCATCATGCCGGTGGACCGGGACGAGGAGGATTGGGACGACCTGCAGATCGTCTTTGCGACCTCCAAGGGCTCCGTGCGCCGCAACCGGCTTTCGGATTTCACCAACGTCATGCGCAACGGCAAGATCGCGATGAAGTTCGAGGGCGAGGATGCCGAGACCCGGCTCATCAACGCGCGCATCTGCTCCGAGGATGACGACGTGATGCTGGTCACCAATTCCGGCCGCGCCATCCGCTTCCCGGTGCCGGAGGTGCGGGTGTTCAACTCGCGCAGCTCCACCGGCGTGCGCGGCGTCAAGCTGACCAACGGCGACGAGGTCGTGTCGATGTCGATCATCCGGCATTTCGACGCCGAAGCGGACGAACGTGCCTCCTATCTCAAGATGCGCCGCGCCATGGCGGGCCTTGCCGACGATACCGAGGCGACGGATGCCCCCGAGGAGGAAGAGGGCAATGCCAACAGCCCGCTGCCGCCGGAGCGTTATGCCGAGATGTCGGCGGCCGAGAACCTGATCCTCACCATCACCGCGCGCGGGTTGGGCAAGCTCAGCTCCTCGCACGATTATCCGGTGCGGGGCCGGGGCGGTCTCGGCGTCACCGCATGGGAGAAATCCATGCGCGGTGGCGAGATCGTCGCCTCCTTCCCGGTCGAGATGGACGACCAGATCATGCTTGCCACCTCGACGGGCCAGTCGATCCGCGTGCCGGTCGACGGAATCTCGTTCCGCTCGCGCAGCGCCGGCGGGGTGAAGGTCTTCAACACCCGCGAGGGCGAGATCGTGGTCTCGGTCGCGTGGATCGCCGATCAGGGCGACGAGGTCGAGGAAGAGCCGTCCGGCGAGTAACCTCGCCGGACCATCAGGGTCATCGCGCCGCCGGGAGACGAAAGGTAGTCGACCGCGACCAGCGCGATCCCGTTGTCGGCGGCGGTGTCCATCACCTCGCCCAGCGTGACGCTGACCAGGGTTTCCGGCCCGGTCAGCGTGTCGCGAAAGGCGCTCTCCGCCCCGTCCCGCGTCCAGATCGGAATGCACAGCGCGCCGCCCTGCAGCGTCGCCGTGGCAAAGCGGTGCGGTCCGGACCGGAAGGCCTGCACGATCTCCCTCGCATCGTAGCCCCGCACCGGGTGATCGGGCGGAACGGCGTGGGTCTCATCCTCGCTGGGGCGGAATTCCATGTCGAAATAGGACAGCGACCAGCCGATTTCGTTGCGCCGGAGCGCGCTTCCCACCGGCAGGCTCTGCAGCGGCAGCGGCAATCCGCGCAGATGCGACAGGTAGGCGAGCCGGATGGTGAACAGATCGTCGGAATCGCTCTGATCGAGGCATTGCGTCGAACAGGCCGCCGCCCAGTGGCCGCTGCCGAGATTGACGATCAGCCGCGCCGAAACCAGAGCACGCCGCACGTGCTGGCAGATATAGCAGGAAAGTTGCAGTTCATGCATGGCGCGGCGCCCGGATCATGATGGTCAAGTCTAGTCAATAAATGGAATTAAAACCAATTCCCCTTGGCGTATGTCCATGCGTTGACCATATTTTGCAAATGTTCAAGCTGACACCCATCCTTCTGGCCATGCTTTATGCGGTGGTGATGTACCGGTTCTCGGCCTGGCGCATGGCGCGGGAGCTTGACGCCCGCTCGACCGTGCTGGCCGACAAGCGCCTGCACGACCTGACCCGGCGCATGGCCGAGTCGCTGGATCTGCCGCGCATCCAGGTGCACATCTACGAGATTCCGCAGGTGAACGGGCTGGCCGCGCCGGACGGGCGGATCTTCATCACGCGGGGATTCCACGACCGCTACCGCGCGGGCGAGGTCACGGCCGAGGAGCTGGCCTCGGTCATCGCGCATGAACTGGGGCACGTGGCGCTGGGGCATTCGCGGCGCCGGATGATCGACTTTTCCGGACAGAACGCCGTGCGGGTCGCGCTCAACATGGTGCTCGGACGGTTGCTGCCGGGCCTCGGGACCCTGCTCGCCAACCTCGTGGCCTCGCTGCTGGCGGCGCGGCTGTCGCGTTCGGACGAATACGAGGCCGACGCCTATGCCGCCGCCCTGCTACACAAGGCGGGGATCGGAATCGGGCCGCAGAAATCGCTGTTCCGCAAGCTTGAAAAGCTCAGCGGCGGCGCGGGGGGCGCCCCTGCCTGGCTGCTGTCGCACCCGATGACCCACGAACGGGTCGCGGCGCTGGAAAAGCTCGAGGCGCGCTGGACCTCGGTGCCGGGCTGAGGCGCGCCGCCGCGCCTAGGCCGGAAGCAGCTCGAACCCCGCCTCGGCGACGTCGCGCCCGTTGACCTGGACGATGACGGCATGCGGCCCCGGATGCAGGGTGAAGGTGGTCGCATTGCCCTTGAGCCGGTGGCGTTTCCCGAGGTGCAGGGGCACTCCCGGGGTCAGGTCGCCCGCGCCGAGCTTGAACACCTTTTCGGCGCTCCCGCGCGGGCGATGAAAGCGGAGCCGGTAATCCACCAGCGCGGCCCCCGCGCTTTCGGCTTCCAGCGTGACGGTGAACGACAGTTCCTCCCCCACCCGCAGCCGGTCCGAGGCAAGGCCGAGCTCGGCGCGCACCGGAAGGTCGGCACGATAGCCGAGAAAGCCGAGCGCTCCGGGCTCGCCCCGTTTCACCGCCGTCCTCAGCGCATGGCGCGCCATCCAGTCGAACTCTGCCGGGGTCTGCGCGCCCGCCGCCCGCCACCGGTCGAGACGGTCGAGCAGCGCCTCGGGATGAAGCCGCGACAGGTCGTTGAGATGGTTGGCCACCGAGCGCGTGACAAAGCGGGTCGGGTCGGCGTGCAGCCGGTCGAGCAGCGGCAGCGCCCGCAAGGGGTCAAGCGTGATCCCCGCCCCCCAGGGCAGACGCGGGCGGGTGCCTTCGCTGACCAGCCGCCGGACGTGGTAGTTGGGATCGTCGGCCCAGAGCGCCATGCGCGCCAGCACCTCCTCGGGCCAGCGGTCGAGGAAGGGGCGGATCGCGTATTCCATCGAAAACCGCTGCGTGGCGGCGTGGATCAGGTCCAGCGCCCGCTCGGGATGGTCGAGCCCGTGGCGCGCGGCGAGAACGCCGTGCACCGCATGGATGAAACGCCCGAAATCGTCGTCCCGCAGCGCCGGGTCGAGCGGCGGCGGCAGCGCGGCCTCGAGCGAATTCGCCATTTCGGGAAATGCCGAAGGAAGCTGCGCGGCGAGGCCGTCGGCCATAACCTCGAGCCGGGCATGCACGCCGAGCCCGTCCAGCCGGGGTACGGTCTCATCGACGAACCGCCCTGCGTCGAAGCCGGGCAGCACGGCGAAGTCAGCCGCAAGATCGCTGAGCGAAGCGCGGTTGAAGAGCTGGTCGGCAAGGGAAAATCCCGCGCCGCCGCCCTGCCCGTCCGGACCCCGCGCCATCAGATCGTCGCGAAGGTTTCGCCGCCGTCGAGCACGATGTTCTGGCCGACGATATAGCCCGCATGGGCCGAGCACAGGAAGGCGCACATCTTGCCGAACTCGTCGGCACGCCCGTAACGCCCGGCGGGAATGCGCGCCTCGCCCCGGCGGCGCGCCTCTTCCATGGAGATCCCCTCCCGCTCCGAGGTGACGCGGTCGAGCTGGCCGATGCGGTCGGTGTCGTGCACGCCCGGCAGCAGGTTGTTGATGATGACGCCCTTGTCGGCCACCTGCCGCGAGGTGCCCGCGACAAAGCCGGTCAGACCGGCGCGCGCCGAATTGGACAACCCGAGGTTGAGCAGCGGCGACTTGACCGAGCGCGAGGTGATGTTGACCACCCGCCCCCACCCGCGCGAGATCATCGCCGGCATCAGCGCCTGCATCAGCGCGATCGGCGTCAGCATCGAGCCGTCGAGCGCGTCGAGGAAATCCTGCCGGTCCCAGTCTGACCAGATCCCCGGCGGCGGGCCGCCGGCGTTGGTGACGAGGATGTCGACCTGCCCCGCGGCTTCGAGCACGCGGGCGCGGCCGTCGGGATCGACGATATCGGCGGCGACCGTGACCACCTCGACCCCGTGGGCGGCGCGGATGTCGGCCGCGGCGGATTCGAGCGCCTCGGAGCCGCGCGCATTCATCACCAGCGCGCAGCCCGCTTCGGCCAGCGCCTCGGCGCAGCCGCGTCCCAACCCCTTGGACGAGGCGCAGACCAGCGCCCTCTTGCCCGATATTCCCAGATCCATTGCGTCTTCCTTCCCGTTCTTGCGGCATGGTGCCGGTCGCAAGGCTATTTGATGCCACAATCACCTGGCATACAATGCCTGCATTGCGAGCCGGGCGCGGCCCCGGCCGGGGCCGGTTGCGGCCTCAAGCGGGGACAGGCCGACCATGACCGAGTTCGACAGCGCGCGCCCGGCGCACAGCGTCAGCGTCTACCCGGCAGAGCAGTTGCGGGTGGTGGGCGGCGCCAATCTCGGGGATGCGCTGGGATTTGCGGACGAACTGCTGCTCGACGACATCTACCGGCTGTCCCCCGCGGCCGCCCCGCAGCGGCTGGGCCTTGCCCCGTCGAGCCGCCTGCCTTTCACCATTATCCCCGGCACCGGGATCGGCACGCCGGGCGCGGATCTGCATCTGGATTGCTGCCTTACCTTCATGTCCGGCGACGGGCGCACGACCGAGGGGCTCGTGCTGGTCGAGACCGATGCACGGGGCGACGCCGCGCGGGTGATGTTCCTGCCGCTCGGCCTGCTGGCGGCCGGGCAGGATCTTGCGCTGGTGGGCATCAACCGCGAGGTGGCGCTGCAGAAATTCGCGCGGGTGGCCTGCGTGTCCTTCACCCGTGGCACCTTGATCACCATGGCCTCGGGCGCGCAGCAACCCGTGGAGCGGCTGCGCATCGGCGACCGGGTCTTGACGCGCGACGACGGGGCGCGCGAGGTGCGCTGGATCGGCCATCACACGGTGCGCGCGGTCGGGGCCTTTGCGCCGATCCTCATCCGGGCGGGGACCCTCAACAACGCCCGCGATCTGCTGGTCAGCCCGGATCACCGGCTGTTCATCTACCAGCGCCGCGATCACCTGGGCGCGGGGCGCGCGGAGTTGCTGGTGCGGGCGCGCCACCTGGTCAACGGGAACTCGGTCGTACGGGTGAGCGGCGGCTTCGTGGATTACTACCAGATGCTTCTCGACGCACATCAGATCATCTATGCCGAGGGAATCGCGGCGGAATCGCTGCTGGTGGACACCCGGACCCGGGCCGCCCTGCCGGGCGAGGTCGACAGCGCGCTGGCGCATCTTCTGCCCCTGCACCGGCGCAGCGATCATGGCGCGCTGGAGGTGCAGGAGGCCCTGTTGCACCGCCCGGACGCGGCGGAGGTGCTGCGCAGATCCTCGACCAGTTGAGGGATAGCGCCGCCTGACGGCGTCGCCGTGGCGCGCCTTCGGCGCGCGTCGGGGGCGCTGCCCCCTGTCCCCCCGGGATATTTCGGGCCAGAAGAAATCCGGGGCGCTAGTGATGGCGCAGGGCGTCGATGAGCTGCGCCTTGGTCATGGTCGAGCGGCCCTCGATGCCGATCTCCTGCGCGCGCTTGTAGAGCGCCTGTTTCGCGCGCTCCTCGTAGGCGGTTGCCTTGCCGCCCTTCTCGGAGGGATGCATGTCGGGATTGGCGGCGGCATTCGAGATGCGGGCGGCCTTTTCCTTCGACATGCCCTTGTCGCGCAGGGTTTCGTAGAGGTCTTCGTCCTTGAGGCTCGGGGTCGGCATGGCGCTCTCCTTTCGCGGGGAAACGACGCGGGCGCGGCCGGGGTTCCGCGAGGCCATTGCAGGGGGGCAGCGGCGCGGCTATATGCGCGCCATGCTGGACACCGCCACAAACCGCCCGCCCCTTCCGCCGGAAATCGCCCGGCGCCGTACCTTTGCGATCATTTCGCACCCCGATGCGGGCAAGACCACGCTGACGGAGAAGTTCCTTCTGTACGGGGGCGCCATCCAGATGGCCGGCCAGGTGCGGGCCAAGGGCGAGGCTAGGCGCACGCGTTCGGACTTCATGAAGATGGAGCAGGAGCGCGGGATTTCGGTCTCGGCCTCGGCGATGTCCTTCGACTACGGGGACTTCCGGTTCAACCTGGTGGACACGCCCGGACACTCGGATTTCTCGGAAGACACCTATCGCACGCTGACGGCGGTGGATGCGGCGGTGATGGTGATCGACGGCGCGAAGGGGGTCGAGAGCCAGACCCGCAAGCTGTTCGAGGTCTGCCGGCTGCGGGATCTGCCGATCCTGACCTTCTGCAACAAGATGGACCGCGAGGCGCGCGACACGTTCGAGATCATCGACGAGATCCAGGAGAACCTGGCGATCGACGTCACGCCGGTAAGCTGGCCGATCGGCATGGGGCGCGATTTCATCGGCTGCTACGACCTGATCCGCGACCGGCTGGAGCTGATGGACCGGGCCGACCGCAACAAGGTGGCCGAGAGCATCGCCATCGAGGGGCTGGACGATCCGCTGCTGGAAAAGCACGTTCCCGCCGCGCTGCTGCAGACCCTGCGGGACGAGATCGAGATGGCGCGCGAACTGCTGCCCGCGCTCGACCCGCAATCGGTGCTCGAGGGGCACATGACGCCGATCTGGTTCGGCTCCGCAATCAATTCCTTCGGGGTGAAGGAGTTGATGGACGGCATCAGCAAGCTGGCCCCCGAGCCGCAGCCGACCCGTGCCGAGCCGCGCGAGATCTCGCCGGAGGAACCGAAGGTGTCCGGCTTCGTCTTCAAGGTGCAGGCCAACATGGACCCCAAGCACCGCGACCGCGTGGCATTCGTCCGCCTCGCCTCGGGGCATTTCGAACGGGGGATGAAGCTGACGCATGTCCGCTCGAAGAAGCCGATGGCGATCTCGAACCCGGTGCTGTTCCTTGCCGCCGACCGCGAGCTGGCGGAGGAGGCCTGGGCCGGCGACATCATCGGCATTCCGAACCACGGACAGCTGCGCATCGGCGACACGCTGACCGAGGGCGAGACGCTGAAGGTGACCGGCATTCCGTCCTTTGCGCCGGAATTGCTCCAGACCGTGCGGGCGGGCGATCCGATGAAGGCGAAGCACCTGGAAAAGGCGCTGTTCCAGTTTGCCGAGGAAGGCGCCGCGAAGGTCTTCAAGCCGAACATCGGTTCGGGCTACATCGTGGGCGTGGTCGGCGCGCTGCAATTCGAGGTGCTGGGGGCGCGGATCGAGCAGGAATATTCCCTGCCCGTGCGGTTCGAACCCTCGCAGTTCACCTCGGCCCGCTGGGTGTCCGGCGGCAAGGTGGCGGTGGACAAGTTCGTCAACGCCAACAAGCAGCACATCGCCCATGACAACGACGGCGACATCGTCTTCCTGACGCGCCTGCAATGGGACATCGACCGCGTCGTGCGCGACTACCCGGACGTGACGCTGAGCGCGACGAAGGAAATGATGGTCTGAGAAGTGCCGCGCCCGGTCGGGCGCGGCGCCGCGATTTCGGGTTTTTCGATGATGGCCGAAAACCGCGATGCGAGGTGGGCCGTGCCGGGTGCCACACCACACGGATGCAGCCATTTGATCTTGCATAACCTTTGCGTGTATTTCGCCCGTTTTCCGGGCTGAGACAGGACGCGACGCCGTCAAATTTACCCGACGTACATTCGACAATTCGAAATTCATTTACGGAGTGTCGGGCCGGTGCTACTTCGCTCGCGGGCAAACAAAAAAACGTGAATGCCCGTCACGAGCAACGATACAGAGCATCTCTCAATGAAGACATCCAGTTTCGGTGTGGCCATCGCGGCCGCACTGGTCTCGTCGTCGGCCTTTGCCGCGACGGTGACGACCGACAACGTCGCCGCCAACCTGGCGGCCGCCACCCTCGGCGCGTCGAGCGGCATCACCATCCAGTCCGGGTCCGAGACCCTGGGCGGCGTCGCGACGCAGCAGGGGACCTATGCCGGGTTCGACCAGAACGGGCTGACCATGTCCGACGGCGTCGTCCTCACCACCGGGTCGGCGGCCTTCGGGACCGACAACACCTCGTCCAGCATCAGCAACACGACCGGCACGGCGGCCTATCAGCCGATGGTCGACCTGGCGGCGGCGAACGCCCTGAGCACCGTGCAGAACGACACCAACGTTCTCAGCTTCGACTTCATCCTCGACAATGCGCTGGCAAACGCGGTGACGGGCCAGTTCCTGTTCGCGACGGATGAATTCCCGGACCAGTCAGTCACCGATATCATGGCGATCTTCGTCAACGGGGTGAACTATGCCTTCTTCCCGAACGGCGACCTCGTGTCGAACCAGTCGGGCAATCCGAACGACTTCTTCAACGACAACACCGCCAACGCCTTCAGCATCGAGTGGGACGGTCTGACGGACGTCTTCACCTTCACGGCGCTGGCCAATGGCGGCAACGCGATCAACAACATCACCTTCGCGGTCGCGGATACCTCGGACTCCGGCTATGACAGCGCGCTGTTCATCACCGGGCTGCAATCGACCACGACCAGCGGTTCGGGCGGCATCGGCGAGACCTCGACCGTGCCGCTGCCGGCGGCGGGCTGGCTTCTGCTGGCCGGTCTGGGCGGCATCGCGGGCCTGCGCCGTCGTCGCAGGGCCTGAGACGCCCCGGCACGCGAGACGCATGGAAAGGGGCGCCCGAAGGCGCCCCTTTTGTCGTGTCAATTCCGGCCGGTACGGTCAGCTGTTGCCCTGAAGCAGCGGCGTGATGCGGCGCACGGCGGCACGGCGGTTGGCCCGTTCGGCGCTTTCCGTCGGCACGGCCAGATCGCCTTCTCCGTAGCCCTGAAGCACCATGTTCTCGGGCGGCACGTTGAAATACTCGGTCAGGGCAAGCGCGACGGATTCCGCACGCCGGTCGGACAGGGCGAGATTGTAGCTTTCCTTGCCGACCGCGTCGGTGTGACCTTCGATCAGGAAGACCTCACCCGGGCTTTCGGTGATGATCTGCGTCATCGCATTGCCGAGCGCGGCAAGCGCCTGCGCCTCTTCCGGGCGAATGGCGGCGGAGCCGGTTTCGAAGTTGATCGCGCTCACCGAGACTTCGGGCACGAGGTGGCGCACCGCGTCGATGTTGCGGATCTGGTTCAGCGAGAACGTCCGGTTGACCCCCTCGACCTGCTGGGCGGCAAGCGCGGCGGCAAGGTCGTATTCGTCGACCTGCTGGAAGTTGACGCGCTGACGGTCGTTCGTCACCTGCGGCAATTCGTTGACGGCGACGTCCTCGACCTGCTGGGTGTCGTCGAACAGGACCACGGTTTCGCCGTTCGGCAGCGTCCGGGTGCGGCGCAGCACGCGCCCGTCGGCGGCCTTGATCGTCTCCACCACGTTGCCGTCGTCATAGGTCACGACGCTGCGGGTCGACCCGTCGTCGTAGCGGTAGGTCTTGACGTCGGAACCGGGACGGCGAAGCAGCACGTCGTCATTGCGCAGAACGCGGTACTGGCCGTCCTCCTCGATCACCACGCGGTCGCCGGTGTTTTCCACGACATTCGCATTGCGGCCGAGGATCTGGCTCAGCGCAACGGCGCCGAGACCGACGATGGCGGCTTTCTCGAAGTTGCTCAGACCCTTGTCGTCGTCGTCGTCATCCCGCGCCTGCTGCTGCTGGGCGGGCGGGGTGGCGCCGATGCGGGTGCCGAAATCCTGATCCGAACGGCGCACGTCGTCTGCCGTGACCTCTTCTTCCTGCACTTCGGCCTCGCCCGGATCGTCGCTGTTCGCGGCGGCGGCGGCGGCACTGGGCTCGCCACGATTGCGGGCCACGGCATCGGCCTGAGCCTGCGAGTCCGGACGCGGCGTTGCGGCCTGGTCACCCTGTTCCTGACCCCGCAGGCGCTGAGCGATGTCGCCGGGGGTGACGACGCCGTTCTGCTGCGCGGGTTCGGGTGCTGCCTGCGGCGCGGCGGCCTGAGAGCCGGAATCGTCGCGCGCCTTCGGCGTGGTCGCGGGGGCCTCGGCGGCCTGCTGCTGCGCCTTCGGCTTGGGCTTGGGCTTGGGTTCGGGGGTCGGTTGCGCCTGCCGTGCCGGTTCCTCCGCCTTCGGGGCGGGCTCCTGCGCGGCCTGCTGCTGCGGCTTCGGCTTGATCAACTGACCGGGGTCGGTCGCATCGGCGGCCTTGGGTGCGGGTTCGGCCTTGGGCGCTTCGGCGGCTTCGGGGGCCGGTTCGGCCCTGGGCGCCTCGGCTGCGGCCTCGGGCTCGGGCTTGGGTTTCGGCTTCGGCGCCTCTGCCGCCTTGTCCGCGGCGGGGGCGGGCTTGGGCTTGGGCGTGGCCGCCTCGTCCTTCGCGGCCTGCTGGTTCTTGGGCTTGATCAGCGCGCCGGGGTCGTTCGCGGGCGCGGCGGGCGCCTCGGCCGCCTTGTCGGCGGCGGCGGCTGCCTCTTCCTTCTTGGCCTTGCCGTTCGGGACCTCGGCAGTGGCGATCACGGCACAATCCACGCCCGGCAGGGGCGCGTTGCCGCCGCGCGCTTCGCAGAGTTTCTTCAGCTTGTTGAGCTGCTGGCGGATCTCGCCGGGCTTCAGACCGTCGGTGTTGAAGCCGTAATTCTGGGCGCTCGCAAGCCCGGGCAGCACGAGGCTGGCCGCAAGCACGAGACTGGTGGTCGATTTGAAGATGCCTGTACGCATTGGGTATCCTTTCCTCCTCGGGCCCCGTGTTCGGGGTTCACCGGACAACGCCGATCCCCCCGTTCGGGTTCACCCGGGCGGCAAGGAACCGCCGGACGGATTTGTGTCAGGGTTCCATCATCCGCATGAGGCGCAGCTTTTCGCCGCAGTCGTCGGGGCGGGAAATCGCCTCGGCCAGATCCTCGAGCGAGCGGATGGAATGGCTGGCCCGGAAGCTGTCCACATGGGGCAGCATCGCCCGTATCCCCTGCGCCTTCGGTGCGAAACCGTCCCAGCGCAGCAGCGGATTGAGCCAGATCAGCCGGCGGGCGGAGAGGTGCAGGCGCTGCATCTCGGTGCCGAGCGCGCCGGCGTCGTCCCGGTCGAGCCCGTCCGTGATCAGCAGCACCACCGCACCCTGCCCCATCACCCGGCGCGACCAGTCGCGGTTGAAGGCGTGCAGGCTTTGGCCGATGCGGGTGCCGCCTTCCCAGTCCTGCGCCTCGGCGCCGGCGGCGCGCAGGGCGGCATCGACGTCGCGGTTGGCCAGGTGGCGGGTGATGTTGGTGAGCCGCGTGCCGAAGGTGAAGGCATGCACCTTTGCCCAGCCCGCGCCCTTTTCATTGGCCACCGCATGAAGGAAGTGCAGCACCATGCGGGAATACTGGCTCATCGAACCGGAGATGTCGCAGAGCACCACGAGGTTGGGCCAGCGCGGGCGCGGTTTCAGCAGCGCGATGTCGCGGATTTCCCCGCCTTGCCGCATCGAGGCCCGCAGGGTGCGCCGCCAGTCGATGCGCCGTCCGGTGTGCGCGGCAATCCCGCGCCGCGACGGGATGGGCCGGACCGGCAGGGAGAGCCGGGCGATCATGCGCTTGGCCTCGGCGATCTCGGCCAGCGACATCTGTTCGAAATCGAGCGACTTCAGCTTTTCCTCGTGCGAGAGGGTGAAGGAGGCGTCGACCTCGATCCGGGTCGCCTCCTCGCTCTCCTCCGTCTCGGGCAGTTCCGGCATGCTGTCGCCGAGCAGCGCCTGGGCCGCGCGTTTTTCGGCGCTGAGGGCCGGCTTTTCCTCCTGCACGCCGCGCACCGCGGGCAGCATCATCGACATCATGTGTTCGAGATAGCGCGGGTCGCGCCAGTAGAGGCGGAAGATCTGCGCAAAGACGATGCGGTGTTCGGGGCGGTTCACGAAACAGGCGTGCAGCGTCCAGTAGAAATCCATCCGGTCGGTGAAGCCCGCCGCCTCGACGGCGCGGATCGCGTCGATCACCCGTCCCGGCCCCACCGGCAGCCCGGCCCGGCGCAGGGCACGGGCGAAGTGCAGGATGTTGCGCGCGAGTTTGGGCTCGTCGGGGATCTCGAGGGGGATGTATTCGGCCATTACATGGCCGACCGGGGGCTCTGCCCCCGGACCCCCGGGATATTTCGGGCCGGAAGAAACCGGGCGGCCGGGAGCCGGGTCATGCGGCCTCGGCGGCGGCTTTGGCTTCCTTGAGGAGGCGGGCGGCCTCGCTGCCCTGGATCTTGGCGATGTCGTCCTGGTATTTCAGGATCGCGCCGAGGGTGTCCGAGATGACCTCGGGCGAGAGGTCCACGACATCGAGGGCGAGCAGGCATTTCGCCCAGTCGATGGTTTCGGCGACGCCGGGTTTCTTGAACAGGTCCTCGGTGCGCAGCGCCTGGACGAAGGCCACGATCTCGCGGCTGAGGGCTTCGGCGACCTCGGGGGCGCGGGCGTGCAGGATCTCCAGCTCGCGGGTGAAATCGGGGTAGTCGACCCAGTGGTAGAGGCAGCGGCGCTTGAGCGCGTCATGCACTTCGCGGGTGCGGTTCGAGGTCAGGATGACGATGGGCGGTTCCGGCGCGGTGATGGTGCCGAGTTCCGGGATGGTGACCTGGAAATCCGACAGGGCTTCGAGCAGGAAGGCCTCGAAGGGTTCGTCCGTGCGGTCGAGTTCGTCGATCAGCAGGATCGGCGCGCCGTTGCCGTCCGGGCGCATGGCCTGGAGCAGCGGCCGTTCGACCAGGTAGTCGGGGCCGAAGAGTTCCTTCTGCAGCGCGCTGCGGTCGGCGCCGCCGCCTGCCTCGGCGGTGCGGATCGCGATCATCTGCGCCGGGAAGTTCCATTCGTAGACCGCGCTGGAGGCATCCAGCCCCTCGTAGCACTGCAGCCGGATCAGGCGGCGGCCGAGCGCCCTGGAGAGCGCCTTGGCGATCTCGGTCTTGCCGACGCCCGCCTCGCCTTCGAGGAACAGGGGCCGGCCGAGTTTCAGCGACAGGAAGACGACGGTGGCCAGGGCGCGGCCGCAGACATAACCGGTCCCGGACAGCAGGCTCTGGACGTCGTCGATGGATGCGGGGTTCGACATGGGGATCCTCCTGCCCCCGTTGCTGCCTGCCGGCCGCCGGGGCGTCAATAGCGCATAGGTCGCATGGGCGGCACCCTGCGGCAACAGCCGGTGCTGCAAGCGGCCTGCGCAATTGACGCAGGTTAACCGAGATGCGATGCTTTCCCGGTAGCAAGGCCACGAAAGGCGCAACTTTCGGGCAGACAGCGGGCGGGCAGGCTCATGGGACACGGCATCGCGGGGGCGCAGCAATGCGCGTGACCGCCATCACCTGCGTGAAGAACGAGGGACCCTTCCTGTTGGAATGGATCGCCTTCAACCGCCTGATCGGGGTCACCGATTTCCTGATCTATTCCAACGATTGCGACGACGGCACCGACACCCTGCTCGATGCGCTCGGGGCATACGGCGTGGTGCATCTGCCCAATCCCGCCAAGGGCCGCAACTACCAGATGGAGGCGCTGAAGGATGCCGCCCGGCAGGAGGTGGTGCGCGCGGCCGACTGGGTCTGGGTGGCGGATGTGGACGAGTTCCTGAACATCCACGTCGCCGATCACACGATCCCGGCGCTGATCGCGGCCTGCGGCGATCCGCAGGCGATTTCGCTCAGCTTCCAGTTCTTCGCCAATGGCGGTGTCGAGCGGTTCGAGGATCGTCCGGTGATCGGACAATTCGGCCGGACGCACAATCCCGACCTCTGGTGCGCGGAAAGCGCGATCGAGGTCAAGACGCTGGTCCGAAAGGACTTTCCTCTGCATTACTTCGGGGCGCACCGGCCGTTCTTTCGTGACAAGCTCGAGCGCGGACAACGGCCGCGCTGGACGGACGGAGCCGGGCGCGCGGTGCCGCACAAGTTTCTCGTCGCCGCCAACCCGCGCCGCATCCGCAAGTTTCCCGCCTCCGGGGCGCGCGACCATGCGACGCTGAACCATTACGCGCTGCGCTCGCTCGACAGCTACCTGGTCAAGAACGACCGCGGCGACGTGAACCGCGAGGGGCGGGTCTTTGACGATGCCTACTGGAAGGAACGCAACGACGGCGGATGGGAGGATCTGTCGATCCGCCGCCATCTCCCCGCGCTCGAGGCGCTGCTGGCGGAGATGAAGGCGGGACCGCTCGGCGATCTGCACCGGACCTGCGTCGAGCGTCACCGCGCGCGGCTGGACGCGCTTCTGAGCCAGCCGTCCTATGCCGCGATGCGGGACCACCTGCGCGCCCTGCCCCCGTTGCCGCCCGGCGAGGCGGAGATGATGGCCGAACTGGGGATCGAGGCATGAGCCTGCGCGTCGTCAACCTCGGGCTGCCGAAATCCGGCACCACCACCCTGGCCCGCGCCCTGGAATGCGCCGGTTTGCGGGTGGCCGATCACAAGATCCGCCGGGGCGCCGAGTGTCCCGCGCCGGAGATCGCGGGAAGCTATGTCGCGCGCCAGCTCTACGACGGGTATTTCGGCTCGGGCGACCCGCTTGAGCGGCTGACCGGCTTTGACGCGCTGAGCGAGATCAGTGTATTGAACGCGACGCTATGCCTTTGGCCGCAAACGGATTTCGGCCTGATAGAGGCGATCCGGCGCCAGCATCCCGAAGTGCGCTTCGTCGCCTCCTGGCGCGAACCGGGGGCGCTGGCCCATTCCATGCTGCGCTGGAGCGATCTGGGCAGCGCGCGCCTGCCGCAGGGCGGCGTGCCCGGCCTGCCCGCGGGCTACGGCGAAACCCGGCTCGAGCGGGCGCGCTGGATCGCCGGGCACTATGACTTCCTCGACACGATCTTTGCCGGGGATGCGCGGTTCCTGCGCTATGACACCGCCGCGCCCGAGGCCCCACGACAGATCGCCGCACACCTGGAACTGACCCTGCCCTGGTGGGGAAAGGCCAACGAGAACAGGCACCTGCGCGCGCGGGGTGCGGCATGAGGATTGTCGTGCACATCGGCCCGGACGGCCCGACCTCGGACCGGATGCAGCGGGTGCTGGATGCCAGGCGCGACCAGTTGCGCGGCAAGGGGGTTCTGTTCGCCCGTTCGCCCGGCGCCCGGAACCACACCCGCCTGTTCATGGCGGTGAGCGATCCCGACGCGGTGGATGTGCTGCGCTTCAACCGGGGCTACATCGCGCCGGACAAGCAGGCGGTCCTGCGCGAGGATGTGGCCCGCAAGCTGCTCGAGGAGATGGCGCTTGCCCGGCCCGAAACGCTGATCCTGTCCTGCCACCAGCTCGGCTCGGCCCTGACCGCGCGCAGCGAGATTGCACGGCTGCGGGATCTTCTGGCACCCCTCTCCGAAGACATCCGCATCGTCGCGCATCTCGACGACCCGGCGCGAATGTTCCTGCGCCGCTATGCCGCCCAGCTCTGGGAGGGGCGCAACCGCTCGCCCGCGCTGGAACTGGGGCTGGCGGAGCGGCTCGACTGGTGGGACGCGGCGCTGGACACCCGGCCCGCCTGCGACCCGCAGGCCGGACAGTTCGGAGAGGTTCAAGGCGCCTGTTTCTGGCTGGATTTCAAGCGTTTGGCAGAGGAATGGGAGGCGGTGTTCGGCGCCGGGTCGGTGACGCTGCGCAGTCTCGACATGGCGCGGCTCCACGGGCCCGATGCGACGGAGGAGCTGCGCGAGAGTTTCGGCATCGCCCCGAGCATCGGCAAGGCCGATCCCGCCGGTCCGCCCGAAGATCCCGCAGCCGCCTGGCTCACCCGCTGCCGGCTGATGAACGACGTGCTGCTGCGGCTGCTCGCGCAGCGTCAGGCGATTCTGCCGCGCCAGCTCTGGCGGAAATTTCTCGGTGAAATCAAGGTGTCGGGTGTGCCGATGCAGGCCGGCAGCCTCTCGGCCCTGTCCGACAGGTTTGCCGGGGATCTTGCCGGGCTCGCCCGCCTTCATCCCGGTCTGAACCCCGATCACCTGAAACCCGATCCTCCCGCGCCCGACTGGGAGGAGGCGGACCCGACGCTGGGGTTTCGCGCCACGCAGTATCTCATGGCGTTCCGCTGGCGCATCGCCCGCGCCACCAAGGAGGAGCTGGCCGCGAAGGCCGCCGACCTCGCCTCGCTGATGAGTGCCGCGCCGCGCCGGGGCGTTCCCCCGCCCCCCGGCGCGACGGCCGCCAAAGCCCCCCCGGCCCGGGCCCTGCCCGAGCTTTCGCCCTCGGCGCAGGCCATGATGCCGGAGCTTGCCAAGCAGAACTTTGCCAAGCTGCAACGCTCGCCCTTCGCGCCGCACAACGCGCTCGGCCGCGTCGACGAAGAGCAACTCGCCGCCGCCTATGCCCCGATGACACCGCGCACGCTGCCGGCGGGCAGCAGCGGCAATGTCATCGTCGGATGCATGAAGAACGAGGCCCCCTATATTGTCGAATGGGTGGCCTATCACCGCGCCATGGGCGTGGACAACTTCCTCATTTATACAAACGGTTGCGAAGACGGCACCAGCGAGATCCTCGACCGGCTGCAAGCGATGGGCATCCTGCAGCACCGCAACAACGACAACTGGCAGGGCAATTCGCCCCAGCAGTTCGCGCTCGACAATGCGCTGAGCGAACCGGTGATCCGCAATGCCGACTGGATCATCCATATCGACGTGGACGAATTCATCAACGTGCGCTGCGGCAACGGCACCTTGCAGGATTTCTTCGACTGCGTGCCCGATGCCACCAATGTCGCGATGACCTGGCGACTGTTCGGGCACAACGGCGTCACCGAATTGTCCGACCGTTTCGTGATCGAACAATTCGACACCTGCGCCCCGAAATTCTGCCCCAAGCCGCATACGGTCTGGGGGTTCAAGACCATGTTCCGCAACATCGGCGCCTATGAGAAGATCTCGTGCCACCGGCCGAACAAGCTTTCGGAAGATGCTGAAAGCAAAGTGAAATGGGTCAACGGCTCCGGGGCGGACATGACCTCCGAGGTGCTCAGGAACGGCTGGCGGTCATCGAAGAAATCCATCGGCTACGACCTGCTGCAACTGAACCACTACGCCCTGCGAAGCGCCGAAAGCTTTCTCATCAAGCGTCAGCGGGGCCGCGCGCTGCACGTGGACCGCTCCATCGGGCTGAACTACTGGATCCGAATGGACTGGTCCGATTTCAAGGACATCACCATCATGCGCAACATCCCCCGGGTGCGGGCGGAATACGACCGGCTGCTGGCCGATCCCGAGCTTCGCGGATGGCATGACACCGGCCTTGCCTGGCACCGCGCCAAGGCGGACGAACTGCACGAAAATCCCGAGTTCGAAGAGCTTTACCGGCAGGCCCTCACCCTGCGTCTCACCGAAACCGAGCGGGTGGCCTATGCCCTCGCCCTCGATCTGGAGAGTTGACCATGGACGGCAGCGCCCCGCGCGATCCCTTCATCCGCTCGCGCGGGCTGAAGATCCCGAAACACCCGCAGATCACCACCGGCCGGGTGCGCGGCGCGCTGCGCCAGGGCACCTACGAGCGCAAGGAATGCGATGCCGTGGCCCGCGTGGTGCACGAAGGCGACCGCGTGCTCGAACTGGGCGGGGGCATCGGCTACATGTCGACGCTGCTCTCGGTCTCCCGCAAGGTGGCGCATGTGGTGAGTTACGAGGCGAACCCGGCGCTGATCCCCTATATCCGCTCGGTCCACGAGGCCAACGAAGTCACCAATGTGGAGGTCCGCAACGCCCTGCTGACCGCGACCGGCGGCGATCCTGTCGATTTCCACGTGCGCGCCAATTTCCTCGGCTCCTCCATGGACCGGGACAGCGATCCCGACAGCATCATCGAGACGGTGAAGATCGCCCGGCACCGGCTGGACGACGTTCTGGCCGAAGTCGCCCCCGACGTGCTGGTCTGCGACATCGAGGGCGCGGAGGCGGATCTTCTTCCCGCCGGCGACTGGTCGTCCCTGCGCTGCGCTGTGATCGAACTGCACCCCCAGTGGATCGGGCAGAGCGGCGTGCAGGCGGTGTTCGACGCGATGCAGCGCGCCGGTCTGACCTATTTCCCCAAGGCCTCGGAGGCCAAGGTGGTCTGCTTCAGGAAAGGCTGGTAAGCCCTTGAAGATCGTCGCGGTTCTTTGCGTCCGCAACGAGGGCGCCTTTCTTCTCGACTGGATCGCGCATCACCTTGCCTGCGGCGTCACCCATGTGGTGGCCGCCTCGAACGATTGCGACGACGGCACCGATGCGATCCTCGACCGGCTGGCCGCGACGGGGCCTGTCACGCATCTGCGCAACGACGGGCCCCACGATCAGGGCGGCATCCAGTTTTCGGCGCTGAAGCTGGCGGACAAGGCCGAGGCGGTGCAGGAGGCCGATTGGCTGCTGCCGCTCGACATCGACGAATTCGTCAACGTCCATGCGGGCGACCGCACCCTGCCCGCGCTGATCGCCGCGCTGCCCGAGGCCACGGCGATCCCGCTCACCTGGCGGCTGTTCGGCAACGGCGGCGTGGTCGGTTACGAGGATGTGCCGGTCCCTGCGCAATTCACCCGCGCGGCCCCCGTGGTGATGCACTGGCCCTGGCGCGCGGCGATGTTCAAGACGCTCTACCGCAACGACCGCACCTACCGGAATCTCGGGGTTCACCGGCCGCGCAACCCGCATCCCGACCGCATCGACAACGCCCGCTGGTTCGACGGCGAGGGGCGCGAACTGGACGCGCAGTTCCGCACCCGGCGGATCTTTTCCAATTTCGGGCAGTCGAACCACGCGCTGGTGCAGTTGAACCACTACCCGCTCGGCGCGATGGAAAGCTACGTGCTGAAGGCCGACCGCGGCCGCGCCGTGCATTCCGACGACCGGCTCGGGCTCGACTACTGGGTGGAGCGGAATTTCGACACGGTGCAGGACCTGTCGATCCTGAAGCTTGCCCCGCGCGTCGCGGAGCGGCGGGCCGAATTCGGCGCGGATGCCACCCTTGCCCGGCTGCATGACGCGGCGGTGGCCTGGCGCCGCGAACGCTTTGAGACCCTGATGGCCGAAGAGCCCTTCCGCGCACTGATGGGACGCCTGCTGATGACCCCGCCATCGCGCCCGGTGCCGCCGCGGGCGGCGCGGATGCTGGTTGCCCACGCCACCCGCGCCCGCCTCGGGAAGGCGGATTCCGGGAACTGAGGCCCGCCGCCTCCCCCAACTTTCCCTGCTTTCAGCACAATTCCGCCCCAAACCCCGGCGATTGTTTCCCCGAACGAAGGCGCGAAGCGCATCGAGGAAACGGGCACATGCAGAACGCGGATCTCTCATCGGTCGACCTTTCGGGGCTGAAGCGCGGCCAGTGGCTTCAGGCCGTGTCGGACATCGGCGAATCCCGCGGCTTTTCCGAACCGCTGGGCAAGCGCCACCACGCGATCTTCGTCGAGGAGGGCGACACGCTGCTGGTCACCTTCGAAACCCTGCCGGGGATCGAGGCGCTGTCGGAAACCGCCACGCCGCTCGGCTGGGACATGGTGCTGCGCAAGGGCTGGTCGCACCTGTCGGTGATCTCCTCGCGCGATACGTGGTTCCGCGACGGCCGGGTCTACGGCTTTTTCGACGCGCTGCTGGACGACGGCTTCTTCGACGATTTCGAACGGGTGATCTTTTTCGGCGCGGGCCCCTGCGGCTATGCCGCCGCCGCCTATTCCGTCGCCTCGCCCGGCGCGCGGGTGGTGATGCTGCAACCGCAGGCGACGCTGGACCCCCGCGTCACGGAATGGGACGAGCGTTTCATCGACCGCCGCCGGCTGAACTTCACCTCCCGCTACGGCTATGCGCCGGACATGCTGGACGCCGCGCAGCAGGCCTACGTGCTCTACGATCCGCGCGAACGGCTCGACGCGATGCATTCCGCGCTGTTCGAGCGGCGCAACGTCTCGCGCTTCCGCCTGCCGTTCATGGGCGCGGCGCTGCAGGGCGATCTGCTCGACATGGATCTGATCGCGCCGCTGCTCGAGCTTGCGGCCGAGGACCGGCTCGACACCGGCAGCTTTGCCGCGCTGATCCGGGCCCGCCGGAACTACCCGCCCTACCTGCGCAAGCTGCTGATGAAGCTCGAAGGCGAGGGGCGGCTCGGACTGGCCGAGATGCTCTGCATGAACGTGACCGCGCGGCTCGAGGCGCCGCGCTTCCGCCGCCGTCTCGAAGCGCTGCGCGCCGCGCGCAAGGCGCCTCCGCCGGCACCGGCGGAGTGATGCGCCCCTAGATCCGCGAGATCCGCCCGCCGCCGACCGGCGCCGCGACCCCGGTCGTGCCCGGAGCCGAGGTCGGCCAGCCCCGCGCCACCCGCACCGCGAGATAGGCAAAGGCCTGCGCTTCGAGCATGTCTCCGTCGAGGCCCACCGCCTCGACCGGCTCCACGGGGCAGTCGAGACCGGCGGACAGCATCGCCATCATCACCGGGTTCCTGCGCCCGCCCCCCGTCACCAGAAGCCGCGCCGGCGGGGTCGGGCAATGCTCCATCCCCTGCATGACGGCGGCGGCGGCCATGGCCGTCATGGTGGCGGCGGCATCGGCATCGGACAGCTCGCGGACGAGATCCATCATCAGGGAAAAATCGTCCCGGTCCAGGGACTTGGGCGGCATTCTGCGGAAATAGCCCTCTTCCAGGAACAGCTCCAGCGCGCCATCCACGACCTCGCCGCGCGCCGCTAGCGCGCCGTCGCGGTCGCACTCGAGGCCGAGCCGCTCTGCCACGAGGTCGTTGAGCGGCGCGTTGGCGGGGCCGGTGTCGAAGGCCAGCAGCGCGCCCTCCTCCTCGGGCGCCGCGCGGCGCGGATCGACCCAGGTGAGGTTGCCGACACCGCCGAGGTTGAGAAAGGCCAGGGGCTCGGTCGCACCGATCCGTTTCGCGCAGGCAAAGTGGAAGAACGGCGCCAGCGGCGCGCCCTCGCCCCCCAGCGCCACGTCGGCCGAGCGGAAATCCCAGACCACGTCGCGCCCCAGCGCCTCGGCCAGCGCATCGCCGTCGCCGAGCTGATGCGTGCCCCGGCCCTGCGGTTCATGCGCCAGCGTCTGACCGTGGAACCCCACCACCTGCGCCTGCGGAAACTGCGACAGCACCTCGGCATGGACGCCCTGCGTCACCGCCAGCGCCGCCTCGAGCCCCGGCCCCGGCCAGCGCCCGAGCGCCGCCTTCAGCACCGTGCGTTCGGCATCCGAATAGGGCCTGTAGGCGCTTTCTCCGAACTCGAGGATCCGTGCCCCGTCGGTCAGCACCAGCGCCGCGTCCACCCCGTCGAGCGAGGTCCCCGACATCGCCCCCAGCGCCCATACCGGCCCTTCGTTCAACTTGCCCTTCACCTTCGCCCTGCCCGCGCTTATACGATGCGCCGGACTATAGGAGCGATCCCCCATGACCTACCATCCCAAATCGGATTTCATGGCCACCATGATGCAGCGTGGCTTTCTGGCCGACTGCACCGATTACCAGAGCCTCGACGAGGCGCTGGTCAAGGGCGTGGTCCCGGCCTACATCGGTTTCGACGCCACGGCGAAATCGCTGCACGTGGGCTCGCTCATCCAGATCATGATGCTGCGCTGGCTGCAGAAGACCGGCCACCAGCCGATCACCCTGATGGGCGGCGGCACGACAAAGGTGGGCGATCCGAGCTTCCGCGCCGACGAACGCCCCCTGCTGACGCCCGCGCAGATCGACGACAACATCGCCGGGATCAAGCAGGTCTTTGCCAAGTACCTCGATTACGAAGCCGCGACGCCCGCGCTGATGCTCAACAATGCCGAGTGGCTGGACGGGCTCAACTACCTCGATTTCCTGCGCGACATCGGGCGGCATTTCTCGGTCAACCGGATGCTGTCCTTCGAGAGCGTGAAGTCGCGCCTCGACCGCGAGCAGTCGCTGTCCTTCCTCGAATTCAACTACATGATCCTCCAGGCCTACGACTTCCTCGAACTGAACCGGCGCTACGGCTGCCTGTTGCAGATGGGCGGGTCGGACCAGTGGGGCAATATCGTCAATGGCATCGACCTGACGCGCCGGGTGCTGGATCAGCAGATCTATGGCCTCACCTCGCCGCTGCTGACGACCTCGGACGGCAAGAAGATGGGCAAGACGGCGGATGGCGCGGTCTGGCTCAATGCCGACATGCGCAGCCCCTACGAATTCTGGCAGTTCTGGCGCAACACGACCGATGCCGATGTGGGACGGTTCCTGAAGCTCTACACCGAACTGCCGCTGGACGACTGCAACCGTCTCGGCGCGCTCGCCGGGTCCGAGATCAACGATGCCAAGATCGCGCTGGCCAACGCGGTGACGACGCTCTGCCACGGGGCGGATGCGGCGGCGGCGGCCGAGGCAACGGCACGCGAGGTCTTCGAGAAGGGCGGCGTGGGCGACGATCTTCCGACGCTGGAACTGACGGCGGAGGAGGTCGCGGGCGGCATCTCGATCGTGCAGGTCATCGTGCGGGCAGGGTTGGCGAAAAGCGGCAAGGAAGCCAAGCGCCTGATCTCCGAGAACGGCGCGCGACTGGACGATGCGCCGCTGACCGACGCCGGGCTGATGCTGGACGCCGGGGCGCTGTCCTCTCCGATCAAGCTGAGCGCCGGGCGCAAGCGTCATGCGCTGGTGAAGCTCGCCGACTGACGGACCGGGAGGCGCGGACCGGACGGGCGCGGCTCAGACCAGCGCCTGCACCACCGCGATCAATGCAAAGGGCGCCGAGAGCACCCCGGCAAGCAGCAGCGCCGACCCCAGGGTCGGACGTGGGCGTGGCGCGGCCACGGCAACGGAGCGGGGCGCCTTCGGACGGCGCTGGGGCACGAGCATGTTCATGGCGTGCAATTAACCACGGATTTACTTTCCGAATCCTTAATCGCGATCATGGAATCGCTCGCCCTGCCCCTGCCGCAGTCCCCGGAATACGCCCGCACCTGTGCGCTGCTGGGGCTCGACCTGCGCAGCGCCGAAAAGGGATCGAAGCTGCACTGGCAGATCCAGACCCGCCGCCTGCCGATCCTCGGCCGGGTGGGCCTGCTGTCGCGCGGGCCGGTTTCGCCGGACGAGGCGGCGCGGCGCGACTGGCTCGACCGGTGGCGGGCGCATCATGCCGGGCCGCTGATCCTCAATGCCGACGGGCTCGACGCGCCGACGCTGCGCCGGGCGGGGTTTTGGCCGCTGATGACCCCGGCAACGCTGGCCATGCTGCCGCTCGGCCCGGAGCCCGCCATGCGCGCCGCGATGCGCCAGAAATGGCGCAATCGACTGAACCGGACCCAAGACACGCGCCTGCGCATCACGCGCCATCCGCTGACCGCGACCCACTGGCTGCTCGAGGCCGAGGCACGGCAGGCCGGCGAACGGCGCTACCGGGCGCTGCCGCCGGGGTTTCTGGTGGCCTATGCCAGGGCCAATCCGACCCGTGCGCTGATCTGGGAGGCCCGCGACCGCACGACGCCCGTGGCCGCCATCGCCGTGCTGCGCCACGGGCGCATGGCCACCTGGCAATGCGGTGTCGCCCTGCCCGAGGGGCGCAGGCTCAACGCCATGAACGCGCTGCTCTGGGAGGCGATGCGCTGGCTCGCGGCCAACGGGCATGACATGCTCGACCTCGGGATCTTGAATTCCGACGACGCGCCGGGGCTGACCCATTTCAAGCTGGGCACCGGGGCGCGTCTTCACCGGTTGGGCGGCACCTGGCTGCACAGCGGGGCACTGGCGCCCCTGGCACGGCACCTGCCGCAACGCTTCGCCGCCTGACGGCGGGACGAGGACTGTGAAGGAGGGGGAAAGTGGCGCGGTTGACGGGGCTCGAACCCGCGACCCCCGGCGTGACAGGCCGGTACTCTAACCAACTGAGCTACAACCGCGCTTTTCCGGCGGGGCACCTTGATCGGAGGCAGTGATGGCGCGGTTGACGGGGCTCGAACCCGCGACCCCCGGCGTGACAGGCCGGTACTCTAACCAACTGAGCTACAACCGCTCACTGCCGCCGAGGCTAAGGCGCGCCCCGAACGTGGAGGCTCTTCTAGGCGGCACACCGGACCCCGTCAAGCGGTTTTGCCCGGCTCCGGAGGCAAAATCCCCGCAAAAGCGAAAATTCCTGCCCGGCGCGCGCCCCCGGGCGCCGGGATTGAATATTTTATCAACGATTTCAGTTATATGAAGGCAGGCGCGCCGCATCTCCCCCCCGCCGAAGCCCCCCGATCCGACCGGGGCGCGCGGCGGTCTACTCCCGCGCCTGGGCGATGCGCTCCAGCTCGGCGGCAATCAGGATGATGCGCGACACGTCCTTGGCCTGCTCGGCCCGCGCGATTTCATAGGCCGCGTGTTCTGCCAGCTTCGCCGCCGTCCGCAGCAGGCGGCAGGCGGCCTCTTCGCCCTGCATCATCAGGGCCAGGCCGCACAGCTCCTCGAGCGGATCGTCCCATTCCGAAATTGAATCCGTGGAAGGCATTCATCATTCCCCTTGAACCCATGGAATTCCATAGCCGAACCTTTGAATCGCGCTCTCCCGGGAAGTCGATCTCGAGGCCTGCGGAAAGGTTCGGTTTGCGCGCAAAAACCGCGCGCCCGGTTCGTTGCGGTTTCGGCACAATTGCCCGAAACCGATTGTTCCCTGTACCCAAGAGATGGCCGTTGCGATAGAAAGTTACCGAAGCATTGCCCGACTGGGCTACTACTTACCATAAATACGGCCGATACGTAATGAAATCTGCAACTCCGATAAAAGCCGCCGACTCCGATCCTTCCGGTCGCGACATGTGATCGCCCGATTTCACCGCACCCGCCGCTGCGGCTCCGTTTTCCGGACCCGAGCGTCGACAAAACAGAAATCAGGCGAATTGAAGAACCGGTAAATTGCACTTCGACATTCGACAGCCGCTCAACCTGCTGACCAGCACCTTCGAACCCCTCGAACTGAGCGTCGACAAATTCGTATCCCTGTTCCAGCGGGCTATCACCTGGCGATACCTCGGGCTCGTCTATATCATCGTGCTTGCGGCCGATCCGACCGCGCTCATCTCGCACCTGCCGTTTCCGGTATATGCCGGAGCCTGGGCGTTGGGATTCATCATCTATTTCCTTTACCAGATCGCCCTGCTCGTTTCTCTGGCGGTCGTCAGAAGCGTCTTTCCGAAACCGCGCATCTGGTGGCCCGCCATCACGCTGTTTTCGCTGATGCCGGGCTTTCTGACTCTGGAAACCGTGCTCGAACGGGTTTCCGATGACGACCTGCGCCCATTGCTTTATGCGCGAATCGTTTTCGTCTACATCACCGTGGCGGTATTCGAGACCATCTACCTGCGCTTCATCCTGCCGCGGGTCGAACAGATCGACGCCGCCGGGGCGGTTGCCGCGCCCCCCGCCCCGCCCGAGCCGGCACCGGAGGCGGTCGCGCCCGGGCCGCCCCGGACGGTGCACATCAGCGGCGATCCCGTCGCGCTCGGCGATCTGCAGGTGATCGAGGCGCGCCAGCATCACGTGCACATCCGCCTGCGCAACAGCGACATGGTGCGCCGCGCGCGACTGTCCGACATCGTGGCGCAGACCGATGCGCAGGACGGCGTCCAGCCGCATCGCTCGTGGTGGGTGGCGCGCAGCGCGGCGCGCGGGCTCGAACGCAGCGAAGGCCGCTGGGGCCTGCTGCTCGACGACGGCTCTGTCGTGCCCATCGCCCGCGGGCGTCTGGCAGACGTGCAGGCCTGGGTCGAAACCTATCTGGGC
Source organism: Salipiger sp. (assembly GCF_048261495.1). Taxonomy (GTDB): domain Bacteria; phylum Pseudomonadota; class Alphaproteobacteria; order Rhodobacterales; family Rhodobacteraceae; genus Salipiger. The sequence continues at coordinate 176,231 of NZ_JBLXFX010000004.1, forward strand.
TGAGCCGCGCCTGCCCGGCGGCCCTTTACCCTGTGCCGCAGATTTCCTATATCTTTGGTCAGGAAAGCTTGCAAAGGACAGCTCATGGACAACGCTCCGCTCGAAGGCGCCCCGCTGATCGCGCCCTCCAGCACTGACCACCCGCTTTACGAAGCGGTCGTGGAGGCGTGCCGTACCGTCTACGATCCGGAAATTCCGGTGAACATCTATGATCTTGGCCTGATCTACACCATCGACATCGACCCCGAGAGCGCGGTCAAGGTGGTGATGACCCTCACCGCGCCCGGCTGCCCCGTCGCCGGCGAGATGCCGGGCTGGGTGCAGGACAGCGTCGCGGCGGTGCCGGGCGTGCGGGACGTGGATGTGGACATGGTGTTCGATCCGCCCTGGGGCATGGACATGATGTCGGACGAGGCGCGGCTGGAACTGGGCTTCATGTGATCCCGTGACCGCGCGCGACCGCATGTCCTCCGGCGATCTCTACGACCCCGGCGACCCCGATCTGGTGGCCGGGCGCAAGCGCGCACAGGCGCTGATGCGCGACTACAACGCGACGATCTACGGCGAGGAGAGCCGGGGCGCGATCCTCGATGCGCTGCTCGGCACTCATGGCGCGCGCTGCGCGATCCGCGCACCGCTCCACGTGGATTACGGCTGGAACATCCACCTCGGCGAGGGCGTGTTCCTGAACTACGGCTGCGTGCTGCTCGACGTCTGCCCCATCCGCATCGGCGCGGGAACCCAGATCGGACCCATGGTGCAGATCCTGACCGCGGACCACCCGCGGGACCCGGCGATCCGCGCGCAGGGTCTCGAAAACGGCCGCCCGGTCAGCATCGGGCGCAACGTCTGGATCGGCGGCGGCGCGCTGCTGCTTCCGGGCGTGACGATCGGCGACGACGCGGTGGTCGGCGCCGGCGCCGTGGTGACGCGCGATGTGGCGCCGGGCATCACGGTTGGCGGAAACCCGGCGCGGCCGCTTGCCACGCGCCATGAGCGACCCTAGATTCAGGGCACAGACAGGAGACGCGACATGTTCGGAATTCCCGGCAAACAGGCTGTGACCATGACCCCCTCGGCCGTGGTCCAGGTCCGCAAGTTGATGGAGCGGGACAACCGCGCCGGACTGCGCATCGGCGTCAAGAAGGGCGGCTGCGCGGGCATGGAATACACGATGGATTTCGTGGACGAGCCCGAAAAGAACGACGAGATCGTCGAACAGGACGGCGCCCGGGTGCTGATCGCCCCGATGGCGCAGATGTTCCTGTTCGGGACCGAGATCGACTACGCGACCTCGTTGCTCGAATCCGGCTTCCGGTTCAACAATCCCAACGTGAGCGACGCCTGCGGCTGCGGCGAGTCGATCAAGTTCAAGGATGTCGAGGAACTCGAGGCCGAACGGTCCCGCCAGGGCTGATCCCCTGCCCCGCCGGGGTCCGCGCCCGCGCGGGCCGCAACCCGGCAAGCTTTGCTTGACCTTCCGTCGGCCAGCCGGATTATGGCCGAAACGCAAAGCACCAAGGGAGATCACATGCGACGCAAGCTCGCCGCCGGAAACTGGAAGATGAACGGCCTTTCGGCCTCGCTGTCGGAACTCGAAGCGATGGGCAAGGCCGCGGGCGGTGCCTCGGATGTGCTGATCTGTCCGCCCGCCACGCTCGTCGCCCCGGCCGCCGCCGCGGCAAAGGATACCGGGGTGAGCATCGGCGGCCAGGATTGCCACGCCGCCGCCTCCGGCGCCCATACCGGCGACATCTCCGCCCCCATGCTCAAGGATGCGGGCGCGAGCCACGTGATCCTAGGCCATTCCGAACGCCGCACCGATCACGGCGAGCGCAACGAGGATGTCCGGCTCAAGGCCAAGGCCGCGTGGGAGGCCGACATGGTCGCGGTGATCTGCGTCGGCGAGAGCCTGACGGAGCGCGACGCCCACAACACGCTCGACATCATCGGCGGACAGCTCGCGGGCTCGATTCCGGACGGTGCGACGGGTCACAACCTCGTCGTCGCCTACGAACCGATCTGGGCCATCGGCACCGGCAAGGTGCCGACCACCGACCAGATCGGAGAGGTCCACGATTTCATCCGCGCCCGGCTCGAACGGCGCTTCGGCTCGGGCGTCGGCCGCTCGGTCCGGCTGCTCTACGGCGGATCGGTCAAGGCCTCCAACGCCGAGGAGATCTTTGCCGTTTCCAACGTCGACGGCGCGCTGGTCGGCGGTGCCAGCCTGAAGGCGTCGGATTTCGTGCCGATCATCGAGGCGCTGAACGCCGCCGGCTGACGTTTACCATTAAGGCAAACAATTCTCCGGTTCCGGGCCAATGCGGGGCATCGTCCCCCATTGTGCCGGGACCGTGAACAGATGTGCCACAGAGTTGCCGCAATCCCGACTTCGTGGTTACCATGCGGGTCTGTGTATACCTGTGGGGATTGGATATGACCTGGCTCTATCTGCTCATGGCCGGCCTAGTCGGCTCTTTCTTTCTGTTCAACAATGACAGCGACGACGACGATGACGACGACACCGACGGCGAGGATACGGGCGGCGGCGAGGACACCATCGTCGGTCCCCAACAGCCCGACACCAGTGTCGGCGACGGTCTCACGGTCTCCGAGCTGTCGGACGGCACCGGGCTGCTGAGCGGTTCCGCGGGGGGCGACCTGCTCGATTCCGACGGTCTCGACGCCATCGAATCCGAAATCGGCTACGACGTCTCGATCTTCCAGATGGGCGACGGCGACGATTCGGTCTCGCTCGATGACGGGCTGCCGACGATTCTCGGCCAGGCCGGAAACGATCTCATCACGGTCGGCGGCTACAGCCATATCGAGGGCGGCTCGGGCAACGACACGATCAATCTCGACGATACCGGCTCCGAAGTCTTCGGCGGCTCGGGCGACGACGACATCAACGCCGACATCGTGATCGAGCCGGAGAGCGTCACAACCGCCGACGGCCTGACCAACTACGTCGCCATTCACGACACCGCCATCGACATCACCGGCGGCGCCGGCGGCGACATGATCGAGATCGACGCCACCCTGAACTATGTCCAGGAGAACGAGGGCGACGAACCCGACCTGATCGCCACGATCACCGGCTTCGACCCGCGCGAGGATCTCGCCGTGATCGACATCGTGGTCAATCCGGAGACCTCCGGCGACCTCGGCGCATGGTTCTCGAGCAGCGATTTCACCACGCTGAGCGACTCCGGTGCGACCACGCTCGACGGGCCGACCTCGGACCATTCGCTGGTGTTCACCCGGCTCGAAACGGCCTTCGACAACAGCTATACCGACGTGATCCTGACCGCGAGCGGCACCGCGGCCGACGGCACCGAGATCAGCCAGGAACTGGCGGTCAGGCTGGTCGGTCTGGCGCAGGGCACTTCGAGCTTCGTCGCGGCGACCATGACCGAGGACGGGCTCAGCCTCGTGATCCGCCAGGCCACGGCGGCCGACCTCGCCGCCTGATCCGGCGGCCGGCCCCTTCCCCACGCACGGCTCCGGAGCGATGGCTCCGGAGCCGTTTTTCGTTGCGCGCGGTCCCGGGTTGCCCACGAAAAACGGCGCCCCGCGAGGGGCGCCGTCGGTGCGGTCCGGGACGCCCGGATCAGTTGGTGATGATCTCCGGCCCCATCAGCGACGTCGGCAGCCAGGTCGAGATGATTGGCACGTAGGTGACGATGATCAGGAAGACGAAGAGCACGGCGAGGAACGGCAGCGCCGCCCGCACCACGTTCATCATCGGCATTCCGGCGACGCCCGAGGTCACGAAGAGGTTCAGGCCCACCGGCGGAGTGATCATCCCGATCTCCATGTTGACCACCATGATGATGCCCAGGTGGATCGGGTCGATGCCGAGCTGGATCGCGATCGGGAAGACCAGCGGCGCGACGATCACGATCAGGCCCGACGGCTCCATGAACTGCCCGCCGATCAGCAGGATCACGTTGACGATGATCAGGAACATGATCGGCCCGAACCCGGCGTCCAGCATCATCCCGGCGATCTTCTGCGGGATCTGCTCGTCCGTCAGCACGTGCTTCAGGATCAGGGCGTTGGCGATGATGAACATCAGCGTGATGGTCAGCTTGCCGGCCTCGAACAGGGTGTCGCGGGTGTCCTTGTGGAAGAAGGCGGTGACCAGCGCGATCGGCTTGCGGATCAGCGGCAGGTTGGGCGCCCCGTCCTTGCCGGCCAGCGGCCCCATGTCGCGGTAGACGAAGCTGGCGATCAGGAAGGCATAGATGGCGGCCACGGCGGCGGCTTCGGTCGGGGTGAAGATCGCCCCGGTGATGCCCGGGATGCCGTAGATCCCCACCATGATGATGACGATCAGCATGAGGCCCCAGAAGGCGTCGCGGAAGCTCACCACGATCTCGCCCCAGCCGCGCCATTCGCCCTTGGGCATGTTGCGGATCACGGCCATGACGTAGATCGTCGCCATCAGCATGCAGCCGGCGAGGATGCCCGGAAAGACCCCGGCAAGGAACATCCGCCCGACCGACACGTCGGTGGCCGAGGCATAGACCACCATCACGATGGACGGCGGGATCAGGATGCCCAGCGTACCCGCGTTGGCGATGACCCCGGCGGCGAATTCCTTGGTATAGCCGGCCTGGCGCATCGCCGCGATGACGATGGAGCCGATGGCGACCACGGTCGCGGGCGACGATCCCGACAGCGCCGCGAACAGCATGCAGGCAAAGACCCCCGAGATGGCGAGCCCGCCGCGCAGGTGTCCGACGCAGGCGATCGAGAAGCGGATGATGCGCTTGGCCACCCCGCCGGTCGACATGAAGGACGAAGCCAGGATGAAGAACGGGATCGCCAGCAGCGTGTAGTGCCCCGCCATCGCCTGGTAGAAGCTCTGCGCCACCGAGGCCAGCGAGGTCTCGGACATGGTCAGCAGGAACAGGATCGACGACAGGCCCAGGGACACCGCGATCGGCACGCCGATCAGCATCAGGCCGATGACGCAGACAAAGAGAATTGCGACTTCCATGAAATCAGTCCTCGCGGTTCATGTGGGCGACATCGGCCACGGCGTCTTCGGCCTCGTGGCTGACGATCAGGCTGGTCTGCGCGCCCGTCCAGATGCGCCATCCGGCCTGGCAGAAGCGGAACAGCAGCAGCGCCATGCCGACGGGAAGAATGAAGTAGGGAATGAAGCGGGGCAGCTTTTCATAGTGCTCGCCCTCGTTGATCATCGGCTCGATGAAGCGCAGCCACTCCGGCATGCGGATGTCGACGACCTCGTACCAGCTGCGGTAGGAAGTCGGCTTCATTGTCTCGAAGCCGGTGGGAAACCAGCGCCCGGTCGTCTGCGGCAGGTTGGCGAAATTCGCCCAGTAATCCCAGGCGCCCTTCATCAGCAGGATGCCGTAGAAGATGCAGATCGCGGCCGAGGTCAGCGCCATGGCACGGCGCGCCGGGGCCGGAACCGCGCTGGTGATCGCATCCACCCCGAGATGCGCGGTCACCTTCACCGCGTAGCTTATGCCGAACAGCACCAGCCAGGCGAAAAGGATCGTCACCGCCTCCAGCCCCCAGATCAGGCCGGTGTTGAACCCGTAGCGCAGCACCACGTTGACGAAGGTGATGATGGTCATCAGCCCGAGGATCAGCGCGATCGCGGTCTCTTCGAGCTCGTTGACGAACCGGCCCAGAAGCGTCTGGCCGTGTGTATGCGTAGACATCCCGTCCCCCATTGGTCCCGGAGGCGCGGCCTCCGTCCGTCGTCAGGATATGCAAAAAGGGCCCGGCTTCCGCTTCCCGGAACCGGGCCCCGTGACGATGCGCGGCCGATCAGCCCTGCGCGTCGTTGATCGCCTGCGCGGCGTCGATGTTCTCCTGGCCGACGTCGTCGGTGAACTGCTCCCAGACGGGCTTCATCGCGTCGACCCAGGCCTGGCGCTGCGTCTCGTCAAGCTCGCGGATCACGCCGCCGGCGTCGAGGATCGACTGGCGCGCCTCGGCATCCACCTCGTTCACGGCCGCGTTCCGCTCTGCGGTGACCTCGTCCATGATGGTCGCCATCTGGCTGCGCACGTCCTCGGGCAGGCTCTCCCACCAGTCGGTGCCGACCACGACCATGTAGTCGAGCGCGCCGTGGTTGGTCTCGGTGGTGCCGTCCTGCACCTCGAAGAACTTCTGGCCGTAGACGTTGGACCAGGTGTTCTCCTGGCCGTCGACGACGCCGGTCTGCAGCGCGCCGTAGACCTCGGAGAAGGCCATCGGCTGCGGCGAGGCGCCGAGCGCCTCGAACTGCGCCTTCAGCACTTCGGAGGGCTGGACGCGGAACTTCAGACCCTTGGCATCCTCCGGCATCAGGAGCGGCTTGTTGGCCGACATCTGCTTCATGCCGTTGTGCCAGAACCCGAGCCCCAGCAGGCCGCGGCGCACCATGCTCTCCTTCATCGCCATCCCGGTTTCGGAATTCTGGAAGGTGTCGACCGCCTCGATGTTCTTGAACATGAAGGGCAGGTCGAAGATGCGGAAGACCTTGGTGAACTGCTCGAACTTCGACAGCGACGGCGCGGCCATCTGCACGTCGCCGTTCAGCATCGCCTCGAGAACCTGGTCATCGTCGTAAAGCGTCGAGTTCGGGTAGACCTCGACGCAGGCCTTGCCGTTCATCTCCTCGTTGACGCGGTCGGCAAAGAGCTGGGCGGCAATGCCCTTGGGGTGCTTGTCGGTGTTGGTGACATGGCTGAACTTGACGACGATCTCGCCATCGTCACAGGCAGCCGCCGCGCCGTTCGCAGCCGTCATCAGGGCAGCCGCGGCAACCGCGGTCATCAGAATCTTTTTCATGGTATCCTCCCGGATCTCTTGTCCAAGGCGGGCCCCCTCCTCGCGGGCAACCCGTCCGTGGCAGACAAGACAATCCCGCGACGAATCGCGCAACTGATTGTGATGACCCAGCATCACTCCCGGAAATACGATAATAATATCAACGCATTGCACTCAATCAGCCCGACAGATTCCCCCATCCGAACCAGCTCCTGTGCGAAAATCCGCACAGCCCCCGCGCGGGTTCGTGCGAATTTCCGCACAGCCCGCGAGTCTCCCGGCCTCTTCTGGCCCGAAATATCCCGGGGGAGCGCGCGCCGCGGCGCGCGCGGGGGCAGAGCCCCCTCTTCCCGCAACGCCCCGCGACGTCGCCGGGCATGGCGCAGGCCCCCCGCTACTGGCTGAAGGTTCCGGGGGACATCTCGAGCCCGGGCGCCCATGTCGGACCGGCGGGGAGCCGGTCCTTTGGCGGCATCCGGTACGTCCGGCTTTCCCCGAGGCCGCGCGACACCTCACCGATCGCATCGTAGAGCCGCGACCGGCATCCGGCCTCGGTCACCTGCCCGGCCATTTCCGTGCAGGCCCTTGCGTATCCGTTCCTGTACCCGTCCTCCGTTCCGGCCAGGTAGGCTTCCTCCGAGGCCGCCCTCAGGCAGGCGCCGCTATAGCTGCCGTCGGCCTGTCCGTTGCAGGCCTCGGGTGCCGCCAGCGACGCCAGCGGCCAGAGTCCCGCGCCGATCATCACGCTCCACCTCATTCGTCCTCCTCCGCACAGGCCATCAATCCGGGATTGTTGGTGCACATGTCCTCCTCCTTCGCCCTTTGCGCGGCCCCGGCCACCGTCCCGCCGGACGGCCCCACCGGCACCCCTTCGACCCGCATCGCCCGTCCGCTCTCGGTCATCGAGAGTTCATGCACGAAATTGCACGTCCGCATGGCACCGTCGGGATCCTCGGGATCGGGACAGAGCGCGACGCTCTGCAGCGGAAAGACCTCGACCGTGCGGATGGGCAGCGCGAAGTATTGCGGCAGCAGCATGGTGACGATCCCGCCGAACATGAACATCACCCCCGGCGAGGTCGCCTGCAGCGTCATCCAGCGGTTGTTCTCCGACGGCACCGGGATCGGCGCCACCGTCGCCTCTCCGGAGATGCCGCCGGGCGCGGGCGGCCCGCCGGTGCCGGCGGACAGGACGGTCCGCGCGGTGACCTGGCGCAGGATGAACACGCCGCCGATGGCCGACAGGGCAAGGCCGACGACGAAGGCGAAGCCGGTGATGAAGGTGCGCAGCAGGATCGAGAAGGTCACGCGCCGTTCGCGCAGGATCAGGGCCTCTCCGAAAAAGCCGTTGGTGCTGTCCTCGTAGACCGACCGCTCGAAATCGAGAAAGTCCGAGAACAGGAAAAGCGCCAGTCCGAACAGGATGAGGACGAAGAAGGCGATGAAGGTGATCACCGCGACCAGGTAAAAATCCTTGTCCTTGACTTCCACGACAGCCATGGCGGGCCCTCCAAAGTCAATGATCTGAAAATGAATTGGGAGGCAGCATCGCATGAAACGCTCCGAAATTCAATTCAGGATTGAATCCGGGGCGTCGGACTACCGGAAATCCTCGGGCTTCAGCGCGTATTTCGCCAGCTTGTCGTAGAAGGTCTTTCGCGGCAGTTTCAGCGCCACGGCGGCGGCCCTCGCCTGCCCGCCCGCGCGTTTCAGCGCATCCGCCAGCAGCGACCGCTCGACCTGTGCCAACCGCTCGTTCAGGCCCAGCCCCTCCGAGACGCCCTCCGCCTCGCCCAGCCCCAGCGCAAAGCGCATCGCGGCCGACATCAGCGCGCGGGTGTTGCCGGGCCAGTCCCGTGCCATCAGCGCGGCGAGCACGTCCTCGGTGATGTCCGGCGCATCCAGCCCGGCCTGCTCCGCCGCCTGCGCGACGTAGTGGCGGAAGAGCACGGGTATGTCCTGCGGGCGCTCGGACAGCGCCGGAATGTGGAACTGCATCACCTCGAGCCGGTAGAACAGTTCGGCCGAGAGCGTTCCGGCCTCCACGGCGGCGCCGAGGTTTTCGACCGATCCCGCGATCAGTCGGGCGCCGCCGGCGTCCAGCATGTCGACCAGCGCAAGCTGGGTGTCGCGCGGCAACTGCGCGATCTCGTCGAGAAACAGCGTCCCCCCCGCGCAGTTCGACCAGACCTCGGCCAGCTGCGCCCGCCCCAGCCCGTTGGCCGAGCGTTTCTGGAACGGTCCCTTGGCGCGGGCCGAGGACAGGTGCACCACCTCCGCCACCTTCGAGATCCCCGAACCGCGCGCCCCGGTGATGAGAACGTCCGTCCCCGCCCGCGCCGCAGCGCGCACCCGGGCGCGCATCTGTTCGGATTGCGGCGAGGTGCCGAAGATCATCCGCGCCGCCGGATCGCCGGATTCGAGCTGCGCCTTGAGACGGCGGTTCTCGAGCACCAGCGCACGGGTGCGCAGGGCGCGTTCGATGACCGCCGTCAGATCCCCCGGCGCGCAGGGCTTTTCGAGGAAATCGAAGGCCCCGGCGGACATCGCCCGCACCGCCATGGGAATGTCGCCCTCGCCCGTCAGCAGGATCACCGGCAGTTCCGGGTCCTGCTGGTGGGCATAGTCGAGCAGGTGAAACCCGTCGCGCCCCGGCATCCGGATGTCGGACACGATGACGCCGGAAAACTCCGGCGTGATGTTGTCCTTGGCCTCGACGAAGCTGCCAGCCGTGATCGCGTCGAACTCCGCCAGTTCCAGCGTCTGCCCGAGCGCCTCGCGCACCGCCGCGTCGTCGTCCACCAGCAGCACCCGCCGGATCGTCATGTCGCGTCCCCCGCCTGTCGCAGTTCCATGGTAAAGCGCGCGCCCTGCCCGGTGTTCTCGCCGCGCAGCCGGCCTCCGAAGCCCTCCACGATCCCGTAGGAGATCGACAGCCCGAGGCCCATGCCCTCTTCCGCGCCGACCTCCTTGGTCGAATAGAACGGATCGAAGATGCGGTCGGGTTCCGAGATGCCGGGCCCGGTGTCCTCGACCGAGAGGCGCACCGTCCCCGCCGCGTCGTCGCGGGCCACGCGCACGACGATGCGGCGGGTGTCGCACTCGGCCATGGCGTCCATGGCGTTGCTCAGCAGGTTGACCACGACCTGCCCCAGCCGCACCTCGCCGCCCATGACCATCGGGCGGGCCTCGGGGCGCTCCCACTCCACGGCGACGCCGGATTTCTCGATCCGGAGTTGCAGCACTTCCAGCGCGCTGTCGACCACGCCCGAGAGGTTGACCGGCGTCGCCGGCCCCGGTTCGGCCCGCGCGAAGGCGCGCAGGTTCTTGATGATCCGCCCCATCCGGTGCGCCATGTCCGAAATCCGCCCGAGGTTCTCGGCCGCCTTCTCGGGCCGGTCGCGGTCCAGAAAGGCCTTGCCGTTCTCGGCGAAGCTGCGGATCGCCATGAGCGGCTGGTTGAGCTCGTGGCTGATGCCCGCGCTCATCTTGCCGAGCGCCGTCAGCTTGCCCGCCTGCACCAGCTCGGCCTGGGCGCGCTTCAGCGCCGCTTCGGCCTCCTGACGTTCCTCGACCTCGCGGCGCAGGGCAACGTTGGTCTGTTCCAGCGCGCGGGTCCGGGCCGAGACGCGATCCTCCAGCACCGCGTTCACCTCGGCAAGGGCGCGGCGCCGCTCCAGCGCCAGCCAGAGCAGCGCACCGAAGAACACCACCCCCGCCGCGACGATCGCCGCCTGCAGCGCCGCGAGCCGCCGCGCCGGGCTCACATCCATCAGCAGGACGCCGGTCATGCCGATCACCGGCAGGTCGGCCTCGAGCCGCAGGGCGCGGGCGGGGATGTAGGGCGACCAGCGCTGCAGCCAGACCACGTGCCCGCCCGGCGCCTGCACCTCGATCCGGCGCGCCTGACCGTCGGGGGACAGCACCTCGGTCGGGCCGAGACGGCGCCAGTAGAGCAGTTCGCTGCGGTTGGTGACAAAGACCTCGCCCCCCGCATCGGTGAAGAACACGGTCGGCAGCGAGCCGCGCCAGGCCTGTTCCAGCCCGGCGATGTCCACGGCGACGATCAGCGCCCCGCGCACCTTGCCGTCGGGGCCGAAGCCGGGCGCGGCAAAGTAGAAGGCGCGCGCGGTGTCCCCCGGCCCCGGCCCGTGCGACACGCCGAGCGCGCCGGTCATGGCGCGGATGAAATAGGGGCCGGTGGGGATGTTCGCGGGCGATGCCTGCCCCGAGGTGGCAAGCACCCGACCGGCGGTATCGACATAGACCGCCGACACCGCGCCGATCCGGTCCGAGGCATGCAGCAGCATGGCATCCGCCGCCGCGCGCGGGCCGCTGTCGTGCAGCGCCGCGATGGCGGGGTGTTCGGCGGTCAGCACGGCGAATTCCCGGAACCGCTGCAACTGCGTCACCAGCCGGTCCGAGGCGAGCGCCAGATCGCTCTCGCCCCGCGCCACGACAGAGTCCAGCGCCTGAAGGTAGGCGTAATGCCAGACGCCGCCCGCCAGCACTGCCGTGGCGGCCAGCGACAGCGCCACCAGCGAGGCGCGACTGCGATGAAGGGCGCTGCGGATCATGGCCGGCCTTCTAGCAAGCATCGGCTTGCCAGGAAAGCCGAGGTAGGCCAGCTTGCCGCCATGCTGAGCCTTGCGCAATCCCCGACCGATCCCGCGTTCGTCCGAAATCCCTATCCGTTCTACGAGCGCCTGCGCGCCGGGGGCGATCTCGCGTTCTGGGAGGACTACGGCATGGTCTGCGCCGTGTCGCACCGGGCCGTGCAGGCGCTGCTGCGCGACCGCCGTTTCGGGCGCGAGGCGCCGCCGGGTCCGGCGCGCGTCGTGCCGCCGCATCTCGAACCCTTCTACGCGGTCGAGGCGCATTCCATGCTCGAACTCGAACCGCCGCGCCACACCCGGCTGCGCGGGCTGGTACTGCGTGCCTTCACCACGCGCACCATCGCGGCGTTGGCACCGGGGATCGCGGACCTGGTGCACGCGCTGCTCGATGCCGCGCCGGAGGGGCCGTTCGACCTGATCCCCGCGCTCTGCCAGCCGCTGCCCGTGCGCGTCATCGCGCGCCTGCTCGGGGTGCCCGAGGACATGGCCCCGCAACTGCTCGCCTGGTCGGGGGCGATGGTCGCCATGTACCAGGCCCGCCGGGATCGCCAAATCGAAGAGGCCGCGGCCGGCGCCGCGCAGGCGTTTTCCGACATGCTGCGCGAGCACATCGCCGCCCGCCGACGGGCGCCGCGCGACGATCTGCTGTCCGAGCTGATCGCCGCGGAGGAAACCGGAGACCGGCTCAGCACCGACGAGATGATCGCGACCTGCATCCTTCTACTGAATGCCGGGCACGAGGCCACGGTGCACAGTCTCGGCAACGGCGTGAAGGCGCTGCTCGAACGCGGGATGACCGTCACCGCCGAGACGGCGGCGCGCAGCGTGGAGGAGGTCCTGCGCTTCGATCCGCCGCTGCACATGTTCACCCGCTGGTGCTACGAGGACTGCGAGATGTTCGGCCATCGCTTCGCGCCCGGTGCGCAGGTGGCGCTGCTGCTCGGCGCCGCCAACCGCGACCCCGACCTCTGCGCCGATCCCGGCCGGTTCGATCCGGAGCGCGAGCCGTCGCGCCACACCAGCTTCGGCGGCGGTCTGCATTTCTGCGTCGGCGCCCCGCTCGCACGGCTCGAAATGCAGATCGCCCTGCCGATCCTTTTCGCGCGCCTGCCGCACCTGTCGCTGGCCGAACCGCCGCGCTATGCCGACCTCTACCACTTCCGCGGGCTCGAACGCCTGATGGTCGATCCCGGCCGCTGAGCCCCGCCGTCAGCCCGGCACGCTGTCGTTGTGCCCGAGGTCCCTGCCCGGCGCGATCACGTCGCGCAGGCGGCGCTTGATCTCCTTGGGCTCGGGAAAGCCGCCGTCGCGCTTGCGCTCCCAGATCAGGGTGCCGTCGACGCGGATCTCGTAGATGCCGCCGTAGCCCGGCACCAGCGTCACTCCGCCCAGATCCTGCCCGAAGGTCGACAGCAGTTCCTGCGCCATCCAACCCGCGCGCAGCAGCCAGTTGCAGCCGGTGCAATAGGTGATGCTCACCAGCGGGCCGGGGATTTCCGAAGGTTCGGACATGGGTTGTCTTCCTGTGTTGCGGCGGGTTACAACGGCAGCGCCGTGGTCGACTTGATTTCCTCCATCGACAGCAGCGCGGTGACGTTGTGCACCTTCACCTCCGAGATCAGCGCCTGGTAGAAGGCATCATAGGCCCGGGCATTGCGCACCCGCACCTTCAGGATGTAGTCGATATCCCCCGCGAGACGGTGCGCCTCCTGCACCTCGGGACGTTCCCGCAGCGCCCGCAGAAAGCGGCGCTGCCACTCTGCCTCGTGCTCGGAAGTGCGGATCAGCACGAAGAAACAGGCCTCGAAACCCAGCTTCTCGGCATCGGCAACGACGATCTGCGGACCGATGATGCCGGCCTCGCGCATCTTGCGGATCCGATTCCAGACCGGGGTCTTGGAAGACCCCACTTCGCGGGCGATGTCATCCAGCGATCTGCCCGCGTCGCGCTGCAGTTCCAGAAGGATCTTCCGGTCGGTCTCGTCCATCCGCACTCTCTTTCGTAAATCCGCCCCCGTTCGGAACACTGGTTCCGCGAGCGCCGCCACGGTAGAACAGCTTTCCTTATTTCGCCAGAGGCATGGCCCATCGGGGGGATATTGTCCTATATTGAGGGCAGACCACAACCCAAGTCAGGCGACATGATCCAGACCCAACCCCTTCAACCGGGCCAGGTAGCCTTTGTCGGCGCCGGCCCCGGCGACCCCGAGCTGCTGACACTCAAGGCGCTGCGCGCCCTGGCGCAGGCGGATGTGGTGATCCACGACCGCCTGGTGTCGGACGCGGTGCTGGCCCTGTCCAACCCGGAGGCCGAGCTTCTGGACGCGGGCAAGACCGGCTTCGGCCCGGCGATGAAGCAGGATGACATCAACGCGCTGATCGTCACCCATGCCCGCGCGGGCGCCCGGGTGGTGCGGCTCAAGTCCGGCGATCCGGGCGTCTTCGGTCGGCTCGACGAAGAGATCGACGCACTCGACGCGCGCGGGATCGACTGGCGCATCGTGCCGGGGATCACCTCGGCCACGGCGGCGGTCGCCGGTCTCGGCCAGTCGATGACCCGGCGCGGCCGCAACAGCGGCGTGCGGCTGATGACCGGGCATGACGTGCAGGGCTATGCCGACCACGACTGGCGCGCCCTCGCCCGTCCCGGCGAAGTGGCCGCGATCTACATGGGCAAGCGCGCCGCGCGGTTCCTGCAGGGTCGCCTGATGATGCACGGCGCCGATCCCGCGACTCCGGTGACGCTGGTCGAGAACGCCAGCCGCGCCGACGAGCGGCGCATCGCCACCACGCTGGCCGCCCTGCCCGCGGTCCTCGCCGCCGAAGCGGTCGACGGCCCCGCGGTGATCCTTCTCGGCCTCGCCCCGCGCGCGGCCGCCACCCTACGCCTCAACAGACAGGAAGTGTCCTGATGTCCAAGAGTTTCTCTCCCAAGGTGATCACCGCCAACGCGCTGATCGAAGGCGACGTGATCTATCTCGCCGAAGACGACGCCTGGGTCCGCGACCTGGCCTCGGCCGAAGTGCTGACCGACGAGGCGATCGCGCAGGTGCGCCTGCTCGATGCGCAGTCGCGCGCCTCCGAGGCGGTCGGCGTCTACCTCGCCGATGTCGCCCCCTCCGAGGAGGGTCCGCAGCCGACGCATTTCCGCGAGGAATTCCGGCGCACCGGACCGTCCAACTACTTCCACGGCAAGCAGGCCGGCGCCTGAGCCAAAGACCACGCAAATCTTTTTGAAAAGATTTGCAAATTCCTTTCAAGGAATTTGCGGGAGAGACCACAGATGTACCACTACAACGACTTCGACGCCGCCTTCGTGGCAGAGCGCAACCGCCAGTTCCGCGACCAGGTCGAGCGCCGCATCTCCGGCGCGCTGACCGAGGACGAGTTCAAGCCGCTGCGCCTGATGAACGGCCTCTACCTGCAGCTGCACGCCTACATGCTGCGCGTCGCGGTGCCCTACGGCACGCTGAACGGGGCACAGATGCGCCAGCTCGCCCTGCTCGCCGAAAAGTGGGACAAGGGCTACGGCCATTTCACCACGCGCCAGAACATCCAGTACAACTGGCCCGAGCTGCGTGACATCCCCGACATGCTCGACGCGCTGGCCGAGGTCGGCATGCATGCGATCCAGACCTCGGGCAACACCATCCGCAACGTGACCGCCGATCACTTCGCCGGGGCCGCCGCGGACGAGCTGGCCGACCCGCGCCCGGTGGCCGAGCTGCTGCGCCAGTGGTCCACCGATCACCCCGAATTCCAGTTCCTGCCCCGCAAGTTCAAGATCGCCGTCTCGGGCAGCGTCAACGACCGCGCCGTGGTCAAGGCGCATGACATCGGCATCGAGATCGTCGAGAAGAACGGCGTCCAGGGCTACCGCGTTCTCGTCGGCGGCGGCCTCGGCCGCACCCCGATGATCGGCAAGGTGCTGAGCGATTTCGTCCCGCAGGAGGATCTGCTGCCCTTCGTCGAGGCCACCGTCTCTGTCTGGAACCTTCTCGGCCGCCGCGACAACAAGTACAAGGCCCGCATCAAGATCACCGTGCACGAGCACGGCATCGACGAGATCCGCGCCCTGGTGGAGACCCGCTTCGCCGAGACCAGGGCCGCCTTCAACGGCGCCGACCTCGCGCTGTTCGACGAGATCGCCGCGCAGTTCCGCCCGCCCGCCTTCCGCAACGCGCCCGAAGACGCCTTCGAGCGCGCCTACGAGGCCGATCCGGTGTTCCGCGCCTGGGCCGACAGCAACCTCTCCGAGCATCGTGCGCCGGGCTATGCCATCGCGCAGATCTCGCTCAAGGCGCATGGCGCGACGCCGGGCGATGCCTCGGCCGGGCAGATGCGCGTCATGGCGGACATCGCCGAACGCTTCGGCCATGACGAGCTGCGCGTCAGCCACGAGCAGAACATCGTCCTGCCGCATGTCCACAAGTCGGACCTGCCCGAGATCCACGCCATCCTGAAGGCACACGGCCTCGGCACCGCCAACATCGGCAAGATCTCCGACATCATCGCCTGCCCCGGCATGGACTACTGCGCGCTTGCCACCGCCCGCTCGATCCCGATCGCGCAGGAGATCGCCACGCGCTTCGACGAGCTGAAGATCGAGAACGACATCGGCGAGCTGAAGATCAAGATCTCGGGCTGCATCAACGCCTGCGGTCACCACCACGTGGGCCATATCGGCATCCTCGGCCTCGACCGTGCGGGGGTGGAGAACTACCAGATCACCCTGGGCGGCGATGCCACCCAGACCGCGGCCCTGGGCGAGCGGACCGGCCCCGGGTTCCCGGCGGAAGAGGTCGTGCCGGCCATCGAACGCATCGTGCAGGCCTACATGGAGCAGCGTGAAAGCCCCGAGGAAACCTTCCTGCAAACCTATCGCCGCCTCGGCATGGCGCCCTTCAAGGTCGCGCTCTACGGGGAAGACGCCGGCAAACGTGCAAGGGCGGCCTGAGGTCCGATGACACTTCACCTTCCCCAGAAAGCCGCCGCCGGCGACCGGGCCCTGCCGCCCGAAGAGCTGGCCGACCTGCGCGCGCGGGTCGGTGCGCTGAACGCGCGCTACCGCCATCACGGGGCTGTCTCGGTGATGGAGGGGGCGCTGCGCGACCCCGAAGCGGGCAACATCGCGATGGTGTCCTCCTTCGGGGCGGAATCCGTGGTGCTTCTGCACCTCGTCGCGCTGATCGACCGCAAGACGCCGGTGCTGTTCATCGACACCCGCCTGCTGTTCGCCGAAACCCTCGCCTATCAGCAGGAGGTGGCCGAGCGGCTGCACCTGACCGACGTGCGGGTAATCCGTACCGACGAGGAGCTGCTGGCCCGCCAGGACCCCTACGGCGCGCTTCGGCTCACCGACAAGGACGCCTGCTGCGGCCTGCGCAAGACCCTGCCGCTGGAACAGGCCCTGTCGGGCTTCGACGGATGGATCACCGGACGCAAGCGGTTCCAGTCCTCCAGCCGCTCGACGCTGGAATTCTTCGAACTCGAGGAAGACACCGGCCGCATCAAGGTCAACCCCCTCGCCCATTGGGCGCCCGACGACGTGCGCGCCTACATGGACGAAAACCGCCTGCCCCGTCACCCGCTGGTGGCCAGGGGCTACCCGTCCATCGGCTGCAAGCCCTGCACCTCGCCCGTGAAACCGGGAGAGGACCCGCGCGCCGGCCGCTGGCGGGGCGAGGACAAGACGGAATGCGGCATCCATTTCGGCAATGGCACCGCTTTGAGACAAGGACCGACCACATGAGCGTTATCGTCACCGACACCGGCTTTGCCGCCGACGACTGGACCGCGGGCTTCGACGGCCCGGCCGTGCGCGACCTGCCCTCCGACACCGCGCCCGACGCGCTGGAGTTCGACGGCGCCGAGATGATCCGCATCGACTTTCCCTCCTTCGCGGACGGGCGGGGCTTCACCCTCGCGCGGTTGCTGCGGCTGCGCGGCTACACCGGACGGCTGCGCGCCAGGGGGCACGTGATCTCGGACCAGTACGCGATGGCGCGCCGGTCGGGCTTCGACGAGGTCGAGATTTCCGACGATCTCGCCGCCCGACAGCCCGAGAAGGACTGGCTGTTTCGCGCAAATTGGCAGCAGCACGACTACCAGTCGCGGCTTCGGGGCTGAAAAAAGCTTTGAACCGACCTGCATCAACGCTAGAAGAGAGGGACGGGAGTTTGTTTGCACACAAACGATCCCGCATTGTTGACATGACCGAGATGACACCCGTGACCGAAGCCACCGCCAGCAAAGCCGACGCGCCCAAGAAGCTCGTCCTGCCCGATGCCCAGACCGTCACCGAGGTGAAGCACTGGACCGACCGGCTGTTTTCCTTCCGCGTGAGCCGCCCCGCGACGCTGCGGTTCCGCTCGGGCGAATTCGTGATGATCGGCCTGATGGGCGATCCCGACCCCAAGACCGGCAAGCAGAAACCGCTGCTGCGGGCCTATTCCATCGCCTCGCCCTCCTGGGACGAGGAGCTGGAGTTCTACTCGATCAAGGTGCAGGACGGCCCGCTCACCTCGCGCCTGCAGCACATCCAGCCCGGGGACGAGATCATCCTGCGCCCCAAGCCCGTCGGCACGCTGGTGCATGACGCGCTGCTGCCCGGCAAGCGCCTGTGGTTCTTTGCCACCGGCACCGGCTTTGCGCCCTTCGCCTCGTTGCTGCGCGAACCGCAGACCTACGAGGATTACGACGAGGTCATCATCACCCATACCTGCCGCGAGGCCGGAGAGCTGACCTATGGCCGCGAGCTGATCGAGGGGCTGAAGACCGACGAGCTTCTGAACGAGGTCATCGGCGAGGGCTTCTGGAAGAAGATCAAGTACTACCCCACCACCACGCGGGAAGAGAGCGCCAAGATGGGCCGGATCACCGACCTCATGCGCTCGGGAGAGGCCTTTGCCGATCTCGGTGTCGAGCCGCTGAACCCGGCGACCGACCGCGCGATGATCTGCGGCAACCTGGCGTTCAACCTCGAACTGAAGGCGATGCTGGAGGAATACGGCCTGGAAGAAGGCGCGAATTCCGATCCCAAGCATTACGTGGTCGAGAAGGCCTTCCTGGACTGAAGCCAGGCATCCGGAACAACGAAGGCTGCGCAACGGATTGCGCGGCCTTTTTCATGTGATGCATCAAGAAATCCGCCGGGTGCGGTCCGGCTCAGAGCCCGAGCTTCTCGCGCAGCGTCGTCAGCACGGTCTCCAGATCCTCGGGCGTGTCGCGCGCCTGTTCCAGCGCGAGCCTGGTCGAAGTCTTGACCAGCGGTGCAAGGTCGGACCCGTCGATCAGCGCGACCGCCTTGTCGTAGTCGAACCCCTCCACGGTCAGCACCTGCTCGGCCTCGGCCGTCGCCTCCGGCGTCATGGTCGCGGTCGCGGAGGTGGCCTCGCCGGCGGTATCCTCGATCGCGCGGGCGGTGTCCGCCGCCGCGTCGGAGGCTGCGGCCATCGCCCCGTCCGCCGCCTTGCGGGCGTCGGATGCAGCCTCACCAAGCGCGGTTTCGGCGTTGGCCGCCACGTCGCGCGCCGCATCGGCGGCCGAGTTCACGGCGGATTTCGCGGAGTCCGCCGCCTCGCGGGCATTGTCCAGCGTCGCTCCGCCGGTCTGCGCGGCGGCCTTGCCCGCGGCATCCGCCGCACGGGCCGCGGCATCCGCCGCCTTCGCGGCCTTCCCGGCGGCCTCGGTCGCTGCGGCAGAGATCCGGTCCGCCGCCCCCTCGCTTGCCTCGCTCACCGCTTCGGCGGCGGAATCCGCCGCCTCGCTGGCCGCGTTCAGCGCTTCGTTTGCGGCGGTGGCGGCCTCTTCTGTGGCCGAGGTCACGGCGGCATCCGCCTCGGTCGCCACCTCCTCCGGCCTGTCGTCGGGAACAACGGTGTCGCCCACGCTCTCGGCGAGGGTCGCCACTTCGTCGCCGCTTCCGTCGCGCAGGGCAAGCGCGAGCCCTCCCACCACCAGCAACCCGATCACCACGAGAATCACGTTCTTCATCGGCTTGTCTCCCTTGTCAGTGTCCTGCCGAGCGGCCCGTTTCGACGCCTGCGGCGACGGTGCCGGGCCCTCCGCGATTGCATGTGCGCCGCCTTTGCGCCGTCATCAAGGGGAACGCCCCCGGCGTCGGCCCCGTTCCGCCGATTTGAAGCTTGAAAGCCCGGTTCGCGAAGTTTACCTTGCGCCTCCGTGGATTCCACAGAAACGAAGGGAAAATACCATAGCTCGCAGACCCCACAACGCGCCCCCCACGCGTGACACCGGCCCCCGCGTCAACGATCGCATCAGGGCTCCCGAAATCCGTCTGATCGGCGCGGAAGGCGAAAACCTCGGCGTTGTCACGCCCGCGCGCGCGATGGATCTCGCCGAGCAGGCCGGTCTCGATCTGGTGGAGATCTCGCCGAACGCCGCGCCGCCGGTCTGCAAGATCATGGATTTCGGCAAGTTCAAGTACGAGACCCAGAAGCGCGAGGCCGAAGCGCGCAAGAAGCAGAAGATCATCGAGGTCAAGGAGATCAAGTTCCGTCCGGGAACCGATACCCATGACTACGACGTGAAGATGCGCTCGGTGCTGAAGTTCCTCGAAGGCGGCGACAAGGTGAAGATCACCCTGCGGTTCCGCGGCCGGGAAATGGCGCACCAGAACCTCGGTCGCGAACTGCTGGAGCGGGTGGCGGACGACGTCAAGGAAGTGGGCAAGGTCGAGAACATGCCCAAGATGGAAGGCCGCCAGATGGTCATGATGATCGGCCCGGTCAGCAAGTAGTCCGGACCCGGTTTTCGAGACGTGAACGAACCCGCCGCATCCCGGCGGGTTTCTTCTTTGGCCGGCCTCGCGTGCCGGGGCTCTGCCCCGTCCGCGCCCCTGGCGCGGACTCCCCGGGATATTTCGGGCCAGAAGAGGCCCGCGAACGCCGGGGGGCGGGCCGCCCGGACCGCGTGTCAGGCCGGCCAAGGGCGTGGAGGCGCCCGCCGCAGGGCGGGCAACGACGGCCCCGGGCGGGCCCCCGGCCCGCTCCGCCGGATCAGGCTTCGCGCGGGCGGGGGCGCGAGGGCGGTTCCTTGAGCAGGCCGCCGACCCCCATGGACATGATGTCGGCGGGAGTGACGCCGACCCCGCAGAGGATGCGCTCCAGCACCCAGTCGGCGCCGTTCAGCGCGGGCGAGCGGGCGCAGCCCGGCAGTCCGATGACCGGCCGGTCACCGAGCCGTCCGAAGAACAGCAGGTTGCCGGGATCGACCGGCATGCCGAAATGCACGACCTCCCCGCCCGCCCGGCGCAGCGCCTCCGGGGCGACGTCGTGCAGGTCGGACGTGGCCGAGCCGGTCAGGATCAGGATCACCTCGTCCCCGGAGGCGGCGACGGCCTCTGCCAGCGCGTCGGTGCGATGTGCCACCAGACGGCGCTGGCCGAGCGTCACGCCCATCCGGTCGAGCCGCATGCGGATTGAGCGCCGCCCCTTGTCGCCCGGATCCTCGCCCACCAGCGTCTCGATCAGCGTGGCACTGCGATGTTGCACGGGATGCAGGCGCAGGGCATCGCCTGCGGCGGCGCAGGCGCGCGCCAGCGCCTCCTCGGGGACGGCATAGGAGATGATCTTGACCGTCGCGACCATGTTGCGCGTGGCCACCCGGTGCCAGCGCGGCAGGGTTGCCACGGTGATCATCGGATGCACGGCGTTGACCGCGTCGATGCGGGCCGCGTCGATGCCGACCACCCCGACCCCGGAGGCGTGCAGGTTGACGCGCCCGGTGCTGGCGGCCCCGATCCGGAGGCCGGCCGTCGCGGGCGCGGGCACCAGGGCGCGGGCCAGGCGGTCCGCCGCGACATCCTCGCCCACGTCGCCGGGGTCGAGGCGGGCGACGATGACCTCCTGCATCCCGGCGGCGCCAAGGCGGGCGGCATCCTCCGCCGACAGCACGCGGCCCTTGCGAAACCGCGTTCCCGGCAGGCTGACCGCATGGGCGAGGACGCCGCCTTCGGCCTCCGTCACCGGGACGGGGCCGAATTTCATGCGCCCTTCCTCAGCACCCGGGTCATCTCGGCGAGGATCGACAGGGCGATCTCGGCCGGGCCGGCCGCGCCGATGTCGAGCCCGACGGGCCCGTGGATGCGGCCGATCTCCTCGGGCGTGAAGCCCTGTTCCGTCATCCGCGCCTCGCGCTTGGCGTGGGTGCGGGTCGATCCCAGCGCGCCGATGTAGAAACAGCCCGACCGCAGCGCGCATTCGAGCGCCGGATCGTCGAGCTTTGGATCGTGGGTCAGCAGCACCAGTGCCGTACGCGCGTCGAGTCCGAGCTGCGTCACCGCCTCGTCGGGCCAGTCGTTGAGAATGGTCTCGCCGGGGAACCGCGCGGAGGAGCCGAAGGCCTCGCGCGGGTCGACGATCACCGGATCGTAGCCCGCGATCCGCGCCATCGGCACCAGCGCCTGGGCGATATGCACCGCGCCCACGACGATCAGCCGCAGCGGCGGGTTGTGGATCGCCACGAACCTGCGGCTGTCCTCCTCGAACCCGGAGCGGTCCATGCGGAAGCGCTCCTCGTGCCCGCTGTCGACGAGCTGGCGCGCGCCGCTGTCGAGATCCGCCACGTAGGCCACCGCCCGGCGCGCCGCGCGGGCAGCGCAGAGTTCGGCCAGGAGTTCCTCGGAAAGGGCGCCGCCGACGGGCTCGACCAGGACCTGGATGGTGCCGCCGCAGGCGAGGCCCACGGCAAAGGCATCCTCGTCGGAGACGCCGAATTCCAGTTCGCGGACCTTGCCGTCCTCGAGCGCCTCCAGCGCCTCGACGATCACCGCGCCTTCGACGCAGCCGCCGGAGACCGAGCCTTCGATCGCGCCGCTGCCGGAGATGGCAAGCTGCGCGCCGACACGGCGCGGCGCCGAGCCCCAGGTCCGGATCACCGTGGCCAGGGCCGCGCCCTCGCCGGCGCGATGCCAGGCCAGCGCCTGTTCGGGAATCGAATCGAATGTGTCCATGCCGGAACCTCCCGTGTTCGTTCTATCACCACGGGACGCGCTGTCGTCCCGTGCTTGGGTCGCATCTGCGGGCGTCGTCAGCCCTGCTGCCATACGGCCGACACCTCGGCCCGCAGGATGCGGCCGATCTGCGCGCAATCCTCCGGGCTGAAGGTCAGCGGCAGCCGCATGTCGAGGATCGCCGCCAGCACCCGGTCCGTGGCCGGCATGGGCGGCGCCGGCGCGTAACGCCAGGAATCGTAGCGCGAGGTGAAGCCGACGGGCTCCTCACTGCCGAACCATTTCAGTTCGACCCCGCGCGCGGCGCAGCGGGCCAGCACCTCGCGCACCCGTTCTGCCGCCCAGTCGAGCAGCAGGAACTGGAAGGAGGAGCCGACGGGGGCCGCCCCGGGCTCCCGCGGGACGAGGGCCAGGCCCGGAACGTCGCGCAGGGCGTCCTCGACCACGGCGTAGCGCGCGTTCCAGCGTGCCACCTGGTCCGGAAGCGCGCGCAGCTGCGGGCGCAGGATCGCGGCGCGCAGGTTGTCCATGCGGCCCGAGACGTTGGGCGTGACGTATTTCACCCGCTCGAAGACCTCGGGCGCGGGGGCCGCGAGGTGTCGCTCGTAGAGCATGTAGCTGCCCGAGAGGATCACCGCCCGCGCGGCGATCTCGGGATCGTCGGTGACCAGAAAGCCGCCTTCGCCGGAATTGACGTGCTTGTAGGTCTGCGTGGAATAGCACCCGATGATTCCGTGGCGTCCGGAGGGCACGCCCTTCCAGGCGGCCCCCATGGTGTGGGCGCAATCCTCGATCACGGCGATGCCGGCGGCGTCGCAGATCCGCATCAGGCGGTCCATGTCGCAGATGTGGCCGCGCATGTGGCTGAGCAGCAGCACCCGCGCCGATCCGGCCTTGGCGGCAAGATCGTCGAGGTCGATGGTCAGCGCCGGGGTCACGCCGACATAGACCGGCTCGGCGCCGAGCGCGGCGATGGCGCCGGGCACCGGGGCGAGCGTGAAGGCATTGGTGAGCACGCGGTCCCCGGCGGCGACCCCGGCGGCGCGCAGCGCGCAGCCGAGCGCATAGCCGCCCGAAGCGACCGCGAGCGCATGGCGCGCGCCGGTCAGCGCGGCGAACTCCTGCTCCAGCAGCGCGGTTTCGGACAATTCGCCGGGAGTGACGTTGTAGCGGTGCAGGCGGCCGTGGCGCAGCACGGCAAGGGCCGCCTCGATCCCCGCCTCGGGGATCGGCTCCTGCTGGGTGAAACTGCCGGTGAACCGTTCGTCCATGTGCGGATTTCTGCTCCCATCGGGCGACAAGGTCAATGACCCGCGCCGGTGACGATGCCCCGTCGGAAAAGCGGGCGCCCCGCTCAGGCGAGAAGGCGCGCGACGACCTCCGGCAGGGCGTCGAAATGCGCGATCATCGCCTCCGGTTCGAGGCGCGACACCGCCGTGCCCTCGGGGCCGAAGCCGACGAGCACGCAGGGCACGCCCGCCGCGCGCGCGGTCTTGCGGTCGGTGTCGGTATCGCCCACCAGCAGGCTGCGCGCGACCGTCCCGCCCGCGCCCTCGACCGCCGCGACATAGGGCGCCGGGTCGGGCTTGCGCACCGGCAGCGAGTCCGCACCGATCAGCGAGGCGAAAAGCCCCCGCACGCCGAGCCGGGCCAGCAGATCCTCGGCCAGTCCGGCGGGCTTGTTGGTGCAGATGCCGACCGCATGGCCGCTGGCGCGCAGCGCTTCGACCGCCTCGATCGCACCGGGATAAAGCCGCGTGTGAACGTCGATGGCCGCGCCGTAGGCGGTCAGCAGGCGCGGATACCAGCGATCCACCTGCGCCTCGTCCGCCGCCGCCCCGTCGCGCCCCGTCCCGCGCCCGAGCCCGAGCCGCAGCATCGCCCGCCCGCCGTGGAAGGCGGTCAGCGCATCCGCCACCGGATCGAGCCGCTGCGCGTGGCCCATTTCCTCGAAACAGACGTTGGCGGCGGCGATGAGATCGCCGCTCGTGTCCGCCAGCGTCCCGTCCAGGTCGAAGATCACCGTCCGCATATCGTTCCTGCCCCTGTCCTGCCCTGTCACATGCCGCAATCCAACGTGAACCGCGCCACCTTGCCCCGCCTCGCCAGAGGGGTAAAACGGGCGCAGGCAGAATACAAACGAGAACACCGCATGAGCATCGCCCTGATCGTCCTCGCCGCAGGCAAGGGCACCCGCATGGAATCGGACCTGCCCAAGGTTCTGCACCGCATCGCCCATGCGCCGATGCTCTGGCATGCCATGCGCGCCGGCCAGGCGCTTGAGCCGGAACGCACCATCGTCGTTGCCGGGCACGAGGCGGCGCAGGTGCAGGCCTCGGTCCTCGGCTACGATCCCGAGGCGCGCGTGGTCGTGCAGACCGAACAGCTCGGCACCGCGCATGCCGTGGCCCAGGCCATGCCGCAGCTCGAGGATTTCGACGGCGATGCCATCGTGCTCTACGGCGACACGCCCTTCATCTCGCAGGACACTCTGGAGGCGATGTCGGTCGCGCGCGCCCGCCACGACATCGTCGTTCTGGGGTTCGAGGCCGCCGATCCCGGTCGCTACGGCCGTCTCGTGACCGAGGGCGAGAGCCTGCTGAGGATCGTGGAGTACAAGGATGCCACGGAGGAAGAGCGCGCCATAACGCTTTGCAATTCCGGCGTTCTCTGCGCCGACGCCTCGCTTCTTGCCGATCTCGTCAAGCTGGTGAAGAACGACAATGCCGCCGGGGAATACTACCTGCCGGACGTGGTCGCTCTGGCCCGCGCCAACGGTCTGTCCGCCGGGGTGGTGCCCTGCGACGAAGCCGAGACGCTGGGCGTCAATTCCCGCGCCGAGCTGGCCGGGGCCGAGGCCGCCTTCCAGGCCCGCGCCCGCTCGGAACTGCTGGAGAACGGCGTCGCCCTCGCCGCGCCGGAGACCGTGTTCCTTGCCTGGGACACCGTGATCGGCCGCGATACCGAGGTCGAGCCCAACGTGATCTTCGGTCCCGGCGTGACTGTGGAATCCGGCGCGCGGTTGCGGGCCTTCTCGCATCTCGAGGGCTGCCACGTCAGCCGAGGCGCCGTCGTCGGGCCCTTCGCCCGCCTGCGCCCCGGCGCGGAACTGGCCGAGGAGGTGCATGTCGGCAACTTCGTCGAGGTCAAGAACGCCTATCTCGCCGAGGGGGTGAAGGCGAACCACCTCACCTACATCGGCGATGCGGACATCGGCGAAAGGACCAACATCGGCGCAGGCACCATCACCTGCAACTATGACGGCGTCTTCAAACACCGCACCACCATCGGGCGCGGCGCCTTCATCGGTTCGGACACCATGCTGGTGGCCCCGGTGAGCATCGGAGACGGCGCGATGACCGGCACCGGGTCGGTCATCACCGAGGACGTGCCCCCCGGCGCGCTGGCGCTGGGACGGGCGAAACAGGTGACGAAACAAGGCTTCGCCACGCGGCTCTTCGAGATGCTGCGGGCCAAGAAAGCCAAGCAGAGCAAGGGGTAAGGTCCATGTGCGGGATTGTCGGCGTTCTGGGACACCACGAGGTGGCCCCCATGTTGGTCGAGGCGCTGCGCCGTCTCGAATACCGCGGCTACGACAGCGCGGGCATCGCCACGGTGAACGACGGAACGCTCGACCGGCGCCGTGCCGTGGGCAAGCTGGTGAACCTGTCCGACCTGCTGGTGCACGAGCCGCTCGCCGGGAAATCCGGCATCGGCCACACCCGCTGGGCAACCCACGGCGAGCCCTCGACCCGCAATGCCCACCCCCATCGCGCCGGGCCGGTGGCGGTGGTCCACAACGGCATCATCGAGAATTTCCGCGAACTGCGCGCCGAACTTGCCGCCTCGGGTCTGCATCCCGAGACCGACACCGACACCGAGACCGTCGCCATGCTGGCCAGCCACTACCTGACCCAGGGCATGACCCCGGTCGAGGCGGCGAACAAGACGCTCGACCGGCTCGACGGTGCCTTTGCCCTCGCCTTCCTGTTCGACGGCGAGGAGGATCTCATCATCGCCGCGCGCAAGGGTTCTCCGCTGGCCATCGGCCATGGTGACGGCGAGATGTTCGTCGGCTCCGATGCCATCGCGCTGGCGCCGATGACCGACCGGATCACCTATCTCGAAGAGGGCGACCGCGCCATCGTCACCCGCCGCGGGGCAGAGATCTTCGACGCCCGCGGCGACCGCGCCAACCGCGCCACGAGCCGGATCCGCGTCGACGCGACCCGCATCGACAAGGCCGGCTACAAGCATTTCATGGCCAAGGAGATCGCCCAGCAGCCGACCGTCCTGGCCGATGCCCTGCGCGCCTATCTCGACGGCGACACCATCGCGCTGCCGGAACCGGGCCTGGATTTTGCCAAGGTCGACCGCCTGACCATGGTCGCCTGCGGCACCGCCTATTTCGCCTGCCTGACGGCGAAATACTGGTTCGAGAAACTGGCCCGCCTGCCCGTCGAGGTCGATATCGCCTCGGAATTCCGCTACCGCGAACCGCCGGTCCTGCCGGGCACCGCCGCGCTCTTCGTGTCGCAGTCGGGCGAAACCGCCGACACCCTCGCCGCGCTGCGCTACTGCCGGGACAAGGCCGACAGCATCGTGTCGGTGGTGAATGTCGACACCTCCTCGATCGCGCGGGAAAGCGACCTCGCGCTGCCGATCCACGCCGGGGTCGAGGTCGGGGTCGCCTCGACCAAGGCCTTTACCTGCCAGCTCAACGTGCTGCTGCTGCTGGCGATCAAGGCCGCCGTCGAGCGCGGCGAGATGGACCAGGCCCGCAAGGTCGCGCTGCTGAACGCCCTGCGCGCGCTGCCGGGCGTGATGAATGCCGCACTGGATCGTGACGGCGACATCGCGCGGGCGGCCGTGCAGATATCCGAAGCGCGGGACGTGCTGTTTCTCGGCCGGGGGATGATGTACCCCCTCGCCCACGAAGGTGCGCTGAAACTGAAGGAAATCAGCTACATCCACGCCGAAGCTTATGCATCCGGCGAGTTGAAGCACGGCCCCATCGCGCTGATCGACAAGAGCGTTCCGGTGATCGTGATGGCACCGCGCGACAGTCTTTTCGACAAGACCGTGTCGAACATGCAGGAGGTGATGGCGCGCGGCGGCAAGGTCTGCCTGGTGTCGGATGCCCGCGGCGTGGCCGAAGCCGGCGACGGTGTCTGGCAGACCATCACCCTTCCCGAGGTCGACGAGCATCTTGCGCCGCTGCTCTACGCGCTTCCGGCGCAGTTGCTGGCCTATCACGCGGCCATCGCCAAGGGCACGGATGTGGACCAGCCGCGCAACCTCGCCAAATCGGTGACGGTGGAATAGCTCAGGCCCGCACGACGGGGCGCAGCGCCGCACGAATGCGAGCGGCAGAGACCAGCGGCAAGGCGCGCGGGGCATAGACGGTTTCGACCGCCTGCCGCCCCAGCAGCGCCGGCAACAGCCAGGGCGCCGCGACGATGAGTGAGCGCCGCGCCTCCGCGCTCAGCGCGGCAAAACCCATCGGCCCCGGCCAGAAGCTTTCCGCCCAGTGCCCGTTCGCCGAAACCAGCGCATGCGCCGGCAGCAGGATGTGGTGATAGCTGCAGGACCGCTTGCCCCGCATCACCCGCACGCCGGGCCATCCCGCACGCGCAAGGTGGCGGGCACGGGCAAGGCCCGGTCCGCCGCCATCGTCGAAAAGAACGCAATGCTGTGCCGAGACCCTGAGGGGGGAGGCCCGCGCCGGATCGCCCGAGCGGATCTCGACCGGCAGGAGGTTCGGCGCCGCGCGCAGCGCCTCCGCACCGAGATGCCGCGCGCCCGCCCAGAGCACCGGTTGCGGCGGACCGTCCCGGATGCGCACCGGATCGCCGGGGGCCAGATCCTCGACCGGGCGGGGGCCGGAGGGGGTGTCGATCAGGCACCCGGCCAGAAAGCAGGGCGCGCCCATGGCGGTCATCTGCGTCTGGTTCAGGCTGGCGGGCGCGATGCCGAGCAGCGTGATGCGGCCGCCGTCGGGAAAGGTCAGGACCGCGTTGCCCGCGCCGTCGTCGCTCACGGCGATATCCCAACTGCGCACCGGCGTAGTGCCGTCCGTGGTCACCCCGGAGAGGTCGAGCCGATCGACCGAGCGCCCGGCCCCGTCGTCGGTCAGGTCGAAATCGGTGATCGTGTCATAGCCGTCACCGTCGGAGAACCGGATGGTGTCGGCCCCCCCGCCCGTGGTCACGAGGTCGTTGCCACTGCCCCCGATGATGAGGTTCGACCCCACCCCGCCGTCGATGGTGTCGCTGCCCTCGCCCCCGTCGAAGGTATCGCGGCCGTCGGTGGTCGAGCCGACCAGCAGGTCGTTGCCGAGCCCGCCCGACAGGAAGTTCGAGCCGGTGTCGGCGATGATCGTGTCATTGCCGGCCTCGCCGTGGAGCACATCGTTGGCCGACCCTCCGACGATGCAATCGTTGCCGTCCCCGCCGAAGATCGTGTCGGACCCCTGGTCTCCGATGAGGGTGTCGGCGCCGCTGCCGCCGAGGATGGTATCCTGGCCGCGCCCGCCGTAGACCAGATCGTCGCCGCCGTCGCCCCGGATCAGGTCGTCGCCGTCGAACGCGCGGATGGTGTCGTCCCCCTCGCCCCCCGCGATGCTGTCCGCGCCATCCCCGGTGACGACGGAATCCGCATGGGCCGATCCGGTGATGGTGTTCTGCCCGTCCCCGGCAGAGATCCTGACCCCGTCGGCGGCGCCGGTCGCATCGAACAGGTCGTCCCCGGCCCCCGCCTCGAACGACTCGATCTCCCAGAAGTTGTGGGTCGTGGCGCTGCCGGCATAGGTGAAGGAGCCGTATTCCCAGCCGTTCCAGGTGACGCTGACGGCGCTCGGACCGAGTTGCACGGTGTCGAGGTCGGTGGCCCCCTCGCCGCCGAAGATCATGGCCCGACCGTCGCCGCCGGTGACGATGAAGCGGTCGTTGCCGTCGCCCCCGAACAGGCTGTTGAGGCCCGCACCCCCGGTGATCGTGTCGTTGCCGCCCGCGCCCTGCAGGGTGTCGTTGCCGTCGCCGCCGCTGATGCAATCGTCGCCGTCGGCGCCCCAGATCGTGTCGTCGCCCGCGCCGCCGGACAGGGTGTCCTTCCCCGCGCCGCCGCCGATGGTGTCGTTGCCCCCGCCCATGTCGGCGTGGATGCCGACGGTATCGTGGAAGGCGTCGATGGAATCCGCCTGGTTGGTGGCGACGATCCCCTCGATATCCGAGAAGGACACGGTGTTGCCCCCGCCGGAGACGGTCCCCGCCTCGGACCCCGAATAGATCACCGTGATGCCGGTCCCGGTGACGGAGGAAAAGTCGAGGATGTCGAAATCGCTGCCGGTGGTGACGGTGCCGCCCCCGGAGACCGTATCCGCCCCCCAGCCCGCGCCGAAGAGGAAGCGGTCGCCGTCCGCGCCGCCGCTCAGGCTGTCGTTGCCCGCGCCGCCGGTGATCGTGTCGGCCCCGTCGCCGCCGGTGACGGTGTCGTTGCCGATCCCGCCGGACAGCGAATCGGCCCCCGTACCGCCGTCGATCACATCGTTGCCCCCGCCCCCGTCCAGCGTGTCGCGGCCCGCGCCGCCGTGCAGCGTGTCGGCAAATCCGCCGCCCTGGATGCTGTTGTCCGCCGCAGCCGTGTAGGTGGCATCCGCAAGCTCGCCATAGGCGGGTTCGCGCCCGGCGGTGGTGTCGGCGTAATTGCTGATCTCGTAGGTCACGCCGGGATCGACCGTGCCGTCCGAGACGTAGCCGCGGACGGAGCCGTTGACGTAGACCTCCCAGATGCGGACGGTTTCGCCGAGCGGCGTGGTCAGGGTCGTCGAAAATCCGAGCCGCACCGCGCCGCTCGCCACCGTGGCGCCGCTGCTGTCGGTGACCACCACGTTCTGCGTGGAATCCCGCGCATAGCCCGCCTGCCCGTCGAGCCGGCCGTCGTCATCGCTGAAGGTGAAGGTCAGCGCATCGGTCGCCGCCGAGAAATCCGGGTCGAGCCGAAACCGCGCGCCCGGCGCCGGCGTGCCGCCGTCGACCCTGAAATTGCCGAGCGCATATCCGACGACGACATGGGTGGTCATGAAAGGGCCCGTTCCTGTTTCCTGCCGGAGTCCCGCCGGTCACTGGCCGGTTGCTGGCCGCAATCATGCACGAGGGTGCGGCGGACCCGCCGTCCGTCGCTCCGGCCCCCGACCCGGCGGGCTCACTCTGGGACAAATTCGCAAATCCCCGGTTAATCGCCGCGCTTTGGCCTGTCCCGGCGGCAACGGCGCGATATAAGGTTCCCAGCCTCCACCAGCGACCGGACGGATCCCATGGCAAAGCAGTTTCCAGCGCTCGGCGCGGACCATCAGAGCTTCATCAAGGCCCAGCACATGTTCTTCGTGGGCTCGGCAGCACCGACGGGACGGGTCAATATCTCGCCCAAGGGGATGGATTCGCTGCGCATCCTGTCCGAAAACCGCATCCTCTGGCTCAACGTCACGGGGTCGGGCAACGAAACCGCCGGGCATCTGCTCGAGGATGCGCGCCTCACCCTCATGTGGTGCAGCTTCGAGCGGCGGCCGCTCATCCTGCGCGCCTACGGCACGGCGCGGATGATCCACGCGGGCGAACCGGGTTGGGACGACCACCTTGCCCGTTTCACGCCGATCCCAGGCGCGCGCCAGATCTGCGACGTGGCGATCGAGATGGTGCAGACCTCCTGCGGCTATGCGGTGCCCTTCATGGATTTCGCCGGCGAGCGCGACACCCTGCGCCACTGGGCCGAGGACCGGGGCGAGGACGGGCTGCGCGCGTACTGGGCCGAGAAGAACGCCACCACGCTCGACGGACGCCCGACGCGGCCCGACACCACCCCGGCATGACGCCGCAGGACGCCATCGCGGCCCTGGAGCGTCACGCCGTCCCCGGCCGTTCCGCCGAGATGGCCGCCTATCACAAGGTGGCGCGCCGGTATCTCGGGGTGGCCAATCCCGACACCAATGCGCTGGGGACCGACCTGCGCCGGTCGCTGACCCTGCCCGAGCGCGTGGCGCTGGCCGACGGCCTCTGGCGCAGCGACATCTTCGAGGCGCGACTGCTGGCGGCCCGGCTCCTGACGCAGGCGCGCATCCGCGACGACGGCCCGGTCTGGGATCTGATCCGCGGCTGGGTGCCCGAGTTCGATTCCTGGGCCATTGCGGATCACGTCTGCATGGCGGGGATGCGGCGGCTCTCCGCGGACCCGGCGCGACTCGAAGACGTGGCGCCCTGGACCGAAAGCCCGCAGATGTGGACCCGGCGCGCGGCGCTGGTCATCACCCTGCCCTGGACGAAACAGACCCACCCGAGCGCGGCCGACCTCGCCATCCGCGACCGGGTGCTGGGGTGGGCCGCGGGCTACGTGCCCGACCGGGAATGGTTCATCCAGAAGGCCGTCGCCTGGTGGCTGCGCGATCTGTCGAAACACGATCCCGGCCGGGTGCGGGCCTTTCTCGACGCGCACGGTGCCGGGATGAAACCCTTTGCGCGACGCGAGGCGGCGCGGCTGCTCGCTCCGGCGGATCAGCCTCCGGAATAGACCTCGATCACCGGAAGATCGGTCAGCGGCGCTTCGATCAGGCGCATCGCGGCAAGCGAAATGCGGCTTCCCGCCGTCGCGGGTCCGTCGATCGGGATGAGATCGACCTGCGAGGATTTCCCCGACCCCGGGTAGACCACCCGCCCCTTGCCGGGCGCGGAGACCAGGGGCGTTTCCAGCCAGAAGCCGGGTCGCGCCGGATCGCCGAGCGAGGCGACGGTGGTTCCGAGGCTCTTTTCCCCCGCCGGTTCCGCAGGCGCCGCGGCGGCGGCGGCGCGGTCGGCGGCGGTGGTGGTGTCGAACTGGTCCGCCGTGCGGGCGGAAGCAGGCGGTTTCGGGGCCACGATGGTGGCCGGTCGCTCGGCCGGGCGGACCTCGTCCGGGGCGGTGGCGGAGGCGGGCTTTGCCGCGCCACCGAACGGCATGTCGGCACAGGCGGCCAGCAGCAGGGGCAGGATCAGGGCATATCGTGTCATGCGCCGCAGGGTATGACCTTCGTCTGCGTCTGACAATCACGCAAAACCTTGTCCCGCGGCGGTTTCACGCCTAGGTTCCATGCATGGAACAGCTCATCGATCCCTTCCACCGTCCGATCTCCTACCTTCGGGTCTCGGTCACCGACCGCTGCGATTTCCGCTGCGTCTATTGCATGTCGGAAAACATGACCTTTCTCCCCAAGAAGGAGCTTCTGACGCTGGAGGAGCTGGACAGGCTCTGTTCCGCCTTCGTCGGCATGGGAGTCGAGAAGCTGCGCATCACCGGCGGCGAACCGCTGGTGCGCAAGGATATCCTGACCTTCTTCCGCTCCATGTCGCGCCATCTCGACAGCGGCGCGCTGAAGGAGCTGACGCTGACCACCAACGGCTCGCAGCTCGAACGCTTTGCCAAGCCGCTCTACGAGGCGGGCGTGCGCCGGGTTAACGTCTCCGCCGACACGCTGGATGACGAGAAATTCGCGCGGATCACCCGCTGGGGCCGCCTGCCCCAGGTGATGCGCGGCATCGACGCGGCGCAGGCGGCGGGGATGCGGGTCAAGCTCAACGCCGTGGCGCTGAAGGGCTTCAACGAGGACGAACTGCTGTCGATCACCGAATGGTGCGCCTCGCGCGATATCGACCTGACCTGGATCGAGGTCATGCCGATGGGCGACATCGGCAACGAGATGCGCATCGACCAGTACTGGAAGCTGTCGGACCTGCGCGCGCGCCTGGCCGAGCATTACACGCTGACCGAACTGTCCGAACGCACCGGGGGTCCGGCCCGCTACGTGCGCCTCGAAGAGAGCGGCCAGAAGATCGGCTTCATCACGCCGCTCACCCACAATTTCTGCGAAAGCTGCAACCGCGTGCGGCTGACCTGCACCGGGGAACTCTACATGTGCCTCGGTCAGGAGGACATGGCCGACCTGCGCGCCCCCCTGCGCAACCATCCCGACAGCGATGCCCCGCTGGAGGACGCGATCCGTGCCGCCATCGGGCGCAAGCCCAAGGGCCACGATTTCGACTACTCCCGGCAGAGCGTCGACGGCCGCGTGTCGCGTCACATGAGCCATACCGGCGGCTGATCCCGCCCCCCGGCGCAGCCGCGATCCATTGCCGGAAAACCTTGACCCGCCCCGCTTCGGCCGCAATGTCGGCGGAAACAATGGCCCGCGAGTACAGGTATTGTTGCACCGCTGCACCGCACTGACCTTTGATTTCATTGAATATTCCGAATTTCCCGCACCACCTCGCCGAAAATTGCCGCCGCCCCGACCCGGCGCTTCGCAGAGACCGCGCTTTTGCCCTATAGTGTCCCTACAGAGGACAGAAAATCATCGGATGTCATGAACATCCGAGACAAAGAGCAGGCAGGCTTCGACAGTGTCCCAACCCGATGTGATCGTGCGCCCCCTGGCGGCACGGGATGAAGATGAATGGCGCGTGCTGTGGAAGGGGTATCTCACCTTCTACAAATCCTCCGTGCCGGACGAGGTCTACGCGACCACCTTTGCCCGTCTTCTCGGAGACGATGCGCAGGATTTCCGCGCGCTCGTGGCAGAAGTAGACGGAAGGCTCGTGGGGCTCGTCCACTTCCTCTTTCACCGCCATTGCTGGCGGGTCGAGAACGTGTGCTATCTTCAGGATCTCTTTGCCTCTCCCGAGGTGCGCGGCCTCGGCATCGGGCGGGCGCTGATCGAGGCCGTCTATGCCGCCGCCGACGCCGAGGGCGCGCCGAACGTCTACTGGCTGACCCAGAGCTCCAACCACAGCGCGCGGCAGCTCTATGACAGGATCGGGACGCTGACCGAGTTCATCAAGTACCAGAGACCGTGATGCGCAAGCTGCTCCTGCCGCTCTACCTTCTGCTCGGAGCCTGCGTGCCGGTGGCCCCGTCGGACACGGCGAGCCGCGCGGCGGTGTCGGTGCAGACCGACACCAGCCTGCCCGCGATGAAGAGCTTCTCGACCCCGCGCCCGCTGCCGCCGGTGACGTCGAATTCCGATATGGCGCGGGATTTCCTCGACCTGACCTTCGCGCTGGAATCCGGCCGCACCCTGCCCACCTTCACCCGTTTCGAAGGGCCGATCACCCTGCGCGTCGCGGGCAGCCCGCCGCCGTCGCTGGCGCTGGACCTCAACCGGCTGATCTACCGGCTGCGCAACGAGGCGGGCATCGACATCTCGCTCACCGCCGCCTCTGCCGCCAACATCACCGTCCAGGCCATCCCCCGCGCCGACATCCGCCGCTACCTGCCGCAGGCCGCCTGTTTCGTGGTGCCCAACGTCTCCTCGCTCGCGGAGTACATCGCCAATCGGCGCGCGCCGCGGGTGAGCTGGTCCAATGTCACCACCCGCGAGCGGCTGTCGATCTTCCTGCCGGCGGATTCCTCGCCGCAGGAGGTGCGCGACTGCCTGCACGAGGAGATCGCCCAGTCGCTCGGGCCGCTCAACGACCTCTACCGCCTGCCCGACAGCGTGTTCAACGACGACAACGTGCACACCGTGCTGACCGGCTACGACATGACGATCCTGCGCGCCTATTACGACCCGGCGCTGCGCTCGGGACTGTCGCGCCGCGAGGTCGCCGACCGCCTGCCCGCCATCCTGGCGCGGGTCAACCCGGCGGGCGAAGGCCTGCCGGTGCGCCGTCTCTCGCGCACTCCGCGGGTGTGGATCGACGCGATCCAGACCGCGCTCGGGCCGGGGTCGGATGCGTCCGAACGCCGCGCCGCCGCGACCGAGGCGCTGAACGTCGCCGCCGGCATGGGCTGGAGCGATCACCGGCGCGGCTTTTCCCACTATGCCATGGGGCGCATCCTGCAAAGCTACGATGCCGATGCGGCGCAGGAGCAGTTCCGGCTGGCGCAGCGCTACTTTGCCCTGTCCCCCAACACCCAGCTGCACCAGGCCTACGTGGCCTCGCAACTGGCGGCCTACGCGATCAACGGCAACCGCCCCGAAGAGGCGCTGGAACTGATCGGCCCCTATCTCGACATCGCGGCGCGGAACGAGAACGCGGCCCTGCTGGCGACGCTGATGCTGCTGCGCGCCGAGGCGCTGGACCTCTCGGGCCGGTCCGCCGAGGGGCGCACGGTGCGGCTGGACTCTCTCGGATGGGCGCGATACGGCTTCGGCTCGGATTGGGCCGTGCGTGCGAAACTGCGCGAGATCGGCTCGCTCAACCCGCTCAGAGGCGGCTGAGGAGGCAAGGCATGATCGTGATTGCGGGGGCGCTTCTCGGCGCCATCCTCGGGGGGCTCACCGCCTCGCGGCGCAAGGGCAACAAGGCCGATATCGCGCAGTTCGCGGTGGTCTACGCGATCCTGTTCGCGCTGGCCGGGCTGGTCCTGACCATCGTCATCGAGAAAGTCGTCGCCTGACCGGGGCGGCCCCGCCGTGACGGGGGCCCTTTCCGCGCCGTTGCCCCCGGCAAGGGGCGCGATGCCGCCCTATTCCATCGCCAGGATCATGTTGCGCACGACCGGGTAGATCTCGTTCTCCCAGCGGCGGCCGTTGAACACGCCGTAATGGCCGACATTGGCCTGCAGGTGGTGCCGCTTCAGATGCGGCCGCAGGGTCGAGCAGAGATCGTGCGCCGCGGTGGTCTGGCCCAGCCCGCAGATGTCGTCGCGCCCACCCTCGACCGTCAGCAGCGCCGTGCGCCGGATGTGCGAGGGGTCGACCCGGCGCCCGCGATAGGTGAACGCCCCCGTGGCCAGTTCGGCCTTCTGGAAGATGCGTTCGATCGTCTCGATGTAGAATTCCTCGGTCAGGTCGAGCACGGCGAAATATTCGTCGTAGAACTCCTTGATCCGGTTGGCTTCCTTCATCTCGCCGGCGGCGAGGTGGTCGAACATCCTGCGGTGCTGGTCCTTGTGCCGGTCCATGTTCATCGCCATGAAGGCGGTGAGCTGCACGAAGCCCGGATAGACCCGCCGCCCGCCACCGGGATGGCGCAGGGGCACGGTGGAGATCACGTTGCGCTCGAACCAGTCGAGCGGCTTTTCATTGGCCAGTTCGTTCACCGCCGTCGGGCTTTCGCGCACGTCGACCGGCCCGGCCATCAGCGTCATGGTGAGCGGGGTCGCGGGGTTGCGGTCCTCCGACATCACCGCGACGGCGGCCAGCGCCTGCACGCAGGGCTGACAGACGGCAAGGATGTGCCCGCCCGGCCCGATCTCTTCCATGAAGCGGATCAGGTAGGAGACGTAATCCTCGACCCCGAACGGCCCCGCATCGCGCGGCACGTCACGGGCGTTCTTCCAGTCGGTGATGTAGACGTCGTGATCCTGCAGCAGGGTCTTCACCGTCCCGGCCAGCAGCGTCGCGAAATGCCCCGAAAGCGGCGCCGTCACCAGCACCCGGGGTTGCGGCGTATCCACGTCCTTGCGGAAATGCAGCAACTGGCCGAACGGCATGTCGAGCGCGACCTCTTCGGTCACCGGCACGTCGCGGTTGGCGACGCGCACGCTCTTGATGCCGAAGGACGGACGCTCGTGGGTCAGGCGGAAGCGGCCGATCATCTCCAACAGCGCCGCATTCCCGCGTAAAAGCGCGGCAAACGGGCCGTCGCTGCGCGGAATTTGCGCAAGTGCCATCATTGCCGAGGTCCGCCACGGCGCAATGATATCGTCAAGTCCTTGATATGCCGCATAAAGCAATGTGTTCGCTCCGCTGTGTCCCCTTGACGACGCTAGTCACTCCGGGGGCAGCATGCGAGACTATTCCTTGCACGATCGTGCATATCCCCGCTCCGAGGACCCCATGGCCAAGGCAACGCTCACGATTTCATCAAAGAACTATTCGTCATGGTCGCTGCGCGGCTGGCTGCTGTGCAGGATGGCGGGACTCGATTTCGAAGAGGCGATGGTCGATCCCGAAGACCTGGCGGCCCGCCAGGAACTGCTGCTGCTGTCGCCGTCGGTGCTGGTGCCGCGGCTCACCCATGGCAAGGTCGAGGTCTGGGATACCCTCGCCATCGCGCAATATCTCAACGAGACCTTTCCCGAGGCCGGGCTCTATCCCGCCGATGTCGCCGCCCGCTCGCATTGCCGGTCGATCGCGGGCGAGATGCACTCGGGCTTCTACAACCTCCGCTCGGCCCTGCCGATGAACCTCAAGGCGCGGCACCAGAGTTTCAAGATCTTCTCCGGCGCGCGCCCGGACGTGGAGCGGGTCAAGACGATCTGGCACGAATGTTTCGACAAGTACGACGGGCCGTTCCTCTTCGGAAAGCCCTCAGTCGCCGATGCCATGTATGCCCCGGTCTGCACCCGGTTCCGTACCTATGCGGTCGCGCTCGACGACCGGCTCGAAGCCTATGTCGACACGATTCTGAACTGGGAGCCGATGCAGGAATGGATCGCGGGCGCGCTGGCCGAACCGGACGAGATCGTCGAACTCGAAGTCGAATTCTGAACGACGGCCCGCCGCCCCCGGCATCCGCGCCCGGCCACGAGGGCGGAATTGCGTATTTTCGACAAGAAGAAGCATGGAGGGATCGCCCGGGGCGCTTTCGTCGCTGACACCTGTGCCTTGCCGTCAACGTCCGGCCCGGACCGGAGAGGTCGGCGCCCTCAGCCGCTCCGCGGCCCCGCAAGCCGCCGCGCCAGCGTGAGAGCACCGTCGAGGGTCGTCCCCTCGGGCGGCACAAGCGCCGTGCGCAGATCCGCGTCGAGGTAGTCGGCATAGGCGGGCCCGACACCGCCCACAAGGCAGAGCGGTTCGCCCTCGCGGCGGCCGAGCGCGGCGATTGCCGCTTCGAGATAGCGCGCGCCCTCGCGCATCAGGGCGCGGGAGGCGGGGTCGTCGCCGCGCGTGACACGGGGCGCGAGCGTGGCGAAATCCGCCGGCACGGCCCGTCGGGCAAAGGCGATGATGCCGGTGTTTCCGCCCATTCCGGATAGCAGCTCGTCGGTCAGCGGCGTGCGCGGCGCGAGGCCGTCATGCGCGTGCAAGGCGCGGGTCAGCAGACCGCGCCCGAGCCAGGCGCCCGAGGCTTCATCGCCGAGGATCAGCCCGTGCCCGCCGAGGAACCGCAGGTCGCCGCGGGTTTGCCGCGCGACAAAGCTGCCGGTGCCGATCCCGGCCAGGCAGCCTGCCCGCTCCCCCAGCGCGCCGATCACGCCGGCCCTCTGGTCGTCCTCCACGACCGCATGGCGCAGCGGCAGCGCCCCGGCCACCCGCGCCGCGACATCCGGCCCCGTCACCCCGGCGAGGGCCAGGCAGGCGGGCGCATCGTTGAGCGCATCGGCGCGCAGCCCGGCCTTCTTCGCCAATTCGGAAAGTCCCGAAACAAGGGTGCGCAGCGCGCCGTCGAAATCGGAGGTGACATTGGCCGCGCCGAGCGCGAGGTCGACCCGCCCGCCGTCCGTTTCGAGCGCGAACCGGCAGGTCGAGCCGCCGGCATCGACGGCAAGAAGCAGGCTCATCGGGTGAGTTCTTTCACACCCCGGTCGATGCCCTCGAGGGTCATCGGCACCATGCGATGCTCGAAGATGTCGCGGATCATCGCGATGCTCTGGGTATATTGCCAATGCTTTTCGGGCACCGGGTTGATCCAGAGATGATCGGGCCATTGCTGCCGCGCCCGTTCCAGCCAGACCTGCCCCGACTCGGCATTCCAATGCTCGTTCGCGCCGCCGGGATAGGCGATCTCGTAGGGCGACATCGAGGCATCGCCGACGAAAATGCACTTGTAGTCATGCCCGTAGGTATTCAGCACCTCATGGGTCGGGGTCTGGCGATCCCAGCGGCGGGCGTTGTCACGCCAGACGCCTTCATACAGGCAGTTGTGGAAATAGTAGTGTTCGAGATGCTTGAACTCGGAGCGCGCGGCCGAGAACAGCTCCTCCACCACCTTCACGTGCGGGTCCATCGAACCGCCCGCGTCGAGGAAGAGCAGCACCTTCACCGCGTTGCGCCGTTCGGGCCGGGTCTGCACGTCGAGATAGCCGTGCTCGGCCGTGGCGCGGATGGTGCCGTCGAGGTCCAGTTCCTCGAGCGCGCCGTCGCGGGCCCATTTGCGCAGGCGTTTCAGCGCGACCTTGATGTTGCGGGTGCCCAGTTCGACGCTGTCGTCGAGATTGCGGAATTCCCGCTTGTCCCAGACCTTGACCGCGCGCCGGTGGCGGCTTTCGTCCTGGCCGATGCGCACGCCTTCGGGGTTGTAGCCGAAGGCACCGAAGGGCGAGGTTCCGGCCGTGCCGATCCACTTGTTGCCGCCCTGGTGCCGGCCCTGCTGTTCCTTCAGACGCTGCTTGAGCGTTTCCATCAGCTTGTCGAAGCCGCCGAGCGCCTCGATCTCGGCGCGCTCCTCCGGGGTCAGGTGCTTTTCGGCCATCTTGCGCAGCCAGTCGGCGGGCAGGTCGACGGCGTTCAGCATCTCCTCGACCGAGATCGCCTCGAGCCCCCGGAAGGTGGCCGAAAAGGCCTGGTCGAAGCGGTCGAGGTGGCGTTCGTCCTTTACCATGGCGCTGCGCGCGAGGTAGTAGAACCCTTCGACGTCATACATGGCGAGCCCCGCCTTCATCGCTTCGAGGAAGGTCAGATATTCCCGCAGGGACACCGGCAGACGGGCTTTGCGAAGGTTTTCGAAGAAGGGCACGAACATGGGGGCACTCTGCCGCGTCGGAGAAGCCGCCGCAACGGGCATTCGCGCGCCCGGCGGCGGCGCGCGGGCTCAGCCCTCGGCGTAATCCGCCCAGGGCGCGCGCGAGAACAGCCCGCCGTCGACCCAGAGCGTCTGGCCGGTGACGAAATCCGCCGCCTCGGAGGCGAAGAACAGCACCGGGCCCGCGATGTCACCCACCTGCCCCGCCCGGCGCAGCGGCGTGAGGCGCGACCAGCGTTCGGCGTAGCCGTCGGCCTCGTCCCGCGTGCGCTCGGTCTCGATGGCGCCGGGGGCGACGCAGTTGACGCGGATACCCCTGGGGCCGAGCTCCAGCGCCGCGGCCTTGGTGAACTGCTCGATCCCGCCCTTGGAGGCGGTGTAATCGGCCAGTTGCGGGAAGGCGAGCTTGTTGCAGCCCGAGCCGATGTTCACGATGCTTCCCGCCACGCCGCCCGCCACCATCTGCCGCGCGGCAGCCTGGGTGTTGAGGAAACAGCCGCGCAGGTTGGTGCGGATCACCCGGTCCCAATCCTCGACCGCGAGGTCGAGCAGCGGCGACCAGGTCTGGATCCCGGCATTGTTCACCAGAAGCTGCGCCGGGCCGATGCGGTCGTGCAGCGCCGCGACCTCGTCCGCATCGCCGGCGTCGCAATCATGGGCCGTGACCGTGGCGCCGCGCGCGGCTTCCTCCGCCGCGACCGCCGCCGCGATTTCCGGCGCGCGGAAATGGGTGAAGGCGACCTCGTACCCCGCCCCCGCCAGCGCGGAGACGAGGTGCCGCCCGATGCCGGTGGCACCGCCCGTGACGATCGCGAGCGCCATGTCAGGCCGCGAGATGCGCCGGCTTCTTGCCCGCGATGATCATGGCGAGGATGTCGTCGGTGGTGACCTCGTCGACCTTGACCACGCCGACAAGCTGGCCGTTCTTCATCACCGCCGCGCGGTCGCAGAGCTTCTTCACCTGGTGCACGTCGTGGTCGATGAGGAAGATCCCCAGCCCCTGGCGCTTCAGCTCCTGGATCAGTTCGGCCACCATCTGCGTCTCGTGCGGGCCGAGCGCGGCGGTGGGTTCGTCCATGATCAGGATCTTGGCGTTGAAGTAGACGGCCCGCGCGATGGCGACCGACTGCCGCTGGCCGCCCGACAGCGCCGACACCGGGGCCGCGAACTTGCGGAAGTTCGGATTGAGCCGCGCCATGATCTTGCGCGTCTCGGATTCCATCCGGGCATCGTCGACGAGGCCCGTCGCCGTCACCATCTCGCGCCCGAGGAACAGGTTCGAGGAGGCGTCGAGATTGTCCGCCAGCGCCAGCGTCTGGTAGATCGTCTCGATGTTGTGGGTCCGGGCATCGCGGGGATTGTTGATCTCGACCTTCTCGCCGTTGATCAGAACCTCGCCCGAGTCCTTCTTGTAGGCGCCGGACAGGCACTTGATGAGGGTCGACTTGCCCGCACCGTTGTGTCCGAGAAGGCCGACGACCTCGCCGGGATAGAGGTCGACCGAGACATGATCGACGGCCTTGATCCCGCCGAAGGAAATCGAGATGTCGCGCAGTTCGACTAGTGGTGTTCCGGTGTTCATTTCGCCCCCCAACGCTTACGGTACTGGATGTCGATCCAGACGGCGAACACCAGCACGGCGCCCACCACGATGTTCTGGAGCGGCGAGTCGACGCCCACCATCCCCATGCCGCTGGCCAGCGACTGCATGATCAGCGCGCCGAGGATGGCGCCGTAGATCGTGCCCGATCCGCCGGAGAGCGCGGTGCCCCCGATCACGGCGGCGGCGATCACGCGCAGCTCGTCCAGGGTGCCGATGTCGTTTGCATGGCTCTGCAGGCGGGCCGAGGCGACGACCGCCGACAGCCCGCACAGGAACCCCATCAGGGCAAAGACCTTGACCGTCAGGAACCGCGTGTTGATCCCCGAGAGTTCCGCCGCGTCCGGATTGCCGCCCGTGGCGAAGATGTAGCGGCCGAGCCGCGTCTTGCGCGCGATGACGGTCATGGCGATCGCCACGACGATCAGGATCAGCACCGAGATCGGAAGCCCGTGCCCCATCGACAAGCCCTCGGGAAGCGCTTCGCCGCGTGCTTCGAAGATGCGGCGCAGCTTGCCCGTGGGGATGCTGTAGGCGTTGAGGATGGCGATGAAGCCCATGATCGCGCCCACCGCGATGACGCCGAGGGCGATTTCGGCCCAGACCGGCTTGACCGGGAATTCATGCGCCACCTTGGAGCGGCGGGCCGACCAGATCGCCCAGAGCGCAAAGGCCGAGGCCAGCGCGCCCACGACCCAGGACCAGAATTCGCCCAGCGTGCCCTCGGCACCGCCGAAGAGCAGGAAGGTCTGGTCGAGGGGCGCGATGGTCTGACCGGCGGTCAGATACCAGCCCGCGTAGCGCCAGATCAGGAAGCCGCCCAGAGTCACGATGAAGGCCGGAATCGCCTGGTAGCCGATCAGCCAGCCGTTGAAGGCGCCGACCAGCGTGCCCACCGCGAGTCCGAAGAGGATGGTCAGCGGCGCGATCAGCGGCGAGCCGAGTTCGAGCCCCAGCACCCCGGGCAACCAGCGCGCCTGGGTCATCGCCATGAGCGCCGAACAGATCGCCAGCAGCGCGCCGACCGACAGGTCGATGTTGCGCATGACGATGATGAACACCATGCCCGTGGCCATGATCGCCACCGAAACGGTCTGGATCGTCAGGTTGAAGATGTTGCGCGGGCTCAGGTAGTTGCCGCCCGTGGCTAGGTTGAAGGCGATGGAGATCAGCAGCAGCGCGCCGATCATTCCCAGCATCCGCATGTCGAGTTCGAGGCTCTCGATGAAGCCGCGCCGCTCGGTCGCCTTGGAATCCGTGGTGTCAGTCATGGCGGTGCCGCCCCCCCGTTCGCCCTGAGGCGATTGATCGAAACGCCGCCCCGAATGGTTCCGGAGCGGCGCGTGTCTGGCAAGGTTGATCGCGTCGGATCAGTTGCAGGGCGACGGGCCGCCGGTCACGCCCTGGCAGAGCGCGTCCCGGGTGATCCAGCCCGCATCCACGACAACGTCGAGGTTGTCCTTGGTGATCGGCACCGGCTTGAGGAAGACCGAGGTCATGTCGTTGCCGCCCGGCGTGGTGAACTGCTGCGCGCCCTCGATGTCGCCCATCGCGGTGCCCTTGGCGAGCTCGACGGCGATCTCGGCGGCATTCTTGCCCAGCTCGCGCGCGTCCTTCCAGACGGACACGGTCTGCGTGCCCTGCGCGATGCGGTTCAGCGCGGCATGGTCGCCGTCCTGGCCCGACACCGGAATGCCCTGCATGCCCTGACCGGTCAGCGCCGCGACCGCGCCGCCCGCCGTCCCGTCGTTCGAGGCCACCACGGCATCGACGCCGTTGCTGGTCTCGGTCAGGATCTGCTCCATGTTGCGCTGCGCGTTGGCGGGCAGCCAGCCGTCGGTATAGGCCTCGCCCACGATCTCGATGTCACCGGAATCGATCGCCGCCTGCAGCACTTCCTGCTGGCCGCCGCGGAGGAAATCCGCGTTCGGGTCGGTGGGCGAGCCCTTGATCATCACGTAGCGGCCCTTGGGCTGCACTTCGAACACGGCACGGGCCTGCATCCGGCCGACCTCGACGTTGTCGAAGGTCAGGTAGAAGGCGCGCGGGTCCTCGATCAGGCGGTCATAGGCGATGACGGGGATTTCCTCGTCCGCGGCGGCCTGAACGGCGGGAATCACCGCCTGGGTGTCCTGTGCCAGAACGATCAGCGCGTCGACGCCCTGGGCGATCAGGTTCTCGATGTCGGTGAGCTGCTTGGCCGAGGACGACTGCGCGTCGGCGGATACATAGGTGGCACCGGCAGCTTCCAGTGCGGCCTTGATCGCGGCCTCGTCGGTCTTCCAGCGTTCTTCCTGGAAATTCGACCAGCTCACGCCGACCGTGAGGTCCTGAGCCAGCGCGGGCGCGCCCAGGCAGGTGGCGGCCATGAGCGCCGCGAACAACGTTCTTCTTTGCATGTCTTTCCTCCCGAAGGTCGTTTTTAGCGGCCCCCTCCCTCAGGACGCCGCGCAACCATGGCCAAACCTTGGCATATATTTTTCAGTTGTCAAATTAAAAATCCCCGTGTGATACTGACAGCGCCTAAGGATAGGGAGGAGAAATCGCCACCGCGGTGAAGGTCGAGGCGGAATGAGACTGGATCGGTTGATTTCCGCGGCTTGAGCGGGGCGATTTTGTTCGACAGGTAAACTATGAATGCGACTCTGAACCTCGGACCGGGAAATCCCGATCAACCAAGGGGCTGCGGCCCCCTGTTCGCGGC
Source organism: Salipiger sp. (assembly GCF_048261495.1). GTDB lineage: Bacteria > Pseudomonadota > Alphaproteobacteria > Rhodobacterales > Rhodobacteraceae > Salipiger. The sequence continues at coordinate 220,578 of NZ_JBLXFX010000004.1, forward strand.
GCGCGCCCCTGCCCCGCGGCCGCTGCGCCAGCAGGTGTTCGAGCACGTGCGCGCCACCGGCGAATGCTCGCGGGCGCAACTGGCCAAGGATCTGGGGATCAGCCCGGCCTCGGTCACGACACAGACGTCGGAACTGATCGAAACCGGCTACCTGCGCGAGGTCTCGGCCACCGCGCCGAGCGGCGAGGTCCTGCGCGGCCGCCCGCCCGTCGCGCTCAGCGTCGATCCGGGCGCGCATGTGGTGGCCGGGGTCAAGCTGTCGCTGCGCAAGCACGTGGCCGTGGCGCTGGATTTCGCGGGCAACCAGCTTGCCGAGGCCAGCGAACCGGCGCAGGATCACGCCACCCCGGAGGCGCAGCTCGACGTGCTGTCGCGCCTGATCGGCAAGGTCTGCGCCGAGGCGGGCATCCCCCGCGCCTCGCTCGCCCAGGTCGGGCTGGGGGTGCCGGGCTTCGTCGATCACGAATCGGGCGTGGCCCACTGGTCGCCGGTGCTCGACACCTCGGATGTGGCGCTGGCGCAGATGGCGACGGCGCATCTCGGACTGCCGGTCATCATCGACAACGATGCCAACCTCGCTGCGCTGGCCGAGCTGTGGTTCGGCGCCGGGCGGCAGCTTTCGGATTTTGCCGTGGTGACGATCGAACACGGGGTCGGCATGGGCCTGGTGCTGAACCACCGGATCTTTCGCGGGGCCAAGGGGCTGGGGGCCGAACTCGGCCACACCAAGGTGCATCTCGACGGCGCACTCTGCCGCTGCGGCCAGCGCGGCTGTCTCGAAGCCTATGTGGCCGATTACGCCCTCACGCGCGAGGCGCAGGTGGCGCTGACCCTGACCCCGCGCAACGACACGGCCGAGGCGGATCTGCTCGAACGGCTCTACGGCGAGGCCAAGGCCGGCAACCAGATAGCACAGAGCATCTTTCAACGGGCGGGGCGCTACCTTGCCCTCGGATTGGCCAATGTCATCAACATCTTCGATCCCTCCCTTCTCATCATCTGCGGAGAGCGCATGCGGTACGACTACCTTTACGGCAGCGACATGATCTCGCGGATCCGCCACGCCGCCCTGCCCGCCCGCAGCGACCTGCCCCGGATCGAGGTCCACGCCTGGGGCGACCTTCTCGGCGCCCACGGCGCGGGGGCGCTGGCGCTCGGTGCGGTGACCGACCGCAGCCTCGGCGCGGTGACGGAGGCGGCGGCATGAGGGCCCTTGTGCTGTGCCTTGCCGCCACGCCGCTCGCGGCGGAGCCGGTGTTCGTCGATCGCAGCGCCGCGCTTCCGGTGCAGCATGTCTACGGCGGCGGCTGGGAGCATTTCGTCGGCGGCGGGGTCGCGATCCTCGACTGCAACGGCGATGCCCGGCCGGATTTCGTCGCCGCGGGCGGCGAGAACCCGGCGCGGCTTTTCGTGAACGCCACCCCGGGCGCCGGCGACGCGCTGCGCTTCACGGAGGGCGGGCTTGCGCCGATGACCGGCGTCACCGGGCTCTGGCCGCTGGACGTGGACGGCGACGGCAACCTCGATCTGGCGGTGCTGCGGGTCGGCGCCAACCACCTGCTGAAGGGGGACGGTGCCTGCGGCTTCGCCGATGCCTCGGCCGAATGGGGCTTTGACGGCGGCGCGGCCTGGTCCACCGCCTTCAGCGCCACCTGGGAACCGGGGCAGCGCCTGCCCACGCTCGCCATCGGCAATTACGTGGACCGCGCCAACCCCGACGGCCCGTTCCGGGCCTGCGATGCCAATGCCCTGCTGCGTCCGGAGGGCGCGCGCTACGGCCCGCCGATCCGGCTGGAGCCGGGGTTCTGCGCGCTCTCCATGCTGATCTCCGACTGGCAGCGGAGCGGGGCGCCGGAGCTGCGGATCTCCAACGACCGGCACTACTACGTGCGCGGCGGATACGAGCAGATGTGGCAACTGTCCCCCCTGCACGAACGCGGCGAGGCCGAGGGCTGGCGGCAGGTCTCGCTCTGGGGGATGGGCATTGCCTCGGCGGATATCGACACCGACGGCTGGCCCGACGTGATGCTGACCTCGATGGGCGACCAGCTTGTGCAGTTCAACCGCGAAGGCGTGCTCAAGGATGCGCCCTATGCCCTCGGCACCTACGCGCAGCGCCCGTTCATCGGCGATGACGGGCGGCCGTCGACCGGCTGGCACGCGGAGTTCGCCGATGTCGACAACGACGGGCGCACGGATCTCTTCATCGCAAAGGGCAATGTCGACCAGATGATGTCGAACGCGATCCACGATCCCAACAACCTGCTGATGCAGGGTGCGGACGGGATCTTCACCGAAACCGCCGAGGCGGCGGGCATCGCCACCACCGCGCGGTCGCGCGGAGCGGGGCTGGCGGATTTCGACGGCGACGGGCGTCTCGACCTCGTCGTGGTCAACCGCCGCGCGCCGCTGGAGCTGTGGCAGAACGCGACGCCCGGCACCGGCCACTGGCTCGGCATTTCGCTGCGGATGGAGGGCCCGAACACCCGCGCGGTGGGCGCCTGGCTTCAGGTGCGCACCGACGCCGACGTGCAGACCCGCGAAGTCACGGTGGGTGGCGGTCACGGCGGCGGCCAGTCCGGACCGCTGCATTTCGGCCTGGGCGAGGCGCGCGACGCCGAGGTCCGGGTGAAATGGCCGGGCGGGGATTGGGGCCCGTGGCAGCGCTGTGCCGCCGATGTGCGGGTGACGCTGGCGCGCTGATCGCGCGCCGGGCCGGGCCGGGATCGGCGGGGCGCTAGCGCTCCACCGGCAGGCCGCTCGGCACGGTGTCGGGCACGCCGAGCCGCCCCTTGAGCGCCACCTCGTCCGTGAGACTTCCGAGAAAGGCCATGAGCGCGTCGAGCTCTTCGGGCGCCAGCGCGCGCCCCGCCGGGACGGCGGCCTCGATCTCTTCCACCTGCGCGGGATCGTCGAGCACGGCCCAGACCGGCTTGGCCCCCTCGAAGGCGGGCAGGATCGCGGCGCGGGCATAGTGTTCCAGCGCCCTGCCGCCCGCCGCGTGATCGTCGACGAAGGCGCGCAGATCGGCATGTGCCCCGGCATGGCCCCATGGCCCGGTCTGCAGCACGTTGCGCAGCGGCGGCGTGCGGAAGGCATAGGCATCCGCGGCGCGGCCGGTGACCCGCATCCGGCCGATGTCCTTCTGGTGCCGTTCGAACCGCTCGCCCTTGCCGGGGCCGAGCTGCGGCGCGCCGGTCGCGTGATAGCCCATGTCAGACAGCAGCGCGCCGGAATGGCAGGCGGAGCAGCCCGCCTCGCCGAAGAACAGCGCCTGCCCCTCCGCCGCGGCGCCGGTCAGCGGCTCACCACGCAGGGCACGGTCGAAGGCGCTGTCATCGGCGCGCCATTCGGCCGAGACAAAGGCCGCGATGGCGTTGGAGAGGTCGGTGAAGGCGATGCCGCGCCGGGTGGTGCCGGGATAGGCGGAGTGGAACATCTCCGCATAGGCGGGGATTGCCGCGACCCGGTCGGCAATGCGGTCCCAGGCGCCGTTCTCGCCGGTGATGAAGCCCTGCCGCACCGCCTGGCTGACGTCGTTTTCCTGGTAGTGGCCGGCCATCTCGTCCTGCGACAGCACCGGGAACATGGTCTGGGCCGACAGCAGGTTGGCAAACCCCGCCACCATCTCGTCCTCCATCGGCGTGCGCAGGCCCGACGGGCGCGCGGGGTCCGCCTCGATCCGGCCGTCGGCAAAGAGAACGGTGACGGCCCGGGCCCCCATGTTGAACAGCGGCGGCGCGTTGCGCGGGATCAGCTGCTCGGGCATGTTGGCGGGATCGGGCAGGCGGTCGGGGCCCAGCCCCTTGCCGCCCTCGCCCAGCCCCAGCGACACCCCGTCGCCGGTGGCGAACCGCGGATGATGACAGGTCGCGCAGGAGATGTTGCGGTTGCCGGACAGGATCGGGTCGTAGAACAGCAACTGGCCGAGGGCGACCTCGGCCTCGGTCACTGTCAGGAAATCGTCGTCGGTGAAGGGCGCGGGCAGATCCTGCGCCGCCGCCGGTCCCGCCGTCCCGGCCATGCCGAAGACCCCGGCGAGCCCCATGTAGACACCCAGCACGATCCGGTTCCGCATGACCTTCTCCCTCCCTGCGACGCCCAAGAGAAACGCCGCGCGGCGCCCCGGTCAAGGCGCAAACGCGGCCACCGGCACCCGACCCCTCGTCGAAGGATCGCGCCCGCCCCGGCGTCAGACGAAGCGGTTGACCAGCCCTTCCAGATATTCCTGCCTGCCCGAGCGCGGTTGCGGCTCGATCCCTTCGGAGATCACCCGGTCGGCGATCTGGTCGAGGCTGCGCTCGCCCTTCAGCATCGCCTGAGCCTCGGCCCCCTGCCAGCCGGCATAGCGGTCGGCGACAAAGACGTCATGGGTGCCGTCGCCGATCATCGCCGCCGCCGCCTTCAGACCGCGCGCGCAGGTGTCCATGCCCAGGATATGCCCGTGGAACAGATCCACCGGGTCGAGCGACTGGCGCCGGATCTTGGCGTCGAAATTGGTCCCGCCCGTGGTGAACCCGCCGGCCTTGAGGATCTGGTAATAGGCCAGCGTCGCCTCGCGCGGGTCGTTGGGGAAATGATCGGTGTCCCAGCCGCACTGGATGTCGTTGCGGTTCATGTCGATCGAACCGAAGATCCCGAGCGTGCGCGCCATCGCCAGTTCGTGTTCGAAGGAATGCCCGGCAAGGAAGGCATGGCCGACCTCGATGTTCACCTTGACCTCGTCCTCCAGCCCGTAGCGCTTGAGGAAGCCGTAGCAGGTCGCCACGTCGAAATCGTACTGGTGCTTGGTCGGCTCCTGCGGCTTCGGTTCGAGCAGGATCGCGCCCTTGAAACCGATCTTGTGCTTGTATTCGACCACCAGCGACAGCATCCGCCCCATCTGGTCCAGTTCCGCCCCGAGATCGGTGTTGAGCAGCGTCTCGTAGCCCTCGCGCCCGCCCCAGAGCACGTAGTTCTCGCCGCCGAGCCGCTGTGTGACGTCCATGTTCGCCTTGATGGTGGCTGCGGCATAGGCAAAGACATCCGGGTCCGGGTTGGTCGCGGCGCCGGCCATGAAGCGACGGTTCGAGAACAGGTTCGCCGTGCCCCAGAGCAGCTTTACCCCGGTTTCCGCCATCTTCGTCTCGAAATGGTCGGCGATGGCGTTCAGGCGCGCCGTCGATTCGGCATGGCTCGCGCCTTCGGGGCGCACGTCGGCATCGTGGAAACAGAAATACGGCACGCCCAGTTTCGAGAACAGTTCGAAGGCCACGTCGGCCTTGAGCCGCGCGTGGTCCATGTCGTCTCCGTACCAAGGCCGGTCGAAGGTGCGCCCGCCGAAGGGGTCCAGCCCCTCGAAGGCGAGCGAATGCCAGTAGGCCACGGCAAAGCGCAGGTGTTCTTCCATGCGCTTGCCCAGCACCACCTCGTCGGGATCGTAGTGGCGGAAGGCGAGCGGATTGGTGCTCTCGGGGCCTTCATGGGCGATGCGGTCGATGCCTGCGAAAAACTCGGTCATGTCGGGGGCCTTTCAGATGCTGCGGGTCCGGCCGCACGCGGCACCGGACGCTCTCCTCCATTTTTGAGTTACGTACATCAAGCCCCGGCGCAGAGCAATCAGAACCCGTCTTCGTGGAGGTTGTCGCGCAGGAAGACCCGGATCGCGATGCGATCCTCCGCCGGGCCCGTGCCGGGCCCCAGAACCAGCCGGCGGGCGGCGCGTGCCACGGCCCGCACCTCGGCGCGCGGGTTCTGGTCGATGACATAGTCGATCTGACCGCTTTCCAGCGCCGGACGGGTGATCGCGGTCAGTTCATGCGCGACCATGCGCAGATGCGCGCCGGTCTCGGCCAGCACGGCGGCAAGACCGGAATTGCCCGCCCCGGCGTTGTAGAGCCCGGCGAGGCCCGGCTGTTCGGCAAGCAGACGGGCGAGGATCGCGCCGGTGGTTCCGGGGTCGTCGCTGCCCTCGAAGGGACCGACGACGGTCAGATGCCCGAAGGACTCGGCCATCACCTCGCCGAATCCCTCCAGCCGCTCGCGGTGATCCCGCAGCCCCAGCGAACCGGCGATCAGCCCCACCACCGCGCCCCGGGGCAGCGCAAGGCCCAGCATCCGCGCGGCCATGCGCCCGGCGACGCGGTTGTCGATGCCGACAAAGGCCTCCCGCCCGGTATCGGGGATGTCGGAAACCATGGTGACGACGCGGATGCCGCGGTCGGTGCAGCGCCGCACGGCCTCGGCAACGATGTCCGCCTCCATCGCGACCACGGCGACGCAATCGACCTCGCCCGGGGTCAGCGCGTCGAGCGCGCGGGCGAGGGCTTCGGCGTTCATCGGCGGGATGCGGAACACCGAGGTTTCCAGGCCCTCGCCCTCGTCGAAGGTGCCGAGCGCGGCGACCTCGGCCTGAAGCGCCGCCATGAACAGGTTGCCGCCGCCGGGCAGCAGGAAGCGCAGGCGCACCCCTTGCCCGCGCGCCAGCAGCGACGCGCCGATGTTGCGCCGGTATCCGGTGCGCGCGATGGCGGCTTCGACCTTTTCCACGGTTGCGGCGCGTACGCCGGGGCGCCGGTTCAGCACCCGGTCCACCGTCGCGAGCGAAACGCCCGCCTCGCGCGCGAGATCGTGGACGGTGATGCCGCCCCTGCCTTGTCGCCCGTCGCCGGATTCTCGTTTCATGGCCCCTCGCGCGTTGTCGCGCGGCAGCCTAGAACATGCCGCGACTCCGCGCCAGATCGCTCGGGCCGGAGGTCGCAGGCCGCCTCCTCAGGTCACGAGGGAGACGATCCACCAGATGATCGAGACATTCATCACCAGCCCGAGTGCGACGATCGGCAGGATCCACCAGCCGGAACGCGCCTCGCAAGTCAGCCGCGCGTCCGACCGTTCCCTGTCCCGAGGCAGGGAATCGACCATCGTCATATCGGTTTGCCGTGACACCATGAGAGAAGGTTCTCGCGTTAACTCAATCTTAAGATGTGTATGAAGCTAGCGCTCATCCTCCGGGTGTCAAGTCATCCGAAAGGTTCAACCGGTGGTCCCGGCGCACATTGCGCAAAGATCCGCCGGAAGCGCCTCCGGCCGGCGGGACGCGCGGGGATTGCCGTGCAGGCCCTTGAGATCGTTGCGCGAAAATCAGGAAACGCGCCCGGGCAACACGGAGCCCGTCCGGGGCGACGGCAACCGGCACGGGAGGATCAGGGATCTTGCGGAAGGGGATGGTGGGTGATGAGGGACTCGAACCCTAAGTTATTTATATAAAATCAATAAGTTACTATGAATTTTGTAACCATGTAACCATCCTTGAAATGGACCATGTGACGTTGCGTCAGCCATAAGAAAACCCGCCAGCTTGCACAGGAGGGTTCATCGTCATGGTGATGGGGCACGGTTATGCGCCGGTCAGTTCCGCGATAGTGGCCCGCGCCTTCTCCAACCGCTTCCGCTTCGCCTCTGCGCCCTTCTCAAGCCACTTGCGGTGCCGGGCGGCCAGAACCTTTTCACCAAAGGTCAGCGGCTCATCGGGGTGAAGCGACAGTGCCTTGTTCAGCGGATAGGGGCAATCGCGGTGATTGATACGCTCACCGATCAAGAAGCGCAGTTCCGTCTTGTCCAGCGGCGGCCACGGATCGAAGCCCGCCCCAGCGATCTCCTTCATGATCTCGTCGAGGATTTCCGGCATGGTCTCCTTCGGGGCCAGATACCCATGCCGAAACCCGAAATCGTCGCGCACACCGGCTGCGGAAAGCGAAAACAGAGTATCCGTGATCGTCGCGAGCCGCGTATGTTCGACCGGCGCAGTTCCTTAGGGCGCGGCGATCACGCCCGGCACTGCCTTGGGGTCATCCAGTAAGCTCACCGGCCAGATGTTCGCGATCTCGCCCAGCATCTCTTTCACGCGGCTCACGGGGTCGTTCAGGACCGGGCCGGTGATCGGTGTGGTGAGGCTCGCGACAAGGGCCTGATAGGCGGTGTCCGGGACGTAGACGGGGCGCGTGGTGGTCGTGGTCATTCGGGGTCGTTCTCCAAGAGTTCATCGTAGCGGCAGACTCCCACAGCACGGATTCCCGGACAAGCCGAAATCATCATAAGTCATTGAAAAACATATAAGTAATGACTGACTTATGTTGCTGCCCGGCGCGTGTGATAGCTTACTTCAACGCGCCGGGCGTGGGTCTGGCGATCCCATACCCCGGGAAGAGACGGAACCCGAGGTGTGTTATGATGTAACACTTCCACCCCTAGCGCACAAGCTGGCCCGCTTCGCCTGACGCTTCGCGAGACCGGCGGCGATCTGTTCAGCGGTCCACCCCTTCGCCTCGGCTCTCTTGAGCCACTTGCCTTCGGCCTCGCGCGCTTTCCGGTTTGTCTCATACTCTTCCGGCGAGGCGCCTCTCGGCACCGGCACGTAGGCAGCGACCTCCCGCCCTTCGGTCTCCGCGATACGCCGGGCATAGGCTGCGCGCTGAGCAGCCTTCTGCGCCTCATATGCAGCCGGGTCGCGCTTCACCTTCCAACGGGAGGCGTTGCGCTGGTCACGCAGCCGGTCGTTTTCCGCTTTGATCTCGGCGGATTTCCGGGTGCACATCTCCACCAGCGATGCCGGCCGCACCGGCTGGCCGCACTCCTGCCGTGCTAGTGCGACGTCCAGCTCGGCAAGGTCAGCTTCAGTCACCGGCTCATCTGGAATGTAGGTAACGTCGCCCAGGTCGAGCGACGCGAGCACAAGTGCCAACTCATCGGAACGCGCGTCGGCGGGCTGCGGCTGGTCTGGCGTGTCGTCGAAGGTGAGCGCGTCGAGTTCGGCAAGCACGTCGCTCATGCCGCCATCGCCACCGCATGAGATATCGTTGCCAATGGTCGGCATTGGAAAGCCGGGGAATTCGTCGTGCAGACCGGCGACACGGGTGCTATACTGGAAGGGCATACTGTGATCCTTGCAGAGGTCTCAAACGGGCCGATGGTGTTGGCGCACCATCGGCCCACTTCGTTCTCAGGAGGCGGCCCGGGTCAGGAGGTCGGCAAGTGCGGCGGCGACATCTGGCCGGAAGCGCCGTTCAACGCTGCCGATCCGAAGTATCACTGCCGGGCCGCGCCCGGTGACAGCGAAGTCATGCGCCTCCGGCCCTGATACATAGACCTCCGAACGGCGAGGCGCGCGGTCCTCCGCGATGAAATCGCGGATTGCGGTTGCGATTGCGATTGCCCGGGCACGGGCACGGTCGAAGCTGAGCCCCAACCGCTCGTCACCGATGGTCAGCACAAGACCATTCGCCGCGCGGTGCAGGTCGATACCGGGGATGGTGTGGGGAAGCCGGTGCACGTCGCGGAATGCGGCGATCAGATCACGGATGGTCTCGGACAGGCTGGCGTAACCGAAGTGGTCACGCAGTTCGACAAGCTGGGCGTGGCGCTCCGGCGCCACGGCGACATTCATCTGTGAGGGGGTGGGCATGTTGGTTCCGATTAGGGATCTGAATGGGAGCAACCTACCACTGAAGGCGAGGAATGTCCACTACGATCATCTGGTAAGTAATTGTTTTTTATTGCATATTGCGTGACTTGCCACATCACGGAATGCGTTCAGCTTTTCTCCAATAGGTTGTTTTGGCCGGAACAGGCTGTTTCGGAACCGGAGGTGAGGACCGGGATAACCCCTCAGACTCACGGAGAGGGCGCAGGAGCGGTCATGTAAGGGTGTCCGGCTAGGGGTGTAGCGGAACAGGCTGCGTCGGGCCTGTGTGAGTCTCCTGTGCGCGCCACGAAAAAAAACTTGCCGGAGGTGGGCAGAACACTAGGCGGCTTCTCCGGTATGCTCTGGAACCCTCGCCGGGCCGACAGGCCCGGCGGCAAGGCCCGAAGGGCCGTGCAGGCGAGCGCCGAAGGCGCGAGGTGTCGAACGTGCCGGGCACGTCTTTAACTCGCCGGAGACAGGAAGAACGTGCCGCAGTTGGGCTCTATTGTGTCCGGTTTTCTTCGTAAAGTTATAGATTCTCTATAAGTAGTATACTTACGAAGAAAACCGGACATTCTCAAGAAAACCGGACACCCACACCGGTCTACATCATCCCCGGTTTAACACGTTCCCGGGCCTCATCGCCCGGCGCAGTTCGTCCGCCACCACCCCGCGCATCGTCTGGTCAAATTCACGCGCCATGCGCTTGGCGAGGTCGGCATTCTGGTCCGGCGAGCCTGCGAAGCCGTTCACGGTGATGGGCGCGGTGATGCTGATCTGCGCCGCAGAGGGGACACCAGCAGACGCCCCGATCCCGGCGAGCACGGGGGCAGCCGCACCACCCACCATCCCGCCGGATGCGTATCCGCGCAGCGCGGTATGGTGCAGCGTTTCGAGGCTCAGAGTGTCGAAGGTCTCGGTGCCGATGCGGTCGTGAAGGGCGTTCTGGTGCAGCACCTCACGGCTCCGGGTGTCGAAGGTCTCGGTGCTGGAATGGCTGCGCAGTGCGCTCCGGTGCAGCGCTTCGAGGTTCTGGACACCAATACGCTGAACCGCCGGTTTCGACAGGACGTATTCGCCTTTATGCACCACCCCGGCGGGCTCATACCGGCCACCGTCGCCAGTGTAGCCGCCTTCGCTGAACCCGAGAAGCGAGCCGATGAAGCCCCAGAGCGTCACGCCCCCGGTCCCGCTGCCTCCTGCCGCTGCCATGTTCGCGGTGAGCTTGTCCCAGAGGTTCGACAGCGCCAGTTCGCTCAGCTTGGTCAGCACCGACGCCAGTGCGTCGCGCCAAGTCATTGTGCCCTGTGCCAGCCCCATGAAGGCATCGTTGGCGGTCGCGCGCATTTCGTCCTGTGCCGCCTGAATGTCCTCAATCTTCTGCGCCGCATCCTCGGCAGCACGGGCGGCGGTCTGGTAGATTCCGGCCATGCTTTCGATCTCGACGCGCAGTTCCGGCGTGATCTCGCGCCCGCTGTTCTGTGCAGCCAGCAAGAGCTCAGCCTCGCGGCGGGCCTGTTCAATCGCACCCTCATAGGTCCGACCGGCGGCAGCGGTCGCGACCAGAGCGGCGGCTTCAATCTGTAGCGCTTGCGTCTCTTCCTTGATAGAGCGAGCCTCCTGCTCGTATTCGGACAGCTTGGGCGCCGATCCACCGCCACCGGAGCGGCCACCGCCACCACCCCCGCGTCGCGCCGTGGGCGCACCGAAGTCGGCATCTACACTCGGAAGCTGGGGCCGGGGCGAGGTCTCGGGCGCATACTCACCGGGGCGCAAGTTTACAGGCACACCCCTACCCCGGCCATTCGGCGAGCCCATCGGCGGGCTTGACGCCGTCCCGGCGGCGCTGCGAATGGCAGAGCCCAACTCAGCCGCGAACGTCAATACCTGGGCGATGACACCGCCCAGCCGCTGCACCTCGGAAATCGCGGTGCTGAAATCCACCCGGTCAGCGTCTGCCAGCGTGTCGAAGGCGGCGGCGGCGTCGCGCTGCACCTCGGTGAGCCCATCGGCGAAGTCGTCAGCTTCAAGGGTGCCATCGTTGAATTCACCGGCGAGGCGGCGCATTTCGGTCGCGCTGTCTGCAAGGGTCTGGGCAACTTCTTCATAGCCCCAGGAACGCGCCTGAGTTGCCGCCTGATCCAGAGCGGCGGCGGTGCGGTCGGTGTCTTCGGCAAGGTCGGTATACTGTTCGCGAAGCCGGGCGATCTCTACCGAAGCCGCGTCGGCGGCATCCCGGTTGTTGTCGAGCGTGTCATAAACCTCATCGCCCAGAACCGCCCGGCCCTGCCCTTCGTTCGGGAAAATGTCGTCCAGCTTCGCGCGCAGATCAGCGGCTTCCACGGCGGCGGCGGCGAATTCCACCGCCACCTTTTTACCGAAGGTCGAAACACGCGTGGAGAGCACATCCCAGCGCCGCGACACCTCATCGGCCTTGCGGATCAACTCATCATCCAGCACTGCACCGGTGTCATGGGCGGCGCGAATGGTTGCGCGCAGCCCGTCCTCACCCTGTGCCAGCAATTCCACGAACCGTTCACCGCCGGTGCCGCCGAACACCTCGTCAAACACGCGAAGCTGGGCGGCGCGGTTGAGCCGCTGCGCCCGGCGCATGATCTCCAATAGCAGTTCGCTCGGGTCTTCAAGCTAGCGCTTCAACTCATCCGCACCGAAGCCCAGCCGCTTGAACGCCTCGGCAGCAGGTCCGGCGCCGGTCACAATCCATTCATCGGCACGGAGGTTCAGTTCCTTCATGCCGTCCACAAGCGCATCGACGGGCACGCGGTTCTGTTCCGCGACATACTTCAGTTCCTGAAACGCGGTGATGTTCAGACCGGCGCGCTGAGCTTCGTTGCCCACCTCGGCAACACTCTTGGCCGTGGCGGCGATGGCGCGCGCCGTGGCGGCGCTGCCAAGGCCCGCCACCAACGGCCCGCCCATCTTCGTGAACAGCCCGGCCAGCTTGGTCGCCATGCCGCCGTATGTCGTATCTATCCGGTCGGCGCTCTGCCGCGCGCGGCGTTCCATCTGGTCGGCGCTGCGGCGCTGCGCTTCATTCGCCTTGGCAAGACCGCGCTCCAACTTGTTGATTTTTGCTTCAAGTTCGACCACAAGGCCGGGAAGTTTCGTTTCGGTCATATCTGCCTCAGAAGGTGAAAATTTCGGCGCCATCGCCGGTGTAGCTGCTGCGGTTCGACTGCCCTGCCGCCGCACGGGAGACGGCCATTGCAGCGGCAATCGCGCCGTCTATCCGGTCGGTCTCGCGGCCCTTGTGCATCCGGGTCAGGCCCGTGACCGGGTTGCGGCTGGCCACCACGTTGTCGAAGTGCAGCCGGAGCATCGGGTGCCCATCGTGCCGGATCAGCCTGCCATTCACCGTGCGCTCAAGATCACCAGCGGCCACCCCCATCGTGAGCGGCGCCTGCCGCATCTCCACCACCGGCAAGCCCGCGTCGTGAAGATGCTGCATCATCTGCCGCGCAAGGTGGGGGTCAAAGGCGATCTCCTGCACCTCGTGACGGGCTGCCAGTTCGCGCAGGTGATCCTCTACTGCCGCCGGGTCGATGATCGGGCCGGGTGTGGCGAACAACAGCCCATCGTCGCGCCACCGCTCATAGGGGGCGCCGTCACGCTCGCCGCGCTCTTTGAGGTCGTCGCCGGGCACAAAGAACCATGCCCTGATGCTGACCTGCCCATCGTCATGCCGCCATGCCGCCACCACGGCGGCGGTGTCGCCGTTCACGGCCATGTCGACGCCAATCCAGCACGGTAGCGCTTCAAGCTCCGCTTCGTCATCATCGAAGCGGCGGGCGTCATAGGTCTGCATCGAAAACAGCGGGTCGCGGCTGTTGCCGTGCCAGATGTTCAGATTGAATTGCTGGAAGCTGTAGCGCTCTGCCGGGTGGTCTTTCGCCTCCTTCGCCAAGGTGCGCAGCCCGGCGAGGCTCGGGAAGCCGTGCCTGAGACCCGGGTTCACCCGGTGCCAGAGAGCTTCGTCCTGCCAGTCGTCTTCCGGCTCGGCGGCAAAGATGATCGGATGAAACTCGGGGTTGTCGATCTCGCCAAGCGCCACCCGGCGGGCGTAGTCGTATTGTTCGGCTGCCAGCGTCTCGGTTCCGCGCCCCGCGGTCGTCGCGATCACAAGCAGGTTGTTGTCGGTCTTCGCCAGACCGGACTTGAGCGCTTCCCAAAGGTCGCGCCCGTTCCATGCGTGGATTTCATCGGCCAGCACGAATGCCGGGGTCGTGCCGTGCTGGGCGCGGCCATCACTCGACACGGCGCGCAGCCGGGCGCCGCTGGCCTTGTCGGTGATCTGCTTGGCGCTGTTGAAGGCGTCATGAATGCGGGTCGCGGCCACAAGGCGGCTGTCCTGCCGGATGATCTCGGCAGCCTCACGGAAGCCGATACCAGCCTGCTCGCGATCACTGGCGGCAAAGATTACCTGACCGGCGGGCACCTTCTCCGGGCCGATCACATGCAGCAGAGACAGCGCAGCGGCGAGGCTCGTTTTCCGGTTTCCCCTCGGCAGCATCAGGAACACGGTCTTGACGATGCGCGAGCCGTCTTCATGGCGCGGCCCATAGATGCGGCGCACAATGCGCTCTTGCCAGTCGAAAAGCTGGAAGGCGCGACGGGGCGCCGTGCTGGCCGGGTGCCGCAACCGGCGCAGGAACGTGACGGCCCGTTCCCCCTGCCCCAGCGGGTCGGGGATGGGGCTGCTATCGTAAATCCACGCCGGGAACGGGCTGCGTTTGGTCATGTCAGACGGCCAACGGGTTGTCGTCGTCATCGTCGGCGGGCTGTGCCGCACCGATGCGCGCGCGGCTGGTCGGTGACAGACCATATTCGGCGGCAAGCTGGCGCGCGGTCTGGGCGGCACGGTTCAGCACGCCGAACAACTTCACGTCGATCACCCCACCGGCTGCGGCGCGTTCCTCTTCGATCTGCCGGACATAGCCCACCGCGACGCAGTAGTTTTCCACGCCAGCCAAATCGGCCTTCGTCACGATGCGCCGGGCGACAAGCTGGGGCATGATGCCCTTCCACTCGGCCTTGGCATGGGCGCTGAGGTGCTTCGGCGCAGCGGGCGCCTTGGTCAGCGCTTCCGGATCGGCAGCAAGGGCGGGCTTCACCCCGCGCTGATGGATGCTCATGCCCGCCTCACCACGCGCAGTTCCAGAACGCGCCGCCGCTCCGGCTCGCCGACGTGGTCGAGGTCGTAGGCGGCGCCGTCGAACATTAGCCTGTCGGCGGTTGTCAGATCGGCAAGGGCGGGCTGCCAGCGCAGCCGGAACACCAGTGCGGCGCCCTGAGCCTCGCCGAAGCCCGCCAAGAGTTCGTCGGCGGTCATCTGCACCAGTTCGGCGCGCGTGGTGACGATGGGCGCCCAAGCCTTCGAGACCGCGCCGGACGCGGCCACGGTCTCGGTCTGACGCTCAACGGTGATGGTGTGGATCAGCTTCCCGGCGGCGAGCACAGTCACACCCTCCACCGCACAACGGCCTCAGCCGTGCCGATCCCGTGGCAATATGCAAGCTCGGGATCGGGGTCGCGCATGTAGCTGAAGCCCGGGCGCATGTAGTCGTCTACGGCGATCCCTTCGGCATGGGGCGCATCCCAGAGCGCCAGCGCTGCCGCAACGCCGATCTGCCGGGCCATGTCCGCGCCATCGTCAAGCGCCCAGATGTGCAGGTCCACGGCCACACTGGTCACGTAGAACCCGCCGGACGCGCGGCCCAGGTGGATGGTCTGGGGGTTCGCCAGAATGATCGTGGGCAGCTTGTCGGGGCGTGTCGATCCGGCGCGGACATGCGCGGCGGGCAGAAGCGCCGTCACCGCCGGATCGGCGATCAGTGCCGCGCGCAAGGCGGTCTGGAACGACAGGCTCGGGTCGGTTGTCATTCGCCACCCGCCTTCTTGATGGCAGCGCTGATCGCGCGCTTGATCCGCCGGTCAATTCTCGGCTTCGCGATGCGGAAGGCCGGGCGCATGAAGGGCTGGGCCTCCATCTTCACGGTGCCGAATTCCTGAAAGTGCCCGTGCCGCGCGTCCTCATTGCCCACCGTCACCAGCGCCTGATTGGGTTCGGCGGTGCGCTTGCCGCCACCTTCGGCATAGGCCGGTGTGGTCTCACCCGGGCCGGTCACGGCGATGGACGCCCTGAGGTCGCCCTGATCCACGGGAACAAGGGTGCGCATGTTCGCGGCCACCTCTTCGGCAGACCGGACAAGTGCTGGGCGCAGCGCTTCCAGCACCTCGGCAGGGATCGCGGTCAGGCGCGCTTCAAGGCGCTTGCTGTCGTCACTCAGCGACATGGCCGACCACCTGTTTCTTGTGCGACGCCAGCATGGCGTGAACGCCGAAGGGCACCGGCACCATGCCTGTGCCGTAGGCGACGGCTTCGCGCTGCGCATACCAATAGGCCGCAAGCTGCATCGCGGCTTCGGTCAGGAGCGGCGGAACCGGGTCGTGATCGGCAAAGGGGGTGCCGATGTGATTACCCACCCATGCCTCAGCGGCGTCCAGCTTGTGCGCAAGCAGGGCGTCGTCGGCGCTGTGGTCGATTGCCATGTGTGATTTCAGGAGGGTCAGTGACGTGATGCTCATGTTAGTGCCTTGAAAACGCTATTTCGGGTCTGTCTTGTGCGCTGCTCCCCGCGCCGGTCCCTGCCGCACCGTCAAAGTCGGAACCCACCCCCGGGGTCTGCCGGGCGCGGGGGGTCCTGTCGCCGCGCTTGGTGCTGCGGCCCGTCATGCGCCGGTTGGCAATCAGGTCTTCGGGTTCGGGCGCGGCGGCGATCTGACGTGTCACCCGGTCGCGCACCGCGACGGGATCAAGGCCGATCAGGTCGCAGATGGTGCGCAGGTCGGGCGAAGGGCGCAGGAAGAACGCTCTTGCGGTGTGGGTGGCGGCAACGCGGTCGGACACCTCCCCGACAAACGCCGGAACCCCAAGCAAGGCGTCCTCGATGGCTGACATCAGCACTTCCACCCACAGGGCGCGTTCGCCAAGTGTGGCGTTGTCCATGTCGCCGGTGCGGAAGCGGTCTGAATACTCAGCCATGAACGCAACTCTGGCCAAGTTTCCGAACAATCAGCTGTAGCGAGGCCTGATTACCTATGGTAGCTTTGGCGCCCCAGCGAACTTCCTGAAGACGAAAAGGAAATGCAATAATGGACGCGATAGACCTTAGTCCAGAAGCGTATTCACTCTTGAAGCGTCTAAAACAAGGACCGCAGCGGCACTTCGAGCCTGAAGCTGGCGGCGAGCTATACGATCTTGGTCTCGCCAGATATGAAGGCTTGGGGATGGAAATTACCGATGCCGGACGGAGCGTTCCCCGGTTGATGAGAGTCAACAAGTAACTCATTGTCCGCGCTCCTGCCGCTGCTTGTGGGCATTGTGGTGATGCCCACAAAGCGGCTGCCAGTTGGTGCGATCCCAGAACAGCGCCTTGTCGCCACGGTGGGGCACGATGTGGTCAACCACGGTCGCGAGGGCATTGCATCCCGGATGTGCGCAGTGGGGATGCGCTGCAAGGAAGGCGGCGCGCGCCTTCTGCCAAGCGCCATCGTAGCCCCTCTGCCGGGCCGTGGGGCGCGTGGCGTCGTGCCGCTTGTTGCGCGCCCGGGTGGCGGCAACCTGACAGCGGCAGCGCTCGCCATGTGGCACGACATGCCCACAGGCGCAGAGGCGGGGAGGCTTGCTCATGCGTAGCCCCCGGCGATCTTGGCCTTGAGCGGGGCCAGCCCTTCGCGGTCAAAGTCAGGATCAAGACCGGCTGCGACGTTCGCGCGGCGCTGCTCTTCATCCATGCCGGACGTGGTGGCGCGCTTCTCGGGGTCTTTCTCAGCACCGCCGTGAATGATGCGGAGCTTGTTCAGGTGCTTGTCAAAGGCGGTGATGATCTCCTGCGGCGTGGCGTTCCATGCGTCGGCAGGGGACCAGCCCAGCCAGCCGGTCGCCAGCCCGAACAACTCCTGAAACAGGTCAGCCCAAGGGGTCGCGGTGTCCGGGTCAGATGCGGCAGGGCTTTCGTTCGCCGGGGTGGGCAGGAGAGCGGCCACCACGACGAAGAGCACGGGCTGCCACCTGACCATGACAGACAACGGCAGCTTGGCGGCACGGCGCAGGAAGTCGTTCGCGGCGCGGTCCTCGGTGGCGGTCGCGGCGATGATCGCGCGAACCGTGGTCGTGTCGGTCTGTTCCAGTTTGCGCAGGAGGGCCGGGAAGCCCCCGTGCAGGCGCTCAAGGGCGCAGGCCGCACGCAAGGTCGGGCGCAGGCGCAGGGCGGTGGCACCCTGCACAAGCGTGACCTCTTCATATGCGCGCGGCGAGGTGGTCATGGATCAGGCGGCGAGGCTCAGCTTCGCCAGCGCTTCGCCCATCACCACCCGGCCACCGACACGGCGGCGGGCGATGAATTTCACGATACCGCTGGCCGCGCCGGTGAGTTCGTCGCGGATGATCTCGAAATTCACCCGGTCGGCGATGGCGTAGCCGGTGGCGAAGTCGCCGAAGACGATGGGCGTGGCGCCAGCGGTCGGGTCCGGCATGTTCACCGCCTCATAGACCGGACGGCCCAGAAGGGTGGCGGGCTGACCGGCGGCAAGGCCCGGCTGCCAGAGATACTGACCGTCCGCATCCTTCATCTTGCGCACCGCCGACATGGTCTTGCGGTTCATCAGCCATGCGCCGGTGGCGGCGTAGACGGTCTTGACCGAATAGAAATGGTCGATCAGGGCGTCAGCGCTCAGCGCCGCGACTTCGTTGTCGGCAACCTCCGCAGAGGTGAGAACACCCTCGGCGGTCGTGGCGCCGTTGCCGGAGATGAACCACGACGCCTCCACCTGCCCGAAGCGGCGGGCGATGTGGTTGCCCAGATATGCCGACAGATCGACATGGGCGTCTTCCAGCAGCACCTTCGTCACCGGCACCACCACACCCATCTCGAACGGCTTGAGATCGATCTGCTCGAACGTGGGCTCATCCTCGGGCTTGGCAGCGCCTTCGGCGACGGCAGCCGGGTCCACCTCTGCCACCAGCCGGGGAAGCTGTAGCAGCGGGCCGTTCATCGCGATCACCTGGGCGAGACCGCGCATCGGCGAGAATTCCGCCACCTTTTCGAGGATGGTCTTCGAGACGGTCTCCGGCGCGAGGATGCCGCCGGTGCCCGTGCCATAGGACAGCGACTTCACTTCGGAGGGATCGCCGGTGCGCAGGTAGTTGGCGAACGCCTTGATCTCGTCCGCATCCATGACCGGCTCGCCGGTGATGGTGACGCGGGGCCGGTTGCCCTTGGCTTCCAGCTTGTCGAGCCGGGCCTTGATCTCGTTGAAGGCCTTGGTGTCGATCTGGGGCACCTGCGGCGTGTCATTGGCCGGGGTGGTCTGCACCGGCGAGAGGTTGATTTCTTCGGGTTCCATGCGGAGGGGGTCCTTTGCGGGCTTGGGGGCGTCATCGGATTTCAGGGATGTGATCTGCGCTCCCGGATGACACGGGACGGCGACAACAGAGATTTCATGCAGATCGGCAGAGGTGATCGTGCGGCCCTTGGCGTGGCGCTGCGCCGGCTTGGTCACGAAGCCGATGCTCAGGCCGGTGGCAGCACCGGCGCGGATCATGGCGCGCACCTCGCGCGCCCGGGCTACGTCTTCGATCAGGAGACGGCCCTTGACGGTCAGGCCGGTGTCCGTCTCGCCGATCTCTTCCCACACGCCGATCACCTGAGCCTGATCGTGGGCGAAGAGCATGGGCAGGCTCGCCGGGTATGCGAGGGCGCCCTTGCCGATGACGTCACCCACACGGTCGGGTGACGCGAACGGCCACGCGATGCCGGTGATTTCGCCGGTGTCGGTGACGGTCAGGGATGCTTTGACTTCCAGCCGGTCGCTCATTGCGCGGTGTCCTGTTTGGTCGTGCCGCACCACCGCGCATCGAGAATGTCGAGGGCGAGCGGATAGAGCCGGTCCAGCGGCTGATTTCGGGCATAGGTGTCTGTCAGGCGCATGGCGTCCTGTGGGGCGGCGCCGCCACCGATCAGACCAAGCCGGATGATCTCGGTGAGGTCGCAGAGCCGAAACTGCATCTGGACCGCGCGCCGGTAGAGCGCGCCGATACCCAGATCGGAGATGCGCTCAAGCTCGGCAATCATGGGGTCGGTCAGGGCGAAGGTGTGGAGACCATCGCCGAAGAACGTGGTGTGCGTCAGGCTCATGCGGCGGCGTCCTTGCCGGTCGTGGTATACGGATTGCTCAGTTCGTCACCGCCGTCGCGGGGGGCGAGGTTCAGCCCGGCGCGCACCTCGTTCGCGGTCATCGCGCCCATGCTGCGATACTGCCCGTAGGCGGCGGCACGGCTGGCGTGGTCGGTGGTCAGGAGGTCTTCCACCACGAATTCGAGATACAGGGCAGCGCGCTCTTCCGGGGTCAGGAGGCACCGGGCATAAGCCCAACTCCATTCCGACAGCCACGGCTTGAGGGTGACGGCGTAAAACTGCCGGGCCATCTCTTCGGTGTTCGACCACGTTCCCCGCCTCAGTTCAAAGAGCATGGTCGGCGGCACCCGGAAGACGCGCGCGATCTCGCGCACCTGCTCCAACCTGTTCTCGGCAAACTGGGCATCGGCGAGCGTGGTAGAGATGGGCAGATAGTCCAGCCCCTCATCCAGAACGGCGGTGCTGCCGGAGTTCCCGCCCCCGTGGGTCGAGAACCACGACGCGGCCAGCTCCTTCTTGGCCTCGGCGTCCATCACCTTGGGCGACTTGATGACACCGGAGGGGCGGCCCCCATTCGCGAACAGGCTGCCGATGTGCTTTTCAAAGGCAAGGGCAAGCGCGATAGCTTCGCGGCCCAAGGTGATCGGAGACACCCCGCCAAAGGGGCGCACGTCGATCACATCGCGATAGGACAGGCGATGCTGACCGCGCGCGGTCGAAACCAGATAGAAGGGTTCCCCATCGTCCTCCTGCTTGGCCTGCACCTTGCCCGCCGCCAGCCTGTGCAGTTCATAGGGGGTGCCGTCCGACAGCCGCACCACCTGCGCGAAGCCTGCACCATGCAGCAGGGCGTCGGTGGTAAGCTCGGTGCGCAGTTCGGCGGCAGAGGTCCATTCGTTCGCTTCGTCATGCACAAGCCGGTAGGCCGGGTGATCGCGCAGCGCGGCGCGCGTGGCACGGTCGTGCAGCTTGATCGGCAGCGCGCCGATGGTCTCGGCGATCAGGCCGACAGCACAGGCGACAGCGGGGACGCGCAGCGAGGTCGTGGGGCCGACGCTAACCCCTGTGGTGGTGGGGAGCGCACCGAAAAGCGCCAGCGCCTCGGGGTCGGTCAGGGTGATGGATTTCTGGTCGGCCTTGGGCACGGCCCTCTTGAGGAAGGATAGCAAGTTCGGGTCTCAGAATGGTATGTTATAACATAACCTATCATGCTTTCCAGCTTGCGAGAATCCCCTAAATCGCAATAGCGGAGGGATTGGGCATTTTTTTAAGACGTGGATTGATGAACCCCATAATGTATACGCACAGGTTGACGATAAAGGGGTTTCACAGCAACCGCAGCTAACTCATACTCCGATAAAGCGTCACGAGGCTGTCTTGCCCTTCTGTAGTATCCATTGCAGATATACCAAGAAACACTTCCGATTCACCATTGAAACGAATTTGCACGCCGAAGCTATTACTATAGGCGATCATAGCCGCCTCTTCGTTTGTTATCTTCGACATCAATATAACATCGACATCATTTGCGAAACGCTCGCATCTACTAGATATATCCATCCTATGATCCTCGCCGTTAATCACAATTTCAACAAGACCATAGGCGCATAGTTGTTCTTGGCGCCCCTGTGCCTCGATCACTGCCCAAAACATGAAACCGGCATCCTTTGCGTACGCCAGCATGACCTTGTGTTTTCCATAGATGGAGTCACGCGCTCCACGAACATAGATTATGTTCGCACGCATTTCTGTGCCCCATTTTACATTGGTTTCGCCACCAGTTACCATCTGGTATTTACGCAAATCCTCTTCCCCCAAGAGATGTAATTTCTCGCTCGGGATTCCGGCCGACAGTTGCAGAAAAGATAAAGAAACTCCCATTTGCATCAGAAAATCCGCCATACTCGCCGACAACTCCTGCGATTTTTCGAGATTATTTGGCGCAGGGTTCTCGAACGAAAAGCGATGGACGCCGAATTTTTATCCTTGCGGAAAGTGCCGAAGTCTACCGCCCGCAAACATCATTGTTGCAGCGCTGAGGCACGCTCCCGGCTTATGCCTTCTCGGAACAATTGGATCATTGCCCACTTCTGGATCTAACAGGTAGGTGCCTATAGAAGTTTCCAACTCATACGCACGGATAACGCAACCAAGCTTTATCCCCTCCTCCAATTCCCCTCCGACTGAGTCGATGTAGACCGTTGTTCGCGGCGGAACTTTCGCCTTTCTGATTAAATCCAAAAGCCTGTCAGCATCACCCCGCACAATTCTCCCAATAGCATTTATGTGGCGAAACCCTCCGAACATTCTTTCAGTTTCAGTTTGCTCACCCGTATAATAGAATTGCATTGCACTCCTGTCTCTCGACTCGCTTTGGAAGGAAAGTGTAAGATTGTCGATGTTTGGCCGCAATGGGGAAGCTGCAAGGACTTGCTTCGAAAGTTGGCAAAGGACTGCTGCCACCAATCTTGATATGCAAACATTGGCTCAAACAGCCAGACGTCTACCAGAGGCAAACTAGGAACCCGCTGACAGTCCACGAAGATTAGAGGTCAAAGGATGGCAAGCGCGCTATGGCGGCGATCTTAGTCTTGAGCGTCACGTCGCCGTAATTGTCGCCTGCCGTCTTTCCTGCATGACCCTGTATCGCGTCCACGACGCGGTCGGAGATACCCAATTCGCGGCACTGTGTTTTGAGCCGGTGCCGCCATGCGTGGTTCGGTTGCAGCCCATCAGGTGTTAGCTCTTCGGCTCGCAGCCACGTTGCGAGGCGATTAGAATACTGTTTGGCCTTGTCTTCAAAGTCCTTGGGGTCGGTGCCGTTGTGGAACAATGGGCCGGTCCCTGCCGCCTTCACGAATTCGGGGAACCCCTCTTTGATGATCTGCGGATACAGAGGCACGTCACGATAATCACCAGCCTTCACGGTCCCAGCGTCCGGCGTGATCCTGATTATCCAGTGCTCCCCCTCTTCGCGCACGTCCTCTTTGCGAAGCTGCGTGATCTCGGACACGCGCGCGCCGTTGAAGGCGCAGAGCATCGGCGCCCACTGCTTTGCGGCAGTCATTTGCGGGACCTCTCGCACATAACCGAATTCGTCAGCCTTCGCCTGATGGACGCGCGACGCCTTCAAGACGTTCAATGCCTCCTTGTCGGTGTAGCCGCGTTCGCGGCCATAGACCTTCTTGGGCTTCGGCTGCCGGACAGACATAGCTACGTTCTCGGGCAGCCGGTCGTTCTCGGCGGCCCACGCGAAGACGGACCGAACAGAGGAAAGGTAAATGTCATTGACCGTCTTGGCGGACAGGCCCGTCATCAGGTGGTCGCGCCATGACAAGAGGTCCTTCTTGGTGATGCGCCGGGCGTCGTTGTGCCTGAGAAACTTGCGCAGGCTATCCACTACGGGGCGAAGCCTCTTGCCCTGATCGCGCATGAGTCCGGCCTGCACCCGACTGGCGATGTAGTCGGCCCAGAGGCCCGTCAGGCTCACGCGCTCCGGCGCAGTCTCCGGCGGCTGGGCGTTCTTGATGATCGGCGCGCAAGGGGTGCCGGTGTAATCGCCTTCGTCGCGCTCTGCGGCCCTTGCCAGCGCCTCTAGCTCGGCATGGCACAGGGCTCGGGCGATCTCGCGCCAAGCATCGCTACCCGGCTCGGCATCAATGTTGCCAGCGACCCGGAAGCGTTCGATTTGAGCCCCTACTAGCGCGCCCAACTCCGCGTCATCGGCCCTACCGGCAATGGCGTCGCGCAGGCGCTGCACCAGCAGGTCATCTATCGAGAACGTTGCATAGCGAGGGTCGTTCCGCAGTTGGTCATCAAAGGCGAGGCGCTGCATGTAATGGCTGTAGGCAAGCTGATCTGCTGCCATCGGATAGCGCGCCGGGCCGGACTGGGGCCGACCTGCCCCGGCCCTCTGTTCGGCCTGTGCGATCTGATGTTGAAGCTGGGCTACGGCACCGGGCAGCAGCTTGAGCGCTTGCCGGTAGTCGGCACCCAAGGGGGCGCGAAGCTCGGTCTTGCCCACGATTCCCCGCAGGTCTTTCGGAACCACCAGCCGCGCATGATAGCGCCCGGAGCGGTTCAGCAAGTGCATGATCCTGCCAGCCACGCCAGCCACCCTTTGTAACCAAGTTTGTAACCGTTGAACGGCCAAAGGGCCTGTCTTACAAGGGTTTTCTTTGATCTCAAAGGGATAGGATGGTGGGTGATGAGGGACTCGAACCCCCGACATCTTCGGTGTAAACGAAGCGCTCTACCAACTGAGCTAATCACCCGGCCTGCGCCGTGTAGCCAAGCTGCGCGCGCGTTTCAAGATGCTTCGCCGTCCGGTGTGCGCGGTGTGTGCGGTATGGCTGTCCGATCCATCAGCACCCGCGGCCCCGGACCTTCGGCGCCGCGCCGGTCGGCGGGGTTGTAGAGCGGGCAGGTCTCCATCGACAGGCAGCCGCAGCCGATGCAGCCTTCGAGGTGGTCGCGCAGCGCCTGAAGCCGGGCGATCCGCGCGTCGAGCCTTTCCCGCCAACCCTCGGAAACCTGGCCCCATTCCGCCTTGCCCACCGCGCGCCCGCGCGGCAGCCGGTCCAGCATCTCGCGGATTTCGGCCAGCGGGATCCCGACCGACTGCGCCACCCGGATCACGGCGACCCGGCGCAGCTCCCGCCGGTCGTACCGGCGATGGTTGGCCGGGGTGCGCCAACTCTCGATCAGGCCCTCGGACTCGTAGAAATGCAGGGTCGAGACCGGCACGCCGGCGCGGGCGGCCATCTCTCCGACGCCCAGATCGTTCGGGCGGACCTTGCGCGGCGGGCGCGCGGGCGGAGCGGATCGGGGAACGGGCATCTTTTCGTTTGACCTCAAGTGAACTTGAGGAAGCAACCTGCCCCGACAATCGCGAATCTGCAAGGAGACAGTCCCGTGAAGGACACCGCCCTGACCGTCATCGGCAACCGCCCGCTCCGCCTTACGCTGCTGCGCCGGATCGGTGCCGGGATGCGCGCCCGGCGCGATCGCCGCCGCATCGCGGCGCTGCGCGCCGACGCCGCCCTGTCGCGCGACATCGGCCAAGGGCCGGTGGCGCCCGACGCCATCGCATCCCGGGAGGATCGGACATGAGACGCCTGCTGCGCGCGCTCGCGGCGCTCTACACCCCCGCGCCCGCCTGCGGTCCGTTGTGCCGCGACGTTGCGCGCGAGGTCGACCTGATCGGCCGGGCTCAGGCCCGGCGCTGATCCGCGGTGCGGCGCAGTCGTCCGGCTGCGCCCACCATACCGACCCCGCCGAGCGCCGCGAGAAGCAGCGAAAGGGCGGCAGGCAGCGGCACCGGCGAGGCGAAATCGGTGGTGAGGCTGTCGATCGCCGCCCCGTTCAGGCCGATGATGTTGACCGCGTCAAAGGCGTTGTCCGCCTCGAAGCCGAAGCTGAAATAGTCCGCCGTCAGCACGTCGACGTCGATCGAATCGACCAGCGTGTCGTTGCGCAGGAAATCGACGGTGAACGTCGTCGCCTGGTCGCTCATGCTGAACCCGAAACGCATCAGGTCGCTGACGAAGGAGATGCTGAGCGAAATGAGCGTACCGAAGGTGCCGGGGTCCATGATCTGGAGCACGTTGCCCGTGGTCGCGCCGAGGCTGCGCCCCACGCCCGGCCGGCTATCAAACGAGTCGCTTTCGAGCGCGATGCCGATGATGCCCGAAATGCCGAGCGCGGCAAAGATCGGGTCGGTCTCGTAGATCTCGCCGAGGGGGGCGCTTTCGAAGGTCTCCACCAAAGGAGTGACATAGGAGGTGTCGGGAATGAGCGTGGCCGCCTGGACCTGGGTGGCGGCAGCGGCCAGAAGGATCGAGGTCAGGAAGGTGCGCATGTGAACTCCGGCGGTGAGACGGCGCTTCCGCGAAGGATCGCCCTGTGGTGGTTGGTGTCACCCTACTCACAACCATGAGAAGGTGAAGGGAATTGTGCGGGTTCTGTCCGCCCGGATCGGCCCCCTGCCCGTTTTCAAGGCAGCGGCCGCGCCCCCCGCGATGCGGAAAGGGCCCCGACCGTCGTCGGAGCCCTTCGCGAAATGATGGTGGGTGATAAGGGATTTGAACCCCTGACATCTTCGATGTGAACGAAGCGCTCTACCACTGAGCTAATCACCCGGTAGCGGGTCCATTATACAACCTGTCAGAGGGGTTCAAGGGGCAAATCGCCCCCCCGGCGGCGAAATTGCCCCCTGCACGCGGCCGATCACTCGGCGGCGGTTGCGGTCTCGTCCCCGGCGGCGGGGCGCTCTGCGGGGGCGGTGCCCTGGCGCAGCTTGGTGATGATCACGCGCTTGTCCCCCATCTGCTTGATCCGGTTGACCTTCAGCCGTCCGAACGGCGGCAGCTTCAGCTCCCGCCCCTCGGCGAGGGTTTCGCCCAGGATGGCGAGCATCGCTTCGACGGCGGGCTTGGCATCGCGGCGCTTCACGCCGCTGCGCTCCACCACCTTGGCGATCAGCTCGCGCTTGTCGAGCTCGTTGCCCGCCGGTGCGACTTCGACCCCGGTGTCGTCGGCCTGCAAATCCGGCGCGGCGGTCTTCGGCTCCGCCTTGGCGCGCTTGGTGGTCTTCTTGATGGTGGTGCCCGTCATCTGCTGTCCCCTGATACTGCCGAACCCGAGATCCGTTCCGAATCGCGCCGGTTCCGCCGGATCCTTCTTGGCCGGCCTGCCCTATGTATAGGCGCATCCCCCCCACAAATCCAGCGTGGACCCCGGCCGATGCTGTGGTTTGCCACGAACGGCATACCAATTGTGCCACGCCCCTCTGCGCCGCTGTCCGCCCGCGCCCGGACCGGGCAAAGGGCGCCCCGCCCCGCGGCATGAAAAAGGCGCCGCAATCGCTTGCGGCGCCTCGAGTTTTCAGATGTGTCGAGCGGTCAGTGCGCGACGGCACCGGCCCCGGCGTTTTCCTTTGCGGCCATGGCGGCGGCGGCCTCCTCGGCCTCCTCATCCCACTCGATGGGTTCGGGTTCGCGTACCAGAGCGAGTTTCAGCACCTCCGAGACGTGCTTGACGGGGATGATTTCCAACCCCTCCTTCACGTTGTCGGGCAGCTCCGCGAGGTCCTTCTCGTTCTCCTCGGGGATCAGCACCGTCTTGATGCCGCCGCGAAGCGCCGCCAGAAGCTTTTCCTTCAGCCCGCCGATGGCGCTGGCATTGCCGCGCAGCGTCACCTCGCCGGTCATCGCCATGTCCTTGCGGACCGGGATGCCGGTCAGGACCGACACGATCGCCGTCACCATCGCCAGACCGGCCGAGGGGCCGTCCTTGGGCGTGGCGCCGTCCGGCACGTGGACGTGGATGTCCATCTTGTCGAACTTCGGCGGCTTGACCCCGATCTGCGGAGAGATCGAACGCGTGTAGCTTGCCGCTGCCTCGATGCTTTCCTTCATCACGTCGCCGAGCTTGCCGGTGGTCTTCATCCGGCCCTTGCCCGGCAGCTTGAGCGCCTCGATGTGCAGCAGGTCGCCCCCGACCGAGGTATAGGCAAGCCCGGTCACGACGCCGACCTGGTTCTCGTCCTCGGCCAGACCGTAGCGGAATTTCCGCACGCCCAGGAAATCGTCGAGATTGTCGGAGGTTACGTCGACTTTCTCGACCTCCTTCTTGACGATCTTGGTCACCGCCTTGCGGGCCAGACGCGCGATCTCGCGCTCGAGGTTCCGCACGCCGGCCTCGCGGGTGTAGTACCGCACGATGTCGGTCAGCGCGCCGTCGGAAACCGAGAACTCCTTGCTCTTGAGCCCGTGCGCCTTCACCTGCTTGTCGAGCAGGTGCCGCTTGGCGATCTCGATCTTCTCGTCCTCGGTGTAGCCCGAGAGCGGGATGATCTCCATCCGGTCGAGCAGCGGCCCCGGCATGTTGTAGCTGTTCGAGGTGGTCACGAACATCACGTTGCTGAGGTCGTACTCGACTTCGAGGTAGTGATCCACGAAGGTCGAATTCTGTTCCGGATCAAGCACTTCGAGCATTGCCGACGCCGGGTCGCCCCGGAAATCCTGTCCCATCTTGTCGATCTCGTCGAGCAGGATGAGCGGGTTCGTCGTCTTGGCCTTCTTCAGCGCCTGGATGATCTTGCCGGGCATGGAGCCGATGTAGGTCCGGCGGTGGCCGCGGATCTCGGATTCATCGCGCACGCCGCCCAGGCTGATGCGGATGAACTCGCGGCCCGTGGCCTTGGCCATCGACTTGCCGAGCGAGGTCTTGCCGACGCCCGGAGGGCCGACGAGGCAGAGGATCGGCCCCTTCAGCTTCTGGCTGCGCGCCTGCACGGCGAGGTACTCGACGATCCGCTCCTTCACCTTCTCAAGCGAATAGTGATCCAGATCAAGCACTTCCTGCGCGCGGTTCAGGTCCTTCTTGACCCGGCTGCGGGTGCCCCAAGGGATCGACAGCATCCAGTCGAGGTAGTTGCGCACCACCGTCGCCTCGGCCGACATCGGGGACATGTTGCGCAGCTTCTTGAGCTCGCCCAGGGCCTTTTCCTCGGCCTCCTTCGACAGCTTGGTGTTCTCGATCCGCTCGGCCAGTTCGTTGACCTCGTTCTGACCGTCCTCGCCGTCGCCGAGTTCCTTCTGAATGGCCTTCATCTGCTCGTTCAGATAGTACTCGCGCTGGGTCTTCTCCATCTGCGACTTGACGCGGGTCTTGATCTTCTTCTCGACCTGGAGAACCGAAAGCTCCCCCTGCATGAGTCCGTAGACCTTTTCGAGCCGCTCGGAAATCGCCAGCGTCTCCAGAAGCTCCTGCTTCTGCTCGACCTCGATGCCGAGATGCCCGGCCACGAGGTCGGCCAGCTTCGCGGGTTCGGTGGTCTCGCCGACGGCCGAGAGCGCCTCTTCGGGGATGTTCTTCTTGACCTTGGCGTAGCGCTCGAATTCCTCGCCCACGGTGCGCACCAGCGCCGTGATCGAGGCGGGATCGCCCGGCATTTCGGTCAGATACTCGGCGGAGGCCTCGAAATAGGTGTCGTTTTCGAGATATTCCGTGATGCGCACCCGCGCCTGCCCCTCGACGAGCACCTTCACGGTGCCGTCAGGCAGCTTGAGCAGTTGCAGCACGTTGGCCAGCACGCCGGCCTTGTAGATGCCGTTGGATTCGGGATCGTCCACCGCGGGGTCGATCTGGGCGGCAAGCAGGATCTGCTTGTCGTCCTCCATCACCGCTTCCAGCGCCTTCACCGATTTCTCGCGCCCTACGAAGAGCGGCACGATCATGTGCGGGAACACCACGATGTCCCGCAGCGGAAGCACTGGATAGGATGTGTTGAGAGGCTTTTGCATGTGCGTTCCTTGGTCTGGCAGGACGGTCCGGCCCCGGTTCTCCGGCGGCGCTCGCCATCCCCTGTAGATGTCTCAAGATGGGGCTGAGGGGTTACGAAATCAACCACCACGGAGGTTCCCGGAAGAATGACGGTGCGGCGGTTCGGGTGCAAGCGCACATTTCCGGCACCACGCGCCGGATCACGCCGTATTGCCCGGAGAATGCCCCGAATTGGCCGGATTCACGGTTAACAAGGGGGGTGTACGACAGCGAGGGATGACGACGATGATCTGCGACGGTGCCATGTCCGAAACGACGTCCGAAACGATGGCGCCCGCGCGCGCGGGGCGTGCGCTGGATCTGCTCGGCGCGCTGTCGGCCTTCGTGCTGGGCCTGCTGGCGCTCCTGGCGCTGTTCGCGCCCGAAGCCACCGTCCGGCTTGCCTGGCTGGTCACGGCGCACGGGGTTCCGGTGGCCCTTCCCGTGCTGCTCGTCATGATCTGCCTGACCCTGCGCCGGCTGCACCGCCTGCTGTCCTGACGGACAGGCGGCGGGCGGACGGGCGTCGGGCCGGGCCGGGTTCAGCCGTCCTTGCGGGTCTGCGCGGCGGCCTTCATGCGGGCCAGCAGTTCCTCTTTCGAGGCCTTGCCGCCGTTCGCGTCCTTGCCCGAGAGCGCCGCGTTGTGCTTGTCGAAACGAGGGGCGTTCTTGGCGGGCTTCGGAGCCCCGGATTTACCGTAGTTCATGGGCAGACTCCTGTCTTCTGGCACCCTTTGTTCCGCTGATGCACCAATCCACGGCCCGCGACAAGCACTGCCTGCGCGGGCCGCGACCGACCGCTCAGGCGGCGGCGCTTCCGGCGAGGGTCGGGTAGTCGGTGTAACCCTCCGCCCCGCCGCCGTACATGGTCGCCTGATCGGGCGCGGCCAGCGGCGCATCGACGCTCAGCCGGTCGACCAGGTCGGGGTTCGAGATGAACGGCTTGCCGAAGGCGACGAGATCCGCCGCGCCATCGCGCACCGCCGCCACGGCCATCTCGCGGTCATAGCCGTTGTTGGCCATGTAGGGCCCGTCGAACAGATCCTTCAGCGCGGTGACGCTCTGGCCCTCGGCCAGTTCGCGCGAACCGCCGGTGGCGCCCTCGACCACGTGCAGGAAGGCCAGGCCGAAGCGGTTCAGCCCCTTCACCACGTATTCGAAGGTCTCCTGCGGGTCGGCGTCGGAAATGCCGTTGGCCGGGCTGAACGGCGAGATGCGCAGGCCGGTGCGCCCGCCGCCGATCTCGTCGGTGATCGCCTCCAGCACCTCGAACAGGAACCGCGCGCGGTTCTCGACCGGGCCGCCATAGGCGTCGTCGCGCGTGTTGGCCCCGGTCTTGAGGAACTGGTCCACGAGGTAGCCGTTCGCGCCGTGCACCTCGACCCCGTCGAAGCCGGCCTTGATCGCCATCTTCGCGGCGTGGCGGTACTCGGCCACGATGTCGGCGATCTCGTCCACGGTCAGCGCCCGAGGCGCCGAGGTTTCGGCAAAGCCGCCCTTGATGAAGGTCTTGGAGCCCGCCGGAATCGCCGAGGGCGCCACCGGGGCCGCGCCGCCGGGCTGGATCGACACGTGGCTCACCCGGCCCACGTGCCAGAGCTGGACGACGATGCGCCCGCCCTCGGCGTGGACCGCGTCCGTCACCCGCTTCCAGGCCGCGACCTGCGCTTCGGAATGGATGCCCGGCGTCTGGATGTAGCCCTTGCCGACGGGAGAGATCTGCGTCCCCTCCGAGACGATCAGCCCGGCACCCGCGCGCTGGCGGTAGTATTCGACGTGCAGGTCGCCCACCTCGCCGGTGTCGTCATCGGCCCGGTTGCGGGTCAGCGGCGCCATCACGATGCGGTTGCGCATCTCGATCTCGCCGGCGGTGAAGGGGGTGAAGAGGGCTTCGGTCATGCGGTGATCTCCTGTCGGATGTGCCGCCCCGTGGCCGGGGCGGGCTGAACTCTCCGGTTCATCTAGACACGACCGCCGCCAAGACAACGCAGGGCAGCCATGCGCCAATGCACAGACCCGCCGCCTTTTGCGCACATCCCGGCTTCTTCTTGTCGAAAATACGCAAGATCCGCCCGCAACACGGGCGCGGCCGCACAGAAGGGGTCACAACGGTGCGATATCGCCCTCGGCGCGGCCGGCATGGAACGCCGCTTCCCAGGCGGCGAACCGCCCCTGCGCGATGGCCTCGCGCATGCCCGCCATGATGTCCTGGAAGTAGCGCAGGTTGTGCCAGGACAGCAGCATCCCCGAGATCATCTCCTGCGAGCGGAACACGTGATGCAGGTAGGCGCGCGAGTAGTTGCGGCAAGCCGGGCAGGCACAGTCCTCGTCCAGGGGACGCGGGTCGTCGGCGTGGCGGGCGTTCTTGATGTTGACCACGCCCCGCCGGGTAAAGACCTGCCCCGTGCGCCCGGAGCGGGTCGGCAGGACGCAATCCATCATGTCGATGCCGCGCTTGACCGCGCCGACGATGTCGTCGGGCTTGCCCACGCCCATCAGGTAGCGCGGCTTGTCCTCGGGCAGCATGGCGGGCGCGTGATCGAGCACGTCGAACATCGCCTCCTGCCCCTCGCCCACGGCCAGCCCGCCCACGGCGTAGCCGTCAAAGCCGATGCCGCGCAGCGCCTCGGCGCTTTCCTGGCGCAGGTCGATCTCGAGCCCGCCCTGCTGGATGCCGAACAGCATGTGTCCCGGCCGGTCGCCGAAAGCCTCGCGCGACCGCGCCGCCCACCGCATCGATAGGCGCATGGACTCCGCGATCCGCGCCCGGTCCGCCGGCAGCGCCGGGCATTCGTCGAAACACATCACGATATCCGAGCCGAGCAGCCGCTGGATCTCCATCGAGCTTTCGGGCGAGAGCATGTGCTTGCTGCCGTCCACGTGGCTGCGGAAGGTCACGCCCTCCTCGGTCAGCTTGCGCAGCGAGGCAAGCGACATCACCTGGAAGCCGCCCGAATCCGTCAGGATCGGCCGTTCCCAGTTCATGAAGGCGTGCAGGCCCCCCAGCCGCGCCACCCGCTCGGCGCCGGGACGCAGCATCAGGTGGTAGGTGTTGCCGAGCAGGATGTCGGCGCCGGTCTCGCGCACGCTTTCGGGCAGCATCGCCTTGACCGTGGCGGCGGTGCCCACGGGCATGAAGGCGGGGGTGCGGATCTCGCCGCGCGGGGTCGAGATCACGCCGCAGCGCGCGGCACCGTCGGTGGCATGAAGGGCAAAGGAGGTCTGGCTCATGCCCGTTCCTGTGCCGCAAAGCGCGCGCCTTGCCAAGCCCCGAGGCGTTGTGCCGATAAAACCTAGAATTGTAGATTTGTAGGTACGGTAAACTTATTGAAGCGCATTCTCGACGTATCAGTAACGATACGGAGACACCGCCCCATGAAGATGACCCTCGCGATCGCCGCCCTCGGTCTGACACTGACGAGCCCCACCCTCGCCCATGCCGATTCCGGTGCTTACGAGAACGGGGCGCGCCACATCGTCAGCACCCGCGGCAATACGGCAGGCCAGGTCCCTGCCGCCGGCTTCCGCGGCCAGTATTTCACCACATCCGATGGTTGCACCTATTCCCGCGCCCAAGCGCCGGGATACGCGCCGACCTGGCACATCGTCGTCAATGCCTCGCGCATCGGCGGGCGGGATCGCCACCGCGGCTGCGCCGGGATGCTGGGCGGATAGGCCCCCGCGCCGCGTCCCGCATGCACCACCTGAAGATGCATCTCGCAGGCCCCGATTGCGCCGGATCGGGGCCTGCGCCACTTTGTCGGCCATGAGCCAGGATCCCGAAAGACGCCCCAGCTACGCGGGGGGAATCGACACCGTGCTGACCCGGATGGAGGCCCGCCGCGACCCCATCGCGGCGGCGGAAGGTGAAGGGCTGCCGCCGCTCGACATCGCCCTCGGAGCGCTGACCGCGGCGGACGTTAACGACCCCGACCTCGATCCCGCCGAGGCGCCGCCCTTCCGCTCGCCCTATCATCGCAAGCGTCATGCCCTGCGCAAGGAACTGGCCGGGGAATCGGAACTGGTCTGCCTGCATGCCCTGCTGATCGCGCATCTGCGCAAGTGCGCCTATCCCGACCATGCCCCGGCCCTGTTCCGCCGGCTCTGGGCCGAGGAAGGCGCCCACCTGATCGCGCGGCTCGATCCGCGCTGGAAGGTGTCGGCCATCACCACCTTCGGCGATCACGGCGCGACGCCGGTGCAGCGCTCGGTCGGGCTGGCGCTGTCGGTGCTGTTCGGGACGATGAAGCTCTACGAGAGCGAACGGCTCTATTCCGGCGCGCCGCCGGACCAGCCCTTTG
The DNA here is from genome assembly GCF_048261495.1 of Salipiger sp. GTDB lineage: Bacteria > Pseudomonadota > Alphaproteobacteria > Rhodobacterales > Rhodobacteraceae > Salipiger. The sequence goes on from NZ_JBLXFX010000004.1 coordinate 253,862, forward strand.
CCCTCGACAACAGGACCCGCGGCCGCCTGCCGATGCAGATGAATGCCTGGTCTCTCACCGACGGCGGGCTCGACGTGAACATGCTCGGGCGGCTCTGGACCGAGGCCGAGGGCGACGCCCTGATCCGCCCCCTCGCCCACGATCTGCTCGACAGCCTGCTGCATGACGACCGCACGGTGTTCCGCCGCCTGATGACCATGCGCCAGCGTCACCTGAAGCGCATCGACCCCGACCCTGAGCGGCCCCGCGCCGTGGTGCCGGTGCCGCAGCCCGCGCGCCCGATCCCGGCGGAGCGGCTGCGCTGGGGCGTGGTGTCGACCATCCGCGCGCCGCTGCCCGCCATCGCCCGCTTTGCCGCCCACCATCTCGAGCTCGGTGCGGATTCGCTGCACATCTACCTCGACACCCCCGACCCCGAGGCCGAGGCCTGGCTGTCGCGCCACCCCGCCCTGCACATCACCCCCTGCGACGACGCCTACTGGCAGACCGCCGGCAAGGCCCGGATGGAGGCGCACCAGCAGCGTCAGGCCTTCAACGCCACCCGCTGCCTGCACGACCGCAGCCACGGGCTCGACTGGCTGGCGCATATCGACGTGGACGAATTCCTGCTGACCGAACGGCCGCTGCGGGCGATGCTGGCGGGCGTTTCGCCCCATGCCGCCGCCGCGCGCATTCTCCCGGCCGAGGCGCTCGCCACCGAGACCGGGTTTCCGTCGCATTACAAGCTCGCCCATCATCACGCCGGACAGAAGAAATCCGTGGTGCAGGACATCTACCCGACCTTCGGCCTGCATCTCTACGGAGGCTTCCTGAGCCACACGGCGGGCAAGGTCTTTGCCCGTACCGGGCTCGACGATACGCGGCTCGGCATCCACACGGTGAAATACCGCGGCGGCGACGCGTCGAACCGCGACCGCCTGCACGGAGTTCACGTCGGCCATCACCACGCGCCGAGCTGGGAGCATTTCCGCCGGCATCTCGCCTTCCGCCGCACGCGCGGCTCCTACCGGACGATCTCCCGGCGCAAGGAGATGGGGCAGGCGCAAATTTTAACCTTTTTGCTGGAGAACGAAGGGGACGCCGGCCTGCGCGCGCTGTTTGACGAGGTCTGCGCCGATACGCCCGCGCTGCGCGACCGTCTTGCCGCGCACGGCATGCTGCTGACACATCCGCTCGACCCCGACAGCGCGGTCCGGCGCATCTTCGGAGACCTCCCATGACAACCTGGGGCACCGTCACCACCACGAACGCCCACCTCCCCGAGATCCTCGATTTCGCCGCCTGGCATCTCGAACAGGGGGCGCACCGCATCTACGTCTATCTCGACGACGACATGCCGGAGGCGGAGGCGGCGCTCGGCGAACATCCCGCGCTGCGGGTCTTCCGCACCGACGACGCCTGGTGGCAGGAGCGCGGACGCAGACCGGCCAAGCACCAGGTCCGCCAGACCGCCAATGCCCGCCACGCCAATTCCCTGCCGCCGGAGGTCGACTGGCTGGCCCATATCGACACCGACGAATTCCTGATGCCGCGCGCGCCGCTCGGCGATCAGCTCGCCGCCCTGCCGCAGGACTGCCTCTGCGCCCGCGTCCGCCCGGTCGAGGCGCTGGCCCCCCTGCCGGGGACCGAACCCGGCCTGCAGCGGTTCAAGGCGTTCCATCTCGACCAGAAGGCCCGCCAGGCCGATGCCGAGGCGTGTTTCCCGCCGTGGGGCCAGCATCTGTCGGGCGGATTCCTGTCGCATGTGGCCGGAAAGATGCTGTTTCGCGCGGGCACCGAAGGGCTGCAGATCCGCATTCACAACGTCGAACTGGACGGGCAGACCAACCCCGGCCAGCGCCCGCTCAACGAGACGGAGCTTGGCCATTTCCACGCCGCCGACTGGGAGCGCTTCCTTCTGCACTATCGTTTCCGGATGGAGAAAGGCTCCTACCGGGCGGAGCTGAAACCCCAGGGGCGCGGCAATACCCCCCTGACTCTGCACGATTTTTTCAGCGTCATCGAAGAGGAAGGCGGCGAAGCGGCGCTGCGCGTCTTCTTCGAGGAGGTCTGCACCGCGACCCCCGACCTGGTCGCCCGGCTGTCCGCGCGCGGGCTGCTGCGCAAATGCGTGATGGACTTCCCCGCGCTGCGCGCGCGGCACTTCCCGCATGTCACCACCACCGGCTGGGACGAGGCCGGTCCACAACGGATTCCGGTCTCCGGGCGTTCAAATTCCCGTGCTCATTGACCTTTCCCCGTCTTCTCCGTTAAAAGCCGCGCACGGGATCGCACTAGCGCGAGATCCGCGGGGCCATCCGGGCCCGATCCCATCCAGACGCGCGGGCCAAGTTTCTGTGTCCGCACTCCATATCGGACACACATGACCAAGTTTTCTGACCTGAACCTGAACCCCAAAGTCCTGAAGGCCATCGAAGAGGCCGGATACGAGACGCCCACCCCGATCCAGGAGGGCGCCATTCCTCCCGCCCTCGAAGGGCGCGACGTTCTCGGGATCGCCCAGACGGGCACCGGCAAGACCGCCTCCTTCACCCTGCCGATGATCACGATGCTGGCCCGCGGCCGCGCCCGCGCGCGGATGCCGCGCAGCCTGGTGCTCTGCCCCACGCGCGAACTCGCCGCGCAGGTGGCCGAGAATTTCGACACCTACGCCAAGCACGTGAAGCTGACAAAGGCGCTGCTGATCGGCGGCGTCTCGTTCAAGGAACAGGACCAGCTCATCGACAAGGGCGTCGACGTGCTGATCGCCACTCCGGGCCGCCTTCTCGACCATTTCGAACGCGGCAAGCTGCTGCTGACCGGCGTGCAGATCATGGTGGTGGACGAAGCCGACCGCATGCTCGACATGGGGTTCATCCCCGACATCGAACGGATCTTCTCGCTGACGCCGTTCACCCGGCAGACGCTGTTCTTCTCGGCCACCATGGCGACCGAGATCGAGCGCATCACCAACACCTTCCTCTCCGCCCCCGCGCGGATCGAGGTGGCGCGCCAGGCCACGGCCTCCGAGACGATCGAACAGGGCGCGGTCTTTCTCAAGCCGTCGCGCCGCGACCGCGAGGCGACCGAAAAGCGCAACATGCTGCGCGCCATCATCGAGAAGGAGGGCGAGGCCTGTTCCAACGCCATCGTCTTCTGCAACCGCAAGGTCGATGTGGATATCGTCGCGAAATCGCTGAAGAAATACGGCTACAACGCCGAGCCGATCCACGGCGACCTCGACCAGAGCCAGCGCACCCGCACGCTTGACGGCTTCCGCAGCGGCTCGATCCGGCTGCTGATCGCCTCGGACGTGGCGGCGCGCGGGCTCGACATTCCGGCGGTGAGCCACGTCTTCAACTTCGACGTGCCCTCCCATGCGGAGGACTACGTGCACCGGATCGGCCGCACCGGCCGCGCCGGTCGCGACGGCAAGGCCTTCACCATCGTGGTGCCGAAGGACGAAAAGAACTTCGATGCGATCGAGAAGCTGATCCAGAAGGAAATCCCGCGGATCGAGATGGCCGGTGCGGCCCCCGCCGCGTCCGAGGACGATGCCGCCGAGGCGCCCGCGCCCAAGCGCGAACGCGCGCCCCGCTCGCGCACGCGCAAGCCGGTGGAAAAGCCCGCGGAACGGGTGGCGGAGACACCGTCGGAGGCGGTCGAACCCGTCGCCGCGGCCCAGCCCGAACGCGCCCCGCGCCCGGAGCGCGAGGACAGCCGCCCGCCGCGCGAATCGCGTCGCCGGGACAGCGGCCGGCGCGACGAGGCCGTCGTCGGCATGGGCGATCACATGCCCGATTTCATCGCGCTGAGCTTCGACGAGCGCCGCACGGGCTGATCCCGCCCGCCGCGCCCCGGAACGAACAAGGCCCCGCCATCGGCGGGGCCTTTGCTTTTCCGGAGCCGGTCCCGGCCTCAGCCGGCAAGGCCGTTGTCCGCAAGAAAGGCCGCCAGCCGCCCCTGCTGCGCATCGGTGAGCGGCCAGGCCCCCGGCGGGCGCACGCCGCCGCAATCCTCGCCCATCAGCGCCAGCGCCGATTTCACGCCGGTCACGTTGGTGCCGCCCATCTCCTCGGCGCGGATGTCCTCGAACACCCGCATCCCCGCGATCAGCCCGGCGGCGGCCTCGTAATCCCCCGCCGCAAGCGCATCGCGAATCGCCACCGAGCGTTCCGGCCAGACGTTGATCAGCCCCGAGGTGAAGCCCCGCGCGCCCACGGCACAGAGCGGCGGCGCCCAGACCTCGGCCAGACCGCCGACCCAGACCACGTGCTCGGGCGACATCTCGATGGCGCGGGCCAGGGTCATCGGGTTGGGCGTGGCCCATTTCACCCCCGCCACGCCTTCGATGGAGACCAGCTCCGCGATGGCCTTCGGCCCCATCGCGTCGTTGCGCAGGTAGAGCATCGCGGGCAGCCCGTCCGAGGCCGCCACCACCCGCCGCACGTAATCCGCATAGCCGCGCGGCGCGACGAAGGGGTCCGGCGTCTGGTGGATCATCAGCGCGTCGGCACCGACCTTGCGGGCATGGGCGGCGGCGCGCTCCGCCTCGCGGATGTTGCGCCCGATCCCCGCCAGCACCGGCGCGCGGCCTGCCACCTGCTCGACGATGGAGGCGCACATGCGGGCGGCCTCCTGCTCGTCGATGGAATAGAACTCCCCGGTGTTGCCGTTGGCGACGAGGATATCGACCCCCGCTCCCACCGCCCGGTCGATGATCGGCCCGAGCTTCTCGGGCGCGATCTCTCCGGTGGCGTCATAGGGCGTGACGAGGATGCCGGAAATGCCGCGCAGGGCTTCGGCCAGGGGTTTGCTCATGCCATTTCTCCAAAACTCATCTCGGAGCGCGTCCAGTCGCGCGCCTGTCCCGACAGGCTGAGGCCGATGCCCGGTCGCTCCGGCACCAGCATCCGCCCGTCGGCGATCTCCAGCCGTTCCTCGAACAGCGGTTCGAACCATTCGAAATGCTCCACCCAGCCCTCGCGGCCATAGGCGGCGGCGGCGTGGATGTGCAGTTCCATCACCATGTGCGGGGCCATGTCGATGCCCGCCGCCTCGGCCACGGTCATGACCTGCAGGAAGGGGGTGAAGCCGCCGATCCGGCAGACGTCCAGTTGCGACACGTCGCAGCCGCCCGCGCCGATCAGAGCGAGGTGTTCCTGCGGCGAGGTCAGCATCTCGCCGGTGGCGACCGGCGTGGCGAGGTTGCGGGCAAGCTCCGCGTGGCCCTCGAAATCCCAGGCGTCGAGCGGTTCCTCGATGAAGGCGAGGCCCATGCCGTCGACGATCCTGCCGAACTGCAGCGCATAGGCGCGGTCCCATTGCTGGTTGGCGTCGATCATCAGGGCGATGTCGCCGGGCAGATGGGCACGCAGGGCGTCGATGCGCCTGAGATCCTCCTGCCCGTCGGGCTGGCCGACCTTCATCTTGATGCCGCCGATGCCCCTGCCCAGCGACGCATCCGCCGCGCGCTTCATCTCGTCGATCCCGGCCTGAAGGTACTGGCCGGAGGAATTGTAGATCCGCACCCCGTCGCGCCGCGCGCCGAAGAGCTTCGACAGCGGCAGCCCGGCGCGGCGGGCCTTCATGTCCCAGAGCGCGGTGTCGAAGGCGCAGATCGCCTGGTAGGCCATGCCACCTCGCCCGAGCGAGATGGTCTGCCAGGCCAGCCGGTCCCAGAGCCGGGAGATGTCGTTCGGGTCCTCGCGCAGCAGGAAGGGCGCGATCTCGCACCCGAGCGCGAACATCCCCGCCCCGCCCGCGCGCAGCGTGTAGGACAGGCCCAGCCCCTCGTGCCCGGCGGCGCTGCGGGTCTCGACCATCAGCAGGTCGAGCGCGGCGAGCGGGCTCTGCCGGCCGGTCAGCACCTTGGCGTCGCTGATCGGGTTCGCCAGCGGGATCACCACGTGGCGCAGGCGCAGGCCGGTGATCTCGTCGGTCTTCCAGCGCGCCTTGTGCCCGGCCAGGGCGGGGCGCGCGGCGATGCGCCGCTCGCTCAGATCGAGGCCCATCAGTGGATCTCCGGTTCCGGCACGGGTGCGCCGAAATCGGTGCGCAGGAAGTCGAAGTCGCAGCCCTTGTCGGCCTGTTCGACATGTTTGCCGAACATCTGGCCGTAGCCGCGTTCGTAGCGCGGTTCGGGGGCCTGCCAGGCGGCGCGGCGGGCGGCGAGTTCCTCCTCGCCGATCTCCATGTCGAGACGGCGGTTCGGAATGTCGAGCGTCACCATATCGCCGGTCTTCAGCAGCGCCAGCGGGCCGCCGATGTAGCTTTCCGGCGCCACGTGCAGGATGCAGGCGCCGTAGGAGGTGCCGGACATGCGCGCATCCGACAGGCGCAGCATGTCGCGGTAGCCCTGCTTGAGCAGCGCCTTGGGCATCGGCAGCATCCCCCATTCCGGCATCCCCGGCCCACCCTGCGGACCCGCGTTGCGCAGCACCAGAACGGTGTCGGGGGTCATCGGATGGGTCTCGTCGTCGACGATGGCCTTCATTTCGTCATAGCTGTCGCAGACCAGAGCCGGGCCGCGGTGGTTCTGGTATTTCGCATCCATCGCGGCGGGTTTGATCACCGCGCCGTCGGGGGCCAGATTGCCCTTCAGCACCGCCAGCGAGCCCTCGTGATAGACCGGGTTCGACAGCGGGCGGATGACGTCGGGGTTGTAGTTCACCGCGTCGGCGATCCCCTCGCCCAGGGTCTTGCCAGAGACGGTGAGGCAGGAAAGGTCGAGCTTGTCGCCCAGTTCCTTCATCAGCGCCCGCAACCCGCCGGCATAGTAGAAATCCTCCATCAGGTAGTCCTTGCCCGAGGGGCGGACGTTGGCGATGACCGGAGTCGTGCGCCCGATGCGGTCGAGGTCGTCCAGCTCCAGCGGCACCCCGGCGCGGCGGGCCATGGCGATCAGGTGGATGATCGCGTTGGTCGAGCAGCCGGTGGCCATCGCGACGGTCACCGCGTTCTCGGTGCTGGCGCGGGTGATGATCTTTTCCGGCGTCAGATCCTCCCAGACCATCTCGACCGCGCGGCGGCCGCAGGCGGCGGCCATGCGCTGGTGGTTGGTGTCGGCGGCGGGAATGGACGAGGCCCCGGGCAGGCAGAGGCCGAAGCCCTCGGCGATCGCCGTCATGGTCGAGGCGGTGCCCATCGTCATGCAATGACCGTAGGAGCGCGCGATGCCGCCCTCGACCCCCTGCCATTCCTCCTGGCTGATGGTTCCGGCGCGGCGTTCGTCCCAGTATTTCCAGGCGTCGGTGCCCGACCCCAGCGCCTTGCCCGCGTAATTGCCGCGCAGCATCGGTCCGGCGGGCATGTAGATGAAGGGCAGCCCGGCCGACACCGCTCCCATGACCAGCGCCGGGGTGGACTTGTCGCAGCCGCCCATCAGCACCACCCCGTCGACCGGGTGGGCGCGCAGCGCCTCCTCGACCTCCATCGCCGCAAGGTTGCGATAGAGCATCGAGGTGGGCTTGAGGTAGCTTTCGGACAGCGAATGCGCGGGCAGCTCCATCGGGTGCCCCCCGGCCTGCCAGATGCCCTTCTTGATGAACTCGGCCCGGTCGCGGAAGTGCATGTGGCAGGGCTGCGCCTCGGACCAGGTGTTGATGACGGCGATGACGGGCCTGCCCTCCCAGTCATCCGGGCCGAGGCCCATCTGCATGGCGCGGCTGCGGTGGCCGAAGCTGCGCAGATCGTCGGGGGCGAACCAGCGGGCGGACCGGAGGTCCTTGGGGTCTTTCTTGGTCACTGTGGTCTCCGGTCAGGAAATCGGGTTGGCGAAGCCGAACATCAGCCCCGTGATCAGGGCCACCAGTACCAGCCCCAGCAGCCAGGGCCAGACGCCGTAGCCGTCCATGTCGTCTCGTGAATCGCGTCCGATCATGGGGGTCTCCTCAGTTCAGAAGTTCGGGAAGGAAAAGGGCGATCTGCGGGAAGGCCATCACCAGCACGAGGCCGAAGATCTGCAACCCGATGAAGGGCAGCACGGCCAGGAAGATCTCCTGCAGGGTCACGTCCTTGGGCGCCACGGATTTCAGCCAGAAGCAGGCCGGGCCGAAGGGCGGCGACAGGAAGTAGATCTGGATGTTCATCACGAAGAGGATGCCGAACCAGATCTTCGCCTGGTCCTCGGTCAGGCCGAGGTCGGGCGCCAGCGTCATCACCACCGGGGCAAAGACCGGCACGGTGATGAGCACGATGGCGATCCACTCCATGAAGGTGCCGAGCACCATCAGGATCAGCATCATCACGATCACCGTGCCCATGGCCGACAGCCCGAGGTCGAGGAAGAGCGAGCGCATGAACTCGCCCCCGCCGACAAGGTTGAAGATGCCGACGAAGCTGACCGCGCCCAGCACCAGCCAGATGATCGTGCCGACCGTGGTCATGGTGCCGAGCATGGCGGCGCTCATGACCTCCCACTTGAACTGGTGGCGGACGGCGGCGACGAACATCGCGCCGACGCAGCCCACGGCGGCGGCTTCGGTGACGCTGGCGATGCCGGCATAGATCGACCCCATCACGCAGGCGATCAGCAGCACGCAGAGCGCGACGGCGGTCAGGCGGTCCCGCGACAGGCCCTGCTTTTCGCCGGTCATCTCGGCCACTTCGGCCGCGGTCGGGGCCAGGGAATGGTTCAGGTTGACGCGGATCAGCACGTAGCCGGCATAGAACACCGCCAGCATGATGCCGGGAATGGCGCCCGCCATGAACAGATCGCCGATGCCGACCTCGGCCGAAAGACCGTAGACGATCATGATGATCGACGGCGGGATCAGCGTCGCCAGCGCCCCGGCGGCGCAGATCAGGCCGATGGTCAGCTTGCGGTCGTAGCCGAGGCGGAACATCTGCGGCAGCGCGACGAGGCCGAGCATCACGATCTCGCCCCCCATGACGCCCGACATGGCGGCCAGAACCACGGCCACGACCGTGGTCTGGACCGCCACGCCCCCCCTCAGGTTGCCGGCAAAGACCGACATGGCGTCGAAAAGATCCTCCGCGATGCCCGCCCGTTCCAGGATCGAGGCCATGAGCACGAAGAACGGCACCGCGACGAGGCTGTAGTGCTCGAGCAGGCCGACGGCGTTGGACGACACCAGGAACAGCCCGCGCGGGCCGAAGAAGGCGACACCCATGATGACCGAGACGATCAGCGTCACCACGCCGAGCGGCATCCCCGTCATCATCAGCGCGATCAGCAGCACCACCATGATGAGCGACACGGTCCCGAGATCCATGGAGCGCATGTCGAGCGCCTTGGACGGGTCCATCGCCTTGCCCACGCTTGAAACGGCGTCCGAGATCACCGCGGCGATCTGCACGTCGAAGGCATGGGCGAGGAGGGCCGAGACGAAATAGACGACGAAATAGACACCGACGATCTTGACGATCAGACGCGCCACCGAGGAGGTCACGTGCCGGTGCAGGTTCACCATGAGCTGCGCGAGATACATGAACGCGCCCAGCACCATCAGCGATTTCATCATCATCGGCAGCGGAGAGTTGAAGGCCGAGCCGGATTTCTCGATCCGCGCGATGCTGTCATAGGCGCGGATCGGCGCGTCGGTCAGCAGCATGTAGAGCGCGGCGACCCCGACGACCATGGCGAACAGGTCCAGCCACCAGCGCTGCGCGGGGCTGGCCATGCCGTGGATGACGGTGATGGCGATATGGCGTTGCTTCAGGGTGATGTAGCCCGCCGACAGCATCCAGGCCGCCGCGCAGAGCACCATCACCGTCTCGAACGCCCAGTAGGTCGGCGCGTTCAGCAGGTATCGGGAGAAGACCTCGTATAGCGTGGCGAGCGCGGCCGCGATGTAGAAGACCGAAACCGCGACCCCGGAGATGTGGCTGAAATGATCGACCGGCGTGTACTCCGCGCGGGAGATGTCCGGCGAGTCGTGCAGCGGGTCCTGGGCGCCCACCTCGATCTCGGTTTCGTCGAGCTTTGCGTCATAGGCGCGCGACATGGCTGGTATTCTCCCCCGTCCGGGCGCTGTCGGCCCGTTGTCCCTTGCCCCCACCGGGGCCTGCGTCGGTCCTTCCCCGCGGGGCACGGACCGTGTTCCCCTCTCGGGGCAGGTGAACCCCGCGCCCGCCGGTCATGCGGCGGGCGCGGGACGACGGGGCTCAGAGTAGCCCGGCTTCCTTCATGAAGGAGATGTGCGCGTCGTAGACTTCCTTGGCCAGCGGCGACCCGGCGGCAAAGTCGCTCCAGGCTTCCTGTGCGATGGCACGGAAGGCGTCGCGCTGATCCTGCGGCCAGTCGATGATCTCGATCTCGCCCGCCGCGCGGTCACGCGCCACGAGTTGCCGGTCGAGACGGTCGAGATGCTGGCGCAGCCCGTTGTAGGCGGCAAGATACCAGACCTCGAGCGCGGTCTGCTCTGCCGGGGTCAGCTCGTCGAAGACCATCTGGGAGACGGTGAACTGCAGGATCGGGGTCGAGTGGATGCCCGGAAAGATCGGGTACTTGGCGACCTTGTGCATGCCGTTGGCATCGTTGTTGGCATAGGCCGAGTTGTCCGCCGCGTCGATCACGCCCTTTTCGAGCGCACCGTAGGTCTCGGACCCGGAAATGGACACCGGCGCCGCCCCTGCCCGCTTGAACACGTCGGCCGCGAGACCTTCGGGAGAGCGGATCTTGAGCCCCTTGAGGTCGGCCACGCCGCGCACCGGCACCTTGGAGACGAACGCCTCGCGGGCATAGGCGCCGCAGCCCACCACATGAACGCCCGGGTAATGCGCATCCATCAGCTTCTGCAGGATTTCCTTGCCGCCGCCCTGCGCGCAGAAGGCCTGGATCTGGTCGGCGCTGTCGTAGCCCGCGATCAGGTCGCCCATCAGCGCGAAGGCCGGATCGACCCCGGCGAAGTAGTTGATCGAGGTCAGGTCCCCGTCGAGGATGCCGACCCCGATGGCCTCGGGCGTCTCGCGGCGCGGCACCACGGCGTCGATGGGCAGCAGTTCCACGCTCAGCGTGCCGCCGGTCATGGTTTCCAGCTTCGGCACCCACTCCTCGTTGAGATAGGCCAGCGAAGCGTGGCTCGCGTTCGACGATGTCTGGATCTTCAGCACGCGGTCCGCGGCATCCGCCCCGGTCGCCATCGCGCCCAACGCGGCCGCGATCGCGACGGTCGAAACCACCTTCACCATTGATTTGACGTTCATGCCATCCTCCCTCTGTTCCACCGGCGCGTGACACTCCTCCTGTCCCGCGTCTCGGTGTGGCATTTCATCTAATATATTAGCTTCACAGTTGTGACAACAGATTCGCGCCCGGGGTGTTGGCCCGATGCCGCCGGCCCGAAAGAATACGGCAGGCCGAGGCCTGCCGTCCGCTCCGTCCCGGTGGCGTGCGCGCTCAGCGGCCGTTTTCCTTGCGCCAGGCGTCGAAGGTCGCGAGGTGCTCGTCCTTGGTGCGCGGATAGAGCCCGATGATGGTCTCCCCCGCCTTCACCCGGTCGACCACGAAATCCTCGTAGACGGTCATCTCCACGGCCTCGGCCGAGACCTCGTCGGCGATCCCGGACGGGATGACGATGACGTTGTCCGCATCGCCGAGGATCACGTCGCCCGGGAACACCGCCACGTCGCCGCAGCCGATGGGGCCGTTCAACTCGATCGCCTCGTGCAGCGTCAGGTTGGTCGGGCTGGAGGGGCGGCTGTGATAGGCGGGGATGTCGAGTTCCGCGATGGTGGCCGCGTCGCGGAAGCCGCCGTCGCTCACCACGCCCGCCCCGCCCCGCACCATCAGCCGGGTGATGAGGATGTCCCCCGCGCTGGCCGCGCGCGCATCCTTGCGGCTGTCCATCACCATGACATGCCCGGCGGGGCAGCTTTCGATGGCCACGCGCTGCGGATGGTCGGGATTGCGGAACACCTCGATGCCGTTGCGGTCCTCGCGCGCCGGGATGTAGCGCAGCGTATAGGCCGGGCCGACCATGTTGCGGCCCTTGAACCCCAGCGGGCGGACACCCTGGATCACCTGGTTGCGCAGCCCGCGCTTGAACAGCGCCGTCGCCACCGTGGCGACAGACACGCCCATCAGCCTGTCGCGGATCTTTTCGTCGAACATCGTGCCCATCCTCCCTCGGGGGTGCGTTGACGGGAGACAGCGCGACGCCCGCGCGACTCCCTCGTCACATTCGCTAATATATTAGCACCCTCCCCGTTGCAACTTCGCAGGGAGACTGACACACTCGACCGCGACACGACAGGCAGGACCATGAACGGCGCGGGGCTCTTTTCCGATCTGATGCAACACCTCGGGGGTGACGCCACGGCGCCCTCCTCGGCGGCGGCGCGCACGCTCGACGCGCTGCGCCGGCGGATCATCTCGCTCGACCTGCCGCCCGACACGGTGCTCAGCCGGTCCGAACTCGCGCGGGAATACGACGTCAGCCAGACCCCGGTGCGCGACGCGCTGCAACGGCTCGAGGCCGAGGGGCTGGTCGAGATCTTTCCGCAGTCGCGCACCGTCGTGACGCGGATCGACGCGGACAAGATCGCCGAGGCGGTCTTTCTGCGCCGCGCCATCGAGGTCGAGGTCATGCGCCAACTTGCGCCGGTGATCGACGACGCGCTGCTGTCGCGCCTGCGCACCATCGTCGAGATGCAGCGCGCCCTCGCCCACAAGCGCGAGGAACTGGGCACCTTTCACGAACTGGACGAGACCTTTCACCAGACGATGATCGCCGCCGTGGGCTTTCCCGGCCTGCACCGGCTGATCCGCTCGCGCTCGGGGCATCTCAACCGGGTGCGGCGGCTCAACATGTGGGACGACACCAAGATCGGGCGGATCATCGACGATCACACCGGCGTCATCGCCGGGCTCGAAACCCGCGACCCGGACAAGGCCGAGGCGGCGATCCGCAAGCATCTCGGCCAGACCATCGCCACGCTCGACACGCTGCGCGCCCAGCATGGCGCCTATTTCAAGGACTGATCCACCGGCCGGAGCCGCCATGACCGACCAGCCCGTCGTTCTGACCCTCAACGCCGGGTCGTCCTCGTTGAAATTCGGCGTGTTCACGGTGGCAGAGCCCCCCGTCGCAAAGACCCTCGGGCTGGTCGAGGCGATCGGCACCGCGCCGGTGCTCCGTCTGTCCTGCGGCGCGGGTCGCGCGCTGCGCGCCGAGGAGGCGGCGGACCATTCCGGTGCCCTCGCGACCGTGCTCGACAGTCTCGGCGACGCTCTGCCGGGGATCGGGGTCGTCGCGGTCGGTCATCGTGTCGTGCACGGGGGGCCCGATCTTGCCGGGCCGCGCGTCGTCGATGATGCGGTGATGGAGGAGATCCGCCGCCTTGCGCCCTTCGCCCCGCTTCACCAGCCGCACAACATCGCCGGGATCGAGGCCGCCGCGCGGGCCTTTCCCGACGCGGTGCAGGTCGCCTGCTTCGACACCGCCTTCCATCGCGCGCAGCCGAGGCTCAACGACCTCTACGCCCTGCCCCGGCGCTATTACGACAAGGGCGTGCGGCGCTACGGGTTTCACGGGCTGAGCTATGCCCATATCGCGGAGGTCCTGCGGAACGAGGCGCCGGAGCTGCACGCCGGGCGGGTCATCGTGGCGCATCTCGGCAACGGCGCGTCCATGTGCGGGATGATCGGCGGGCGCTCCGTCGCGTCGACCATGGGGTTCACCGCGCTCGATGGGCTGGCGATGGGCACCCGCACCGGGCAGATCGACCCCGGGGTGATCCTCTACCTGATGCAGCAGGAGGGACTGTCGGTCGAAGAGGTGTCGCGGCTGCTCTACACGGGCTCCGGACTGCTGGGCCTGTCGGGTCTGTCCAACGACCTGCGCGTGCTCGAGGCGGCGGGCACCCCCGAGGCGGACGAGACCATCGCCTATTTCGTCGCCCGCATCCGGCGCGAGATCGGCAGCCTCGCGGCGGCGCTCGGCGGGGTCGATGCGCTGGTCTTCTGCGGTGGCATCGGGGAACATTCCGCGCGGGTCCGCGGCGCTGTCTGCGACGGGATGGGCTGGCTGGGGATGGAACCGGACCACGCGCGCAACCGTGCGCACGGCCCCGTCATCTCGACCCCGGACAGCCGGGTCCGTATCCTGGTCATCCCGGCGAACGAGGAACTGGTCATCGCCCGCGCCGCAGCGGCCCGTGTCGGCGCGCGGCGCTAGCCGGGTCCGCTCACGACCGGCGGCGACGTTTCGTCGTGGAGGCGCCCTTGCCGCTCAGCCGCCGGGCATTGGCGGCGGTCTTCTGACCGATGGGCGCGATCCCCGCCAGCGCGGCGGCGGCAAGCCCCTTGTTCCCCGCCAGCGCCCGCATCGACATCTCGGTCGACTTGGCGAAGGTCGCGGGCTTTTCGAGGAACATCCGCGCGGTTTCCTCGGGCTTCATGATACCGAGGCTCATCTGCATCATCCGGACCTGGATCACGGTCGAGGCCGACATCATCATCCGGAAACCGCTGAACATCGCGCGCTGCCATTCGCTGGCCGCCTGGAACATCGTGCCGTACATTTCGCATCCTTGCCGGTTGGGGGACGGGACAAGGCGGCCCAGCCGCCCCCGTCATGGTCAAACCTCCGATGCCCCCCGCGGGTTCCGCAGCGCAGAAAGATCGCGCCGCCCCCCTGTCCGGTCAGGGTTTCACATAGGCATAGCCCGCTTCCTGCAGCTCGATCAGCCGCACCACGCCCGAAGGCACCACATGCGCCTCCTCGAGCAGGGCAACCGGGGCCCCGGTCTTCCTTTCCAGTCCCTTGATGGTGTTGCCGCAGGCCGCGAAGGTCATCGGCAGGACCATCGACATGGTCTCGATCCGGTCCTCGACCGGGCTCTGACCGACGATCAGCATCTGCAACCCCGGCCCGTAGGCGACCAGTTCGATGACCACCTCGTCGCCCTGTTCGCGGTAGTGGGCCGCGACATTTTCGGCATTGTTGAGCGCCATGGTCATCACCTGCGGATCGTTCTGATCCACGTGAATGGCGACGCGATGGGTCTGCCCTTCGGCCATGGCCATCAGAGGCAGCGCGGCAAGACAGGCCGCAAGCGGGATCATCCTGATCATCGTCGTTTCCTTTCGGACAATGACCGCAGCATAGTGGAGGCAGGGGGACATGGCATAACGGTTTCGTCGCCTCCCCCCGCCGCCGCGTCAGGCCTTGATCCAGGCCAGGGCCTTTTCGAAATCCTCGTCGAAAAAGCGCGCCTCGGCACCGATGACGGTGGTGGCGACCCTGGAGATCAGCTTTTCCCAATCCGCATCGCCGACGATGGCGGCCTTTTCCACCATGGAGCGGTGATCGCGCACCAGCTTGAAATGCTCGAAGAGGCCCGCGATACCCTGCCAGCCGTCGAATTCGCGCAGGTCCAGCAGCAGGCGGAAGCTGCCGCCGTTGGCGCGGATGAAGGCGTTCAGATCCGCGGTTTCCGCGTCGTAGGCTTCGGGATCGAGCTTGCCCAGCAGCTTGATGTGCAGCACGCCGCCGCCGAGATCGGTCTGGTGGATCGCCCCGAGGCTCTCGCGCAGCCAGCGGCGCGCGGCGTCGGCCTCGTCCGGCTCGAAGACCTTGACCGGACAGGGCATGAACACCGCAAAGCCGCGCGTGGCGCGGGTGATCCATCCCTCCTCGCCCACCATGGCGACCCGGTCGAAGCCGCGCCAGTGCTTCATCCCCATCCAGGCATCCTTGCCCATGGCCTGAAGCGTGTACTCGGTGCCCCGGGCGACGGTGACCAGCGCGCGGATGGTGTCGTGCTCTTCGATGGCGCGGTCGATGGCGGGGATCAGCACGGTCTCGTAGTCCTCGCCGCTAACCGCGCCGGACAGGGCGATTTCGAGGATGTTGCTGTCGGGGGACTGGGTGCAGGTGATCATGGCAGTGGTCCTTCGGTGGCGTTCGGGCGCGGTGTCGGCGCCCGTCGTTACAGGATGTGGGGAGGCCGGGACCGCATTACCAGTCGTCCCGGCGCGCGCCCTCGCGGTCGTCGTCCAGCGCCCGGCCCTGCGTCACCTCGTTCTTGACCTGACCCCAGGCGAGCAGCGTGAAGATCGCGGTGCCGCCGATCACGTTGCCGGCCAGCACCGGCAGAAAGAACCCGCCCACGGCCCCGGCGAGCGACAACTCGCCGCTCCAGAGCAGCAGTCCCATCTCGACCGACCCGGCGATGATATGGGTGAATTCCCCCGCCGCGATCAGCCAGGTGAAGGTGAGGATCACGAAAAAGGCGATGTGTTCCGCCGAGGGCATCATCCAGACCAGCGCCGCGACCAGAAAGCCCGCCGGGATCGCCCGCAGAAAGCTGTCCCCGGCGGAAAGGCTCATGGCATGGGCGGAAATCTCGCGCATCGCCTCGGCGACTTCGACGGGAAAGACGCCGGGAACCGACATGAAGGCCGAGGCGATCAGCGCCCCGACGACATTCGCCACCAGCACCACGCTCCAGAGCCGGGCCATCGACAGGCCGCAGCGCAGCGACCGGCGGGCCACCACGGGCAGCACGGTGGTGATGGTGTTTTCGGTGAACAACTGCATCCGCCCGAGGATCACCACCATGAAGCCGAGCGAATAGCCGAAGGCCTCGACCAGGAAGGCCGAGGGCGTGTCGGGCAGATGCACACGCAGCACCGCCTGCGCGATCACCGACAGCGAGATCAGGATGCCCGCCGCCAGCCCGGACCAGATCAGCGACACCACGGGGCGCTCGAGCTCCTCCTCGCCGTCGCGGCGGATGACCTCGTAGATCAGTTTGGCCGAAAGGCGAGAGGCGCGCGCGACCGATTGCTCCTCGCTCGCCTCCTCGATGGTCTCGGGGTCGTCCTCGGGGTCGGGCTGCTTCGACGGGGTGAGCTGGTCCATGCGGGGCAACACCCGAAGGCGGCAACGGGTTCCGCCGCCCGGTGCCGCCGCCGCGCCCTGCCCGTCAGCCCAGCGGCAGCCGTTGCCGCACCAGCGTCGTCCAGTAGGAACAGCCCCAGGCGATCACGTCGTCGTTGAAATCGTAGAGCGGATGGTGAAGCCCCGCCGAGGGCCCGTTGCCGACATTGATCATCGCTCCCGGCACCTCGTTGAGCATGAACGAGAAATCCTCGCCCCCGAGAGTCTGCGGCATGTCGAGGAAGACGTTCTCCATCCCCGCCACCTCCTGCGCGGCGCGCGCGGCAAGGCCGGTCTCGCGCTCGTGGTTCACCGTCACCGGGTAGTGGCGGGTATAGTCCAGCGTGCCGACCCCGCCGAAGGCCGCGGCGATGTTCTCGACCATGGCGCCGAGGCGCTGCTCGATCATGTCCCGGACCTCTTCGCGCAGGGTGCGCACGGTGCCGGTCATCTCGACCGCCTGCGGGATGACGTTGAAGGCGTTGCCCGCATGGATCGTGCAGAGCGACACCACCGCGCTGTCGATCGGGTCGAGATTGCGCGAGGTCAGCGTCTGCACCCCCTGCAGCAGCGCCCCGGCGACGGGCAGCGGGTCGATGGTCTGATCGGGGCGCGCGGCATGGCCGCCGCGCCCGGTGATGGTGATCTTCACCTCGTCGACCGACCCCATGATCGGGCCCGAATTGATGGTGAACTGGCCCACCGGCAGGTTGGGCCGGTTGTGCATGCCATAGACCTCGTTGCAGGGCCATTTCGCGAAAAGCCCGTCCTCGATCATCGCGCGTGCGCCGGCGCCGCCCTCTTCGGCGGGCTGGAAGATCACGATCACCGTACCGTCGAAGGCGCGGCTTTCGGCCAGGTGCCGCGCCGCACCGAGCAGCATCGTGGTGTGCCCGTCATGGCCGCAGGCGTGCATCTTGCCGTCCACGGTCGAGGCCCAGGGCTTGCCGGTTTCCTCGTGGATCGGCAGCGCATCCATGTCCGAGCGCAGCCCGATCATGCGCCCCGAGGCATTGCTCTGCCCCCGGATCACGCCGACGACGCCGGTGCGCCCGATGCCTTCGTGCACCTCGTCCACCCCGGCGCGGCGCAGCGCCTCGGCCACGTTGGCGGCGGTGCGCACCACGTCATAGAGCAGTTCGGGATTGCGGTGCAGATCGCGGCGGAATTCGGTGAGGTCGGCGACGTCCCTGGCGACCCAGTTCTCGACGGCCATGGTTCAGGCCTCCTTCTTCATGCGGTAGCGGAAATCGCAGTGGCTCGCGCCCTTCATGATGGTCTGGGTGCGGGTCATCTCGATATCCGGATTGTAGCCGATGCAGAAATCCCCGTCGCGGTTGCAGGACAGCAGGTGGCCGATATCGCCCAGCCCCATGTCGCGGTACATCTCCGCGTAACGGCATTTCACCACGTTGAAATCCATCTTCTCCTCGGACATCTCGATGGGCTCGATGCGCAGCGCATCCTCGCGTGTCCAGTTCGGCTGGATGGCGGCGAAATCGGTGAGGTCCGGCGCATGGCCGAGCGCCTCGGCCAGCATCTGCCCCTGCTCGATGGCGGACTTGGAACAGGCCGCGCCGATCACCGCCTCGGCTTCCTCGCGGCCCGACCGTTCGGTGATGATGTCGAGCACGTGCTTCAGCATCATCGCCTCGATCCGGCGGCGAAGGAGGATGGGAATATCGTTGAGATCCATGGGCTTGACGCCTGCTTCTGAAGTCATGGCTGAAGTTCCTTGTGATCCTGGCGCCTGAGCCAGGCGAGATAGGTGGGGGCCAGCCGCCGCACCATCCCGTGCAGCGGAAACGGCCGGGGCTCGGTGACCGGCAGGGCCAGTTCCCCGACCGGCTGGCCGGTGGCGGCGCGCGCCAGTTCGCGCCCGAGCGAGGTGCCGAGCGCGACGCCCCGCCCGTTGCAGCCGGTCCAGGCCCAGCCGTCCGGGCCGAGGCTGTGGATGCGCGGAAAGCGGTCGCGGTTCATGCCGATGTAGCCCGACCAGACATGCGTCATCACCGGTGCCCCCATTTCGGGATAGGCCTCGGCAAGGGACCGGGCGGCCTTGGCCCGGACCCGGTTCTGCACGTCATGGGCGCCGATGACCACCCCGCCGGTGACCAGCCGGTTGCGCGCGTCGTATCGGAAGAAGCGCAGGTCGCCGCGGGTGTCGCTCACCGCCTGCCGCCCCGGCAGGATGCTGGCGCGCAGGTTGTCGCCCAGCGGTTCGGTGGCCATCTGCCAGCTCAGCACCGGCACGACCGAACGCGCGATGCGCGGGGCAAGGCCGGGGGTCAGCTCTCCGGTGTAGGCATTGGTGGCAAGGATCAGCGCGCGCGCCCTCAGCGTGCCGGTGCCGGTGCGGATCACCCAATGCGCGCCCTCGCGGGCATAGCTCTGCACCGGGGACTGTTCGAAGATCACCGCCCCCAGCCCCTCGGCGGCGCGGGCCATCTCGCGCGCCAGCGCCAGCGGATTGATGTGCCCGCCCGAGCGGTTGTACATCCCGCCGTACCAGAATTCGCTGCCCAGCAGGTCGGCGGTCTGCCGCGCGTCCTTCAGCTCGGCCGGGAAGCCGTGGCGCTGCCAGGCCTCGACCCGCTTGCGCGACAGCGCCACGCGGCCGGGGCTGTGGGCGGGCTGGAACCAGCCGGTCTGCTCGGCCTCGGCCTTCATGTCGAATTCGCGGGCGAGATCGAAGAGCACATCGGCGGAATTGCCGATGAGTTTCACCATCCGTTCGCCCGCCGCGCCGTGACGCGCGACCCAGGCGTCGGGTTCGGCGCTGGTGAGGATCGGAATGACCTGCCCGTTGTTGCGCCCCGAGGCACCCCAGCCGGCGGCCTTGCCCTCGACCACGGTGACGGCATGTCCGCGCCGCCGCGCCTCGATCGCCGCCGACAGCCCGGTAAAGCCCGCGCCGATCACCACGACATCGGTGTCCTCGGTCCCGGCCAGGGCGGGGCGCAGCGGCCGGTCGGGCGCGGTGGCGGCCCAGAGCGAGGGGGGAAACTCTACGGTCATGACGGCCTCAGGCGGCATCGGTGCGCAGGACCGGCGGTGTCCAGTCGCGCCCCGGAATGGAGGAAAGCAGGTTCTGCGTATAGGGATGCTGCGGGTCGGCAAAGACCTCGGCCGTGGGGCCGGTTTCGACGATCTCGCCCTTCTGCATGACGATGATCCGGTCGCAGAGCTGTGCCGCGACGCGCAGGTCGTGGGTGACGAAAAGCAGCGACAGGTTCAGGCGGTCGCGCAGATCGGCCAGCAGCTTCAGCACCTGCGCCTGCACCGACACGTCGAGCGCCGAGACCGGCTCGTCCGCGACGATCACCTTGGGCTCCATCGCCAGCGCCCGGGCGATGCCGATGCGCTGCCGCTGCCCGCCGGAGAATTCGTGCGGAAAGCGGGTGGCGGCGGCGGGCGACAGTTCCACCAGTTCCAGCAGGCGGCGGGCATCCTCGCGCGCCTTGTCCGGCGCGACGCCGTGCACGATGGGCCCCTGCGCGATGATGTCGACCACCCGCTTGCGCGGGTTGAGCGAGGCCATCGGGTCCTGGAACACCATCTGGATGTGCTTGCGCATGGCACGCAGCTCGCGCGGGGAGCAGGCGAGAAGGTCGGTGCCGTCGACCTCGACCTTGCCCGCGTCGCTTTCCAGCAGCCGGGTGACGATGCGCGACACGGTGGTCTTGCCCGAGCCGCTTTCGCCGACGACGCCCAGCGTTTCGCCCCGGTGCAGTTCGAAGGTCAGGTCCCTGACCGCCGTCACCGCGCGACGCTTGCCCGACAGCAGCCCGCCGCGCGCGGCAAAGGTCTTTTTCAGCCCCGTGCCCTTCAGCACCAGCGGCGCGGTGTTCACCGGCTTGACCGGCGGCGGCGTCAGCGCGGGCACGGCGCCGATCAGGGCGCGGGTATAGGGATGCTGCGGCGCGTTCAGCACCTGCGCCGCGGGCCCCTGTTCGACCATCTCGCCCTTGCAGAGCACGGCGACCTTGTCGGCGATTTCCGCCACCACGCCGAAATCGTGGGTGATGAAGAGCACGCCCGCGCCCTCCTCGTCCTGCAGTTCGCGGATCAGCTTGAGGATCTGCAACTGGGTCGTGACGTCGAGCGCGGTCGTCGGTTCGTCCGCGATGATCAGCTTGGGCGAGAGACAGAGCGCCATGGCGATCATCACGCGCTGGCGCTGCCCGCCCGACACCTGATGCGGATAGGCGTTGTAGGCCGAGGCCGGATCGGGGATATGCACCCGTTCGAGCATCTCGAGCGCGCGCGCCCTGCGCTCGGCGCGGCTCTTGCGGGTGTGCAGGCGCAGCACCTCGTCGATCTGCCAGCCGACGGTCTTCTGCGGGTTGAGCGCGGTCATCGGCTCCTGGAAGATCATCGCGATGTCGCGGCCCCGGATCGCCCGCATCTCGGCTTCGGACTTGCCGAGCAGCTCGTCCCCCATGAACCGTACGGAACCGCCCGCCACATGCACGTGAGGTTCCGGCAGCAGGCGCATCACCGCCCCCGCGCAGAGCGACTTGCCCGAGCCGGATTCCCCGACGAGGCAGACGATCTCTCCCGGTGCGATGGTCAGGTCGAGCCCGTCCAGCGCGAAGGGGCGGTCGGAGCCCTCGGGCAGCGCGATCTTGAGGTCGCGGATGGCGAGAACGGGATCGGTCATTTCTTCTGCCTCGGGTTCAGCGCGTCGTTGAGCCCCTCGCCCAGCAGCGAAAAGGACAGCACGGTCAGCACGATGGCGATGCCGGGGATGATGGCGCAATAGGGGTCCGAGCGCAGCACCGCCCGGCCCTGCCCGATCATGTTGCCCCAGCTGGCATAGTTCGGATCGCCCAGCGACAGGAAGGCCAGCGCGCTTTCCAGCAGGATCGACAGCGCCATGATGACCGAGGCATAGACCACGATCGGCGGCAGCGCGTTGGGCAGGATCTCGCGGAAGATGATGGCGGTGTCGGACACCCCGAGATTGCGCGCCGCGTCGACGAATTCGCGTCCCCGCAGGGACAGGAATTCGGCGCGCACCATGCGGGCGGGCGCGGTCCAGCTCACGATGCCGATGGCCAGGGTGATCCATTCGATCCTGGAGCCGAGGATCGCCACCAGCGTCAGCAGCAGCACGAAATTCGGGATGGTCTGAAAGGCTTCGGTCACGCGCATCAGCACGTCGTCGACCCAGCCGCCGAAATAGCCGGCCAGCGCGCCGATGACGACGCCGATGGCGATGGCGACCAGCGTGGCGGCCACCCCCACCAGCAGCGAGATCCGCGCGCCGTAAAAGATGCCGGACAGCACGTCGCGGCCGAGCTGGTCGGTGCCGAGCGGCGTGTCCCAGTTGGTGAAGGGCGGGGTCAGCGGCGCGCCCGCGCGGCGCAGCGGGTCCTCGGGATCGACGATGCCCGCGGTCAGCGCCATCAGCACCACGATGACGAACAGGGCAAGGCCCAGCAGCGCCGCGCGGTTGCGCTTGTAGCGGCGCCAGAAGACCACCAGCCGCGGCGGCTCGGGCGGGGCGAGATCGGTGTCGAGCGTGGTCATGCGAGTTCGATCCGGCTGTCGAGACGTGCATAGAGCAGGTCGGTGAGAAAGTTCACGACGACCACGATCAGGGCGCAGAGAAAGATGATGCCCATCAGCGTGTTCATGTCGCGCTGGATGACGGATTTGTAGGCAAGCTGGCCGAGGCCCGGCAGGGTGAAGATGGTCTCGACCACCACCGAACCTCCGAGCACGGTCGAGAATTGCAGCCCCAGCAGCGTGACCACCGGCAAGAGCGCGTTGCGCATGATGTGATGGATCATCATCCGCCCCTCGCCCGCGCCCTTGGCCCGTGCCGTGCGCACGTAGTCGAGATCCGCGACCTCGAGCACCGAGGCGCGCATCAGCCGCAGGTAGAAGGACAGGTAGATCAGCGACAGCGCGGCGGTCGGCATGACCAGGTGCAGCGCCACGTCGACCACGTGATCCCACCCGGTGTAGAAGCCCGCGATGGTCTTGATCCCGCCCACCGGCAGCCAGCCCAGCTTGACCGAGAACAGCAGGATCATCATCAGCGACAGAAAGAAGCTGGGGGTGGCGTAGAACACGAGCCCCAGCGTCGAGATCACGTTGTCGGTGGCCGAGTAGACCCGCCGCGCGGCAAAGGCGCCGAGCGCGATGCCGACGGTGAAGGCGATGGTGAGCGAGCTTGCCATCAGCAGCAGCGTGGTGCCGAGCCGGTCCATCAACACGGTCGAGACCGGCTGTTCATAGACGAAGGACCATCCGAAATCGAAGGTCGCGAGCTTGGTCATGTAGCGCCAGAGCTGCACCCAGACCGGCTGGTCCAGCCCGTATTCGGCGCGCAGCCGGGCGATGAAGGCGGCATCGGCCCCGCCCATGTCGCCGACGAGCGCGTCGACGGTATCGCCGGGGGCGAGCTTCAGCAGCAGGAAGGTGCCGATCATGATCAGGATGATCACCGGCACCGCCTGGAGGAGTCGGCGCAGCGCGTAGATCAGGATCGGGGGAACGGGCAGGGTCATGCGGGGGGTCCTTCAGGGGCCGGACGGGCGCCGCAGCGCCCGCCCGCAAGCATCACTGTTCGGGATCGCCGGGCGCGATCACTGTTCCAGCCAGAGGTCGTACCAGCTCGACGAGTTCCACCGCGGCGTGTTGTGGTGGTTGTGCAGCGTCTTCGAGGTGACCGAGATGAACGGATGCTCTATCGCGAAGATCACCGGCAGCTCGTCCATCGAGCGGCGCTGGATCTCGTGATACATTTCGGCGCGCTTTTCGGGATCGAGTTCCGAAGCCGCGTCGTCGATCATCCGGTCGATCTCGTCGCTCTGCCAGCCGAACTGGTTGGTCCAGGGCGTGCCCTCGGGCTGGCCGGAGCGCAGCCAGACCATGGTCGACACGGCCGGGTCGGACCGGAACTGGTGCCAGCCGTTCGCCGTGTCGAAATCGTGGTCGCGATAGACCCCGTTCAGAAAGCCGGGCGCGTCGTTGGTCAGGATCTCGACGTCGATGCCGATCTCCTTCATCGCCTGGGCATAGTACTCGGCCCAGAGCTGGGTGTACTCGCCCCAGGGCGCGGGACGGTGGCGCAGGTGGAAGCGGAAGCCGTCCTCCTTGACCGGGTAGCCCGCCTCGTCGAGCATCGCCTTGGCCTTTTCCACGTCATAGGGATAGGTCGTCACCTCGTCGGTGTAGTTCTCCCCCCCGGCGGACGGGATCGGGCCCCGGCCCGGCTTGGCAAAGCCGCGCATGATGGTCTCGATGGCATAGTCGATATCCAGCCCGTGATACATCGCCTGGCGTACCTTGAGGTCGGCGAGGATCGGGTTGCGGTGATTGAACTCCACGGTGGAGTGGGCGACGTTGTTCTCGTAGCCCTGCGTGCCCACGTCGAAGCGGTCGTCGGCGCCGAGCCGTTCGATATCGGCCATCGACACCCCGATGAACCCCGACTCGTGCACCTCGCCCGCTTCCAGCGCGGCGGCGGCGGCGGACTTGTCGGTGATGAAGCGCCAGACGATGCGGTCGAGATAGGGATATTCCGGCCCGCGCCAGTAATCCTCGTTCTTCACCGCCATGACGTACTGGCCGCGTTCGTATTCCACGAACTTGAAGGGACCGGTGCCGACGGGCGCGGTGTTCAGCTCGTTCTTGAGGATGTCGGTGCCCTCGTAGAGGTGCTTGGGCATCGGGTGGCCGAGGTCTGGCATCGCCGCGAGGAACAGCGGCAGCGGCATCGGCTTGGAATAGTTGAAGACGGCGGTGTGCGGATCGGGGCAATCCACCGACTCGAGGTTGGCCTGAAGCGCCGAGGAATAGTTCAGAAGCGCCTTCCACATCTCCATCGCGGTAAAGGCGACGTCATCGCAGGTGAAGGGTTCGCCGTCGTGCCAGTTCACCCCCTCGCGCAGCTTCAGCGTGATGGTGAGACCGTCGTCCGAGCCTTCCCATTCGGTTGCCAGCACCGGCTCGTAGCCGTCGTAGCTCTTGTCGATCAGCGGCTCCACGATCTTGCCCGAGATGTTGTAGACCCCGGTCGAGGCGCGCAGCGCCGGATTGAGGATGCGCTGTTCGGAAACCATGTGGATGATCGCCGTGCCGCCAGTCTGCACGTCCTGCGCCTGCGCCACGGCAGCCGCCGCGGTCAACGCCCCCGCCGAGGCGAGGGCAAGTCCCAGAGTTTTGAAGTCGAAGGTCATGTCGGTCAGTCTCCCGGTCGGTTGCGAACGCTTGTCTGATGGCATTCGCTGATGCGCCTGCGTTCCGCGATCAAACTGCATGCACCTCCGGCGGGGAGTCAACATCAATCCCACGAACGAGACAAAAGTTGGAAATTTTTCCTAGGAAGCGATCACGCCTTGGGATACGCATTCAGAAAATGCGCCTGAGGGAGGCCTTTGTCGTGCCATGCGGGACCGGGTCAATCCGGTCGGAGATCCCTGTCCCGCCTGTCCGTGGTCCCGCCGCCGGTCCGTACGGGCTTGCGGCAGGCTACGCGCCGGCCCTTCCCCAGCGCAACCGTGAATACCCCGGTGCCGCCGCCCTGCCCGTCCGGCCGCGTCGCGCCCCGGCTTCGAGTGCAAGAGGAGACCCCGCATGACCCATCCCGTCAAAGGCATCGACCACTGTTTCGCCCTGGTCGACGATCTCGACGCCGCCGCGGCGCAATATGCCGCGCTCGGCTTCACGCTATCGCCGCGCGGCATGCATTCGGCCAGCAAGGGCACGGCGAATTACACCATCATGTTCCCGGAGGATTACTTCGAACTGCTGGGCGTGCTGGTGCCGACCGAGCTCAACGCCAACCGGCGCGAGATGCTGGCGCGCATGGGACAGGGGCTGCACGCCGTCGCCTGCCGGATCGACGATGCGGAGGCGGCGGCGACCGCGCTCGGCGCGCTCGGCATCGCGACGCAGGGTCTGGGCAGCTTCTCGCGCCCGGTGCCACTGCCCGACGGTTCCGAAGGGATCGCGGCCTTTTCCACCGTGGCCTTCACCCCGGACGAGACGCCGCGCGGCATGGTCTTCATGTGCCAGCACAAGACCCGCGACACCGTCTGGCTGCCGGAGCTTCTGGGCCATGCCAACACCGCCTGCGGGCTGGGCGCCGTGCTGACCGTGTCCGACGCGCCCGCCGCGGACGCCGCCGCCTTCGCCCGGCTCTGGGCCGCGGGCGAGGTGCTGGGCACCGATGCGGGGTTCACCGTCATCACCGGCCCGGACTCGGCCCCGCTTCTGGTCATGGCGCCCGAGGCGATGGCCGCGCTCTATCCCGGCATCGACCTTGCCGAGACGCCGACCGGCGCCTTCACCGCGCTGCGGATCGAGGTGTCGGACATCACCGCCGCCGCCGCCTGCCTCGACGCGGCGGGGATCGCGGCGGTGACCACGGCGACCGGGCTGGCGGTGCCGCCCGCCCATGCGGCGGGCGTGATCGTGGAGTTCGTACCGGCATGACGGACAAGCCCCGCAAGACCGGCATCAAGCCCGCCGACACCATCACCTTCGACGAGACCGACCAGCGCATCCTCGCCATGTTGCAGGAGGACAGCGACACGCCGGTTCAGGCGATCTCGGAGGCGGTGGGGCTGTCGGCGACGCCCTGCTGGCGGCGCATCAAGCGGATGGAGGAAGCCGGGCTGATCAAGCGCCGGGTGGCGCTGGTGGATCAGGAGCGGGCGAATGTCCCGCTGACCGTGTTCATCGGGGTCAGCACCCCCCGGCACGAGATTTCCTGGCTCAACACCTTCCGGGAGCTGATCGACGACAT
The DNA here is from genome assembly GCF_048261495.1 of Salipiger sp. Classification (GTDB taxonomy): domain Bacteria; phylum Pseudomonadota; class Alphaproteobacteria; order Rhodobacterales; family Rhodobacteraceae; genus Salipiger. Next base: position 280,457 of record NZ_JBLXFX010000004.1, read on the forward strand.
CCCCGAAATCCTCGAAGCCTACCGGCTGACCGGCACGGTGGATTACATCCTCAAGGTCGTGGTGCCCGACATGGCCTCCTACGATGCGGTCTACAAGCGCATGATCGAAAAGCTCGAATTCAGCCAGGTGAATTCCATGATCTCGATGGAGGAGCTGAAGTTCACCACCGCCGTGCCGACGAAATACCTCTGACGCGGGCCGCGCCGGGCGCGCCCCGGCGGCCGGACGGCGACGGCGCTAGTGCGCCGCCCCGCCCGCCCCCTTGCGCGGGGGCTTCATCGCGAGCGCCAGCAGCGCGAGGCTCGCGAACAGCGCCGTGATGAGCAGGAAGACGTCGATGAAGGACATCACCGCCGCCTGCCCCGCGACACGGCCCGCCATCTGCGCCAGCGCGCCCCGGTCGCCGTCCAGCCCCTGTGCCGTGAGGTTCGCCGACATCAGGTTCAGCTGGCGCAGCGCCTCCGGGTTGGCCCAATTCAGCGCCTCGTCCAGCCGCGCGCCGTGCAGCGCCCGCCGGTCGGTCAGCAGCGTGTTGATGAGCGCGAGGCCCACCGCCCCCCCGAGGTTCCGCATCAGGTTGTAGAGCCCGGACGCCCCCTTCATCTGCGCCGGCGGCAGCGTGCCGAGCGCGAGGTTGTTGATCGGCACCATGCAGATCATCAGCGACATGCCGCGCAGGACCTGCGGCACCAGAAGTTCGTCGAAATCCCAGTCCGCCGTCATCTGCGTCAGCATCCAGGACGACAGCCCGAAGCCGAAGAACCCGGCAAGCAGCATCACCCTGAGGTCAATCTTGGACGACAGGAACCCCGCGAGCGGTGCGGTGAAGAACATCGCCATGCCCGAGACGAAGACCGTCTCGCCGATCATCAGGCTGTCGTAGCCGCGGATCGAGGACAGGTAGAGCGGGTAGAGATAGGTCATCCCGTAAAGCCCGATGCCCATGACGAAGCTGAACACCGATCCGACCGCGAAATTGGTGTTGGTGAAGGCCGAGAAATCCACCACCGGATCCTTGCGGGTGAAGGCCCGCCAGAAGGTCGTGACGCCTCCGACCACCATGACGACGAAGAGGATCGCCACCATCTCGTCCTGGAACCAGTCGTTCCCCGGGCCTTCCTCCAGCACGAATTCCATGCCGCCGAGGAAGCAGGCCAGCGCGCCTAGGCCGATCCAGTCGAAGCGGTCGAAGAGCGACCAGTCCGGCTTGTCGAAATCCACCAGCGCCAGCACGCCGAGGGTGACGAGGATGCCCGCCGGAACGTTGACGAGGAACAGCCAGTGCCAGGACATGGCATGGCTGAGGTAGCCCCCCACCGTCGGGCCGACCGTCGGCGCCAGCGTGGCCACGAGGCCGATCATCGGCGAGACGATGGCACGTTTCGACGGCGGAAAGATGGTGAAGGCCGCGGCAAAGACCGAGGGGATCATGCCGCCGCCGAGAAAGCCCTGAAGCGCGCGCCACAGGATCATCTCGTTGATCGAGGTCGAGGTGGCGCAGAGAAAGGAGGCGGCGGTGAACCCGGCCGCAGAGACGGCGAAGAGGTAGCGCGTCGACATCATCCGGCCCAGCAGGCCGGACAGCGGGATCATGATGACCTCGGCAATGAGATAGGCGGTCTGCACCCAGGAAATCTCGTCCGAGGAGGCGCCGAGCCCGGCCTGGATCTCGGGCAGCGAGGCCGAGACGATCTGGATGTCGAGGATGGCCATGAACATCCCGAACACCATGACGAAGAACGCCGCGACCCTGCGCGGCGTGACTTCCGGTTCGTCGGTTGCGGCGGTGCTCATTCAGCGGCCTCCGCGACGACGGTTCCCTCACCTCCCGTGCGGCTGTCGATCTCGACCACCACCGAGAGGCCCGCGCGCAGGCCCGGCGTTCCGGCGGGCAGTTCGATGCGCACCGGCACGCGCTGCACGATCTTGGTGAAGTTGCCGGTGGCGTTGTCCGCCGGCAGCAGCGAGAATTGCGACCCCGTGGCCGGCGCGATCGAGACCACGCGGCCCTCGACCTCGTGCCCGTCCATCGCGTCGATGCTGACCCGCGCGAGTTCGCCGGGGCGGATTTCGCCGAGCTGAGTTTCCTTGAAATTCGCCTCGACATAAAGCCCGTGATCCGGGACCACGGCAGCCAGCCGCGCGCCGGGGCTGACCAGTTCGCCCTCTTCGATGGCGACATTGGCGACGGTGCCGTCGAAGGGCGCGCGCAGGATCGTCAGGTCGAGATCGCGCTGTGCCTGGTCGATGTCCAGCTGCAGATCGCGGCGGCCCGACTCGGTCTCGGCGCGCTGCGCCTTCAGGACCTCGACCTGCGCCTCGGCCCCGGCGATGGCGGCCTCGGCGGCGGCCTTGTTGGCACGTGCGGTATCCAGCGCCTCGTTGGCGGAATCGAGATTGGCCTGCGAGGTCACGTTGCGCGCGGCGAGATCGCGCGCCCGCTCGGCGCCCGTGGTGGCGGTCCTCAGCGCGGCCTCGGCGGCGGTCAGCTGCGCCTCGGCCTGGGCGACCGTGGTCTGCGCCGCCGCGACCTGCGCGTCGATCCGCGCCAGCGTCCGTTCGAGCGTCGGCAGCTTGGCGCGGGCCTGCTCCAGCGCGATGCGGTAGTCGCCGTCGTCGATGCGCACGATCACCTCGCCCTTGGTCACGTGCTGGTTCGCCTTGACCGGGATCGCCGCGACGTAGCCCTGCACCTTGGACGAAACCAGCGACATGTCCGCCTGCACGTAGGCATCGTCGGTATCGACCATGAAGCGCCCGTCGGTCCACCAGCCCCAGCCCTCGTAGCCCCCTGCCAGCAGCGCGATCAGCGCGACACCGGCAAAGATGCGCTTCTTGCGCCCGGATTTCGCGGGGGCGTCGGTCGGCGGCGTCTCGGCGTCGGTCTCGATGCGGGGCGTTGCGGTTTCGGCTTTTGCGCTTTCGATACGGTCATGACGCGACATGGCGGGCAGCTTTCTGGATGAATTGGATCGAACCGTTCAGTTCGACACCAGTTAGGACGGAGAAATTCCGAAATCAAGTCTTTATCGAACCGCTCGGTTCGATTATTTGTCCTGAAAGTTCCGGGAGACCGAGATGAGCGATACAGACACCGCCGACTGCCCCGCAGACAAGCGCCGCCACGCGGCCGGCGAGGACCCGAAGAAGCGTGACCAGATCCTGAACGGCGCCTGGCGGGTGTTCATGGACCAGGGATTCGACGCGGCCTCGATGAACAGCATCTGCAAGGCGGCGGGGGTGTCCAAGGGGACGATCTACGTCTACTTCCAGAACAAGGAAGACCTGTTCGTCGCGCTGGTGGAAAAGAAGCGGCAGGCCTTCTTCGAAGGCATCGGCGCGCGGCTGACCGGGGCGGGCAGCATCGAGGCGGGTCTCATGGCCTATGCCACCAATCTCGGAGAGCTGATGACCTCGGACGACGTGATCCGCGCGCAGCGCATCGTGATCGGCGTGGTCGAGCGGATGCCGGAGCTCGGGCAGCGGTTCTTCGACAGCGGCGCGCGGCATTTCCTCACGGGGCTGTCGAGCTTCCTGCGGTCGGAAACCGCCGCCGGGCGGCTCGACGTGCCGGACCCGGACCTGGCCTCGCAACAGTTCGTCGAACTGGCGACCGCGGGCCTCTGGCGGCAACGGCTGTTCGGGCGGCAGAACGCACCCTCGTCCCCGGACGATATCGCGCATGTGGCGCGCGAGGCGGTGCGCGTCTTTCTTGCCGCCTACCGCCCCGCACCGCGTTAGTCGCTGTCGGGCAGCTCCATCTCGAGCACCGCAAAGCTCAGCGCCTTGCCATGGGCATCGAGCGCGAGCGAACGGGTCACGCCACCCTTGAGCGCGCCCTCGATGACGAAGTTCAGCGCCTGGAGCCGGGGCAGCACGTAGCGCGTGACCGGCAGGCCGCCGAAGATCTCCGAGACGCGCTCGGCCGTCACCTCGCGCTCGATCAGGGGCCAGTCCTCGACCCGGTAGGCGATGACCGAGATGTTGGAGGTCGCCCCCTTGTCGCCGGTGCGGCCGTGGGCGATGTCGTAGAGCCTCATGCCGTGCCCTCCGCGAACCGGACCGAGACGGGGACCTCTCCGGCGGGCATCAGGGCCGAGCGGATGCCGATCACCTCGCGCACCGCGCGGGTCGCGCCGCCGCCCCCGGCGGGGCCGCAGAGGTAGAGCCCCTCGACCTCGTCCGCCACCGCCTCGGCCAGCGCGCGCGTGGCGCAGCGGGCGGCGACGCGCAGGCGCACTTCGCGCGGCTCTCCGGTCGGGGCGCCGGGCAGGATCGCATCGACGCCGATCAGATCGCAGCGCAGCTCCTCGATGCCGTTGCCGAGCGGGGCGAGCCGTTCGCGCACGATCTCCGCCGCCAGCCGTCCGCGCGCCACCGCGCCGGGCCCGGCATAGGACATCTCGCCCTGCCCGATCCAGCCGTCGCGGCTGCCGACCGAGACCTTGAAGCTGCCGGACCGGGGATGCCCCGCCCCGCCCGACACGGCGATCCGGTCCGGCGCGATCTCGGTGAAATCGACGCCCGAGAAATCGGCGATCACGTCCGGTTGCAGATAGCGCGCGGGGTCGTGGATCTCGTAGAGCAACTGTTCGGTGCAGGTGGCGCGGCTGACCCTGCCGCCGGTGCCCGGCAGCTTGGTGATGACGGCGTTGCCGTCCTCCGTCACCTCGGCCAGCGGATAGCCGACGCGGGCGAGGTCGGGCACGTCCTTGCGTCCCGGGTCGGCGAAATAGCCCCCCGTCACCTGCGCGCCGCATTCCAGCAGGTGGCCGACCAGCGTGCCCCGCCCCAGCCGGGTCCAGTCGTCCATCGCCCAGCCGAAGGCATGTATCAGCGGGCCGAGGAACAGCGCCGGATCGGCGGCGCGCCCGCAGAGCACCACGTCGGCCCCCTGCTCCAGCGCGCGCACGATGCCCGCCGCGCCGATATAGGCGTTGGCCGAGACCAGCCGGTCCCCGAGCGCCGCCGCCGGGGCGCCGGTGTCGTCCAGCACGCAGGGACCGATCCGGTCGAGCACGTCGTCGCCCAGCACCGCCGCCACGCGCAGCGACAGGCCGAGGTCGGCGACGATCCGTGCCGCCTGCGCGGCGGCGGCGCGCGGGTTGGCCGCGCCCATGTTGCTGACGATCCTGGTGCCGTTGCGGGCGCAGTGGGGCAGCACGGCGCGCAGCCGCGCCTCGAGCCGGGTGTCGTAGCCCCTGTCCGGCTCCGACAGCCGCGCGAGCTGCGCCAGCGCGATGGTCCGCTCGGCGAGGCATTCGAAGACCAGCACGTCCAGCGCCCCGTCCCGCGCCAGTGCCACCGCCGGGTCGATCCGGTCGCCGCCGAACCCCGCCCCGGCCCCGATGCGCAGCGTCCTCATGCCGTGGCCCTCTGGCGGCGGCGGCCGAACCCCCAGCCGCCCAGCAGCACCAGCGCGGCGAGGAACGGCGTCACCGGATGCGGCCAGATCGCCAGCGCCACCACCGCGAGCAGCAGCGCGATGTCCAGCCCGCGCTGTCCGGTCAGCGGGATGCGCGACAGCAGCAGCGGAATGGCGAGCACCAGCACCAGCCCGGCCAGCATCGCGTCGAGGATGGCAAAGGGGCCGCCCTCCAGCACCATGCCGGGATAGATCAGCAGCAGGAACGGAACGAGATAGGTCATCGCGCCCAGCCGCACCGCCTCTCCGGCGGCCTGCATCCAGTTGGTGCCCGCGATCCCCGCCGCCACGAAGACCGCCACGCAGACCGGCGGCGTGATGACCGAGATGGTGGCGAAGTAGAACACGAAGAGATGCGCGGTGAGCGGGGGAATCCCGACCTCGGTCAGCGCCGGGGCAAGCACCGCCGCCACCAGAACGTAGGCCGCCGTGGTGGGCAGGCCCATGCCCATGACGAGGCAGACCAGACCGACCATCAGCGCGACCATCGCCATGCTGTCCCCGCCCAGCGACACGATCGCCGAGGACAGCGCGACTCCGGCCCCGGTGAGGTTGACCATCGACACCAGCACCTGCGCGCCCGCCAGCAGCACGCCGATGATGACCAGCCCGCGCCCGGCGTCCTCCAGCCCGTCGAGCACGCGCCCGGCCATCTCGCGCGCGGGCAGACGGCCGGCCTGCGTCAGCACGAAGGCCGCGAGCAGCCCGACGATGCCGTAGAAGGCCGAGGTCGCCACCGACCGGCCCAGCCAGAACCCGATGCCGAGCCCGATCAGCGCCGCGCAGACCGGCCCGACCCGGCGCGGTGCCAGGATCAGCGCCCAGGGCGGCAGTTCCTCGGCGGGCACCAGCGCCAGCCCGCGACGGACCGAGACGAGGTGCACCGTGACGAAGACCGAGACGTAGAACAGCACTGCCGGCAGCAGCGCCGCGCGGATGATGTCGGTGTAGGGCACGCCGACGATCTCGGCCATGACGAAGGCGGCGGCGCCCATGATCGGCGGGGCGATCTGGCCTCCGGTCGAGGCCACCGCCTCGACCGCGGCGGCAAAGGGGCGCGGGTAGCCGAGGCGGATCATCATGGGGATGGTGAAATTGCCCGTGGTGGCGACATTGGCGACGGAGGAGCCCGAGATCATCCCGAACAGCCCCGAGGCGATGGTGGCGATCTTGGCCGCCCCGCCCGCCTGCCGCCCGCCCAGCCGCATGGCGAGGTCGATGAAGGCCTGCCCGCCCCCGGTGTGCAGCAGGAGCGCGCCGAAGAGCACGAAGGCGGCGATCACCGTCGCCGCGACCCCGGTCAGCATCCCCCAGATGCCGAGATCCCCGAGAAAGACCGTCTCGGTGATATAATGGGCGTCGAACCCGCGATGACGCAGCGGCCCCGGCATCGAGGCGCCGAAATAGGCATAGCCCAGCCCGGCGAGCACCAGCAGCGGAAAGATCACCCCCACCGTGCGCCGCGCCAGTTCCAGTACCGCGATCACAAGCCCCGCGGTCAGGACAAGGTCCGTCGTCGTGGCCCAGGGCAGTTCGCTCATGATGCGGTCGTAGTTGACGACGATATAGGCGCAGGCGGCAAGGCTCAGCGCCATCAGCGCGAGGTCGACCGCCAGCCCCAGCGGCCGCCACCGCCTCTCCGCGCCCAGGGGATAGAGCACGAAGCCGAGGCAGATCACCAGCGCAAGGAAGATGGCGCGCTGGATCAGACCTTCGAACGGGCCGGTGGCGGCGGTGTAGAAGACGAAGGCGCCGACGAGCAGCGCCAGGGCCTTGCCGGGGGCTGGCAGTTTCATGTCCCGGCCCTTACATCGCCGGTTTCAGCTTGGCGGGCACGTCCATGCCCTGTTCCTCGAACCAGCGCAGGGCGCCGGGATGCAGCGGCACCGTCGCATAGTCGAGGGTCATCTGTGCCAGATCCTCGCCCTTGACGCTGGCCATGGCGTTGCCCTGCACGGTCTTGTCCTCCATCACCGCCTTGACGATCCGGTAGGCGGTTTCCTCGGACATGGCGCTGGTCGCGGCGATGCCGACGCCGAAGCTCCAGGTGGTATAGGCGGGGATGCCCTCGCCCACGCCGGCGGCGATGTCGACGATGGAAATGTCGGGCATGCCTTCGCGGATCCGTTCTGCCTGCTCGGGGTCGAGACCCAGCACGCGGATGTCGGTGGCGGTCGCAAGATCCATGGTCGAGGAATCCAGCGCCTTGGGCGAGCCGGATTTCACGTAGCCCGGCAGGCGGTTGTCCTTGATCGCGTCGACGATGTCGGTGGTCGACCCGCGCACCCAGTCGGGCTTGATCCCCAGCACGTCGAAGACCGCCTCGGTGGTGGTTTCGGTGGCCGAGCCCTTGATCCCGGGATTGATGCGCACCCCGTCGAGGGCGGCGATGCTCTCGACCCCGGAATCCGCGCGCATGATGACGTTCTGCGGCGAGGGCGCATAGACCCAGAGCAGCGACAGATCCTGCGGCTTGCCGTCGAATTCCTGCGTGCCCGCGACCGCGTGCTGCACCACGTTGGTGGTGATGATGCCCAGATCCATCTGGCCGCGCTCCATGCGGCGGATGTTGTCCATGGTGGCGCCGGTTTCGACCACGGTGGCGTTGATGTCGGCGCCGCTCTCGTTGATGAGCTTGCCGACCGCGACGATGTAGCCGTAGTGGCTGGACGAGGCCGAGGTCGAACCGAAGAGTATGTCCTGTGCGCCGGCGCTTCCGCATGCCAGCATGGACGCGCCGAGCGCGGCGAAGATTGCGTGTTTCATGGTCTCCTCCCTGAGACGTTGATGGCCTTTTTCCCGCCCTTGATCCGGGCAGGCCTTCAACGGGCGATGTCCTCTCACGCGCGGCCATGCGGCCTGCGGGCATCTCCCTGTCACCGCTGGTATTCGACCGTCAGGGCGTCGCGGTGTCAACGCCCCGAAGGATCTGTTCGGCCCGCTCGATCAGCGGGCGGTCGACCATCTTGCCGTCGACCTGGACGACCGACCCGGCCGCCGCCTTCAGCGCGCCGAGGATGCGGCGGGCCCAGTCGATTTCGCCCGGGGTCGGGGCAAAGCCCGTCTCGACCGGCGCGACCTGCGCGGGATGGATGCAGAGCTTGGCGCCGAAGCCCAGGGCCCGGGCGCGGGTGATGTCGGCGGCGATGGCGTCGGGGTCCGACAGCGCCGTGGTCACGCCGTCGACCGGCGGCGGCAGATCGGCAAGACGCGAGGCGAGCACGATCTCGAACCGCGCGGGGTCGAGCACGGCCCCGCCGCCCGGAATGCGGGCATCGGCGCCGAAGTCGAGATTGCCGAAGGCCAGCCGCGCCACGCCCCTGACGGCGGCGGAGGCGCGCAGGTTCGCCAGCCCCGCGACGGTTTCCACCAGCGCGACCAGAGGCCGCCCCGGGAGCCGCGCCGCAACCCCGGCAAGGGTCTCGGGCTCGGCCTTGGGCACCATCACCGCGGCGCCCGGCATCCCGGCCAGCGCGGCGAGGTCGTCGTCGTGCCACGGCGTGTCGCCGCCGTTGATCCGCACCATGCCGGCGCCGCCCCCGGCGAACCAGTCGGCCACATGGGCGCGGGCCTCGGATTTCAGCTCCGGGCCCACCGCGTCCTCGAGGTCGAGGATCACCGCGCCCGCCCCGGCGGCGGCGGCCTTGGCAAAGCGGTCCGGGCGCTGGCCGGGCACGAAGAGATAGCTTCGAGGATCGCTCATGGCGCAAAGACCGCTTCGGCCTTCATCGCCAGTTCGCCGTTCGGCCCCCTGGCCCAGACGTCGAGCGTGTCGGGCGCCTCTGCGGGTGCCGCCGCGAGCCGGAAGGCGTGGTCGGCAAAGAGCGGCGCCATGCCGCGAAAGTCGAACCGGACCAGCCGCGCCCCGGGGCGGCAGCGCGCCGCGAAGCCCTGAAGCAGCGTGGCGATGAGGGGGCCATGCACCACGAGGCCGGGATAACCCTCTTCGCCGGTGGCATACTCCCGGTCGTAATGGATGCGATGGCCGTTCGAGGTCAGCGCCGAATAGCGGAACAGCAGGACGGGATCGGGGATCACCTCTTCGGACCACTCCGCCGCATCGGGGGCGGCGGGAGGCACCGGCTTCGGCGCATCGTCGGCGGGTGCCTCGCGGTAGACGATGTCCTGCTCCTCCTCGATGCACAGGGTGCCGCCCGTGCCGATCCGGTGCCGGACGGTGACGAAGACCAGACGGCCCGCGCGCCCGGACTTGGCCTTGACCGCCGTGATCTCGCTCTGCTTTTCCGCATCCGCGCCGACCGGCAGCGGCGCGAGGTAGCGAAGGCGTCCGCCGGCCCACATCCGGCGCGGCAGATCCACGTCGGGCAGGAAGCCGCCGCGCTTCGGGTGCCCGTCGGCACCGACCTCCGAGCGGCGCACGAAGGGGTTGAAGAACAGCCAGTGCCAGCCGGCGGGCAGCGCCGCGCCCGGACCGGCGCCCTGCCCCAGGTCCAGCGTCGCCGCCAGCGCCGACACGCGGTCGGCCTGGATGGTGCCGCAGCGCCGTTCGGTGCGGCCGATGGCGTCGGTGTGGTCATTTTCGGCAAGTGCAGTGGTCATGGTTTTCCCTTCCGTGGTCAGTAGATGACCCGTTCCTCGACCAGCCGCGCGCGTTCGGCGCGGCCCAGCCCGAGGATTTCTCCGTAGACGTGATCCTCGTGTTCTCCGAGGCCGGGTGTCCCCCGCGCGATCCCCGGCGCGTCGCTGCGCGAAAAGCGCGCCGGAAAGCCGACGGCCATGCGCTCGCGCCCGTCGGTTTCGCGCACCGGCACCACCGCGCCGCGCGCCGCCATGTGCGGATCGCGGGCGATGTCGGACGCCCGCCATGACACATGCGCCGCGATGCCGGCCCGTTGCAGCGCCTCGGCGGCCTGCTCGGCCTCGACCAGGACGGCCCAGTCCGACACGATGCGGTCGACCTCGTCCCGTGCCGCGACGCGGGCGGCGGCGGTGGCAAAGCGTGCATCCTGCGCCAGCGCAGCGCGGCCCATCAGGCGGGCCAGCGCCGACCATTGCGCGTCGTCCGACACCGCGATCGACAGCCAGCGGTCGTCGGCGCGGGTGGCGTAGAGCCCGTGCGGCGCGCGCTGCGGGTCGGCATTGCCCATGCGTTTCACCTCGATCCCGGCCGAGGCGGCGGTCAGCGCGTCGCCCGCCAGCGACGAGGCCACCTCGCGCGCGGCCACGTCGACATGGCATCCCTCCCCGGTGCGGCGCCGCTTGTGCAGCGCGGCGACGGTGGCCAGCGCGGCGTTCATGCCGACGGAATGGTCCATCACGTGGCGCATCTCGACCGGCGGGCCGTCCTCGTACCCCGTCAGATGCCCGAGCCCGCCCCAGGCACCGAACAGCGGCGCGTAGCCGGCGAAGTGGCTGTCCGGGCCGCTCTGCCCCGAGGACGAGACCGAGACCATGACGATATCCCGCTTCACCGCGCGCAGCGCCTCGTAGCCCAGCCCCAGCCGCGCCATCACCCCGGCGCGGAAGCTTTCGGCGGCAACGTCCGAAGCCGCCACCAACCGCTTGGCCAGCGCGATGCCCTCGGGATGCTTGAGGTTCAGCCGCACCGACAGCTTGTTCGAGGCGACCTGGTCGAAGGTTGCGGGCCCCGCGCGGCCATAGACCGCATGGGGTTTGCGGAAGATGTCGGGGCGCTGCGCGCTTTCGATCTTGATGCATTCGGCCCCGAGCTGGGACAGCATGTGCGTGCAGAACGGCCCCGCCGCATGGACGGTGAAATCCGCGATCCGGATACCTGCGAGCGGTTTCATGCGGTGACCCTCCGGGCTGCCGGGATCTGCGGTAGCAGCGCCTGGTCGGCGCCGGGTCCGGGGGCGGCGCGGCAAAGGTCGAGCGGCGCGTCGCCGAAGCGGAAGGGCGCGGTCTGGATCAGCACCTCGCCCGTGCCCGGCACGGTCACCGCGCCGAACAGCCCGCGCGCCATCTCGTGTGCACCCGACAGGATCTGTTCCGGCGTGTTGTAGCGCGCCATGGGCACGCCGAGCTCCTGAGCACGGCTCACCAGGTCGTCGACCGCGTGATGGCGCGCCCAGGCCCGGATGTTGCGGTTGATCTCGTCCCCCCGCGCGCTGCGGGTGGCGGGATCGTCCAGCGCCTCGTCCATGGCCCATCGCGGATGGTCCATCAGTCGCACCAGCGCCTGCCACTGGCGTTCCTCGAGCATCAGCAGCTCCACGTGGCCGTCGCGGCATTCGATCACCCCGCCGTAACGGAAGGACCGGGTCAGGCGATGCTCGACCGAGCCGTCGCCGTAGCGCTGCAGCGCGAAACAGCCGACCGCGACGTTGGCGTCCTGCACCGAAGCATCGACATACTGCCCCTCGCCGGACCAGAGCGCCGCCAGTGCCGCCAGCGCCGCCGTGGCGCCGCCCTGCATCTCCGCGAAATGCCCCGCGATCCTGAGCGGCGGGCGGTCGGGAAACATGTCGGCGGAGAGGCCGTTGGGCAGCAGATAGCCCTCTCCGCCGGAATGGATGAGGTTGATTTCCTGCCCGGTCCAGCCCGCCTTGGGGCCGGTTGCGCCGAAGGGCAGCACCGAAAGATGCACGAGGCCGGGATGCCGCGCGGCGATGGCGGTTTCGTCCAGCCCCCGTGCGGCGCGCGCTGCCAGCGGCGTGTCGTCGATGAAGATGTCGGCGGTGTCGAGCAGCGCCGACAGCGCGCCCCGTCCCTCCGGTGTCCCGGTGTCACAGATCACGCTGCGCTTGTCCGCCGCCACATAGGCGAACAGCGCGCTGCCACCGTCGTCGAACAGCGGTGCCTCGCCCCGGAGGGGGCAAAGCGCGGGGGGTTCGGCCATGATGACCTCGGCCCCCATGGCCGCGAAGAGGCGTCCGGCCCAGGCCGCGGCCACGCCCGAGGCGTGCTCCACGACCCGCAGGCCCGCGAGTGGTTTGTCCTGTTGCATCGCCAGACGCCTTCCTTCGTCGTCATCCAGTTACTGGTGGCCGGTCCCTGCTCAGCGCACGACCGGCAGGTCGAGTTCGAGCGCGCCCGCGTCGAAGAACACGCGGATGTTCGGATCGCGGCTCGGCAGCACCACGGTGGCAAGGCCCGGCGTGGTGATCTCGCCGCGCTGGTTCTCGCCCCAGATCTCGAGGTCGACCAGCGCATGCCCGTCCTTGACGTACTTGCGCGACACCTTGCCCTTGCACCAGGTGCTGTCGCCCATGGTGTTGAAGCGGCGCATCTCGGTGCGGATGCGCTTGAGAAAGCCCGCATCCCCCATCCAGTTGGTGACGAGCGAGGCCATCCAGGACGACCGCTGCGGGCCGTAATCGTAGACGCCGGGCACGCCGACTTCCTTGGCGGTGCTTTCGCGGTGGTGGCCGATGCCGGTGTACTCGATCCCCCCGCCCGCTTCGGGATTGCGGAAGAAATGGCCGGGATGCTTCATCGCGTTCTGGAACACGACACCGTGCGTATGGCCGCGCCCGGAGCCGACGAGAAAGCCCATGGTGTCCATCAGCGAGAGCGGGCCGCGCACGATGGGTTCGAGGTTGTCACCCTCGTTCACGTCCTCCCAGTAGCGCACCTTGCTGCCGCGGATGTTCTCGGGCTCGCGCATGATGCAGTCGTCCAGGGCGTCGTATTCGTCCTGCGTGTATTCGTAGGTCTTGATGTCGCTGTACTTGCCCGCGTCCCGCGCCGCCTTGCGTTCGTGACGGGTGCAGGTGCCGAGCGCCCGCGCGATCAGCTCGCCGCGCTGGTTGGTGTAGGTCGCCTCGACATATTGCAGCACCAGGCGGCCGGAGAACTTGCTCTCCTTCACGTCGGCACCGATCACCCGCTCGATGGCGTTGACGCGGTCGCCGGGACGGATGTGGCGGAACAGCTCCCAGTCGTTGCCGGCGTAGAAGCCGTGCACGCCGGGCAGACCCCAGCGGGTGCGGCCGATCCAGCCGTAGGCCATCGGGAACATCGGATGCGCGACCTGCGCGCCGTGGCGCGATGCGGCGCCGTATCCCTGCTCGCGGTAGAGCGGGTTGAGATCGCCGATGCCGTTGCACCAGTTGCGCAGCGTGTCGGTGGTCGCATCCTGCAGGTACGGACCCTCCGGGCGCAGTTGCAACCCGATCATCTTCTGCGCGGCGGCGATCGCCTCGTCGGTGATCTTGCCCTCGGCGGGTGCGCCGCCGACGGCTTCCCTTGCGCGTTCCTTCGTATCGACCGTGTTCACTCGGGTCTCTCCTCTTCCGGTATGAAACTGCGCGGTCCTCCCCGCGCCCTTGAGACTCACTTAATGCATTTTATTTTCTTTCGTCAACCAAGGATGCGCAGGATAATGCATTTTCTTGCTGATTTTGCCGGAAAATCCCGGAAAAACGCGTCAACCCGGCGCACCCCATGGGGCGCGCCGGGCAATTTAATGCATTATCGTGAAATCAGAGCGTGACGTCGGCCGCCGTGGCGATCTGCGCGTAGCGCCGCAGCCCGGCCAGGGCAAAATCGTGCTCCTCGCGCGTCGCCCCGGCGCAGCAGTCTTCCAGAACCACGCAGGAATAATCGCGGTCGTGCCCTTCGCGCACCGCCGCCGAAACCACCCCGTTCGTCGACACCCCGCACAGGATCAGACGTCCGATCCCCTGCGCGCGCAGAAGCGGTTCGAGCTTCGTGCCGTAGAACGGGCTGACGCGGTGCTTGACGATGTCGGGATCGCCCGGTTCCGGGGCAAAATCGGCATGCACCTCGGTGCCCCAGCTTCCCAGGGTAAAGACGCCGTTGTCCTTCGCCTTGGAAAACACCGGAGATCCCGGCGGGCATTCGGCATAGTCCGGCGAGAACCCGACCCGCACGTAGCCCACCATCACCCCGGCCTGCCGCGCGCGGCGGATCGCCAGCGCGGTGTTGGCGTGGACCCCCCTCTCCTCGCAGAGCGGCACATAGGTCTTGGCGCCCATCCCGTCGGGATGAACGAGGTCGTTGAGCATGTCCATGACAAGCAGGATGCTATCAGCGGGCATATCCGTCTCCTTGCTGCGAAACCCCGGAACCGGGCTGCGCGCAAGGCGGGCCTACCCGGTGTAATTGGCCTTGAATTCGTCCCATCCGGCGCGGATGTGGGTGCGCAGGGCACTCAGCATCGCGCCCTCGTCGCGCGACAGGATCGCGCTCAGCATCTCGTGATGCTCGTCCGAGGCGCGCCCGATCCGGCTGTCGAGCTTGTTGATGAGGTCGAAGGGATACCGCGCCCAGAGCGCCCGGACAAAGCGCAGCGTCTGCGGCAGTTCGGCGGCGAGATAGAGCACCTCGTGAAAGCGGTAGTTGATGGTGCGCACGGAATCGCGGTCCCCCGCGCTTGCCGCCGTTTCGAGCTGATCCTGCAGCCCGCGCAGCTCCTGCACCTGCTCCGAGGTCAGCTTGCCCATCGCCCGCAGCGCCAGCTTGCACTCCAGCGTGACGCGCAGATCCACGATTTCCTCGGTCGCGTCGATGTCGAAGGGTGCCACCACCGCACCGCGATGCGAGGTCCCGAGGATGAAACCCTCGGCCTCCAGCAGCTTGATCGCTTCGCGCACGGGCGTGATGCTGGTGCCGATCATCTCGGCCAGTTCGGCCTGTTTCAGCTTGGACCCGCGCGGGAATTTCCCTGAAATGATGCCTTCCCGCAGGTAATCCGCGACCCGTTCTTCCTTGGTCTGGTGCTTCAACGCCGTGGCCTTCCGTCAAACTTTGCATCGCCTTATACCACCTGCGCGGCAGAAGAATGCAATATCTTGCGGGCACCCGTATGGTCGGGGGCGACGTCGAGCCGGAGAATGTTTTCCGCCTCGGCGGGATAGAGCGCGGCGAGGCGCGGATCGTGGGCGGGCAGGACGTGGTCGTCGCTGTCGGCCAGGGCACGGATCAGGTCATGCCCGGCGATCATGTCCGAGGCGTTGAACACGACGGCAAAGGGCACGCCGCGTTCGTATTCCTCGTAATAATGCAACGCGTCCGAGGCCAGGACCACCCAGCCGCGCGCCGTGCGCACGCGCACGATCTCCTGCCCCGCGCAATGGCCCCCGACCCAATGCACGCTGACGCCGTCGGCAATCTGCGCTTCGCGGCCGTGCAGGGTCAGCCGGTCGGCGTGCAGCAGGGTCACGAGCCGGGCGATCTCGTCGGGCTCGTAGGCGCGGCGGAACCACGGCTTTTCCATCCAGGGGCCGGTGACATAGGCCATTTCCTCGGCCTGCATGTAAAAGCGCGCGCGCGGAAAGGCATCGAGATACCCGAGGTGGTCGTAATGCGCATGGGTCAGGATCAGCGTGTCGACCAAGGCCGCGTCCACGCCCAGTTGCGCCAGCCCGTCCACCGGGCTCAGCAGGTGGGTATGGCCGTGCCGGGCGGCCTTGGCCGGGTCCATGCCGGTGTCGACCACGATGGCCCGATCGTCCGAGATCAGCACCCAGGAATAGAAGTCGAGCACCAGCGGCGCCTCGGGGTCGGCTTCGCGGATGAAGTTCTGGCCACGTTTGCGCGATGCATTCACCGCATGACGTATGCCAAGGATTTTCCATGTCTTTTCCATGTCGGACCTCATGCCGCCGTGGCCGCGCCGAGGTAGGCGTCGATGGCCTCCTGCCGGGCGGTAGTGTCGCGCAGATCGGCGGCGGTGCGATGCCCCACCAGCCGCCCGCCGCGCAGGAAATGCAGCTCGTCGCAGATGCGCATGGTCATGGCGAGGTTCTGCTCGACCAGCACGATGGCCAGGTCGGTTTCGGCCCGGATCGCGCCCAGCCGGTCGAAGACCCGCCGCACCAGCATCGGCGCGAGGCCGAGCGACGGCTCGTCCAGCAGCAGCAACCGCGGCCCCGCCATCAGCCCCCGCCCGATGGCAAGCATCTGCTGCTCGCCGCCCGACAGCCGCCAGGCGTCACGGTCGGCCTTGGAGGCGATCTCGGGAAAGAGGTCCAGCACCATTCCGGCCCGCGCCCTGCGTTCGCGCCCGCCGAGGTGGTAGCCGCCCAGCGTCAGGTTCTCCCGCACCGACATCTGGCCGACGATCTCGCGCCCCTCGGGGACATAGACGATGCCGCGCCGGACCCGCTCGCGGGTGGGCAGCGCGCCGAGGTCCGCGCCGTCGAAGACCACCGCCCCCTGCGCCGGGATCAGCCCCGCCACGGCCTTCATGATCGAGGTCTTGCCCGCCCCGTTCGCCCCCAGCAGCGCCACGACGGAGCCCCGCGGCACCGCAAAGGACACCTCTTCGACGGCCTGCGCGCGGGCGCCGTAGAACACCGACAGGCCGGATACGGTCAGAAGATCAGTCATCGTCGCTCCCCAGGTAGATGCGGACCACGTCTTCGTCGGCGCGCACCTCGGCGGGGGTGCCGCAGGCCACGAAAGCCCCGAAATTCAGCACGTAGATGCGGTCGCAGATCGACATGACCAGGTCCATGTCATGCTCGACCACCACCATCACCAGCTCGGGCGAGGCCAGCTTGCGCAGGCTGTGCATGAGGTCGCGCGTTTCGGAATTGTTCAGCCCCGCAGCCGGTTCGTCCAGCAGCAGCACCGCAGGCCGCCCGACGATGGCGCGGGCGATCTCGACCAGCCGCAGCATCCCCGGCGGCAGTTCGGAGGGCAGCTTGTCCGCGGCCTTGGCAAGGCCCAGTTCGCTCAGCGCACCCATCGCGGCGGCGCGCATCTCGGCCATCTCGGCGCGGCCGCGCCCGGTCGGCAGAAAACTGTGCAGCCAGCCCGCGTGGTGGTTGCGCGCCACGCCGATCATCACGTTCTCCAGCACGCTAAGATCCGGCGACAGCGCGACGTGCTGGAAACTGCGCACGATGCCCCTGCTCGCCCGCGCCGCGGGCGGCAGGCCGTCGAGGCTGCCTCCGGCATAGGTGATGCTGCCTTTCTGCGGCCGGTAGGCGCCGGTCAGGCAGTTGAACAGGCTGGTCTTTCCCGCCCCGTTCGGGCCGATGAGGCCGGTGATCTCGCCCGCGCGGAATTCCACGTCGAGCCCTTTCAGAACGTCGATGCCGCCGAAGGACAGGGTGATCCCCTGCCCGCGCAGCGCGTTTGTCGCCATGTCCATCATGCACCGCCTTTCGACACCAGCGCCCGCAGGCGCGGCAGGTAATGGCCGATCAGGATCACACCGAGCAGCGCAAGGCCGTAAAGCACCGGGATCCACGCGCCCGAGGCCGACAGAAGCTGCGGCACCAGCGTCAGGAACGCCCCGCCGACCAGCGCGCGCGGCAGGGTCAGGCCGTAGAAGCTGACCACCGAGCCGACGAGCAGGAAGATCGCCGCCCACAGGGTGAAACCCGAGGGCGAGACGGTCGATCCCGCAAAGCCCAGCATCGCCCCGCAGAGCGCCGCGATACCGCCGCTGATCCCCATGACCGCGATGCGCGCCCAGACCCGGCGCGTGCCGAAGGCATCCGCCGCCGCCGGGTGCGCCTTGGCCAGCAGCAGCACCAGCCCCTGCCGCGACCGGCGCAGGCGGGAGAGTGCGTACACCACCGCGCCCAGCACCAGCAGCGCCGCATAGTAGCGCTGCAGGCCCATCGGCAGGCCGGGGATCACCGGGGTCGAGACATAGAGCCCCTCGTAGCCGCCGGTCAGCGCATCCATGTTGTTGATGATCTCGGGCACGGCGAGGGCCAGCGCCATGGTCGACACCGCGAGGTAGATCCCCGACAGCCTGCGCGACGGCCAGGCAAAGGCGATGCCGCAGATCACGCCGAGCGCCAGCGCCAGCGGCAGGCTGACCAGCAGCGACAGCCCGTAGCGGGTGTCGAGCACGGCAACCGAATAGGCGCCGACCGCGGCAAAAAAGCTGTGCCCGATCGACACTTCGCCGCCGTAGCGCACCAGCACGCTGACCGACAGCACACCGATGGCATTGGCGAAACAGACGCCGAGCGCAAAGATCCACGACCCTCCGACCATCAGCGGCAGCACGACCAGCACGGCGATCAGGGCAAGGGTGACGGCCTGCGGGGGCAGCGCCAGCGGACGCGGGGTATCGAGAGACTGATCAGACACGCGAGCCTCCCACCCGTTCGAGGATGCCGTTCGGAAAGATGTTCAGCGCCAGCAGGATCACCGCCAGCAGGAAGGTGCTGGAGAATTCCGGCGAGACGTAGAAGGTGAAGAGGTTCATCAGCACCCCGATGAGGATGCCTCCGATCAGGCTGCCCGGAAGGCTCGCGAAACCGCCGATCACCGCCGCGGCAAAGGCCTGAAGCATGAAGGCCGCGACGGTGGTGACGCTGAGAAACGTCGTCGGCACGATCAGCAGCGCGCCGACCACGCCCAGCACCGCCGCGACGATCCATGAAAACAGATGGATCGACTTGAGGTTCAACCCGCAAACCTCTGCCGCAAATGGGTTTTCAGAGATGGCGCGAAATGCTGTTCCGAGCTTGGTATGGTCGATCACGAAGAACAGCGTGCCGATGGTGACGACCGCGACCGCCAGTACCGTGAGGTCGTATCCGGTAATGCGCAGACCGAGCACCGACATCCCGAAGCGCGGGATCGGCAGGTCGAGGCTTACGATATCGGCCCCGAAGATCAGCAGCGTCGCGCCCTGCGCGATCAACCCGATGCCGAGCGTCGCGATGGTCGCGGTCAGGTCGCTTTCGAACACCAGCGGAGAGATCACCGCATAGGTGGCAAAGGCGATGGCGATCACCGCCAGAACCGCCAGCAGCACCGCCGCGCCCCAGCTCAGTTCCAGCAGCATGCCGCTGGAAAAGCCGTAGATCAGGAAGGCGGCGAAGCCCGCCACGTTGCCGTGGCTGAAGTTCACCACCCGCGAGGATTTGAAGATCATCACCAGCCCCAGCGCGCCGAGCGCGTAGAGGCAGCCGGTGATCATCCCCGACCAGACCAGCGGGAAAAGATCCTGGAGCAGGCTCATGCCGCCTCTCCCTTGCGCGCCTTCGGCGCCATTGCCCCGCGTTCGACCAGCTCGATCACGCCGGGGAAGTAGCGGCCCGAAAGATCGGTGCGGGTGGCGGCCTCGTAGTAGCTGCGGGCGGCATCGGCGGCCGGCAGGGCGACTCCGGTTTGTTGCGCCAGTTCAAAGACATAGGAGATGTCCTTGAGAACGTACTCCGGCGAGAACGCCCTGTCCGGGAAATCGCGCGGCAGCATCGCCTTGCGCCCGTGGTTGCGCAGCACGAAGCTGTCGCCCGAACCCTTGGACACCGCGTCGAGCAGCGTTTCGGGCGCGACTCCGGCCTTTTCGCCCAGCACCATCATTTCGGCCAGCGCGACGGTGTTGGCGAAGACAAGCATGTTGTTGGCCAGCTTCAGCACCTGCCCCGCGCCGACGTCTCCGCCGTGGGTGATGTCCGTGGCGATCATGTCGAGCATCGGTTTGACGCGGGCAAAGACCGCCCCGGAGGCGCCGACCATGATGGCGAGCGCCCCCTTCTGCGCCGCCTCGCGGGTTCGGGCGACCGGCGCGTCGGCAAAGGCGATGCCTTGCGGCGCCAGCGCTGCGGCAACGCTGCGCGCGACCTCGACCGGTGTGGTGGACAGATCCACCAGCAGCGAACAGCGCCCCCCGGCGGCGGAAGCAGCGGCGGCGATGGCGGCGCTCACCGCTTCGACCTGCGGACCGCCGGGCAGCGACAGGAAGATGGTGTCGGCCTGTTCGGCCAGTTCCTCGACCGTCGCGACGCGGGTTGCCCCGGCCTCCTCGACCGCGTGCAGCGCCTCGTCCGACAGGTCGAAGGCCAGCACCCGGCCGTCATGCTTGGTGGCCATGTTGCGGCACATGGGGCCGCCCATGACGCCGAGGCCGATGAATCCGATTGTATCTGTCATGATCGTGTCCTCAATCCATCAACATGCCGCCGTTCACGTCGAGAACGGTGCCGGTGATCCAGTTTGACGCGGGTGAACACAGGAACAGGATCGCCTGCGCGATGTCTTCGGGCTGCCCGTAGCGGCCGAGCGGTACGCTGCCGTGGGCCGAGGGGGCGGCGCGCTGGGTCACGGTTTCCCACATCGGGGTTTCGACCGGGCCCGGCGCGATGATGCTGGCATAGACGCCCTTGGGAGCGCCGGCCTTCGCGACCCATTTCATCAGCCCGTGCACGGCGGATTTCGCCGCCACGTAGGCGGGCCCGGACGCGACGCCGCCGATCTTGGCTGCGATGGAACCGAGCGCCACCATCTTGCCCATGCCCTGCGCCTCCATCACCGGAAACACCGCGCGCACCGGGTTGACGACGCCCATCAGGTTCACGTCGAGGATGGCGCGCCATTCGTCGTCGGTGCTTTCCCCCAGCGGTTTGTGCGAAATCGTGCCCGCGCAGAGCACCAGCGCATCGATGCGGTCGTGTTCGGCCAGGATCCGCGCCACCAGCGCATCGGTTTCCTCGCGCGAGGTGACGTCGTAGGGACGGTAGTGCACGCCGGCATGATCGAAGGCGGCGCTTTCGGCGATGTCTGTGGCGATCACCGTGGCGCCCGCCTCGGCCAGGGCCAGCGTCGTCGCCCGACCGATGCCGCCCGCGGCACCTGTCA
Source organism: Salipiger sp. (assembly GCF_048261495.1). Classification (GTDB taxonomy): domain Bacteria; phylum Pseudomonadota; class Alphaproteobacteria; order Rhodobacterales; family Rhodobacteraceae; genus Salipiger. Next base: position 301,384 of record NZ_JBLXFX010000004.1, read on the forward strand.
CCAGCGCGATCTTTCCGTCCATGCGCGCCGGCGCGCTTACGGGTATCAGGGTCATCCCTGTCTCCATGATCTTGGTATTGCAAAGGATTCCGGCGCCGCGCCCGGAAGGCACGGCGCCGGCAATCGGCTACTGGGACTTCGGCGCCTCGAACACCACCGGCGGATAGGCGCGGAATTCCTGCACCAGTTCAAAGCTGTCGCCCTTGGCCTGGATGATCCCCTCCTGCCGGGTGCCGCGATGGTCGCCCAGTTCGAAGGTCACGCCCCGCGCTCCGCCCACGGCCGCGCCCTCCAGCGTTTCGAGCGCCGCGACGAGGTTCTCCCGGGTCAGCTCGTTGCCGGATTTCAGCAGCGCCTCGAACCCCTTGTGAAAGATCGCCGCATTGCTCCAGCCGTTGAGGCCGAAGACCCCGACGGGATCGTCCGGGTAATACCTGGCGATGGAGTCGCGATAGGCCGCGATCTCGGGCTCGTCGCTCGACACCGGCAGCAGCCAGGACGAGAAATACACCCCGTCGAGCAGATCGCCCGCCAGTTTCAGCGTCGACGGATCGGCGGTGAAGAACGGCGCGAACCAGGCGACGTCCAGCCCCTGAAGGTCCGCGGCCTTGAGCGCGGCGGCCAGGTTGGCGTTGGAGCCGAACAGGATCACCGCCTCGGCCCCGGAATTGGCGACGCGGCGGATGTGCGGGCTGAAGCTGGTGGTCTTGACGTCGAAGGGCACGGATTCCGCCTCGGCGAGGCCCAGTTCCTCCATGTAGGTGTCAAAGCCGCGCTTGGCGGATTTGCCGAGTTCGTCGTTCTCCCACAGCAGGGCGACCTTCTTCAGCCCCAGGGTGTTGACCGCGTAGTCGAGGTTCGAGGCCGCGGACCAGCCGTAGTCGGGCAGCAGCGGAAAGACGTTCGGCTCGACGAAGAACGCGCTGGCGCCGCCGATCGGGCCGACGACCGGAAGCCGGACTTCGCGGGCATAGGGCAGCACGGCGACGTTGGTCGCGGTGCCGATGGGGGCCGACAGCGCAAAGATGCCGTCATCCTCCACGAGCTGGCGCGTCACGGCGACCGAACGGGCGGGATCGTAGCCGTCATCCTTGGTGACGTAGTTGACCGTCCAGCCGTCGATGCCGCCGGTCTCGTTCAGATTGCGGTAATAGGCCTCGGCGGCATGGGTCAGGATGGCGTAGAACGGCACCGGCCCCGTCACGGGCGTGAAGGCCCCGATGGTCACCACCTTGTTCTCCGCGTCGATCCCGATATCGGCCGCAGCCGCGGGGCTGCCCCCTGCCGCGACTCCGGCGAGCACCATCGCGGCGACCGCCCCCCTCAGTTCCGTAAACATCAGCACTCCTCCCATGCTTGTTTGACGACTTGCCGGAACGATAGGACCGGGCGCCCCTTTCCGTCAATATAAAATGCATCAAATTTTGATCCGCGCCGATCAGGAGGGGCACGTATCGCAAAATATGTCAGGTTTTCATCGGGAAATCTGGGAGTTCTGGCCGATCCTGCCGGTGCAGCGCATCAGGATAATGCATTTTATTGTTGCCCACGGACAGAGGTTCTGACACATCTGTACCCCGAATCCGGCGCGGTCGGCGCGTCGCAACACGGGAGGATCGGATGGGAAACGGGGTACTGGCGGGCAAGACGGTGGTCGAACTGGGCAGCATGATCGCCGCCCCCTTCGCCACGCATATCCTTCAGCAACTGGGCGCCGAGGTCGTCAAGATCGAACCGCCCGCCGGGGAAACCACCCGCAAGCTGGTGCGCGGCGGTCCGAGCGGCAGCTACCTGGCCTTCAATCGCGGCAAGCGCAGCCTCTGCCTCGACCTGCAGGCGCCCGAGGGGCAGGAAGTCTTCCGCAAGCTGATCGCGCGGGCGGATATCGTGATGCACAATCTCTCCCCTTCCGCGGCGCGCAAGCTCGGCGCCACCTTCGAGACCTGCCGTGCGCTGAACCCCGGGGTCGTGTTCTGTCACATCAAGGGCTACGGCGACGGTCCGGCGTCGGAGGAGGTTGCCTCGAACCCGATTGCCGAGGCGGCGACGGGGGTGATGTTCTCGAACCGCGTTGAGGGGCGCCCGGCGCGGCTCGGGCCGTCCTACCATGACCAGTTCGCGGGCTGTTACGCGGCCATCGCGGTGCTGTCGGCGCTGATGTCCGACGACCCCGAGGCGCGCAACATCGAGCTGGGCCTCTACGAGACCGGCCTGCACATTGCCGCGCGCGACCTGTTGGGCGTGCAGCTCAAGTCCCAGATCCTGGGGCGGGCGGAAACCGAACCCTCGGCCGAATTCAGCATCCCCGGCTACGGCGCCTACGAAACCCGCGATCACCGCTGGGTCTACCTCGTCATGCTGACCGACGACCATTGGCGGCGGTTCTGCGCCGCCGCCGGGATCGCCGCCGATCCGGCGCTGGCCACGCTGCGCGCCCGTCGCCGCGACCGCCCCCGGGTCGAGGCGCTGGTGGCCGATGCGGTCGCCGCGCAGAGCTTCGACGACATCGCCGCCGCGCTGTCGGCCAGGGGGGTCGGCCATACCGAGGTGCTGTCGACGGATCGCGTGCTCGACGCGCCGCAGGCCCGCCATCCCGGCAAGCTCTCGAGCTTCGGATTCAGCGATCTCGGCTTTGAATCGCCGGATTTCCCGGTCCCTTCGCAACGCCGCGACAGCGGGCTCGGGGATGCGCCGCCGCTGCTGGGCGAGGACACGGCCGCGATCCTGCGCAGCCTCGGCTACGGCGAAGACCGGATCGCGGCGCTGGTCGCCGCCGGCACCGCGGTGGAGGCGGACCCGGCCGAGGATCTCTGGTCGCGGCCGGCGAAGGCGGTGGCGGTGGGGGGCTGAGCCCCCTGCCCTAGTCGCGCGCGCCCGCGCCCATCCGGCGCGACAGTTCCGCCGCCATGTCGCAGAGCGCTGCGCGGGCCTCTTCGGCGGTGACGATGGAGGTGCCGGACAGCCGCCGGATGAAGGGAATCGTCACGGCGGCAACCGGGCGGCCGGAAAAGTCGAACACCGGGGCCGAGATGTTGCGCACCCCCTCGATGGTCAGCGACGGGCTTTCGCAATAGCCCTTGGCATGCACCGAGGGCAGATCGGCAAGGAAGGCGGCCCGCTTGTCGGCGGGCTCCTCCCCCGCTTCGGAGAGCAGGCGGGCCAGCGCCTCCTCCGCCATCCACGCCGCGAGCACCCGACCGGAGGCCGTGTCGTAGAGCGAGATATGCGCCCCGAGCCGCACCGAGGTGATGTTGTTGTCCGGGCAATCCACCTGCGCGATCACCAGCACGCGGCCCGAATGCAGGATCGCGAGGTGCATCGACTGGTTGATCCGGTCGGCAAGTTTCTGCATCGCCTCGCCCGCGACCGAGGTCAGGCGCTTGATCGGCGGATGGCGGTGGGCGACCTCGAACATCTTGGTTGTCAGGTGGTAGCGATCGCTGTCCTCGGACAGTTCCACATAGCCGCGCTTGCGCAGGACCATCAGCATCCGGAAGATCTCGGAGGTGGTGCGGCCCAGCGTCTTGGCGATCTCGATCTGCGTCAGCCCCTCGGCCTCGGAGGCGAGAAGTTCGAGGATGTCCAGCCCCTTGGACAGCGCCGGGGCGCGGTATTTGTCGTCTTCGTCGTCGCTCACGGCCTTGCCAATCCTGCCACCCGTCCGCCACGCGCGAGGCGGGCCGTTCCTCTTATGAAGCGCCGCGCCGGGGTTGGCAACGGCGCGCCCGTGGTGAATTTAGATATAAAATTATCTTTTACTTGTGAACCATGACCGCTATCCTGCCCGCAAAGGGGAGGAACAGAGTGACTGACGCCATCGTTCTGAAAGGCATGACCTGGTCGGATCCGCGCGGATACGATCCGGTGGTCGCCGCCGCGACCGACTTTGCCCGGCTGCATCCGAATGTCACCATCGTCTGGGACAAGCGGTCGCTTCAGGGCTTCGAGAGCACGCCGGTCGAGGAGCTGGCCGCGCAATACGATCTCATGGTCATCGACCATCCCCACGTGGGCGCGGTGGTCGAGCAATCCTGCCTGCTGCCCTTCGACGACCATGCGCCGCGCATGGCGCTCGCCCGGATCGAGGCCGAGACCGTGGGCAAGAGCTACCAGAGCTATTTCTACGCCGGCCACCAATGGGCGCTGCCCATCGACGCGGCGGCGCAGGTGCAGGCGCTGCGGCCCGACCGGGTGTCCGCCCCCCTCGCCCGGTTCGCGGAGGTGGTGGAACTGGCCCGCGAGGGGCGCGTGGTCTGGCCACTGCGTCCGCCGCATGTGCTGATGAGCTTCTTCACCCTCGCCGCCAATACCGGCGCGCCCTGTTCGGTGGTGCCGGGGCCGCTGCTCGACCCGGTCGCGGGGCGCGGTGTCATCGAGGCGATGCAGGCCCTGTTCGACGCGGTCGATCCGGCCTGTCACGGCATGGACCCGATCGCCGCGCTCGACGCGCTGGCCGAGGGCGATCGCTTCGACCTCTGCCCGCTGACCTATCTCTATGCGCCCTACGGCTCGGACGGATACCGGGCACACCGCATCGCCTATCACGACATCCCCGCGCTGGGTAAGGCGGGGCCGCTCGGCTCCGCGCTCGGCGGCACGGGGATCGCGGTCTCGGCGCGCACCGCCCACCCGGAGCTCTGCGTGGAGTATGCGCTTCGGCTGGCCTCGGCCGACCTGCAGCGCGGCCTCTATGCCCGCAACAACGGCCAGCCCGGCAATGCCGTGGCCTGGTCGGACGCGACGGTCAACGCCGCGGTGGGGGGCGCCTATCTCGACACCCGCATGACCCACGAGGCGGCCTGGCTGCGCCCGCGCCACGCCGGCTACATGGCCTTCCAGGAAGAGGCCTCGCACATCCTCCTCGACGCCCTCGAGGGGCGCAGCGATCCGGGTACGGTGCTTGCCGCCCTCGACGACCGCTTCAACGAAAGTTTTCCCGCATGACCACGCCGCTGCCGCTCGCCGGGCTCAAGGTGCTCGACTTTTCGCAATTCCTCGCCGGTCCCTACTGCGCGCTGAAACTCGCCGACCTCGGCGCCGACGTGGTCAAGGTGGAGCGCGCCGGGCAAGGCGACCTGTCGCGCTACCTCTACCTGACGGACACGAAAATCGGCGGCGAAAGCACGATCTTTCACGCGATCAACCGCAACAAGCGGTCCGTCGCGGTCAACATGAAGGACGAGGGCGACAAGGCCGCGCTGCGCAGGCTGGTGGCCGATGCGGATGTGGTGCTGCAGAACTTCCGCCCCGGCGTGATGGACCGCCTCGGCTTCGGCTACGAGGCCGTGAAAGAGATCAACCCCTCGGTCATCTACGGAACGGTCACGGGCTACGGCTCCGAGGGACCATGGGTGGATTTGCCCGGCCAGGATCTTCTGGCCCAGGCCCGGTCCGGGGTGATGTGGCTCTCCGGCGGTGCCGAAGACGGTCCGGTCGCCATGGGGCTCCCCGTGGCCGACGTGCTTGCAGGTGCCGCACTTGCCCACGGCGTGCTTGCCCTGCTCTTCCGCCGCGAACGATCGGGCCTTGGCGGCTTGGTCGAGACCTCCCTGATCGAAGTGCTCGCAGATCTTCAGTTCGAGCTGCTCACCACCTGGTTCAACGATGGCGGAAGAACCCCGAGCAGATCACGCAACAATCCCGCCCACGCCTATCTCGCCGCTCCCTATGGCATCTATGAAACCAGGGACGGCCATATCGCGATCGCCATGGGAAAACTGGATCTTCTGGCGAGCCTGACAGGCCTGGATCCTTCGCTGGCCGCGAGCGATGCCTTCGCCAACCGCGACACGATAAAAGCAGGCCTGGCGGACCGCCTCAAAACCGAGACAACAGACCACTGGATGACCGGGTTCGTCGCCGCAGATATCTGGGCGGCTCCGGTTCTGGACTGGCAGGCGCTGGTCAAAAGCGGCGTGCTCGAAACGCTCGACATGGTTCAAACCATATCTCGCGACGCCGTAGAACTGAACACCACGCGCCTTCCCCTGAGGATCGACGGAACACGCCCGAAATCAACGAACGCCGCACCGTCCTTGGGCAACGCCAACTCCCTCCTGCAAGAGGGCTGGTGAGCACGATAGGCAAACCTTGATAACAAAAAGGGCTCTGCCCTCTTGACCCCTGCGGGCTCAATTCACCCGGGATATTTTCAGCCAGAAGAAACCAGCGCGAACCATGTTGCTTCTTCTGGCAGGCAAATATCCCGGGGGAGCCACGGCGTGCCGTGGCGGGGGCAGCGCCCCCACCGTGCGTTGCATCAGTCGTCGTCGACGCAGGTCTGGGTCTGGGTGCCGAGGCCCTCGATGCCCAGTTCGACCTTGTCCCCGGCCTTGAGATAGGTCGGCGGCTTCATCCCCAGCCCCACGCCCGGAGGTGTGCCGGTCGAGATGATGTCGCCCGGATGCAGGGTAAAGAACTGCGACAGGTAGGAGATCAGGAAGGGCACCCGGTAGACCATGGTGGCGGTCGAACCGTCCTGCATCCGCTTGCCGTTCACGTCCAGCCACATGTGCAGATTGTCGAAATCGCCGACCTCGTCCGGTGTCACCAGCCAGGGGCCGGTGGGTCCGAAGTTGTCCGAGGATTTTCCCTTGGACCATTGGCCCTGACGCTCGGCCTGGTATTCGCGCTCGGACACGTCGTTGATCAGGCAGAAGCCCGCGACGTGGTTCATCGCGTCGTCTTCGCTGACGTATTTCGCCATTTTGCCGATGACGAAGCCAAGCTCCACTTCCCAGTCGGTCTTGACCGATTTGCGGGGGATGATGATGGGATCGTTCGGCCCGCAGATGGCCGAGGTGTACTTGGCGAAGATCACCGGCTCGGGCGGGACCGCCATGCCGCTTTCCGCCGCGTGGTCGGCGTAGTTGAGGCCGATGCAGATGAACTTGCCGGTGGCACCGACGCAGGCGCCGTAGCGCGGATTGCCCTCGACCAGCGGCAGCGAGGTCGGGTCGATGCCCTTGAACCGGTCGAGATCGGCCAGCACATCGCCCGCAAGGTCGGCCACATGGCCCGACAGATCGCGCAGCTTGCCGTCCGCATCCACCATTGCGGGCTTTTCGGCGCCGCGCTCTCCGTATCGTGCAAATTTCATGGGGTCCCTCCTCAGGTGGTCCAGCCACCGTCAATGATATGTTCCTGCCCCGTGGTAAACCCTGCGTCGTCCGATGCAAGGTAGGCCACGAGGCCTGCGATCTCTTCGGGTCTGCCGATGCGCCCCATGGGCTGCCGCCCGACAAATGCCGAAAGGGCTGCGTCATAGTCGCCGGTGTCGCGCAGCCGCTGGTGCAGCGAGGGGCTGTCGACCGTGCCGGGGCAGATGGCGTTGCAACGGATGCCATGCGTCACGTAATCCGCCGCGACCGCGCGGGTCAGGCCCGCGACGGCGGCCTTGGACGCGGAATAGATCAGCCGGTTCACCGGGCCGGTGACCGTGCCCGCGACCGAGGACATGTTGATGATCGACCCGCCCCCCTGCGCGATCATGCCGGGCAGGAAGGCGCGGATCATGCGGAACTGCGCCCGCGCGTTGAGATCGAAGGCAAAGGTCCAGTCATCCTCGGTCGCATCGAGGATCGTGCCGTTGTGGACCACCCCCGCGCAGTTGAAGAGGATGTGGATGGCGCCGGTCGTTTCGGCAAACCCCGAAATGGCGCCTGCGTCCAGCACGTCAAGCTTTTGCGCGGTGATGCCGGGGATCGCGCCGAGCTCTGCCAGCGCGGCATCATTGATGTCGGTCGCGATGACCTCCGCCCCTTCGGCGGCGAGCCGTTCGGCAGAGGCGCGGCCGATCCCCTGGCCCGCCGCCGTCACCACGGCGCGCTTGCCCTTCAGTCGTTGTGTCAGGTCCATATGGTCTTCCTCGGAGTGTTGTCTCATGCCGGCAGGCAGGCCGGGCCGATGGGCTCGAATGTCTTGTAGGTCAGGATGAATTCGCGATGCCCCAGTTCTTCGGATCTGGTCTGGCGGCCCGATGCGACGGCGAGCACCAGATCGCGGATCTCGGTTCCCACCTCGTCGATGGAGCGGTGCCCCTCGATGATGTCGCCCGCGTTCACGTCCATGTCGTCGGCAAGCGCACGGTAGGTGTCGGGGTTGGCGCAGATCTTGATCACCGGAGAGATCGCCGAGCCGACGACCGAGCCGCGCCCGGTCACGAAGAGGGTCAGATGCGCGCCCGAAGCGATCATCTCGACTATTTCGGCATTGTCCGAAATGTTGGGAAAACCGAAGCGCACTTCGCCGTCCGGCACCACGTCCATGAGATAGAGCCCGCCGCGCGGCGGCACGTCGCCCGGCTTGAGGATGCCGGAAATCGGGCTGTCGCCGGATTTCACATAGGCGCCCAGCGACTTTTCCTCGATGGTCGAAAGGCCCCCTGCCGCATTGCCCGCCGCAAAGGATCCATAGCCCAGCGTCGCATAGTAGCGCTCCGCCTTTTCCACGCTTTCGATCAGCAACCGGCCCAGTTCCGGGGTCACGGCGCGCTCTGCCATGATGTGCTGACAGCCGATCAGCTCTCCGGTTTCCTCGAATATGCAGGCCGCGCCCGCCTGCACCAGCAGATCGAAGGCCTTGCCCGCCGCCGGGTTGCCGGAAATGCCGGAGGTGCCGTCAGAGCCGCCGCAGACCGTGCCGACGATCAGTTCTGACGGGTCCATGTCGACCTGTTCGACCCCCGCCACCCTGCCCAGCGCGTCGCGCAGCCAGTCGCGGCCCAGCTCGACGGTGGACTTCGTCCCCCCCGCCTTCTGGATCACCAGCGTCCTGACCGGACGCCCCGAGGCCGAGACCGCATCCGAGGCGCGCACCTTGTCGAAGCTTTCGCAGCCCAGCGAGACGAACAGCACCGCGCCCACGTTGGGATGGGTGCAGAGCCGCTCCATCATCCGGGCGGCGTATTCATTGGGAAAACAGCCCGGAAAACCGATGAGCTGCACATCGTCGTCGGGAAAGCCTTCGACAATTCGGGAAGCCACGAAATGCGCGCATTCCACGAGGTAGGCCACCACGACCGTGTTGCGGATGCCCTTGCGACCATCGGCGCGCAGCCAGCCCTTCATTGCGACACCAGCGCGCCGGTGCCGTCGGCGTCCTGCAGTGCGTGGGTGGCGGTATAGGCCGAGCGGATGTTGTGCACGTGCACATGCTCGCCCGCCGCGATCGCCCGGGTCGCGATGCCGATGGGCATGCCGTATTTCAGCACGCGCGCGCCTTCGGCAATGTCATGCCGGGCGATCTTGTGCGCAAGCGGAATCAGGCGGGCGAGCGTGACCTCGCCCCCTTCCAGCGCCACCGGCGTGCCCTCGGGGGCCGAGGCGCGGGCCACCAGCACGTTGTCGGCGGGGTTGAGCAGCAGAAAGGGGCTCATGGCTTCCTCTCGACCATGTAGATGTGATCGGCCACCAGCGCGGTCTCTCCGGTCTGTTTCAGCACCGTCAGCCGTTCGGTGACGCGGCCGAAGCCGGGGCGCTTGTCCATCACCTCCTTGGCGGTGATCTCGACCCGGGAGCGGATGGTATCCCCGATGAAGACCGGCTTCACGAAGCGCATCCGGTCATAGCCGTAGGAAAAGGCGACCGGGTTGATGATGGTCGCGGTGAGGCCGACGCCGATGGTAAAGACCATGGTGCCATGGGCGATGCGCTGGCCGAAAGGCAGCGTCTTGCAGAATTCCGCATCCAGATGGTGCGGGAAGAAATCGCCGGAATGCCCGGCATGGACCACGAAATCGGTCTCGGTGATGGTGCGGCCCACGGTCTCGCGCCCCTCTCCGACCTCGTACTCCTCGTAATATCTGATCTGTTCAAGCATCGGGGGACTCCTTGATCGGATGCATGGGCAGGTCCGCGCTTTCATAGGCGGCCTCGACCAGTGCCATGGTGTGCCAGGCGTCCTCGACGCTGCCTTCGAGCGTGGCGTCCAGCCCGGCGGCAAAGCGCTGGACTTGTGCAAAGCGGCCCTCGAAGGCCTCGAGGAACCAGTCGCCGCGCAGGGGCTCCTCCTCCCAGCCGTCGCCGGTGTTGAGCCAGAGCTCGTCCGGCTCGCCCTCGGGATAGTCGAGGTTCACGCCCATCTTCATATAAGCCGCGCCGCTGGTGCCGGTGACGCGGAATTCGCAGGCCTGGAATTTGCGCCCGAAGGCATGGTTGTGGTTGATCGACAGGTTGCAGCGCACATCCGCCCCGTAGTCCAGCATCATCGAGGTGCGGGTGTTGGACACGGTCGAGGACGGGTGCCCCATGGTCCGCGCATGGACCCCCGAGGGGTTGCCGAGCAGGTCGCGGATGAAGTCGACGTAATGGATGGAATGCAGCAGGATCTCGACCCGGGGCAGGTCGGCGAGGAAGGCCCAGAGATGCCAGGGCGTATCGAGCGCCAGCCAGGCGTCGAAATCCACCACATCGCCCAGAAGCCCCTGCGCGACGGCATCCTTCAGCGCCAGCGCATTGGGCGCATAGCGCAACTGGAAGTTCATCGCCGCGTTCAGCCCCTTTTGGCGGCAGATGGTCAGGATCTCCGTCGCGGCCCCAAGGTCCGAGCCCATGGGTTTCTGGATCAGCGCCGTCGCCCCGTCCGGCAGCGCGCGCAGGATCGACGGGATCGCGGCGGGCGGCACGGCGAGGTCATGGATCACGCCCGGAACCGCCAGCGCCGCGTCCATGTCGGCAAAGGCCCTGGTGCCGTACCGCTCCGCCAGAGCGGCAGCCTTGGCGGTGTCGGGATCGAAGATGCCGGCCACGGGAATGCCGAGGCGGCCGTATGTCGGCAGATGCGCGTCCGAGACGATGGAGCCCGCGCCGTAGATGACCACGGGGGTCAGCACCTCGGGCAGTTCGATGGTCTGGCGCAGCTCAATCATGGTGAAAGACCTCTTCCATCTCCGCCCACCATGCGCCGGCCGCCCGCGTTTCCAGCGGGCGCTGCAGCGGCATGCAGTGCGACCACCAGTCCTGCGTCACCGGATCGGCGGCCATTCTGGCCATGTCGCCCTCGAAATCGGTGCCGACATATTCGAAATAGGCAAAGAGCAGGTTCTCCGGCTCCTTCAGGAAGATCGAGTAATTGCGGATGTTGCAGGCGGAGATCATCTCCAGCACCTTCGGCCAGGCCTCCACATGCAGGCGCTTGTATTCGGCCACGGCATCCTCGCCCACGCCGATCAGTTGTCCGTGCCGGACCATCTCAACCCTCCCTCGTTTCGAAGGCACTGCCCTCGACCGTCCATGCTGCCAGTTTCTCCGTGTCCCATGCGATGCCGAGCCCCGGCGCAACCGGCGCCAGCGCGTGCCCTCCGTCGCGCGCCATGGGGGCGGCGATGTCGTCGAGCTGCGGAATGTATTCCAGCCAGGGCGCGTTCGGCACGGCGCAGACGAGGCTGACGTGAAGCTCCATCAGGAAATGCGGGCAGATGGCGATGTTGTGCGCCTCGGCCATGTGCGCGACCTTGAGCCAGGGGGTGATGCCTCCCACGCGGGACACATCCGCCTGCACGATGCCGCAGGCCCCCTGCGCGATGTAATCGGCGAACTGCCCCGGCGAATAGAGGCTTTCGCCCACCGCCACCGGCACCCGCGATCCGGCCTGAAGCCGCGCGTGGCCGGCGATGTCGTCCGAGGGCAGCGGCTCCTCGAACCAGCCGATGTTCAGCGCCTCGAGCATGGGCACGCGGCGCAGCGCCTGCGCGGCGGTCATCGACTGGTTGGCGTCGGTCATGATCTCGTAATCCGCGCCGAGGGCCTCGCGCACCGCGCCCAGTCGCGCGGCATCCTGCGCGATGGTGGGTTTGCCGATCTTGACCTTGGAGCCGGTGAAGCCCTGTTCGCGCGCGGCCAGCGCATCCTCGACCAGCGCCTCGGGCGCGATGTGCAGCCAGCCGCCTTCGGTGGTATACATCGGCACCCGGTCCTTGGCCCCGCCCGCCAGAAGGTGCAGCGGCAGACCGGCGCGCCTGCCCCGCAGATCCCAGAGCGCGCAGTCGATGGCGGCCTGCGCCAGCGCCATGATCGGCCCGACCGCCGTGGCGTGGGTGCAGAACAGCAGGTCGCGCCAGATCGCCTCGATCATCTCGCCCTCCTGCCCCATCAGGCGGGGCAGCAGCGTGTGCTTCAGAAGCGCCAGCACCGACGGTCCGCCGTCGCCGATGGTGTAGCTGTAGCCCATGCCGGTCGCGCCCTCCGCATCGGTCAGTTCGACAAAGATCGTCTCCTGAGACTTGAAGGACTGGATGGCATCGGTGCGCACGACCTTGGGCTTGAGGTCGACCATGAAGGCGCGGGCGTGGGTGATCCTAGGCATCGGCCATCTCCCGTACGGTCAGCGCCGCGCCGGTCTGCGCGTCGAACAGGTGGCACTTGTCGAGACTGATGCGGAAGCGCATCCGCTCGCCGGGGCGGACCGGGCGCGGGTTCAGCATCTTGGCCTGCACCTCGGTCCCCGCGAGTTCGGCAAACAGCAGGGTTTCGGTGCCCAGCGGTTCGGTGAGGCTCACCTCCATCTCGACCTCGGCCATGTGCTCGGTCCCCGGCAGCGCATGGCCGACCGGCATGATGTTGTCGGCGCGCACGCCGAACTGAACCCGCGCGCCCTCGGGGGCGGCATATCCCGGGGGCACCGGTAGGGTGGAACCGTCGCCCAGCACCACCTGCCCGCCGCGCAGCCTGCCGTCTAGCAGGTTCATCGGCGGCGAGCCGATGAAGGTGGCGACGAAGGTGTTCACCGGATGCTCGAACAGATCGAGCGGCGTACCGAGCTGTTCGATATGGCCGTCGCGCATGATGACGATGCGGTCGGCCAGCGTCATCGCCTCGACCTGGTCGTGGGTGACGTAGACGATGGTGGATTTCAGCCGCTGGTGCAGCTTCTTGATCTCGACCCGCATCTGGGTGCGCAGCTTGGCGTCGAGGTTCGACAGCGGTTCGTCGAACAGGAAGACGTCCGGGTGCCGCACGATGGCCCGCCCCATCGCGACGCGCTGCCGCTGCCCGCCCGACAGCGCGCCGGGCTTGCGCTCCATCAGCGGGGTCAGCGACAGGATCTCGGCGGCATTGTCCACCGCCCTGTCGATCTCGGCCTGCGGGCGCCGGGCGATCTTCAGCGAAAAGCCGAGGTTCTCGCGCACCGTCATGTGCGGATAGAGCGCGTAGTTCTGGAACACCATGGCGAGGTTGCGCTCGCGCGGGGGGAGGTCGTTGACCACGCGATCCCCGATGGCGACCTCTCCGCCCGAGATGTCCTCGAGTCCGGCGATCATGCGCAGGGTCGTGGACTTGCCGCAGCCCGAGGGACCGACCAGCACGACGAATTCGCCATCCTCGATTTCGAGATTGATCGCATGCACGACTTCGAGCGCGCCGTATTTCTTGACGACATTGCGAAGGTGAACCCGGGCCATGTCTTATCCTTTCACGCCGCCGAAGGTCAGTCCGGCAATGAGGTGTTTCTGTACGATGAAGGTGAGGACGAGCGCGGGGATGATCATCAGCACCGCCAGCGCGCACATGCCCCCCCAGTTGAGGGTGAACTCGGCCTGGAAATCGAGCAGGCCCACGGGCATGGTCTTCGAAGTGACCGAGCGGGTCAGCTGCGAGGCCAGCGCGTATTCGTTCCACGAGGTGAGGAAGGCGAAGATCCCCGCGCTGGCGATGCCCGACCGGGCGACCGGGAATTCCACCCGCCAGAAGGCCTGCCAGCGCGTGCAGCCGTCGATCTCGGCCGCCTCGGCCAGTTCGGGCGGCACCTGGCGGAAGAAACCGTCGATCAGCCAGATGGTGAAGGGCACGTTCATCGCCACGTAGGTCAGGATCATGCCGAAATGGGTGTCGATGATCCCGACCCGCGCGAACAGGATGAACAGCGGCAGCGACAGCGCCACGCCGGGCACCGCGCGGGTGCACATGAGGCCGACGAACCACCACGATTTGCCGGGGATGCGGAAGCGGGCAAAGGCATAGCCCCCCGCCATCCCCACCAGCAGCGCGATCACCGTCGAGGTGACCGAGATGATCAGCGAGTTGCGGAAGTAGGTGAGCACGGGCACCCCCCCTTCCCCGATGCCGCCGAACATCGCGCGGTAATGGTCGAGGTTCAGCTCGTTCGGGATCCAGACCGGCGGCTTTGCCATGATCTCGACCGTGGGCCGGAAGGAGTTCAGCACCACCCAGAGACCGGGCAGGCAGATCACCGCCATGGCGAGGAACAGGCCGACGGCGTGGACCAGCGTCAGCGCCCGGCGGCGGTTGCGGTGGGAAGCGTTCGAGGCCATCGGCTTACACCCCCATGCCCAGCTCGCGCCGGGCGGCGGTGAGCTTGCGGAAAAAGAACACGGTGAAGAAGATCGCGAGGAAGATCGAGATGTAGCCCATCGCATTGGCATATCCCATGCGGGCATCGACATAGCCGGTGCGCCCGATCAGGGTCCAGAGAAGCTCGGTCCGCCGCGCCGGTCCGCCGTTCGTCATGATCTGCACGATGTCATAGGCCCGCGCCACGTCGAGAGAGCGGATCGCCATGGCGATGTAGATGAAGGGCATGAGGAACGGCAGCGTCACGAAGCGGAAGCTCTGCCAGGAGGTGCAGCCGTCGACCTTGGCCGCCTCCAGCGGGTCCTGCGGGATGGCGTAGAGCCCGGCGAGGATCAGGATCGCGAAGACCGACGTGCTGGTCCAGACCTCGGCGAAGATGATCGAGAACATGGCAAGCTGCCCGTTCACCAGCCACGGGATCGCCAGGTCGGTGATCCCCAGCGACTGCAGCGCGTTGTTCACGAGGCCCACGTTGTCGTTGAAGATGAACTTGAACTGGAAGCCCACGAGGATCGGCGAGAACATCATCGGGAACATCATCATGGTGCGCAGCGCGCGCTGGCCGCGCGTCACCTTGGACACCATCAGCGCCAGTCCCAGCCCCAGCAGCATTTCGAGGTTCAGCGCGATTGTCAGCAGCAGCACCGTGCGCCCGAAGGCGGCCCAGAACTTGGCATCCCCGACGGCCTTTTCGTAGTTGAACGTCCCCACCCAGCGATAGAGGCTGTCGGGCTTGGTCAGCCGGTAGGCCGTGAAGCTCGAATAGAGCGACAGCAGCAGCGGGATCAGGACGACGGCCGCAAGAATGACGATGGCCGGCAGCAACAGCACCAGCCACGAGGGCAGTTTCACGCGTTTCATGGGCTTTCCCGGTTCGTGGCGCGGGGGCGGTTCGGCCCGCCCCCGCGATGGCGTCAGTAGACGCCTTCTTCCTGCATCAGCTCGTCGACCGCGTCAGAGGCATCGCTCAGCGCCTCGTCCACCGTCTTGTCGCCGAGGATGGCGGCCTGAAGCTCGGGGTAGATGAGGTTGGTCGCCTCGATCCACAGCGGTGTCGGCGGCACGGCAAAGGCGGTGGCGGCGGTTTCCTTGAAGGCCGCCAGCACTTCGGAGCGGTAGTCGTCGCCCTTGGCCTGTTCCGAGACGTAATCCCAGACGGCGGTGCGCGACGGCAGCGGGCCCGCGGCGCTTTCCAGCTTCTGGCTGTCCTCGCCGGTCAGGAAATCGACCAGCGACGCGGCGGCCTCCTTGTCGGCGCAGTCCTCTGTCACGGAAAAGCCGTGGAAGCCCGACCAGCCGGTGCGCACGCCCGCCGAGCCCTTGGGCGCGGGGGCCACGCCGACGTTGCCCGCGACCTTGGACGCCGAGGGATCGTTGAAGAACCCGGCCCAGCCCGGCCAGTCGAGGTTCAGCGCGATGGTGCCCGAGGCAAAGCCGTTACCGAGATCGTCCCACAGGTAGTTCGTGGTGCCCGCCGGCACCGCGCCCGCCTCGTAGAGGTCGACGAACCACTGCAGCGCCTCCCGTCCGGCGTCCGAGTCGAAGGCGGGCGAGAAATCGTCGTTGAACAGCTTGCCCCCGTCCGCGACGATCATCTCGTAGAAGCGGCCGACGATGGCCTCGTCCTTGCCCGCGTATTGCGTGCCGTAGAAGTTCGGGCCGTCGGCAAAGAACTTCGCCTGGTCGCTCACCTGCTGCCAGGTTTCCGGCACGGCGAGCGGATAGCCGTATTCGGATTCGAAGGCCGCGGCCCTGTCGGCATCCTCGTAGAGATCCTTCTGGTAATACAACGCCGAGACGTCGAACTGCGCGCGCGGCAGCATCACCAGCTTGCCCTCGAGCGTCGCCGCCGAGATGTTGGCCGGCACGAACTCGGTCACGGTTTCGGCAGGGATGAGCGCGGTCAGGTCGGTATAGAGCGACGGGTATTGCGAGGCGAAGGACGAATGGTTCGACCCCACGCACCAGCCCGTCGTGCCCGCCGCGATGTCGGATTTGAATTCCTTGTCCAGCTCGAAATGGTTCTTCTTCGAGATGATCTCGACCTTGGCGCCGGTCATCGCCTCCCACTCGGGGATGCGCGCATACAGCGCCTCGTACTGCTGGCCGCCGATCAGCTTGGCCTCGATGGTCACGCCGTCGAATTCGCCCGCACCCGCCGCTCCGGCAAGTGCGCAGGCGATGGCCAAGGCCGATGCGCCGCTGGCTCGTCTTTTCATGTGTCTTCCTCCCTAGGAACGCTCGGGCCGCGCTGCGCCGCCCTCTCCCGTGTGCCGCCCCTGTCGTGCCGGGCGATCTCCGCTCACCGCATTTCATATACGGAAGCTTGTTTTACATCTAAACTTGACTTCCCGCACGAGTCAAGGTCGAGTGAGCGGGCTCCGGAGGAAAGCGCCGGAAGGAGGAGGCCCCATGTTCATCGACACCCACCTGCATCTCGTGGACCGCGCGCGTCTGCACTATCCCTGGCTTGCCGGGGTGCCCGCGCTCGACCGGGACTGGCCGTTCGCGGATTACGCCCGCATGGCCGCGCGCCTCGGGATCGAGGGCTGCCTGCACATGGAGGTGGACGTCGCCCCCGAGGACATCGGGGCGGAGACCCTTTTCGTGCGGGACCAGATGGGCAGCGGACTGATGCGCGGGGCGATTTCGTCGGCCCGGCCGGAATCCGCGGATTTCCCGGGTTTTCTCGACCGGCTCGACCGGAAGGTGGTCAGGGGCATCCGCCGCGTGCTGCACGTGGTTCCCGACGAGGTGTCGCAATCCGTCACCTTCCGCGAGAACGTCGCGCGCATGGGCACCGCGGGGCTGCCCTTCGACATCTGCGTACTGGCGCGCCAGCTGCCGCTGGCCGCCGACCTGGCCGATGCCTGCGCCGACACGGTGCTGGTGCTGGATCACTGCGGCGTTCCCGACATCGCCGGGGGCGGATACGACGGCTGGGCCGCTGCCATCACCGACCTCGCCCGGCGCGAGAACGTCCACGCCAAGATTTCCGGCATCACCGCCTATGCCGCGCCGGACTGGACGCTCGACACGCTGCGCCCCTATGTCGAACACATCGTGGACCGGTTCGGCTGGAACCGGGTTGTCTGGGGCTCGGACAGTCCGGTCTGCACGCTGAACGCCTCGCTCGAAACCTGGGTGGCGGCGACGCATGCGCTGATGGCGGGCTGTTCCGACTCCGAGCGCGCGGCGCTCTACCGCGACAACGCGCGCCGTCTCTGGGCGCTGTAATCCGCCGATCCCGCGGGAAATCTCGCGCCCGATCTGATCCGGAGCCTGCCGCTCTGCGTAGACCCTGTGAGACCCACAAGCGGAGCGCGAGCATGCAGGCCTATCTTCTTTACCCGATCACCGCCGTGGTGTTCCTCGGCCTCGACATGCTGGGCATCCGCTACATCATCCGCCCGGTCTTCGACCGCCATGTCGGGCACCTGCTGGCCGATCCGCTGCGGCTCGGTCCCGCCGCGCTGTTCTATCTCGCCTATGTGGGCGGGGTTCTCTACTTCGTCTCGCTCCCCGCGCTGCGCGAGGGGGCGCCGCTGCAGGCGATGGTGGGGGGGATGCTGCTGGGGTTCCTGTGCTACGGCACCTACGAGATGACAAACCTTGCCACGCTGGCCGACTGGTCCTGGCAGCAGGTCATCATCGACGGGCTCTGGGGCATCGTGCTGACGGGCGTCTCGGCCTGGGCCGGCGTGGCGGTGCTGACCGGCAAGCTGGTCTGAGCGCTCAGCCCAGCCGCCCGGTCAGGCGCAGCGACAGCGCGTAGGGCAGCGCCCGCAGCAGTTTCAGCCCGTAGGTGAACCGCTTGGGGAAGTGGATTTCGAAGCCGCGCCCCGACAGGCCCTTCAGGATCGCGGAGGCCGCATCCCCGGGTTCCATCAGCGCGGGCATGGTGAAATCGTTCTTGTCGGTCAGGCGCGAGCGCACGAAGCCCGGGCAGACCAACCGCACGTCGACGCGCGGGGCGAGTTCGATCCGCAGGCTTTCGGCAAGGTTGATGATCGCCGCCTTGGTGGCGGAATAGGCCTGTCCCTTCGGCAACCCGAGATAGCCCGCGACCGACCCGAACAGCACCAGTTGCCCGCCATCGCGCAGCAGCGGCGGCACCAGCCGCGCCACGTCGAGCGTGCCGAGCAGGTTCACGCGCACCAGCGTTTCGGTCCGCTCGGGGTCGAGGTCGGCCACGCGGGACGGGTCGTACATCGCGGCCGTACAGATCACCGCGTCGAGCGGCGCGCCCCCGCCCAACCGCCGCACCGCGTCGGCCAGCGTGTCGCGCTGCCCGAGGTCGAGCGCAAGAACCTCGGCCCTGCCGCATTCCTCCGCAAGCTGCGCGAGATCGCCCTCGCTGCGCGCCGACAGGATCAGCCGCGCGCCCTGCCCGGCCAGCGCCCGGGCAAGCGCCGCGCCGATCCCGGCACTGGCGCCGATGATCCAGATCCGTTTTCCCGCGAAACCGTCCATCGCTCAGATCCGGAAGATCGGTTGCAGCAGGCGCGGCAGGAAGCTGGCGAAGCGCAGCGGTGCATCGGTCGCCGCCAGGCAGATGCAGGGCGCCCCCGGCCCGGCGACCGGCTGGTGATCCACCTCGTCATGGGCGGTCTCGACATCGCCGCGCGCGAAGGCGCCTTCGCTGTCCGAAAAGCTGCCCTGAAGCACCAGCGTCATCTCGAGCCCGTTGTGCCCGTGTTCCGGCACCGCGCGCCCCGGCGGGATGTAGAGCAGCCGCAACGAGGCGCCCTCTTCCTCCGACAGGATCTGCTGGCGGATGCCGCCGCCCAGCATCCGCCATTTCGGCGGATCGCCGCGCAGCGCCTCCATCACCGGGGCGGGAAAGATGCCCGAGCCGCGCATCGGCGGCGCCGGGGGTTCGGAACTGTCCAGCGCCGCGAGCAGCCGGTCGCGCGCCGCGGTGTCCAGCGCCACGGGCGCCTCGCGTTCCAGCAACGCGCCGCCGAGCGCCTCCTCGGCGCCGAGCTGGGCCCGGCAATCGTCGCAGAGCGACACATGCGCGGCCACGACCACCGAGAAGGCATGGGGCAACTGCCCCGCCGCGTAGGCGCGGATCTGCTCGTCCGGGATGTGATGGGTGATGGCGGTCATTCCTCGAGATCCTTGAGCTCCCCCCTCAGCCGTTCCAGGCCGAGACGTATGCGGGATTTGATCGTGCCCAGCGGCACGCCGCTGGTTTCGCTGATTTCGCTGTGCGAGAGGTCCTGCATGTAGGCCATCTCGAGCGCGCGCGTCTGTTCGGGACTGAGCCGGGACAGCGCCGCGCGCAGCAGCCGCGCCTCCTGCTCGAGCGCGAGGATCTGCGCCCCGTCCGGTTCGCGCCCCTCGGGTTCGGCCAGAAGTTCCGGCGCGGGCGGCGGGCGGCGGCGGATCAGGTCGATCTGCCGGTTGCGCGCGATGCGGTAGATCCAGGCCGAGGCCTCGGCCCGGTGCGGGTCGAACTGCGCCGCCTTGTGCCAGACCGACAGCATCACGTCCTGCACCACGTCTTCGGCGCTGCCGTCGCGCAGGCCGCCCTTGATCAGCATCGCCTTGAGGCGCGGGCCGAAGTGGTCGAACAGGGCCGCAAAGGCCGTCCGGTCCCTCTGGTCGCGCACGGCGAGCAGCGCGCGGGTCATCTCGGAAAAGGGGGCGCTGTCCATCGGGTCACTCTCGGGCATCGTGGCACAGTGGCCCGGCAATGCCGCGCCCTGCAACCCCCCAACGGGGGGGCGGCCGTCCTGTTCCGCGATGCTCTGTTCCGGTGTCATGGGCAGGTTACGCATCGCCGCCGCGATCGGATCACCCCGCGCCGCATTTTTCCGCTCCCCGCCCGCGCATCGCGGAGCGCGACGATTTTTTTGATCCGACCGCCGGTGCGGCGCGTAACCCCTTAACAAGCACGCAGAACAGGACCCTGACGATGGCATTCGACCTTACCCGCGGCGCCCCGCAGCGCATCGCCATCATCGGCGGCGGAATCTCCGGCATGGCCTCGGCCCGCGCCCTGGCGGCCCATCACGAGGTCACGCTCTACGAGGCGGCGCCGCGCCTCGGCGGCCATGCCCGCACGGTGGTTGCCGGGCGCAACGGCGATCAGCCGGTGGACACCGGGTTCATCGTCTTCAACTATGCCAATTATCCGCATCTCACCGGGATGTTCCGCGATCTCGACGTGCCCGTCGAAAGGAGCGACATGAGCTTCGGCATCTCGCTCGACGGCGGGCGGGTCGAATATGCGCTGCGCTCGCTCGGCGGGCTGTTCGGACAGCGGCGCAACCTGATCGACCCCGGCTTTCTCGGGATGATCCGCGACGTGCTGCGCTTCAACGCGGGGGCCGAGGCGGCGGCCGAGGCGCAGCCGGGCCTCAGCATCGACGGGCTGATTTCGGAGATGGATCTCGGGACGCGGTTCCGCGACCAGTATCTGTTCCCGATCTGCGGCGCGATCTGGTCGACCCCGGCGGGCGGCATCGGCGCCTTTCCCGCCCGCGCCCTTCTGCGCTTCATGCGCAACCACGCGCTGCTGTCGCACCGGAGCCAGCATCAGTGGTGGACCGTTTCCGGCGGCAGCCGCTCCTACGTGACCCGGCTCAGCGCCGCGCTCGAGGCCGACGGCGTGATCCTGCGCCCCGGCACCCCGGTGCGCGCCGTGACCCGTGACGACGCAGGTGTTCACATCGCCGCCGAGCGCTGCGAGACCGAACGTTTCGACCAGGTGATCCTTGCCTGCCACGCGGATCAGGCGCTGGCCCTGCTGACGGATGCCGACCACGACGAGCGCGGCGCGCTGGGGGATGTGCGGTTTCAAGACAACCGGATGGTGCTGCACCGCGATCCCTCGGTCATGCCGACCCGCCGCGCCTGCTGGAGTTCCTGGGTCTACCGGACAGAACGCGACACCCCGCCCGAGGATCCGATCGGCGTCACCTACTGGATGAACCGCCTGCAGAACATCCCCGAGGACGATCCGCTCTTCGTCACGCTGAACCCCGACCGCGACCTGCCCGACGCCGCGATCTACGACGAGACGACCTTCCGCCACCCGGTGTTCGACATGGCCGCGCTGGCGGCGCAGGACCGCATCGCGGCGCTTCAGGGCAGCAACCGCACCTGGTTCGCCGGCGCCTGGCTGCGCAACGGCTTTCACGAGGACGGCTTCGCCAGCGCCATGCGCATCGCCCGCCGTCTGCTTCCGGAGCGGGTGTGACCATGACCCTTGCCGACCGCCTGTCCGCGGGAGAGGTCCTGCACCTGCCGGCCTCGGTCAGCCACGCCCGGCGCGGCAGCCTGCGGCACGCCTTCCGCTACGGGGTCGACTACCTGCTCTTCGCCCCCGGCACGATGCGCCCGCCGCTGGTGATGTCGCACAACCGCTTCAACCTGCTGTCGGTGCGTGACCGCGACCACGGCGGCCCGCGGGGTGCCGGGCGCGGCGCGCCCTGGGCCCGCGAGGCGCTGACCCGCGCCGGGCTGACCTGGGAGCCGGAGATGGTGCTGGCGCTGCTCACGCAGCCGCGCTTTCTCGGCTACTGGTTCACGCCGGTCAGCTTCTGGATGGTGCTGCGCGGGGACGACCTGCTGGCGGTCGTCGCCGAGGTCAACAACACCTTCGGGCAGCGCCACAGCTATCTCTGCCACCATCCGGGCTTCGATCCGATCCGCGCCCCGGACGAGCTGGACGTGGAAAAGATCTTTCACGTCTCGCCCTTCCAGGACATCGCGGGGCGCACGCATTTCCGCTTTTTCCTGACCGACGACCGCCTGTCGATCCGCATCCGCCAGATCGACGGCGCGCGCGGGCTCGACGCGGTGATGTCGGGGCGGCTGCGTCCGCTCACCAACCGGTCCGGTCTCGGCGCGGCGCTGCGCCGTCCCGGCGGCGGTCTGCGGGTGCTCGCCCTGATCTACTGGCACGCGCTGCGCCTGAAACTGAAGGGCGCACGCTACCGCCCGGTTCCCACCCCTCCCGAGAGCGAGATCAGCCGATGACCTTTGCCACCTTTGCCACCAATGCCATGAAACGCCGGTTCTTCGCCTCGCTCGAGGGGCTGGACTACGGGCGGCTGCACCTGACGACGCCGGAAGGCACGGTGCACCGCTTCGGTGCCTCCGGCCCCGAGGCCGACATGGAGATCCGCGACTGGTCGCTGCTGCCCGCGCTGGTGCGGCGGGGGGATGTGGGGCTGGGCGAAAGCTGGATCGCGGGGATCTGGCAGTCGGCCTCGCTCGAAACGCTGCTGACGGTGGCGCTGCGCAACATCGACCGGCTGGGCGCCTATTCCGAACCGGGGCCCATCGCCCGGGCGCGGATGCTGGTGACCGACCGCATCCTGCGCGGCAACACGCTGCGCGGCTCGGCCCGCAACATCCGCGCGCATTACGACGTGGGCAACGAGTTCTACCAGCTCTGGCTCGATCCGGGGATGACCTATTCCTCGGCCCTGTTCGACGAGGGCGACGACCTGGAACGCGCCCAGACGCGCAAGAACGACCGCATCCTGTCGCGCATGTCGCCGGGCGAACGGGTGCTCGAGATCGGCTGCGGCTGGGGCGGTTTTGCCGAACGCGCCGCCGATCGCGGCCGGCATGTCACCGGCCTCACCCTGTCGCCCAGCCAGAAGGGCTATGCCGATGCGCGGCTCGACGGGCGCGCCGACATCCGGCTGCAGGATTACCGCGAGGTGACGGGAAAATTCGACAACATCGCCTCGGTCGAGATGATCGAGGCGGTGGGCGAGAAATACTGGCCGATCTACTTTGCCGCCATCAAGGCCCGGCTGGCCGAGGGCGGCGCGGCGGTGATCCAGTCGATCACCGTGCCGGACGCGGAATTCTCGCTCTACCGGAAACGCTCGGATTTCATCCGCCAGCACACCTTTCCGGGCGGGATGCTGCCCTGCGACGCGGTGATCGCCCGCGAGGCGCGGCGCGCCGGGCTGGAGGTCTCCGAGAGCTTTGCCTTCGGGCAGGACTATGCCCGGACCTGCCGGATCTGGGCCGACCGGATGCTGGCCGAAAAGGACCGCATCGCGCGGCTCGGCTACGACGAGCCCTTCCTGCGGAGCTGGCAGTTCTACCTCGAGGGATGCGCAGCGACCTTTTCGACCGGGCGCACGGACGTGGTTCAGGTCAGGCTTGTTCACGCCTGATCCGGATCATGCACCTCCGCCCCCGCGGCAAGGCCGGGGCGGGGGGAGCGGACGCGATCACTCGCCGCTGGCGTAGCGGCGGCCCGTCTCGATCATGCCGTCGGTGCCGAGCCGGTCGTTCAGCCCGCCGAAATCGAACATCCGTTCCTTGAACGCGAGGTTGGAGCCGCTGGTCCTGAGGCTGGCGTAGTAGTCCTCGGCCGTGCGGGCGAGCGCGCGCACGATGCCGCCGGGAAAGATCACCAGCGAGAAGCCGAGCGCCTGGAGATCCTCCGGCGTCATCATCGGGGTCGACCCGCCTTCGACCATGTTGGCCATGAGCGGCACGCGCCGCCCGAGGATCTCTCCCACCTTGCGCAATTCGTCGATGCTGCGCGGCGCCTCGATGAACAGCGCATCGGCCCCGGCCTCGATATAGGCCGCGCCGCGCTCCATCGCCGCTTCGAAGCCCTCGACCGCGATGGCATCCGAGCGCGCGATGATAAGCGTCTCGTCCGAGGCCCGCGCATCCGCCATGGCCTGAATCTTGCCGCACATTTCCGATAGCGAAATCAGAGACTTGTCCGACAGGTGCCCGCAGCGTTTGGGAAAGGTCTGATCCTCGACCTGAAGCGCGTTCGCCCCGGCCCGTTCGTAGATCCGCATGGTCCGCTGCGCGTTCAGCGCATTGCCGAAGCCGGTGTCGGCGTCGATCACGATGGGCAGGGAAATGCGGTCTCGGATCAGCGCCAGCGTCTCGGCCATCTCGGTCATGGTGGCAAGCCCGATGTCGGGCAGGCCGAGCCGGGTATAGGCCACCGCAGCCCCCGACAGGTAGACCGCCCGGAACCCCGCCTTTTCCGCGATCGAGGCGGTCAGCGCGTCGTAGACACCGGGGGCGATGAGGATGTCGGGCGCGTTCAGAAGCGCGCGCAGGCCGGGAATGCTCATGTGGACAGCTCCGGTCGGGCGAGGAAGTCGGCGCAGCTTTCCTGCTCGGCAACAGAGCCGAGCGAGATCAGCGTCGCGTCGTGAACCTCGGGTTTGAAGGCACCGCAGCCGTCGGTCAGCAGGATGATCCGATAGCCGCGCATGTGGGCGTCCCGCACGGTCGAGGCGACCCCGCCGTTGGTGACGATGCCCGCGACGACCAGCGTGTCGATGCCGAGGGCGTTCAGAACGTGTTCCATGCGGGTCTGGTAGAAGGCGGAATAGGCGACCTTCTCGATTTCCACGTCCGGTGGGGACAGGTCCTCGACCGCCTTGTTGCCCCAGCTTCCGGGGGCGAAATCGCCCTCGCGCAGGAAGGGGCGCAGCTCCTGCAGGTGCGGCGCGATCAGGAAGGGCCTCCCGAGCACGTGTTCGATGGTGAACTGGACCGAGACGAACAGCCCCCCCTTGCCGCGCAGCGCGGGCAGTATGGGGGCGACCCGTCCGGGCAGCGCGGCCAGTTCTGGCGTGCCCTGCCCCGCCCGGCCATAGGCGCCGTCGGGATGCAGGAAGTCGTTCGTCAGGTCGATGGTGACCAGCGCGGTTTTCGCCGGGTCGATGGGGCCTCCGCTCATGCCGCGCCCTCCTTTCGCTCTATGAGGACGTTGCCGTAGCCGTCGACGGTGGCGACCAGCCAGGGTTCGACGAAGATCGTGGCGTCGGGCTGTTCCAGCACCGCCGGGCCCTCGACCCGGGTGCCGACCGGCAGATCGAGGCGCGACAGCACCCGTGCCTCGGCCCATGCCCCGCGCACGAAGACCGGCCGCGTGCCGCGCGCGGCGGCCGCTTCGGTCGCCTCCGACGAGGGCGCAAGCCGCGACAGGTCGAACTTGTGGCGTTTGCCGATCACGGTGGAGCGCAGGTTCAGCACCCGGATGCCGGATTTCAGAAGCCGCCCGTAGAGCCCGTGATAGGCGGTTTCGAAGGCCTTGCGGATGGCGGCGGTCGTCGGCGCGGCGACCCTGCCCTCCTCGACCGTGACCGGGATCGGCACGGAGACGGTGTGGGTCTGGCCGAGATAGGCCATGTCGAGTTCGAACCGTGCCTCGCGCGCGGCAAATTCCGATCCCGCGCCGTCGAGCACCCGCTGCCCGTCGTCGTGGTGCTGCTGCATGAAGGCCGCGAGCGCGGCGAGGTCGAGCGTGTCGAGGGTGGCGTTCACCGTCTGCACGAAATCCTGCCGCATGTCGGCGATGACGCAGCCCATGGCCGAGGTCACGCCGGGAAAGCGCGGGATCAGCGCGCGGCCGATGCCGACCTCGTCGATCATCGCGCCGGCATGCAGCGCGCCGCCGCCGCCGAAGGGCATGTAGGCGAATTTCTGGGGATCGTGTCCGCGCTCGATCGAGATCAGCCGGATCGCCCCGGCCATGCGCGAATTGGCGACGCGGACGATGGCCTCCGCCGCGTCCATCACGTCGAGGTTCAGCGGCTTTGCCACGTGTTCGGCGATGGCCGCCCTTGCCGCCTCGAGGTCGAGCGCGCCGAGCCCCTTGCCGAGCGGCTTGGTCGCGTCGATGCGGCCCAGAACGATGTTGGCATCGGTCACCGTGGGACGGGTGTTGCCGCGTCCGTAGGCCACGGGCCCGGGGTTCGACCCGGCGCTTTCCGGCCCGATGGTCAGCAGGCCGCCGGCGTCGACCGAGGCGATGGAGCCGCCGCCGGCGCCGATGGTGGCGATCTCGATCATCGGGGTGCGCACGACCATGCCGAAGTCGATGGAGGTCTGGGGAGAGACCACCGTCTCGCCCCCCACGATCATCGACACGTCGAAGCTGGTGCCGCCCATGTCGCCGGTGATGAGGTTGGCATAGCCCGCCGTCTCGGCGATGTAGCCCGCCGCGATCACGCCCGCCGAGGGTCCGGAGAGCGCCGTGCGCACCGGGCGCTGGCAGGCGGTATCGACCGACATCACCCCGCCGTTCGACTGCACGATCATGAACTCGCCGCCGAAACCGCCGCCCTTCAGCGCGGTTTCGAGCCTTGCGAGATAGCCCGCCACCTCCGGCTGCAGGTAGCCGTTCAGCGCGGTGGTGGAAAAGCGTTCGAACTCGCGGATCTCCGGCAGGATCTCGGAGGAGGCCGCCACGTTCGGGTTCGGCCAGACCTCGCGCAGCGCGGCGACCGCCGCCTGTTCGTTGGCCGGGTTGGCATAGGCGTTGACGAAGAGGATGACCACCGACTCGCAGCCCAGTTCGCGCAGGGCCGCGGCCGCCGCGCGCACCGCGTCGAGGTCGACCTCGGTTTCGACGGTTCCGTCCGCCAGCACGCGCTCGGCCACCTCCATGCGCAGGTCGCGCGGCACGACGGGGGTGAAATCCCCCCGCAGTCCCCAGGTGCGCGGCCGGTCGCGGCGGCGCATCTCGAGCACGTCGCGGAAGCCCGCCGTGGTGATGACGCCGGTCCTGGCCCCCTTGCGTTCCAGCAGCGCGTTGGTGCCCGCCGTGGTGCCGTGCACCAGCGAACGGATGCGCCCCATGTCGGGCTGCGCCGCGCGGATGCCCTCGAGAAATCCGCCCGACTGGTCGGGGCGCGTGGTCGGCACCTTGGCGACGCCGGTCTCTCCGGTGCCGAGGTCGAGCGAGAAGACATCCGTGAACGTGCCGCCCACGTCGACGCCGATGATGCTGCCGAGGCTCATGCTTGGTCCCTCCAGGCGGTTCCGTATTGCGTATCGGCCAGGTCCGCCGAGAGATATCCGAGCGCCACGTCGCGGGCGACATCCGCCGCCGGGCGCTCTGCCGCGGGGCCGTAGCCGCCCCCTCCGGGGCTTTGCAGGCGCACCTTCTGGCCCTGTTTCAGCACGATGCCCCGCATCTTCGAGGTCATCGGCGGCTGGTGCCAGCCGTCATCCTGTTCGTAGTCGAAGCGGTTCACCGCCGCCTCGCCGCCGCCGTTCACGCCCTTGGGCGGGAACTTGCCCCGTTCGCCGAAGAAAAAGGCCTCGGCGCCGTTCTCTTCCAGCACCTCGATCTCGTAGACCGCGCCGAGCCCGCCGCGATGCTTGCCGGGACCCGACGACCCCTCGCGCAGCGCCCATTGCCGGAAGGCCACGGGATAGGCCGCTTCGAGGATCTCGACCGGCGGAATCGTCGCCATGGAGATCGGCGCCGAGCCGTGGTTGAGCCCGTTGCCCTCGGGGGTGCCGCCGTGGCCGCCGCCGTAGAAGCTGAACATCACCCAGCGCTGGCCGTTGCTTTTCCTGCCGGCGATGGAAAGCGCGTTGATCGTGCCGTAGGCGTTGGCGACCACCCGGTCGGGCGCGGCCTGCGAGGCGGCAGAGAAGATCACGTCGATCATCCGCAGGATGGTTTCGGTATAGCCGCCCGTGGGTGCCGGAAATTCCGCCGAGAGCAGCGAATGCTCGGGCACCACGATGTCGATGGGCCGCATCACGCCGGCATTGGCGGGCAGCGCCGGAAAGATGTGCTTGATCGCCACGTAGACGCAGGCGATCGAGGTCGGCAGCGCGATGTTGATCGGCCCGGCCACCTGCGGCGCGGAGCCGGTGAAATCGAGGCTGAGCCGGTCGCCCCGTATCTCCAGCGCCACCTTGATCGGCAGGGGCTTGTCCACGATGCCGTCGTTGTCGAGATAATCGACCGCCTCCCAACGCCCGTCGGGCAGGCCCTCGACCTCCTTGCGCATCAGGGTTTCGGCACGGGTGGAGAGCGCGGCAAGCGCCTCGGTCACGGTCTCGGCGCCGTATTCGTCCAGGAGCGCATCCATCCGCCGGATCCCGAGATCGAGGGCGCCGAGCTGGCCGTTGACGTCGCCTTCGGCCGATTGCGGCAGACGGGTGTTGCGCAGGATGATGTCGAGAATGTCGGTGCGCAGCTCTCCCTCGGCCACGAACTTGACCGGCGGCAGGACGATGGCCTCCTGGAAGACCTCGGTCGCGGCGG
This sequence comes from Salipiger sp., assembly GCF_048261495.1. Classification (GTDB taxonomy): domain Bacteria; phylum Pseudomonadota; class Alphaproteobacteria; order Rhodobacterales; family Rhodobacteraceae; genus Salipiger. Next base: position 329,719 of record NZ_JBLXFX010000004.1, read on the forward strand.
GATTGTAGTTGCCGGGCACCGCGCCGCCCACGTCGTGCCAGTGACCGACCGAGGCCAGCCAGCAGAACAGCTTGCCGTCGCGGTAGTAGGGCCGCACGAGGCGCATGTCCGAAAGATGGGTGCCGCCGATATGGGCATCGTTGAAGATCCAGACGTCGCCGTCCTTCGGGCCGCCCTGCTCGGCCGCCTTGTCGATCACCGCCTTCACCGCAAAGGCCATCACCCCGACGAAGATCGGCAGGCCGTTCTTGCCCTGGACCATCGTGTCGCCGGTGTCCGGGTGATAGATTCCGTGGCTGGCGTCATGCGCCTCGGCAATGATCGGGTTGAAGGCGGACCGGAACAGCGTGGCGTCCATCTCGTCCGCGATCTGTTCCATCCGACCGGCCAGGATCGCCAGGGTGATCGGATCGATTCCCGCCCCCGCCGGTCCCTGCGCCGCGTCTGTTTCCTTGACCGTTTCAGCCGTTCCGGCATTCGCCATCGGCGCGACTCCCTGTTTTTGTCATTGATCAGCCTACCGGCTTCCTGTATTTTTTAAAATACAAATTTTTGGCTTTCAAGTCGCGATATTTGCTGGTGGCAAAAATACAGAATAGTTGCATGATGCTTCAGCAGAACATAGAGGCGGGCCTAACTGGCGGAGGGACGAGTATGGCAGTACAGAACGGCGCGGCAGCACCCGAGGGCGGCAAGGCCCGGCGCATCTACCTGTTGTTGAGGGACGAGATCCTCGGCGGCACCCATGCCCCGGGACAGGCCCTGCCCGGAGAGCTGCGGCTCGCCGATGCGCATGGGGTGTCGCGGGTGACGATCCGGCGGGCGCTGGATGCGCTGGTCGGCGACGGACTCGTGGAACGGCGCGCGGGCAGCGGCACGGTGGTGCGGCGCCCCAGCGGCACGCCGGTGCAGCTCAAGGCGGATTTCGCCACCCTGATGCCGCAGCTTCAGCGCTATGCCGAGGAATCGACGGCGCGCCTGCTGTCCTTTGCCTATGTCACCGCCCCGCCGATGGTGGGCGAGGCGCTGAACCTGCGCCCCGGCGACCGCGTCCAGCGCGCGGTGCGGCTGCGCCTGGCCAATGACAAGGCGTTTTCGCATCTGACGACCTTCGTGCCCGAATCCATCGCCCAGAGCTATTCCGAGGCCGATCTTGCCAGCACGCCGCTGTTCCGCCTGCTGGAGCGGCGCGGCCTGCAGGTCGATCACGCCCGCCAGACCGTGTCGGCGGTGCTGGCGACCCCGGAAACCGCGGACCCGCTCGAAACCACCGTCGGCGCGGCGCTGATCGCGCTCACGCGGGTGGTCTACGATTCCGACGGGGCGGGCATCGAATATCTCTCGGCGCTCTACCGCCCCGACCGTTTCCAGCTCGAGATGACCCTGAACCGGGTCGGCGAGAGCGACGACCGCCACTGGGAACCGGTGTTCGGCGAGGCCACCCAGCGGGCCGCGCAATGAGTCCGCGCACGACCCTGGACAAGCTCTGGGACGACCACGAGATCCTGCGCCGCGAGGACGGCGCCTCGCTGCTCTGGGTCGACCGGCATTTCGTGCACGAAGGCTCGCACCACGCCTTTGCCCGGCTCCAAGGGCGCGGCATGCCGGTGGCGCATCCCGAACTGACCTTCGGCGTGGCCGATCACTACGTCCCGACCCGCGGCGCCCCGGCGACGCCGGACATCGCGCGGATGATCGCCACCCTGTCCGAGAACACCGCCCGCCACGGCATCGACCTCTTCGGCCTCGGCGATCCGCGCCAGGGCATCGTGCACGTCGCCGGGCCGGAACAGGGCCTCACCCTGCCCGGCCTGCTGGTGGTCTGCGGCGACAGCCATACCGCGACTCACGGCGCGCTCGGCGCCTATGCCTTCGGAATCGGCGCGACCGAGGTGGCGCATGTGCTCGCAACGCAGACCATCTGGCAGAAGAAACCGAAACGCATGCGGCTTTCCGTGGACGGCGTGCTGGCACCGGGGGTCGGCGCCAAGGACATCGCGCTCAACTGGATCTCGACGCTCGGGGCGGACGGGGCGCGGGGTCATGCCATCGAATACACCGGAAGCGCGGTGCGCGCGCTCTCGGTCGAGGGGCGGCTGACCCTGTGCAACCTGTCGATCGAGGGCGGCGCCCGCAGCGGACTGGTGCCGCCGGACGAGGTCACGCTCGACTGGCTCCGGGGCCGCCCCTGCGTCCCGGAGGGCGAAGGCTGGCAACGCGCCTGCGAGGCCTTTCTCGCCCTCGCGCCCGACGACGGGGTCGAATACGACCGTGAAACCAGCCTCGATGCCGCCGGGATCGCGCCGGTCGTCACCTGGGGCACCTCGCCCGAGGAGGCGCTGCCGGTCACCGCCACCCTGCCCGATCCCGCCCGCGCGCCGACCGAGGCCGACGCCCGGCGCATCGCCGCATCGCTCGACTACATGGGGCTGGCGGCGGGGCGGCCGCTGGCGGGAACGCCGGTGGACCAGATCTTCATCGGCTCCTGCACCAACGGCCGGATCGAGGACCTGCGCAGCGCCGCCGCCGTGCTGCGCGGCCGCCGCGCCAAGGTGCCGGGCATGATCTCGCCCGGATCGGCGCAGATCAAGGCGCAGGCGGAACAGGAAGGGCTGGACCGGATCTTTGCCGAGGCCGGGCTGGACTGGGTGTCGTCGGGCTGCTCGATGTGCGTGGGCATGAACGGCGATCTCGTCGCCGGGGGCAAGCGCTGCGCCTCGACCACCAACCGCAACTTCCGCGGCCGCCAGGGACAGGGCGCGCGCACGCACCTGATGTCGCCGGCCATGGCCGCCGCCGCCGCCGTCACCGGGGAAATCACCGATGCGCGCGACCTGCTGAAAGGACGGCTCTGATGCCCGGATGGACCCTTGTCGAAGGCCGCGCCGTGGCGCTGCCGATCGAGAATATCGACACAGATCAGCTGATCCCGGCCCGGTTCATGTCGACGCCGCGCGCGGAGGGCTACGGGCGGTTCCTGCTGCACGATCTCGCCCGCGACGCCGACGGCACCCCGGATCCGGCCTTTCCGCTCAACCGGCCGGAGTCCGCGGGTGCGAAGATCCTCGTCACCCGGCGCAACTTCGGCGCCGGCTCCTCGCGCGAGGCGGCGGTCTATGCGCTTGTCGACGCCGGGTTCCGCGTGGTGATCGCGCCGAGCTTCGGCGACATCTTCTCGTCGAACGCGATCAACAACGGCCTGCTCCCCGCCCGCCTGTCGCCCGAGGAGACCGAGCGCCTGATCGACCTCTGCCCGACCACCCTGCGCGCGGACCTCGAAAGCCTGACCCTGCGCGCCGGGGAGGAAACACTCTCGTTCGAGCTCGACCCGGTCTGGCGCGAGAAGCTGATGAAGGGCTGGGACGACGTCGACCTCACGCTGGCCCATGGCGAGGCGATCGCCGGCTTCGCCGATGCGCGCAGGGCCGCCCGCCCCTGGACCTGGCCCGGCTGATCCGCCGCCCCGGGGGCGCTGCCCCCGTCGCCGCCTGCGCGGCGACTCCCCCGGGATATTTCCGGCCAGAAGAAGCAGCGGGGCGCGCCCGGGTTTCTTCAGGCTTCAAATATCCCCGCCGGAGGCATTCCCGGCCGTGCCGCCCGCGCGGTGTTCGGCCATGTCGTTCCAGACCTCCTGGCGGGCGATCAGCCCGTCGCGGACATCGAAGCGGTCGACGAAGCGGATGCCGGAAAAGCTGCGCCCGTCGGACCAGGTACCTTCGAGCGTGCCGGAGACATGGACCGTGGCGCCGGAGCAATCGGTGCGGTCGATGCGCTTGGCGATGCTGCGGTAGCGCGGACGCGACCAGGCGGCCAGCTCGTCCAGGGAGCGCAGGACCACGCCGCCGGGAAAGATCATCCGCACATCTGGGGCGAGCAGCGCCCGCGCCGCGTCGATCCTGCCCCCGGCGAGATGGGCGAGGAAGGCCAGCGCCACGTCCCGCGGGCTCATGGTTCGGCCTCGAAGCCGCCCACCGCGCCCCCCGCTTCGGGATCGAAGGCGCCCATGCCGGGCATGTCGGCCCAGACCGCGAAGGGGGCCGAGGGCGTGACCGTCCCGCCCTGCAACAGGTGGTGCCAGCTTTCGCAGGCCTCGACGAAGCGGTTCACGCCGACCGGCCAGATCACGTAGCTGAGCGCCTCGACCATCTGCGGCTCGGGGATGCCGCGCGCGTAGGCACGGCCGAGGTGCAGGGTGACGGCGGCGGAGGCACCGCGCGCGGCCTGGGCGCAGAGCATGCAGAGTTCGGCCAGATCCTCGGGGATGCGGTCCGCGTTGAGCGCGCCGAGCGCCCGGAGGTAGGCCCCGCCCGCGTCGAGGGCGGAGAGCTGCGCCGACCAGGAGCGTTCGGCAAAGGCCAGCGCGTCGAAGCCTGCGCAGAAGCCCGCCATGGCGATCAGCGCCTCGGCCTGATCCTCCGTGCCGCCATGGGTCAGGAAGAGGTCGATGTGATGGGTGCCGATGCCTTCCTCGGCCACCACCAGCAGCGCCAGCCAGACGCATTCGCGCGCGAAGGGGCTCAGCGCGCGTTCGTCCACCGTGAGCGCGCGGTACATCCGGAGGTAGGCCTCGTGCAGCGCCGGCGCGCCGGCGGCCAGCGCGCCGTGATGGGGCAGCAGGAACCCGCGCGCGGCGCGCAGCGTGTCGAGCCTCTTGCGCAGATCCTCAGTCATCGGGGCCGCCCCCGTGCCCGCCCTGTCCGGGGAAATGCGCCCAGGTGAGAAACGGCTCGGTCGCGTCGAGCTCTCCGGCGCGGATCATCTCGCGCCAGATCTTCGCCGCGGTCACGAAATACGGCACCGAGGCCGGGAACATGGTGAGCGAGAGCGCCTCGGAGAGCGCGGTCTCGTCCACCCCCGCCGCGTAGGCATCGCGCAACTGCCAGCGCAGCCCCTCCTGGTCGCCCCGGCAGACCTGCACCGCGCAGGCCGCGAGGTGGACCAGTGCCGGATCGGCGCCCTGTCCGGCGGCGGTGACCGTGCGGCCCCATTCCGCCGGGATGTCGACGCCCGGCAGGTGCGCCGCCCAGTGGCGCTGGGTGAAGCGGTAGGCGCGGAAGCCGCAGACCGTGGCGGTGAGGCGGAGCATGGCGGCGGCCTCACCGGCGGTGCCGCCCGCCTTGTGGAACTTCTCGATATGGTGGGTGGCGATGTCCTCGTCGGTGGCGATCAGGATGGCCAGCCAGACGCATTCGCGGTCATGATGGCTCAGCACCCGGTCTTCGAGCGCGAGCGCCGTGTAGGCCGCATCGTAACCCGCCAGCAGGTTCGGCGCGGTCATGGCCAGCAGGCCGTGGTGGGGCAGCAGGTAGCCCCGCTTGGCCTTGAGGGCGGCGAGATCGTCTTCGAGGCTCATGCTGCGGTCCTCCCGTTCAGGGCGGCCATCACGAAATCGGCCGCCTTGGAGCCGATCATCTGCGACGGGGCGCCGGTGTTGCAAGAGGGCATGGTCGGCATCACCGAGGCATCGGCGACGCGCAGCCCGTCGATCCCGCGCAGGCGCAGGGTACCGTCGACCACGGACATCGCGTCATTGCCCATCCTGCAGGTGCCGACCGGGTGGAACACCGTATCGGCCACCTGCCGGATCCAGGCGTCCAGCTCGGCATCGGACTGGCGGGCCGCGCCGGGGGCGTTCTCGGCGCCGCGAAAGCCGTCGAGCGCCGGTTGCGCGATGATCTCGCGCAGGCGGCGGACACCGGCGCGCAGCACCGCGATATCGCGGGGAGCCGAGAGGTAATTGCCGTGGATCTTCGGCGCATCGAAGGGGTCGGCGGAGCGCAGCGCGATGTGCCCCGTGCTGTCCGGGCGCATCTGGTAGACATTGGCAAAGAAGCCGTGGCCCCGGTCGGGCGCGCGGGAAAACGGCATCCTGACGGCGGCGGTGGAGCGCCCCGGCAGGAAATGCGCCTGCAGGTCAGGTTCATCCAGCGCATCGTCGGATTTGAGAAAGGCCCCGGCTTCGAGCGGGAAGCGCGCGGCGGGACCGGTGCCGCGCCAGAGCGCCTCGAGCAGGGCCTTGCCGGCGCGATCGGCGCGCAGGAGGTTGTGCAGGGTGACAGGCCGGGTGCAGTCGTATTCCACCCGCACCAGCAGGTGATCGCGCAGGTTTTGGCCCACGCCCGGCAGATCCGCCACCACGTCGATCCCGGTTTCGCGCAGGTGATCCGCCGGGCCGATTCCCGACAGCATCAGGATCTGCGGCGAGTTCACCGCCCCGGCGGCGAGGATGATCTCGGACCCCGCATGCACCGTCACGCGCCGTTTGCCGATGGCCAGATCAACCCCGGTGGCGCGGCCCTTTTCGGTCAGGATGCGCAGCACCCGCGCGCCGGTCAGCACCTGGAGGTTGCCGCCCTCCGCCGCCGGGCGCAGGAAGGCGCGGGCGGCGCTGACCCTGCGGCCGCCGTGGATCGTGTAGTCGTAGCGCCCCACCCCGACCGCGGCACCGGCGTTGAAGTCCGTCACCCGAGGGTGGCCCGCCTGCTGACCGGCATCGAGAAAGGCCTGCGACAGCGGGTTGATCCGGTCATAGGTCGACAGTTTCTGGCGGCCCGTGCCGCCGTGCAGCTCGGTCTCCCCGCCCCAATGGCCTTCGATCTCGCGGTAGCTGCGCAGGACCTTGTCCCAGGACCAGTCCGGCAGGCCCGTCTGCGCCCAGCCGTCGTAATCCGACGGCAGGCCGCGCGTCCAGACCATGCCGTTGATGGCCGAGGAGCCGCCCAGGACCTTGCCGCGCGGCCAGAACAGTTTGCGGTTGTTCAGGTGGGGTTCGGGTTCGGTGTGGTAGAACCAGTTGGCATAGCGGTTGCGCAGCAGGATGCCGGTCATCAGCGGCACGCGCAGAAGCGGGTTCCAGTCGCGCCCGCCCGCTTCGATCACCAGCACCCGCGCGCCGGAGTCCATCGCGATGCGCCCGGCGGCGGTGGCCCCGGCCGAGCCCGATCCGATGACGATCACATCCGCGTTGATGGTCTGCATGAGGGGTCCTTCAGAGGCTGCGGGCAACGCGGTGCGCATCCTGCATCGCTTCGAAGAGCGTGCGGGGCGCCACGGCGTCGCCGATGACGAGGGGGGAGGCTCCGGCATCTTCCAGCGCCGTCCCGAGGTCGGTCGCGGGGGTGCCGGGGGCGGCGTCGACCAGCAGATCGAAGGGGCCGAAAGCCGCCGTCTCCTGCGTGGCGGCGACGGTGCAGACAAGGCGGCCGCCGTCGCCTCCGGTCAGGCGATGGCCGAGGCGGAATGCCACGCCCCGCGCCGCGAGCCGTTCGAGCGCGGTCATCCGGCTGTAGAGCGACACCGACCAGAGCGGCGCGGTGGGGACCTGAAAGATCTCGACCCGCGCACCCAGACCGGCCAGGGTCTCGGCCGCCGAGAGCGTCGCCCAGCCGCCTTCGTCGTCGCGGATCGCGATGCGCCTGCCGGTCAGATCCCCGCCTAGGGCGAGCGCCTGTTCGACCGTCCGCACCTCGAGGCCGAAGGCCGCGCGCGCCGTTCGGGTGGCGCCGGTCGCGAGGATGATGCGCTCCGGCGCGTCCGCCTCGATGCTGCGCAGCGTCACCTCCTGCCCGGTGACGACACGCACCCCGGCGCGGTCCAGCGCGCCGGTCAGCCAGTCGCGCATCCGCAGCAGATCGCCGCGCCCTGCCCCGGTTCCCGCGATGCCGAGCACGCCGCCGAGGGTCTCCGCCCTTTCGCGAAGCGTCACCGCGTGGCCCGCCAGCGCGGCGAGGCGCGCGGCCTCCATCCCGGCGGGACCGCCGCCGACGACCAGCACGCGCTTTGGCGCGGCGCTCGGCGCGGGGGTTTCCGACCAGTGTTCCTCGCGGCCGACGACCGGGTTCATCATGCAGGAGATCGGCCTGTGCGCCCCCACCTGCCCGATGCAGAAGTTGTGCGCGACGCAGGGGCGCACCTCGTCCTCGCGGCCCGCCAGCGACTTCTGCATCAGCGCGGGGTCGGCCATGTGGGCGCGGTTCATGCCCACCATGTCGATCTGCCCGCGCGCCAGCGTGTCCTCGGCCTCGGCCAGGGTGCGGTAGCGGTTGGCGGTCAGCAGAGGCAGCGCGCCGATCACCGGGCGCAGCGCCTCGGTCAGATCGCGGAAGGGGTGCGGCGGATGCGCCATGTCGGCGACATGGTGCCCGATCGAGGGCCATTGATAGGCCGCCACAGAAGCATTCACAAAGGCCACGCCCGGCACCTGCACGGCGCGCGCGGTGATGGCGCGCTGGTCCTCGGGTCCGAGCGCGCCCGCCTGCACGTCATCGACGCTGGTGCGGATGCCGACGGGCAGGACGCCGTCCATGGCCCGGGTCACCGCGCCCAGCACCTCCAGCGGAAAGCGCAGGCGGTTGTCCGCAGAGCCGCCGTAGTCGTCCCCCCGCTGGTTGGCGGAGGGCGACAGGAACTGGTGCAGCAGGTGGCCGTGGCCGATGTGCACCTCCATCCCCTCGAACCCCGCCTCGGCCGCCAGTTCCGCCGTCTCGACATAGGCGTCGCGCACCGCGATCATCTCGGCGCGGGACATGGCATGGGGGATCTCGCCCCCCGCGACCCAGGGAATCGCGGACGGCCCCCAGGCAGGCAGCCCGTCGGTGTCGTTCGGCCCGTGGCGCCCGGCGTGGGTGATCTGGACAAAGATCCGCGCCCCCTCGTCGCGCACCGCCGCGACGATGCGCTTCAGCCCGTCGAGCGCGCGCCGGTCCGACCCGGAGAGCCCGCCGGAGCGGCCAAGCGAGGTGCGGTGCACGCGCAGCGGCTCGACGATCACCAGCCCGACCGATTTCGCCCGCTCGCGCAGGTAGGCGACGTGACGCTCGGTCGGCAGGAAATCGACACCGAAATTCGTCGTGTGGGCGGGCAGGAAGATGCGGTTGCGCACCGTCACGCCCGCAAGGTCGAAGGGTTCGAGAACGCGGTCGTATCGGGACATCAGGGTTTGGGAACCTCCTGCCCGGTGCGCCCGTCGACCAGCGTCATCTCCACGTAGACCTTGCCGGTGCCGCCGTGGTCGATGCCGGTGTCGAAGCAGTCGAAATGGGCGTAGGAGCCCACCGGATGCAGACCTTCGGCCAGCCGGTCCTGCGCCAGCATCAGCGCCGGCTGCAACTTGCAGATCATGCCGATGCAGAGATTGGCCGAAGACGATTCCGCCAGCAGGCGCCCCCTGTGATCGAAGACGAAGGTCTCGCCCTCGCGGATCTTGTTGGCGCAGTGAAAGGACCGGGTGACGGTGGCGACGAGGCGCACGTCGCCGGGCGTCATCTCGTTGGGAAGGCTCATGTCCTGCCCTCCCGCGCATCCGAGCCGACGGGGTGGCGGTCGGTCACCGGCTCATGGGTCCGGGCGTCCCGCAGATGCACGCGGGCATGGGCCTTGCCCGCGCCGTGATCGGGGCCGGTCATCGGGCATTCGATGTATTGCCAGACGCAGGTGAGCGGGTTCAGACCCTCGGCCGCACGGTCGAAGGTCATGTAGAAGATCGACAGCACCGGCGCCATCAGGTGCACGCAGAGCGGCGCGTCCGAAAGCTCTGGCTTGATCTTGTGGCGCATGTCGAAAACCATGCGCTGCCCGGTCGCCATGCCGCAGCCGCAGCCGCCGGGCGCCTCGGTGATCTCGACGACGATCTCGTAGCGGTCGAGCCAGTCGATGCCGAGATGCCGGCGCCCGGAGAACAGGTTCTTCGCCTCGGGCGAAAGGCGCTCGATATCGCCCTCGGCGAATTCGAGCGCGGGTTTCAGGACCTCGGCCATCTCGTCGAGATGGTCGTCCTCCTGAACGTAATAGGGGTCGATCCGGCAGGGCATGGCTGTCCTCAGATGGCTGTGACGCCGCCGTCGGCGACGAGAATGTGTCCGGTGACGAAGGACGAGGCGGGCGCGGCAAGGAAGAGCGCCGCGCGGGCGATCTCTTCGGGTTGTCCGAAACGTCCGAGCGGCACCGCCTCGACCAGCTTCGCGGCCCGCTCCGGGTCGGCGCGGGCGACGGCGGTCATCGGAGTCTCGACGGGTCCGGGGGCGACGGCGTTGCAGCGGGCCCCGAAGGCGGCGAATTCGATGGCCAGGGTCCGCGTCAGCCCGTTTACCCCGCCCTTGGTCGCCGCGTAGCCGGTGGCCCTGCGGTGGCCGACAAGGCCGATCTGGCTGGAGAACAGCACCAGCGACCCCGCCCCCGCCCGGCGGAAATGCGGGGCGACTGCGCGGGCCGCGTGGAACGGCCCGGTGAGGTTCAGCCCGACGATGCGCGCCCAGTCGGCGTCCGAGGTCTCCTCCACCCCGCGATGGTCGAAGATGCCCGCCGTCAGGATCACCGCGTCGAGCCCGCCGAGCGCCTGCGCCGCACCGTCCACGGCGGCCCCGACCTGAGCCGCGTCGGTCACGTCGCAGGCAAAGGCAAGCGGGGTCGCCGCCGTCTCGCCGGGAAGGTGGGAGACGGCGACCCGCGCGCCCGCCGCGAGGGCGAGGTCGGTACAGGATTGCCCGATCCCGGCCGCGCCGCCCATCACGAGCAGGCGCAGGCCGGTCAGATCGACGAGGGCGGTCATCACGCCGCCTTGCGGGCGATGATCAGCGTCCAGGGAAAGCGCCAGGAGGTCATCGCCGGATCGAGCGCGCCGTCGAATTCCTCGAAGGGCACGATCTCCACATCGTCGAAGCCGGCATCCTTGTGGGCTTGCACCACGTCCATCCTGTTGAGCGGCACCATGAAGGGCTCGTTGTTCCGCGCCGAATGGCCGTAGTGGATGTATTCCTTGAACGGGTCGTCCCGCACGAGGAAATCGAGGTGGATCGACAGCCCGCCCGGCTTCAGCAGGCGGTGGCTTTCCTTGAACACGCCCTTGATGTGGCTCGGCGGCATCTCGTGCAGCATCATGGTCGAGGTCACGATGTCGCTGGTCCCGGATTCGAGCCCGGTGTCCATCGCGTCGGCCTGCTTGAACAGCACGTTCTGGGCCTGCACCTCGGCGGCGCGCTGCGCGGCAAGGCGCAGGCAGGGGGCCGAGAGTTCCACGCCGACCACGTCGATGTCGGGATTGTCGGCGTAGAACGGAAGGGTCGAGGCGCCGAAGCCGCAGCCGAGGTCGACGACGCGCTTCACCTCGGTCCCGGCGCGCTGCATCGCCTGCATCCTGACCCGGTCCCAGAGGCTGGCATGGGTCTTGAGCATGGGAGCGGTGGATTGCGCGCCGCGCTCGTAGACATAGCCCGCGATCTCGTCCGACCAGACCCCGCCGGGGTGCTGGTGGATGTCGATGTTGGTGTAATACTCGGGCTGCTCGAAATCGGGATCGAGGTCGAGCAGACGCTCGGGCACGGCGGCGTTCAGCCCCGCCGCGATCGCCTCGCGGTACTGTGCGTAATGCACGGCAAGGCCGCGCTGGCCGGAGTATTTCATCCGCTGCAGGTGGCGTTCGTACCAGCCGAAGAACTGCGCGGTGGTGTCGTCCTGCATCAGCGCCTTGACCTCGGCCCCGGTCTGCGGCGCGGCGCCGGTCGCGGCGTAGCGCTTGCGCAGCTCGGGAAAGATGTGGCGGGTCCAGTAGAGTTTGCAGTCCAGAACAAAGGCCTGATAGGCGTCGAAAGACCTGTTCCGGGGAATATCGTCGAACATCGTTCGTCTCCGTGAGTGGTGGCCGAGGGCGCCGGTCCGCGCCCCCCGACGCGCTTAGCCCTTGTCGAACCGGTCGACGCCGTCTTCCGGTGCCCCGAGCGAGGCCTCGATCCCCAACGTGCAGAACATCAGCTCGGAGCTGAAGGCCTGGCGCGCGGCGGCGAGCGTCCCGGCCTGTTCCGGCGTCGGGTCGAATTCGTCCAGCGCCTTTGCCGTCACCGGCTGGCCGCTTTCCATCAGCATTTCCAGCGTGGCGAGCCGGTCGCGCGTGACGTTCAGCTCGGCCGCCATGGTCATGATCATGGCCAGCAGACGGTCGATGGCCGGGTCGTCGAAAAAGGTCTGCTCGGGTTTCATCGGCAGGCCGGTGGGGTGTTGCATCATGCCCATGGCGGTGTCTTCCTTTCAGATCCGGATCAGGCCGCGCCGACGGCGTTGATCTTGTCCCAGGCGCCTTCGCCGAAGACTTCGTCGGCAAGCTTGGCGTTCACCGGCTTCATCTGTTCGATGAGGCTGGTCGCATCGAGGTCGATCAGCGCATCGGCGCCGTTGGCCTCGGACCAGGTGGCGAAATCCTTGTCCTTCTGGGCGACGCCGACCTCGTAGTAATCGGTGACCTCCAGCGCGTCGAAGGTGGATTGCATCGTCTCCTGCTGCTCGGGCGTCATCGACCCCCAGGCGGCGTTCGAGATCACTTCCTTGTCGAGGGCAAGGCCGAAGTCCGGCACCACGACATGCTTGCAGACCTCGTGGAACTTGAACTGCACGGCGGGGTTGAGCGCGGTCAGGACGCCGTCCACGATGCCCGATTGCAGCGACAGGTACACCTCGTTGAAGGGGATCGGCGTCGGGATCGCGCCGAAGAAGTTCAGCGCCTCGATGCAGCCCCTGATCTGGGGCGCGCGGATCTTGCGGCCCTTGAGGTCGGCAAGGCTTTCGATCGGTTCCTTGAGCATCAGGTTGTAGGAACCGAGGCGCCCCACCCCGAGCAGCTTGGCGTCGTATTTCTCGGACAGCGCCTGCGAGGCGATCTCGCCGATTTCCGTCTGCAGCACGGCCTTGGCATGTTCCGCGTCACGGAAGAAATACGGCGAATAGAGGATGTCGAAGGCATCTGTGCCGGTATAGGCGCCGTTGTAGATGTCGAGGCTGCCGAGCGCCATCGACTCGATCAGGTCCTTTTCGCCGCCGAGCGTGCCGGCGAAGATTTCAAAGGAAATCTCGCCGCCGGTCTTTTCGGCCATCGCGTCCGAGAAGGCGGCGTTGAAGGTGTTCGACACGGTCTGCGGACCGCCGGCATTGCCGTAGCGGAAGATCGTGGCGGCGCGGGCCCGCATCGGCAGGGTGCCCATTGCGGCCAGGGCGGCGGCACCGCCCATCAGTCCGCGGCGAGAGAGGGTGAAGGTCATGAGTCCAAGCTCCTGTTGGTGTGGGGTGTTGCGGGCCGGTTGGTCCGGCTCTGGTTGCCCGCTCAGCGCATCAGCAGAGAGGGAAGTAGAAGGGTGATCCACGGCACGTAGGTCAGCAGGATCAGCGCGACCCAGAGCACCGCGTAGAAGGGCAGCCCGCCGCGGAAGACCTCGAGCATTCCGAGGCCCGAGATCCGCGCCATCACGAAGAGGTTCAGCCCGATCGGCGGCGTCACCATGCCGAGCACCAGGTTGAACACCATGACCAGACCGAAGTGGATCGGATCGACCCCGAGCCCGGTCATCAGCGGAAAGAAGATCGGCGACAGGATCAGCATGAGCGGCATCGCGTCGAGGAAGGTCCCGAGGATCAGCAGCAGCACGTTGATGATGAGGAACAGCACGTAGGGATTGTCCGAGATCGCCAGCAGCGTGTCGTGCACGAGCCGCCCCAGCCCCGCCAGCACCGCGATCTGTCCGAAGATCTGACTGAAGGCCACGGTCATCATGATGACGGCGGTCGTCATCGCGGCCGAGATCAGCCCCTCCATCAGGGCGCGCAGGGTCATGTCGCGGTAGACGAGGAAGCCGATCAGCAGCGTGTAGGCGACGACGATGGCGGCGGCCTCGGTCGGGGTTGCGATGCCCGCGACCTTGGTCACGATGATGATGACCGGCGCGCCCAGCGGCAGGATGCCGGCGCGGATCGCCTTGCGGCGGACCTCCCACGAGGCCTTGGGCTCGCGCGGGATGTCGTAGCGCTTTGCCAGGTAGACGCTCATCCCGATCAGGCCGAAATACATCATGAAGCCCGGCAGGATCCCGGCGATGAACAGCTCGCCCACCGACAGGTTGGCGATCGAGGCCAGCAGGATGAACAGGATCGACGGCGGGATGATCGGGCCCATCGCCGCGGCGGCCGAGATGACCCCCGCCGCGTAGCGGGGCGCATAGCCGCGCTTGCGCATCTCGGGGACGAGAATGGAGCCGGTCGCGGCCGCATCCGCGACCGCGGAACCGGAGATCCCCGCCATGAACAGGTTGGAGGTGATGCCGACATTGGCCAGCCCGCCGGGACGGTGCGCGACCATGGCGGCGGCAAAGTCGATCAGGCGGCGCGTGACGCCCGCCTTGGTCATCAGCTCGCCCGCAAGCACGTACATCGGAATGGCGAGCATGGCATAGCTGTCGACGCCCGAGGTGATGGTCTTGGTGAACAGCACCGGGTTGACCGGCCGCGCGTCGAACTGGCTGGCCGCGATGAAGGCGAGCGCGGCGGCGCCCACGGCAAAGGCGATGTCCATGCCCAGCAGGACGAGGACGAAGAGCAGGAGGATGCAGAGGGTGAGCAGCATTTATCGGTGCGCCTCGTCCGGCTCTCCGGTCAGCGAAACCGGGTCGTCCACGCCGCCGCTCAGCAGGGTGCGGAGCCGGAATGCCTCATTCACGAGCAGCAGCGCCGCGCCGATGGGCAGCGCCCAGAATTTCCACCCGTCCGACAAGCCGGTCGCATAGGAGACGGAGCGCGAGGTCAGCTTGAGGATCGGCACCGAGTACCAGAGGATTCCGAGCAGCATGCACACCACCGAGAGGTGCATCGCGATCTCGATCACGCGACGGACGTTGCGCGGAAAGAGCTCGATCAGCGCCGTCATGCGGATGTTCTGCCCGGAGAAGTAGGCAAAGCCCGCCCCGAGAAAAATCATCCATATGAACAACAACTTGGGAAGCTCCTCGCCCCACATCGGCGGGGCGCTGAACAGGTAGCGCATGACCACCGAATACAGCACCAGCCCCGTGAAGACCAAAAGGATCAAGCCGCAGACAACGGCCCCGAACCGGCAAAAAGCACCAAACGCAGTCGTCGCCTTCATGGACGGCACAACCCCCTGTTGCAGGGCGGCCTCCCCTCTTTGCGGGGGTATCGGCCACCGGATGACCGGCGACGCGACTCGCGCCAGACCAGTCAGTTTAATTGTATCTCTTTTCGTTGACTTAATGTCTTATAAATGGAACAGCTTGTCTATGGTTTTTTGAACAAATCCGGCAGCCCCCGCCCCGGTGCGGAAGAATCGGGCACTCCGGTCAGACAGGTGGGATCACATCGGATGGAGCGATACGATATCGTCGTCGTGGGGGCCGGAACCGCCGGGATGCCCTGCGCGATCGAGGCCGTGAAAACCGGCGCGCGGGTGCTGGTGGTGGAGGCGGAACCGCGAGTCGGCGGCACGCTGCACGTCTCCCTCGGACAGTTGAGCGGCGCGGGTTCGGCCCTGCAGGCATCGCGCGGAATCAAGGATGACGCCGCCGCCCACATGGCCGATATCGAGCGCATCAACCGCGGCACCGGGCGGCGCGACATTCTCGCCCTGACCCTGCCCCGGCAGGGCGCGACGATCGACTGGCTGATGGAGAACGGGTTCGACATGGACCCCGCCTGCCCCACCGTCCTGCACCTGCACGAGGCCTACCGCGAGGCGCGCACCTACTGGGGTGTCGACGGCGGCCTTTCGGTGCTCGCGACCGTGGCGCCGCTGTTCGGGGCCGCAATGGCCGAACCGAATGCCGAGCTGCGCCTCGCGACCCGCGCCACCGGGCTGACCCTGAGCGACGGGGCGGTGTCGGGCCTGACCCTCGCGGGGCCGGACGGCGAATCGAGCGTCGCCACCGGCGCCGTGATCCTGGCCACCGGCGGCTACGGCAGCAACGCCGCGCTCTTTGCGCGGCTGACCGGCGGGCGGGCCCTGTTCACGGCGGCGATGCCCGGCTCGGACGGCTCCGGCATCGAACTGGCCGAGGCGGCGGGCGCCGCCCTGCGCGGTCAGGATCTGTTCCTTCCGACCTATGCCGGCGTTCCGCAGCAGGACGGCGACACGCGCATCGTCTGGCGGCAGATGCCCAGCCTCACCCCGCAGGTCCGCCAGCCCTGGGAACTGCACCTGGCCTCGGACGGCAGCCGCTTCGTGCGCGAGGACGACCCCTCGGTCGACAATCGCGAACACGCGCTGAACGCGACGGCCGACATGGCCTTCTGGTGCGTCTTCGACGACGCCGTGCTGGCCGAGGCGCCGCCCCTCCTGCCCGGCTGGACCGAAGCGGAACTGGCCGAAGCCTGGGCCACGCGGTCCGATTTCGTCACCGCCCCCGACATCGCCACCCTCGCGGCTCGCACCGGCATGAACCCGGAAGTTCTGGGCCGGAGCCTGTGCCACTACAACCGCGCGGTCGAAGGCGCGGGCGACGACCCCATGGGCCGCGCCCACCTGCCCCGCGCGATTCGCGGCCCCGCGCTGCGGGCGATACGGATGCGCGGCATGGTGCTGAAGACGCCCGCCGGCCTCGACGTGGACGACACGCTCACCGTGCGCCGACCCGACGGCACGCCGATCCGCGGCCTGCATGCGGTGGGCGAGGCCATCGGCGGCTCGACCCTTTCCGGGCGCGGCTTCATCTCCGGGATGAGCGTGACCCCTGCCCTGACACTCGGGCGCTGGCTGGGCCGGCGTCTCGGCACCGACGCGATGGAGACCTGCCCCAGATGACCACGACCGCCCGCATCCGACGCGGCTTTGCCGATACCGGCGACCGCCAGATCCACTACCGCATGTCCGGTCCCGATGACGGCGTGCCGCTGGTGGCGATCCACCAGTCGCCCGGCTCGTCCAAGCAGCTCGAAGGGCTGATGGGCGCATTGGCCGACCTCGGCCGCCGGGTCATCGCCCCCGACACCCCCGGCAACGGCGATTCCGAACCGCTGGCAAAGGCGCAGCCGGAAATCCCCGACCTCGCCGCCGCCGCCATGGCCGCCGTCGACAGCCTCCTGCCCGGTCCCTTCGACCTCTACGGCAGCCACACCGGCGCCTCCATCGCGATGGAGATCGCCATCGCCCGTCCCGACCGGGTGCGCCGCATCGTGATCGACGGCATGGGGCTTTATTCCGGCGGTCTGCAGAACGAGGTGCTCGACCGCTACGCGCGCGAGATCGCCCCGGATGCCGAGGCCACGCACCTGATGAAGGTCTGGCACTTCTGCCGCGACCAGCACCTGTTCTGGCCCTATTACAACCGCACCGCCGCCGGGCGTCTGCCGGACGGTCTGCCCGACGACGACTACATGCACGATTTCACCGTCGAGGTGCTGAAGGCCCTGCGCACCTATCACCTGTCCTACCGGGCCGCCTTCCGCCACCCCAAGCGCGAGCGCCTGCCGCTGATCGCCCGGCCCGCGCTTGTGGTATGCTCGACCTCGGACATGCTGTACGACTATTTCGGAGAGGTCGCCGACCTGATCCCCGGCGCGGCGCGCGCCGAGCTGACGGCCTGGTCCGATCCAGAACACCACGCCCACATGGCGGACGTCATCGACAGCTTCCTGAAGGAGACGGCATGACTGCCCTCGAAGACTGCCCGCTGGTCATCTTCATCGCCTACACCGTGCCCGCGGACGCCGAAGCGCGCGGTTATTCGCAATGGCTGCGCGACGTGGACATGCCCTTCTTCAACGCCATTCCCGGCACCGGGCACTATGCCAACTGGCGCGTCGGCGACGTGCTGAAGGGCCGGCCGAGGCCCTGGGACTACTTCGACTTCCAGGGGCTGAACTCCGAGGCCGATCTCGACCGGGTCTGGTTCGACCCCGGCCTCGACGATTTCCGCAAGAACTGGCTGAAACTCTGGGGCTACGGCGCGGGAGAGGCCCCGCCGGTGCTGCGGCACTCCTACCTCATGCGCCGGGTCGGAGAGCGCCGCCCCCATACCGACCTCACGCTGACCCTCTCGGGCGGCACCGGCCCGCTGCCCGGCGCCGCGGGCCATGTCCGCTGGGAGGTCGAAAGCGTGCTGCACAAGCACTTCGGCGGCGCGTCGGACAAACCCTGGAAGACCCCGGCCGCGGAGGGCAATCCGCTCGGGCTCGACTGGCTCTGCGCCACCTACGGCAACGCGGCGCCGCCGCATGAAACGGCGGAATTCGCCTGCCGGGCAAGGCTGATCGCCGCGCCCGACCGCGCGCCCGTCAGTCCATCCTGAGACCGCCGTTCACCGGGATCACCGCCCCGGTGACAAAGGCCGCCTCCTCGTCCAGCAGCCAGGACACCGCCGCCGCGATCTCGGACGGGCGGCCCATGCGCCCGAGCGGCGTTGTCGCGGACATCGCGGCCTTCTTCTCGGGCGGATGGGCGGCCAGCATCGGCGTTTCCACCGCACCCGGCGCCACACAGTTCACCGTGATCCGCCGCGGGGCAAGCTCCTGCGCCATGCTCTTGGTCAGCGCCTCGACCCCGCCCTTGGAGGCGGCATAGGCGGTGCCGGTGATGACGCCCCCGGTGCGCCCGGCAAGCGAGCCGAGCGTGACCAGCCGTCCGTCCTCCTGCAGCCAGTCCCGCGCGTTGAGGCAGCACAGGAAGGTGCCGGTGAGGTTGATGGTCAGGATCCGGCTCCAGCGGTCGAGGTCGAGATCGGCGAGCTTGCCGTTGTCGACCACCCCCGCCGCCGTGACCAGACCGTAGAGCGACGGCGCGAGCGCCCGCGCCCGCGCGAAGGCGGCGGCGACCGCGGCGGCATCGGTCACGTCCACGGCAATCGCGAAACCGCCGGTTTCCTCGGCGACCGGCGCCAGCGCAGCGGCGTCGCGATCCATCAGGATCAGCGGCGCGAAGCCGTCCCGTGCCGCCCGCCGCGCGATCGCCGCGCCGATGCCGCCCGCCGCGCCCGTCACCACCAAAGCCCTGTCCGTCATCGCCGTTCCCCCGTCCGATTTTCCGCCGCGCGGAACATTCCCGATTGATTGATCTGAATTTCTGTATCCATACTGTCATCAAAATTTGTATTATCAAGAGGACAGGAAGATGCCCGAGACAGAAAGTGACGTTCTGATCGTCGGTGCCGGCGCCTCGGGCGCCGCCGCGGCCTGGAGACTGGCCGGCCACGGGCTGCGCGTCACCTGCCTGGAGCGCGGACGCTGGGTCGACCCCGCCGCCAGCCCGTCGTCCTCGCCCGATTGGGAGATTATCCGCCAGACAGGCTGGAACCCGAATCCGAACCTGCGGCGCGGGCCCGACGACGATCCGGTCGACGATGCCGAGAGCGAGATCAAGCCGCTGTTCTTCAACGGTGTCGGCGGCAGCACCGTGATGTGGTCCTGTCATTTCCCGCGCTTCCACCCGTCCGATTTCCGCACCCGGAGCCTTGACGGCGTCGGCGACGACTGGCCGCTGAGCTATGACGACCTCGCGCCCTATTACCATCTGAACGAAGGCATCATGGGCGTTGCGGGCCTGCCGGGGCACCCCGCCTACCCGGCCCATGACGCCCCGCGCCTGCCCGCCGTGGGCCTCTCGCCCGGCGCGCGGCGGGTGGCCGAGGCCTTTGACCGCAAGGGCTGGTCGTGGTGGACCGGCGAGATCGCGATCAACACCGGCGCGGCGGGTCCGGGCACCGGCACCTGCAACGGCTGCGGCCCCTGCGAACTGCACTGTCCGCGCCGCGCCAAATCCGCGACCGACCTCAACTACTGGCCCGCCGCCATCGCAAGCGGCGCGCGGCTTGTCACCGGCGCCCGCGTCACCGAGGTGCTGACCGATTCCGCCGGTGCGGCCTGCGGCGCGGTCTGGCTGGACGATCATGGCGCGCACCACAGGCACCGCGCCAAGGTGGTGATCCTTGCCGGGAACGGCATCAACACCCCGCGCCTGCTGCTGACGTCCGGGCGGGGCGACGGCCTTGCCAATCGCAGCGGTCTGGTCGGCAGGCGGCTCATGCTGCACCCGATGGCCCGCGTCACCGGGATCTTCGACACCCCTGCCGAGGGCCACCGGGGCATCGCCGCCGGGCCCGTCGTCAGCCACCATTTCTACGAGACCGACCCGGCGCGCGGCTTTGCCCGCGGCGTCAAGCTGCAGGTCATGGGCACGGTCGGCCCCGCGCTGACTGCCAACGGCGCGCTCGGCCGGCGCCTGCCCTGGGGGACGGAGCATCACGCCGGGTTCGCCAGCCACTTCGGCCATGCGATGAGCCTGTCCATCTGTTCCGACGACATGCCGGACGAGGCCAACCGCATCACCCTGTCGGACAGCCTCACCGGATCGGACGGCCTGCCCGCCGCCAAGATGATCTACCGAATCCCCGAAGAGGCCGGGAAGGCGCTTGCCTTCGGCCGCGCCCGCGCGCGCGAGGTGCTGGCCGAGGCGGGCGCCACCGCCTTCATCGAGATGGAGAGCATCCCGCAGGCGGGCTTTCACCTGATGGGGACCGCGCGCATGGGCGCGGACCGCGAAACCTCGGTCGTCGATCCCTGGGGCCAGGCGCATGACGTGCCGGGCCTGCACGTCGCCGACGGCTCCGCCTTCGTCACGGCGGCGGCGGTCAACCCGACGAACACCCTGCAGGCGCTGGCCCTCCGACTCGCCGACCGGATCCACGCGATGCGCCGGGACAGGGCAGCTTGACGCCGCAAAAACGGTCATCTCGATCACGATTTTCCATTCTGCACTATCGGCTTACACAAAAACAAATATTGGTCTTTATTTAATACAGCTTTCTTGTAACCTTTGATTCGTAACGCAGGGAGAGACACATGCCAGATGCACGGCCCATCCCCCCGACCGATCCCGACGCGCGGCGCTGGTCCCGCGACTCGCTCGACCCCGCGCCGCTGCGCTATACGCTGACGGTCGCCGCGCTGGACGAGATCGACACCGCGCTGCGTTTCGCGCGCGAGAACGGGCTCACGGTCGACACCATCGAGCAGGAAGACTTCCGCCTCCCCTCCTTCGCGCGCGACGTGGCCGAGCTGCGGGCCCGGCTCGACAAGGGCGCGGGCTTTGTCGTGATCGGCGGCATCCCCGAAGGCAGGTATGACGAGGCCGAGAGCGAGATCGTCGCCTGGGCGCTCTGCAACTACCTCGGACAGATCATCCGGCAGGGGATCGGCCAGGACCGCCGCTTCTTCACCGTGTCCGACAAGGGCATGCCGGGAGGCGACCCGACCCGCATCGGCGCAAGCCCCAAACGCTCGCCCAAGCATTCCGACAACGGCTGTCTCGAACCCCGGTCGCCGGGCTATCTCGCGCTTTACTGCGTGCGTTCGGCGGCAGAGGGCGGCGAAAGCACGCTGATCTCGGCGCGCACGATCCACGACACCGTGGCGCGCGAACGCCCCGACCTGCTGCCGCTGCTGTTCGAGACCTACCATTTCCGCGCCCCGCAGGCCCATGTCTGGCCCAGCAAGGGACCGACCGTGCAGATGCCGATCCTCGAAGTGAAGGGCGGCGAGCTGCGCGTGCACTACGCCCGCGTCATGGTCGAGCCCGGCATGGAGATGGCCGGCACCCCGCTGAGCGCCACCCAGCGCGAGGCGCTCGACCTTCTCGACGACGTTCTCGACCGTCCCGAGCTCAACCACCGCTTCACCCTGCAGCCGGGCGAGATGCTGGTGCTGAACAACCTCGTGCTGCTTCACGGACGCGAAGCCTTTGCCGCCGGTTCGGGCGGGCGCACCCTGAAACGCTTCTGGATGTGGCGCCGTCACATCGGACCGGGCACCGACCCGGCCGCACTCGACATGGAGGAATTCGCATGAGCCGCACCCTGAAGGCGCGCATCGCATCGCTTGACGGCACCACCAAGGACGCGGACCTGCCGCTGAAGCGGATGTACAACCTCGGCTCCGCGACGCGCGATCCGAACACCGCCGTGGCGCATCAGCAGGAAGTCGCGAAATCCGGCATCCACATCGCCTTCGACGTTCCCGCCCCGCGGATCTATCCGATCTCGCTGGATGCGATCAGCTCGGAGGACGAGTTGTTCGTGCAGAACGACATGACCTCGGGCGAGGTCGAGATCGTGCTCTACATGGGCGACCAGCTTTATGTCGGGGTCGGTTCGGACCACACCGACCGGGCGCTGGAAACCGTGTCGATCCCCGGCTCCAAACAGGCCTGCGCGAACCATCTCGTGCCCGAATTCTGGCCCTACGAGGAAATCCGCGACAGCTGGGATGACTGCATCCTGCGCTCCCGGGTCGACGGGCGGCTCTATCAGGAGGTGGGGGTGAACGCCTTCATCCGTCCCGAGGACATCATCGCCATCCTGCGCGAGCGCGTCCCCGGCCTGCCGGAGAAGGATTTCCTCGTGTTCTGCGGCACCATCGTGAGCGTCGACAAGGCGCTCGGTTTCGGAACCGAGTGGTCCTACGAGCTCGACACGCCGGCCACCGGCCGCAAGCTTTCCGCAAGCTACAGGGTCGTCGACATCCTGTCCGAGGTCGATCCCGGATACCGCGTGCCCTTCTTCAACCCGAAACGCGAGAACGCCGCGTAAGACCATAAATATAAAAACTTTTCTCTAACAGGGAGACACCATAATGCCGATGAACTTCCCCCTCCGCACCACCCTCATGGCCAGCGCCGCGCTCTGCACGCTCGCCGCGGCCCCGGCGCTGG
Organism: Salipiger sp.; assembly: GCF_048261495.1. Lineage (GTDB taxonomy): Bacteria > Pseudomonadota > Alphaproteobacteria > Rhodobacterales > Rhodobacteraceae > Salipiger. Next base: position 352,181 of record NZ_JBLXFX010000004.1, read on the forward strand.
CCGAGACGATGATCGTCGCCTCGCCGCAGGCGCCCGAAGGCTTCGACGGCGACGCGCTCAAGGCGCAGACCCAGAACGTGGTGGTGCAGGTCTACGAGAATCTCGTGCGCTACCCCAAGGTCGAGGTCGACGGCGAGACGACCCTCGACGCCACCCGCGTCGAGCCGCACCTGGCCGAAAGCTGGACCACCTCCGAGGACGGCAAGACCTGGGTGTTCAAGCTGCGCGAAGGCGTGCTCAGCCCCTACGGCAACGAGCTGACCGCCGAAGACGTGGCCTGGGGCTGGAACAAGAGTTTCGACCAGAAGCGCACCGGCAACTTCATCGCCAAGGTGTCGAACGTGACCGCGGTGAAGGCGCTGTCGAAATACGAGGTGGAGTTCACGCTCTCGGCGCCCTCCTCGATCTTCCTCAATGCGCTGACGCTCTACACCCCCGGCATCTACGACACGACCGAGGTCAAGAAACACGCCACCGCCGAAGATCCCTGGGGGCTGGTCTGGATGCAGGATCACACCGCCGGGTTCGGGGCCTATCACCTCGACCAGCTCGTGCCGGACGATCAGGCGGTCTTCGTCGCCAACCCGAACTATTTCCTCGGAACGCCGCATTTCGACCGGGTGATCTACAAGGAAATCCCCTCCGAAGCCTCGCGCGTCACCCTTCTCAAGGCCGGTCAGGTGCAGTGGATCGACCGTCCCTCGATCCAGAAGGTCGTGGACATGCAGGCCGATCCCAAGGTCAAGGTCATGCGCGCCACCAGCCGCTCGGTCGCGGCGGTGCGGATGAACCCGACCTGCAAGCCCTTCGACGACGTACGGGTGCGCAAGGCCTTCAACCACGCCATCGACCGTGACGCGCTGAACACCGCCGTGTTCGCGGGACAGGCCGACCTTGCCGGCTCCATCGTGTCGCCGATCATCGAGGGCTCGCACCAGGAATACTGGACCTACGATTACGATGTCGCCAAGGCCGAGGCGCTGCTGGCCGAAGCCGGGTACGATGCCGCGACCGCCGATCCGATCGAGGTGATCTATTCCGACGTCTTCTGGCACCAGGAGCCGGTCGCCATCCAGGTCGCCGACATGCTCAAGAAGGCCGGGGTGAACGCGCAGGCCAAGCGCATCACCGCCTCGGACATGCGCGCCCAGACCGCGCCGGGCGAACAGAGCCTGTGCTTCTTCACCTGGGAAGACGGCCCCATCGTGCTGGACGCGGTCTATTCGATGTACCTCATGTCGCATTCCGAGGGCGTGTCGAACCGCGCCAAGTTCAAGAATGCGGAGCTGGATGCCGACATCGACGCCGCACGCGAAGAGCTCGACACCGAAAAGCGCATGGCGCTGATGGACGAGGCACAGAAGATCTGGGCCGAAGAGGCCCCCTGGGTTCTGGTCACCTACCCCGCCACCTTCGAGGCCATGGCCCCGAACATCACGGGCTGGGTCTACTACCCGGACGAGCACGAACGCTGGGCCGATCTGACCACCGAGTGATCCTTCCCGACTGCCGCGCCCGTGGTCGTCCGGCCACGGGCGCGGGCCTTTCTTCCGATCAAACGACAGGACGCAACCGCCCGTGCGAACGCTCCGCTTTCTTCTGAGACGCGCCCTGATGGTGATCCCGCTGCTGGTCGGCGTGGTCTTCATCACCTTCATGCTCGTGCGCATCGGCGGGCTCGACCCCGTCGGGCAGCTTGCCGGCCCCACTGCCACCAACGCCGAATTCGAGGCGATCCGAGAGGAGCTCGGTCTCGACCAGTCGCTGTTCCGGCAGTTCGTCATCTACGCGGGCAACGTCGCGCGCGGCGATTTCGGCGAGAGCTGGCTGTCGAACCGGCCGGTGCTCGACGACATCCTGGGCCGGGCGGTCGTGTCGCTGGAACTGCTGTTCTGGGGCGTCGGGCTCGGCACGCTGATCGGCATTCCGGTGGGACTGCGCGCCGCCTTCCGTCCCAACGGGCGTTTCGACCAGGTGAGCCGCATCCTGTCGCTGCTGGGCTTCTCGATCCCGACCTACTGGCTCGGCCTCGTCGTGATCTTCGTCTTCTTCTACCTGCTCGGCTGGGCGCCGCCCGCGATGGGCCGCATCAGCCTGCTGATCACCCCGCCGCCCGCGATCACCGGCTCCTATCTCATCGACGGTCTGCTTCAGGCGAAATGGCAGGCGGCCTATTCCGCCGCCGCCCAGATGGTGCTGCCGGTGCTCTGCATGGCGATCATCGCCGCCGCGCCGATCATCAAGCAGACCCGCGCCATCGCGCTCGACGTGCTGAGTTCCGACGCCATCCGCTATGCCCGCGCCTCGGGCCTGCCCGAGCGCATCGTGCGCCGCATGGTGCTGCGCAACTCGGGCGTGCCGATCCTGACCTATGTCGGGACCGAGATCACCGGCCTCGTCGGGACCATGTCGCTGATCGAATACGTCTTCGCCTGGGGCGGGCTGGGGCAATACGGCCTCAACGCCATCGAGCGCGGGGATTTCACCGCCGTGCAGGGCTACGTGCTCACCCTCGCGCTGTTTTCCGTCATCGTCTTCCTGGTGATCGACATCCTCGTCTACCTCATGGAACCCCGTTCGGACCTGACATGATGACCGCAGACGCCCAAGGCCCCGACATCGCAACCCGCCCCTCCCGTCCTCACCGCCTGCGCAACCGCATCGTCGGGCTTGCGCGGCTCAGCCCGACCGGCGCGGTGGGGCTGGCGATCATCCTGTTCTTTGCAGTGCTGGCGGTGTTTTCCGCCTGGATCATGCCGCACGATCCGGTGGCCTCCTACACCGACCGCATCCTCCAGGCGCCCTCGTCCGAGCATTGGTTCGGCACCGACGGCAACGGCATGGACGTGTTCAGCCGGGTGATCTACGGCGCGCGCTTCGGCTTCGGCATCGCCATTCCCGCCGTGCTGCTGTCGGTGGTGATCGGGGTGCCGGTCGGGCTGATCGCGGGCTATCGCGGCGGCTACCTCGACGAGGTGCTGATGCGCTTCTTCGACGGGCTGCGGGTGTTCCCGTCGATCATCCTCGCGCTTGCCGTGGTGGCCGCGACCGGCCAGTCGCTGTTCAACGTGATCCTCGTGCTCGGCCTGCTCGACAGCCCGGTCTTTGCCCGGGTGGTGCGCGCCGAGGTGCTGTCGCTGCGGGCCTCGGTCTTTGTCGAAGGCGCGGTGGCGGCGGGCAACCCGACCTGGCGCATCCTCTTCATCCACATCCTGCCCAACGCCATCCAGGGCGCCATGGCGCAGGTCGCGGTGCGCGCGGCCTGGGCGGTGCGGATCTCGGCCACGCTGGCGTTCCTCGGCGTGGGCATCCAGGCCCCGACCCCGGAATGGGGCGCGATGATCCGCCAGGGCGCGGAATACATGATCACCGGCCAGTGGTGGGTCGGGGTCTATCCCGGCGCCGCGCTGATCCTGATGGTCTTCGGCCTCAATCTGCTGGGGGACGGCCTCCAGGACGTGATGGACCCGCGCCGGAGGGCCGCGAAATGAGCTTGCTGACCGTAGAGGGCCTGCGCACCCACTTCATCTCGCGCGATATCGACAACCGGATCCGCACCGCCCATGCGCTGAACGACGTGTCCTTTTCGATCGACCGGGGTCGCATCCTCGGCATCGTGGGAGAGACCGGGGCCGGCAAGTCCCTGACCGCGCAGTCGATCACCGGCCTCTTGCGCCCGCCCGCGAGGGTGGTCGGCGGCAAGGCGATGTTCAACGGGCGCGACCTGACGGCGATGGACGACGACGCGCTGAACCGCGTGCGCGGGGCGGAGATCGCCATGGTCGTGCAGAATCCGCGCACCTCGCTCGACCCGCTGACGCGGTTGGGCGACCAGCTTGTCCGCATCCATCAGGTGCATTCCGGCGGGCCCGTCGCCGCCTCGCGCAAGCGGGCCATCGAGATGATGGAGGCGGTCGGCATCCCCGACCCGCAGCGCCGGGCGCAGGCCTGGCCGCACGAGCTATCCGGCGGCATGGCGCAGCGCGTGCTCATCGCCATGGCGCTGATGAACGCGCCCAAGCTGCTGATCGCGGACGAACCGACCACCGGCCTCGACGTGACGGTTCAGGCGCAGATCCTCGACCTGCTGCGGGATCTGGTGGCGCGGCTCGACATGGCGACCATGCTCATCACACACGATCTCGGGGTGGTGGCGCATTTCTGCGACGAGGTGGCGGTGATGTTCGCCGGTGCCATCGTCGAGCGCGGCCCCGTGCGCGAGGTCTTCCGCCACCCGGCCCACCCCTACACCCGCGGCCTGATCGCCGCGACGCCGGAGCGGCTGCGCTCGGGCGGGGCGGCCACCTTCGGCGGGCCGCCGCCCGACCTCTACGACCTGCCCGAGGGCTGCCACTTCCGCCCCCGCTGCCCCTTTGCCCGCGCCGCCTGCCGCCAGTCCCCGACGGAACGGGAAACCACCCCCGGCCACCTGGCGCTGTGCCATTTCGCCGGCGCCTTCGACACCGCGACCGAAGCCACGACGGAGCCCGCAGAATGACCCAGCCCGTGCTTTCCGTCACCGGGCTGACCAAGGCCTTTCCCATCGGCAAGGGTCGCGCCGTGCGCGCGGTCAACGGCGTCGATCTCGACATCCGGCCGGGCGAGGTCATGGGCATGGTCGGCGAAAGCGGCTCGGGCAAGTCGACCTTCGGGCGCGCGGTGCTGCGCCTGACCGACCCGACCGAGGGCCGCATCTATTTCCGGGGCAAGGACATCACCCGCCTCCCCCTGCGCGAGATCCGCCCGATGCGGCGCGACATGACCATGGTGTTCCAGGACCCGTGGAGCGCGCTGAACCCGCGCATGTCGGTGAAATCGCTCATCGCGGAGCCGCTGAAGCTGCATATGTCGCTGTCGAGATCCGAACGCGACGACCGGGTCGAGGCGCTGGCCAGGCGCGTCCACCTCAACCCCGCCGCGCTGACGCGCACCCCGGCGGGCCTGAGCGGCGGGCAGTTGCAGCGGGTCTGCATCGCGCGGGCCATCGCCACCAACCCCGCGCTCATCGTGCTGGACGAGCCGACCTCCTCGCTCGATCTATCGGTGCGGGCGGGCATCCTGGAACTGCTGGAACAGATCCGGGCCGAGACGCAGGCGGCGATGCTGTTCATCAGCCACGACCTCGGCACCGTGCGGCTCATCAGCCAGCGGGTCGCGGTGCTCTACCTCGGGCAGGTGGTCGAGGAAGGCCCGGCCGAAACGCTCTTCGAGGCGCCCGAGCATCCCTATACCCAGGCGCTTCTGTCGGCGCACATGCCCGCCGATCCCGACCATGTGGTGCATCGCCACGTGCTCGAGGGCGAGGTGCCCTCGCCCATCGACCTGCCGCCGGGCTGCCCGTTCCAGACGCGCTGCCCGCTGGTCCTGCCCGCCTGCCGCGCGGGCACAATCGTGCCCGACCGGCTGGCCGACGACCACCGGGTGCGCTGCGTCCGCGTGGCCACCGGCGACAACAAACTCCCCGTGAAAGAACCCGCATGACCGCTGACTATCCGCTGCTCGGCAGCCCGCTGAAACTCGGCCCCCGCACCGCGCGCAACCGGATCTGGATGACCGCCCACGCGACGCTGCTGGTCAAGGATCACCTCTTCACCAAGGAGCACATCGCCTATTACACCGCCCGTGCAAAGGGCGGCGCCGCCGTCATCACGATGGAGGCGATGGCCGCCCATCCGACCACGCAGCCCTACAAGGGCAAGGCCTTTGCGTTCGATCCGCGCATGGTGCCCGAGTACCGGAAACTGGCCGATGCGGTGCATGAGTACGGCACGCTGCTGCTGTCCCAGCCCTGGCACCGGGGGCGGCAGACCAACGGCGTGACCAACGGCCTGCCGGTCTGGGCGCCCTCGGCCATTCCCTGCGGCGTCTACCGCGAGATGCCGCACGTGATGACCGGCAAGGACATCGCAGAGATCATCGAGGGGTATCGCCTCTCGGCCAGATACTCGCGCGAGGGCGGGCTCGACGGGGTCGAGGTGCACGGCATGTCGCACGGCTACCTGCTGAACCAGTTCCTGTCGCCGGCCACCAACACCCGCACCGATGCCTATGGCGGCACCATCGAGGACCGCATGCGCATCGTGGTCGAGATCCTCGACGCCTGCCGGTCCGAACTCGGCCCCGACATGATCATGGGGATGCGGATCAATTCCGACGACGGCCACGAGGGCGGGCTGCGCCCCGACGACTGGGCCGAGCTTGCCGCGCGGTTCGAGGCGACGGGCCTCATCGACTACATCTCGATGAGCCACGGCACCTATATCGACCGGATGAAGATCTACCCGACCTCGCCCGAGGAGCACGGCTTCCAACTCGGCGCGACGGAGACGGTGCGCAAGGCGCTGACCATCCCGGTCGTGGGCGTGGGCCGGATCGTCGACCCGGACGAGGCCGAAGGCTACCTGCGCGACGGCAAGCTCGATTTCGTCGGCATGGCGCGGCAGCTGATCTCGGACGCGGACTGGGGCGAGAAATCGCTCTCCGGGCGCAAGACCCAGATCCGCCCCTGCGTCGGCGCCAACTGGTGCATGTCCACGATCTTTGCCCATGCCGCCATCGGCTGCATCCACAACCCCTCGGCGGGTCGCGAACTGGAACTGAACGAGGCCGACCTGCCCGAAACCCCCGCCCGCAAGCGCGTGGCCGTGGTCGGCGGCGGCCCCGCCGGTCTGCGCGCCGCCTGGACGCTGGCGAGGCGCGGCCATGCCGTGACCCTGTTCGAGGCGCGCGACACCCTCGGCGGGCAGGTCCGCTGGTGGTCCAAGGCCGAAAGCCGCCGCGAACTGGTAGGGATCGTGAACTTTCTCGAAGCCCGCCTGCGCGAGACCGATGCCGAGATCCGCCTCGGCACCAGCGCCGATGCCGCGACGCTCAAGGACTTCGACGCCGCGGTGATTGCCGCCGGGTCCACCGGCATCGCCCATGGCTGGACCATGCTGCGCCCCGAGAAATGGTCCGGCCCCGCCCTGCCCGGCACCGATCTGCCCCACGTCATGCCCTATGGCCGGATGCTGGAAACCGACCCCGAGATCCCCGCCCGCGTCGTGGTCTTCGACACGATGGGCGGACGGCAGGGCGCGGTGACGGCGGAATACCTCGCCCGCCGGGGCGCCATCGTGGAATTCGTCACGCAACTCGGCCAGCCCTCGCCCGACCTCGCCTCGTCGCGCGACTGGGGCAAGGTGCACGGGATGCTGCGCCGTCTCGGCGTGCGCTTCCACGTGGACCGGGAACTCACCGGGATCACCCCCGACACGGTGACCCTGCGCGACCTCTACACCGGCGACACCGAGACCCTGCAGGGGATCGGCATGGTGGTCATGGTGCAGGGCGGCACGGCGAACGACGCCCTGTTCCACGAACTCGACGGACAGATGGACCTGCACCTCGTGGGCGACGCCATGGCGCCGCGCCGGGTGAACGACGCAATCAAGGAAGGCGAGCTTGCCGCTCGCCGGATATAACGAAAGGACCCACACCATGACACCCGAAGGCAAGGCCGAACTCGACAAGATCCGCGAAGTGCGCGGCTACACCCTGCCGGTTCACGAATATCTCGCGGAACTGAACCCGGAATTCCTCAAGCGTTACGGCAACCTCGCCTCCTACACCATCTTCGGCGACGAAGAGGGCCGGGCGCTGGATCTCAAGACCCGCTTTCTCGTGCTGGTCGGCGTGACCACCGCCATCAAGGGCGACCGCGAGGGGGTCGAATGGGCTTCCAAACGCGCGATCCAGAACGGCGCGACCTGGAAGGAGGTCTACGAGGCCGCCTTCATGGCCGCCCTGCCCGCCGGCATCCCCGCCTTCGAGGCGACCTGCCGCGCCTTCAACGCCATGAAGCAGGGCGAAGGCTGGGTCGACCAGGAGGTCCCCGAGGAAACCGCCAACACATGAGGCAGGTGGCCGACATCGTGGTGGTGGGCGCGGGCGCGGCGGGTCTCGCCTTTGCCCGGGCCGTCGCCGCGCCCGGCCTGCGGGTCGTGGTGCTGGAGGCGGGGCAACCCGTCGACCAGCGCCGCGCGCCCAACCTGCGCACGGAATGGGAACTGGCGCTCCAGACCGGCTACAACAACAATCCCAACATCCGGCAGGGGCCCGCCGACTACCCCGTCGACGACAGCGAGAGCGACATCTCGCCCGCGATCTACAACGCGGTGGGCGGCAGCACGATCCGCTGGGGCGGACATTTTCCGCGCTTCCGGCCCTCGGATTTCCGGATGCACACGCTCGACGGCGTGGGGGCCGACTGGCCGGTGAGCTATGACGACCTCGTCCCCTATTACGATCTGAACGACGCGATGATGGGCGTGTCGGGCCTTGCCGGGGATCCCGGCAACCCCGACCGCGCCCCCCGCCCCGCCCCGCCGCTGCCGCTCTGCGACGGCACCACGCGGCTGGCCCGCGCCTTCGACCGGCTGGGCTGGCACTGGTGGCCGTCCGACGCCGCGATCCTGTCGCGGGCGCGCGACGACCGCGAAGCCTGCAACGGCTGCGGCCCCTGCGGCGTCGGTTGCCCCCGCCACGCCCGCGCCAGCGCCGACATCGCCTATCTTGCCGCCGCGCAGGCACGCGGGGTCGAGCTGCGCGCGGGCGCGGTGGTGACGGGTCTCAAGCGATCGGGCGGCGACGTGACCGGCCTCCGCTACTCCGATGCGACCGGCGCGCACGAGATCGACGCGCCCGAAGTGGTGCTGGCGGGCAATGCGCTCGGCACCGCGCGGCTGATGGAGACCATCGAGGCCCCCGCGCCTTTCGGCCGGGGTCTCATGATGCACCCCACCGCCATCGTGACGGGCCTGTTCCCCGACAACATCCGGAGCTATCGCGGCGCCTTTGCCGCCGCCCTCGTCAGCCAGCAGTTCTACGAGACCGACACGACGCGCGGATTCACCCGAGGCTTCCAGATGCAGGCGCTGCGCGGACAGGGTCCGCTGACCACCGCGCTCGGCGGCTACGGGCTGCCGCTGCAATGGGGCACCCACCACGCCGCGGCCTTTGCGCAAAGCTTCGGGCGCACCATCTCGCTCACCGTGACCTGCGACGACCTTGCCGAGGATCAAAACCGCATCGCCCTGCACGACAGCCGCCGCGACCGGCACGGCCTGCCCGTGCCCCGGATGATCTACCGCGTGGGCGACAACTCCCGCAGGATGCTGGCCTTCGGGATCGAGCGCGCCTCCGAGGCGCTGCGCGAGGCCGGGGCGCAGGCGATCCGCGTCAACCCGCTGTCGCGCAACGCGGGCTTTCACCTCATGGGCACGGCGCGGATGGGGCAGGACGCCGAAACCTCCGTCACCGACAGCTTCGGCCGGGTCCACGGCGTGCGTGGCCTCTCCATCGTCGATGCCTCGACCTTCGTCACCGCCGCCCCCGTCAACCCGACCCCCACGCTTCAGGCCATCGCCCTGCGCGCCGGCGAGGCCATGCGCACCCGCCTGAACGCCAAAACGGAAACCGCCGCATGACCACGCATCTGAACGCCCTCGTCGACACGCTCCTGCCGGGAGACGGCGGGGACTGGCCCTCGGCCGGCGCGCTCGACCTCGGTCCCCGGATGGCGGAGATGGCCGCCCTCGCCCCCGGCGGGACCGACGCGCTGGAGACCGTGCTGGCCCGGTTGCCCGACACCTTCGGCGCGATGGATCAGCCCGCGCGGCAGGCGCTGCTTGCCGAGATCGAGGACGCGGACCCCGAACGGTTCGGCAGGATCGTGACCGCCGCCTACAACGCCTATTACACCACCCCCGCCGTGCGCGACGTGATCGAACGGCTGACCGGCTACGAGAACCGCCCGCCGCAACCGCTGGGCTACGCGCTGCCGCCCTTCGACGAAAGCCTGCTCGACGCGGTCAAGGCGCGCGGGCCGATCTGGCGCGCCGTGCCGGAATGACGGCATGAGCGGGTCCGGCGTGGTCGCAGCGCGCCCCGTGATCGGGGCCACGGCGATGCTGGCAAACACCATCCTGATTCCGATCATGGGCGTCGCCATCAAGGAACTGACCGCGCAGGGGGTCGGCACCGTCGAGATGCTGGCCTGGCGCGCCTGGCTGACCTTCGGGCTGCTGCTGCCGCTGCTGTTCTGGGGCGGCAACCTGCGGGCGGTGCTGACGGCGGACAAGTGGGCGCACGTGATCCACGCGTCGTTTACCGTCGCGACGATGGCCTGCTTCTATTACGCGCTGCGCACCATGCCCATCGTCACCGTGACGGCGATCAATTTCTCCACCCCGATCTTCACGCTGATCGGGGCGCGGCTGCTCTACGGCGAGCAGGTTTCGCCCGCCGGGTGGGGGGCGATGGCGCTGGGGTTCGCGGGCACCGTGCTGGTGCTGAGGCCCGACGCCTCGGGCATCGGGACCGACGCGGCGGTGGTGCTGCTCGGTTCGGCGCTGGGGGCGGGCATGAACCTTGCCGTCAGGCGCATGCCCGCGCGCTCCAGCAACTACGCGGTGCTGTTCTACTTCAGCCTCGGCGGGGCCGTGGTCTACGGGCTGGCCGCCATCGGCAACACCGGGCTGCCGGCGGCCGATGCCTGGCCGTGGTTCTGGGTTCTGGCGGGGATCGCGCTCGGTGTGCACACCTGCACGACCATCGCCTACCGGGTGTCCTCGTCGGTGCTGATCGGCGCACTCGACTACGCGCGCATCCTCTGGGCCGCGCTGATCGGCGCGCTGGTGCTCGAAGAGGTGCCGGACCTGGTCGACGGTCTCGGCATCCTGCTGATCGTCGCCAGCGGGGTGATCGTGCTCAAGGTCTCGACCCGCAGGATCGCCCCCGCCCCGCCGCAACCCCCGGCGGCCTAGCTGCGCGGCTGGTCCGGCTTGTCGAGAAAGACCGACCGCAGGCCGCAATCCGCCGCGACCGCGGGCCAGAGCCGCTCGATCAGGTGAAAGACCGTGCCGTCGTGGGGCAGCGGTTCGTTCGGCCAGGGGTGATCCATCCCGAACAGCCCCAGCATCCGCAGCGCGACCGAGCCGCGAACGTGGAACATGTTGCCCACCGGAAAGACCAACGGCTCTCGGGGCAGTTCGACGCCGAGCGCCGGGGCAACGCGGTGCAGCAGGCGGCGCGCGCCGCTCCAGCCGACGCGGAACGGATCGAAGGGCGCGACGAGGCCGACCTCTGGCTGCATCGCCAGCCCCAGCGCGGGCGACAGGCGGGTATCGTCGCCCAGCAGGCCGACCATCTGGAACCGCTTCCACACCAGACCGTCCTGCGACACGCCGGGCGAGCGCTTCTGATGGACGTGGCACCAGGTCTCGTCCTCCGCGGCGATGCCCTCGGCGAACAGCCGCAGGAAGGGCAGCACGTCGCGCCCGACATTCGGCATCACCCGGCAGTCGACCGCGACCCCGGCCTCCGAGGCGATGTGCAGGATCTCGTCCTTCTTGGCCTCGGTATCGGTGGTGACGACAAGGCGCCGGGCCTCGCGCAGGGCGCGGTAATACAGCAGGTCGCCGCCCAGATCGCGGGTGTAATGCGCGTGCATGTGCAGGTTGATCTCCGGCATCCCGGCATCGGTCGGCACATGGGTACGGATCTCGCACCGGGCATGGACCGCGTTGCCGCCGGCCGCGAGCGCGGCGCGCGCCTGGTCCGCCGACTGCCAGATGAACTTGCGCCCGTAGGTCCAGATCTTTTCCCGCTCGGCGATGCGGGCGGCATGATCTCCGGACCGGGTGGAGGCCATGACCGGCACGTCGAAGGCCCCGCCCCCGACGACGAAGTCGCGCTGATCGGCCAGCCGCGCGTCGAGCGCCGCGGCGATGGCGTCGAACAGCCTGGGAAAGCTCGCGCGGGCCGGCTGAGCGGTCGGGCGCTTCGGCGGCACGGACAGCAGCGCGTCGCAGGCCCCGGCAATGTCGCCGTAGGGCACGAAACTCAGCCCCTCCGCACCGTCGTAGCGGGGATCGTCAAAGCCGGTCGCGCCGCGGAACAGAACCGTGTGGCAGCCGGTTTCGGCCGCCTCGAAGACCACATTGGGCAGCGGGTCCAGCCGGGCGGGAAGGTAGAAGGCATCGGCCGCCGTGCGCAGGTCGTCGTAATACGGCCCGGTCGGCAGGAAGAACAGGTTGGCGCCGGCGCGATCCGCCCCGGCCTCGACGAGGTGCCGTTCGAGCCATACGCCGGAGTGGAAATCCTCCGGGTTGCGCCCGTCGCCGACCCAGACGAACAGCGTGTCATCGCCGCGCGCCCGCGCCGCCTGCGCGGTCAGGGCGAACAGATCCGCACCCTTGCGCCAATGCGCGACCCCCGAGCCGAGCACGACGCGGCGGCTGCCGACCTCGGTCCCGATCAACCGGGACAGGCGCGCGCGGGCGGCCTCCTGTGCCTCGGCGGTGACGCCACCGAAGACGTAGCTGCGCTGCGGCAGCATCAGCACGTCGCGCGCGGCATCGAATCCGGTTTCGGCAAAGACGCCGCTCCAGGCGTCGAGCAGCGGGGTGGCGGGAAACACCAGCAGGTCGGAGAACAGCGCCGTGAACAGCGGCTTGTGGGCGGGCAGCATGTAGTCGGGATATTCGTTGACCCGCGTCGCCCAGGGAATGCCCGAGCGCAACAGCACCTGCGAGACCGGCAGCGCCTCGACCGAGTTCAGAACGGCAAAGCGGATCTCGGGCAGCGCCTCGCTTTCGTAGAACGGGAAATCGCGGAGGGGATCGTCGGTGACGAGCACTTCGACCGCATGTTCGGCATAGGCCTCGCGCAGGGGGCCGTCCGCCAGCGCGGTGACCACGAGATTGTGCTGCTTCGCCGCCTCGCGCGCCAGCTCCAGCCCGAGCAGCGGCGCGCCGGTGAGCGACAGGTCGTGCACGGCCAGCAGGCAGGTTTCGCGCGACGGGCGGAACTCGCGCCCGCCCTCCTGGTAGCCCTGGCGCAGGGCGCGCAGGGTGCGGCGGTTTTCGCGGATGCCGTGCTGGATGTAGTGCAGAAACGGCTGCACCCCCGCATCGCGCAGCGCCGGGTGGCAGGTCAGGTAATAGGTCGCCGAGAAATCCGACACCGCCGCGTCATGCGGATGGCCGAGCAGGATCAGTTCGAACAGCAGTTCGCAGGCGTCGGGCTCGCCTGCCGCGATCAGTGCGCGGATCTGCGGATCGGTGACCAGCCCGGCGATGCGCCGGTCGAGGTCGGGGATCGCCGCCCGCAGGCGCCCGTATTCGTTCGCCGGGCGCCGCCTGTCGCGGCCGGTGGCGCACCAGTGTTGCTCGGCCTCGTCCGGCGGACGCGGCGCCTCGCGGTTGAGGCGGGTGTAAACCTCTGCATCAAAACGGAAATCACCGCGCATCCCGGCGATGTCGCTGCCTGCGGTGCGGGCCTTCCAGATGTCGTCGGCGGTCATGGCCGGGCCTCCTCGTCCGCTGCATCCTCCTGCGGGACAAGGTGAAAGCGCAACTGGTCGAACACCGCCTCGGGATCGAGGCTTTCGGGTCTTCGCAAATTGGCGAAGAAGGCCACGAACAGCGGATTCGCGACGATCTCGGCCCCCAGAAGGATGCGCCCGGCATGGCCCCCGGGGGTGAGGGCGAGGTCGGCGGCAAAGGGCTCGGTCCCGGCGCGGTCGCGCAGGGCGGCGAGCTCCGGTTCGGCAATCCGCTCCGGCGCGTGCAGAAGCGGCGTCGGCGCGAGTTGACGGAAGCGGGCCAGCCGGGCCGCGACATCGCGGATGACGCTCAGCGCGCCGCCCGGCCCGTCGACGAGGGTGAAACGGCGCCAGTCGCTGCCCGGCGGGCGCGCATCCGGCGCCTCGGGCGGCAGGACGAGGCAGCGGGGCCCCGGCCAGTCGGCGTCAGTCCAGTCGGGATCGCGGGTGATCAGCATTTTGCGCCCTCCTCCGCCGCGCGGGCCGCCGCCATGCGGCGCACGCCATCCTCGATGCCGCAGACCGCGCGCCAGCCCAGCACCCGCTCCGCACGGCCGACGTCGAGCACGTTCGACGCGACCTCGAGCGCGGAGGGCACGCTGCGCAGGTCCAGGCGGCGACCGGTCGCCGCCTCCACCAGACCGATGAGCCGGTTGAGCGAGGTTCCCGTGCCGCTGCCGAGGTTCAGCACCCGCACCGGGTCCTGCGGTGGCGGCGGCGCGGCAAGCACCCGTGCGACGGCCGCGACGAAATCGGACATGTGGAGGTAGTCGCGCAGCCCCTCGCCGCTGCCGTTGACGGTAAAGGGCGCCCCCGTCCGCGCCGCGTCGAACAGCAGGCGGAGCACGCCGCGTTCCGCCAAGGGCCGCGCGCCGCCATAGGGGTTGGCAACGCGCAGCACGCTCAGCCCGAAACCGTGGTGGCGGGCAAGGAAGCCCAACGCCTGCTCGACCTCGACCTTCTGCAAGGCGTAGAACCCGAGCGGGCGCAGCGGATGGTCCTCGGCCACCGGCAGGGATTCGGGGTTGCCGTAGACCGCGGCGGAGGAAAGGTAGACCAGGTGCCCGCGCCAGCCGCGCGCCAGCATCGCCTCGACAAAGGCGACCTGCGGCGCCACCTCGCGCGACAGGAGATCGGTGACGCCGTCGAAGGGCGCCCGTGCATCCGACAGCCCGGCGCAGTGCAGCACCGGGGCGGAGGCATCCTCGAGCCAGTCCGCGGCAAGGACGGAGCCGACGGTGATCTGCGTCAGGCCCGCGCTGCCCCCGGGCAGCGGGCGGCGCGACACGCCGGTCGCCGTCCAGCCGGTCGCGTCGAGATGTCGGAGACATTCGACGCCCAGCATCCCGGAACTGCCCGTCACGAAGACCTTGCCTGCCATGTGATCTCCTTCCTGCCCGCGGGGCCCCTCCGCCCCGCCGCCCGGACCATAGAGCCCGCCTTCGCCACATGCCACTGTCCGAAGGCAGATTTCCGCTGTCCCGCGCCGCCCGCAGCGGCGCACGGGGACGGCGGCGCGCGGCTGTGGGATCCTTGCCCGATTCCGGGCAGGTTTCGCAATATTTGCCCGCACCGGCTAGCACTGACCCAACCTGTGCGTTAACGTCCGGACATGGCCCAGAACAAGGACCGACCAGTGATGCCCAGGTTTTCTCTTTCGGCCTTCGGCCTCGCAGTCTGCATCGTCAGCGCCCCGGCCTACGGCTTCGATGCGCTCAACTTCGACACTCCCGGCATGGACGAGGATCTGCGCTCGCAGTTGAAGTCGAACGCCGCCCTGACCGAGGCGCAGGCGGACAACCGCAGCGCGGGGGCCGACGTGCTCGCCGCGGCGCTGTCGGACTACGGCATCCTGCTCGAAACGCTCTATGCCGCCGGGTATTACGGCGGCACCGTGTCGATCCGGATCGACGGGCGCGAAGCGGCGGACATCGCCCTGCTGTCGACGCCGGAAACCGTGACGCGGGTCGATGTGACCGTGACCACCGGGCCGAAGTTCAAGTTCGGCGAAACCAACGTGGCGCCCGTCACCCCGGAAACCGAGATGCCCGAAGGCTTCAAGCGCGGCCAGACCGCGCGCGCGCCGCTGATCGGCGACGCGGCGGATGCGGCGATCGAGGGCTGGCGCGCGGACGGTCACGCCAAGGCGGAGATCGCGGCGCAACGGGTGACGGCGAACCACGTCGACCACCTGATCAACGTCAACCTGCGCGTCGCCCCCGGCCCGGAACTGCGCTTCGGGCGGCTCGTCACGGTGAATGACAGCTACGTTCGCACCGCCGCGCTGCGCCGCATCGCCGGCCTGCCCTCGGGCGAGCGATTCGATCCCGACGAGCTCAAGCGCGTCTCGAACCGGCTGACCCGAACCGGGGCGTTTTCCTCGGTCACGCTGCGCGAGGCCGAGACCCCGAATGCCGACGGCACGCTCGACATCGAACTGACGGTGACCGATGCCAAGCCGCGCCGCTTCGGGTTCGGGGCCGAGCTTTCCTCGCTCGAGGGGCTGACCCTCAGCACCTTCTGGCTGCACCGCAACGTCGCGGGCGGGGCCGAGCGGTTCCGCATCGACGCAGAGGTGTCGGACATCTCCAACAGCGTCGACGGCATCGACGCCTCGATCACCGCGCGCCTCGAAGTGCCGGGCGCCGTCGGCCCCGATACCGACGCCTATTTCCAGGCCGCCATCTCGCGCGAGCGCGAGCCGGCATACGATCTCGACAGTCTCGAACTCGCCGCCGGTCTCACCCGGCGCTACAACGAGGATCTGACCGCCGAGATCGGCATCGGCTACCAGTTCTCCAAGACCAAGGACGACCTCGGCACGCGGGAATTCCATCTCGTGACGCTGCCGCTGTCGCTCACCTACGACAAGCGCGACAACGATCTCGATCCGCGCAACGGGTATTACATCTCGGCCGATGCCACGCCCTTTGCCGACGTGGCCGGGGACGGCGGCAGCGGCCTTCGGCTCTACGGCGATCTGCGCGGGTACTACGGGCTCGGCGAGGCGGACCGCACCGTGCTGGCCGGTCGGCTGCAGATCGGATCGGTCATCGGTCCCTCGATCACCGAAACCCAGCCCGACTTCCTGTTCTACTCCGGCGGCGCGGGCACGGTCCGTGGACAGCCGTACCAGTCGCTCGACATCGACCTCGGCGGCGGGATCAGCAGCGGCGGCCTCAGCTTCATCGGCTTCTCGGGCGAGATCCGCCAGGACGTCGGCAAGAGCTTCGGCGTCGTCGCCTTTGCCGATATCGGCTATGTGGGCGAGGATCAGGTGCCCGGCTCCAACGGCGACTGGCACGCGGGTGCGGGCCTCGGCGTGCGGTATCAGACCGGCCTCGGGCCGCTGCGCTTCGACGTCGCGGCCCCGGTCGGCGGCGACACCGGCAAGGGTGTCCAGATCTACCTCGGAATAGGTCAATCGTTTTGAAACGTCTCCTCCTTCTCCTCCCCCTCCTCGCGTGCCTGATCGCACCCGCCCCGCTGTCCGCACAGGATGACGACGGCGGCACCCGGCTGGAACGACTGCTGGAGGATCTGCTGTCCTCGGCCGGCTCCACCGTGAACATCTCGGGCTTCCGGGGGGTGCTCAGCTCCGAAGCCACGCTGGAGCGCATGACCATCGCGGACGAGGACGGCATCTGGCTGACGCTGGAGAATGCAAAGCTCGACTGGAGCCGCACCGCGCTGCTCACCGGGCGGCTGGAGGTTGCGGAGCTCTCCGCCGAGCGGCTCGAAGTCGCGCGCGCGCCGGGATCGCAGCAAGACACCGCCCCCGCCCCCGAGGCGAGCGGCGGATTTTCCCTGCCGGAGCTTCCGGTTTCGGTGAACATCGGCAAGCTGGCCATCACGCAGGTCGAGCTGGGACCGACCCTGCTCGGCGAGGCGGTGACGCTGACGCTGGAAGGCTCGGCGCAGCTTTCGGACGGCGAAGGCACGGCGGACGTGGCGATCCGGCGTACCGACGGCAAGGACGGCAGCCTGACCTTCAACGGCGATTACGCCAATGCCACCAGACAGTTGACGGTCGACCTCGACCTGAGCGAAGGCGAAGGCGGCATCGTCGCGCGCATGGCCACCCTGCCCGGCCAACCCTCGCTGGAACTGACGCTCAAGGGCGAAGGGCCGGTGGACGATTTCGCCGCCGCGCTCACCTTTGCCACCGATGGCGAGGAACGGCTTGCGGGGGATATCACCCTCAGGGGCAGCAGCGAGGCCGGCCACCGCGTCGATGTCGACATCGCCGGCGACCTGCGGCCGCTGATCCCCGCGCAGGATCAGGACTTTCTCGGGCCCCGGCAGGAGTTGCGCGCCAACGTGCTGCTGGCCTCGGACGGGACCATCGCGCTTGACGAGATGACGCTGACCACCGCGGTTGTCGCGCTGAACGGCGAGGCGCAGATCGGCAGCGACGGCTGGCCGCGCCTGCTGCGCCTCGACGGACGGCTCGCCTCGGCGGACGGAACGCCGGTCAGCCTTCCGGCGGGAACCGTCGTCACGCTGATCGACGAAGCCACCATCGCGCTGAAATACGACGTCGACCAGGGCGATGCCTTTACCCTCGACGTGATCGCGCAGGGGCTGGACCGGCCGGACGTGGCGATGCGTGAGGCGCGGATTTCCGGGCGCGGCACCATCGACCGCGACCCCGAGGCCGCGCGGCCGGGTCAGGTCGACGGCACGCTGACCTTCGATGTTTCCGGGCTCGACTTCACCGACGAGGCGCTGGCACAGGCGGCGGGCGATGCCGCGACCGGCAGCCTCGGGTTCGCGTGGAAAGAGGACGAACCGCTCTACCTCACCGATATCGACCTGCAGGGCGCGGGTCTGGAACTGTCCGGGGCGACGACCTTTTCGGGTCTGACCGTGGGCAAGGACCCGGCGGTGGAGCCCGACCTCCAGGTGCGCACCGACGATATCTCGCGGTTCTCCGGGCTTGCCGGGCGTCCGCTGTCCGGGGCCGCCGACGTGGCGCTCAAGGGCCGGGTCGAGCCGATCTCGGGCCGGTTCAACCTGGTGGTCAACGGCAAGACCGTGGACCTGACCTCCGGGATCGCGCAGCTCGACGGGCTGATCGCCGGGCAGATCGACCTTGCCGCCTCGATGGCGCGGGACGAAAGCGGCACCTTCCTGCGCAACCTCGAACTCAAGGGCGACGGGCTCGAACTCAACGCCAACGCGGAACTCAAGACCGATGCCTCCACCGGGGCTTTCCAGGCCGCCCTGCCCGACCTGTCGCTGGTCGATCCCGACCTCGCCGGGGCCGCGCGGCTGTCCGGCACGCTCGAGGAAACCGCGGCCGCCTACCTGCTCGACTTCACCGGCTCCGCGCCGGGATCGGTGCAGCTCGACGGCAAGGTCACCGCCTCCAAGTCGGACGGCGCGATCAGCGCGGTGGGCTTCGACGGCAGCGCCTCGGCGCGCGACCTCAGCATCTATGCCGACATCGCGGGCCGTGACATCGGCGGCGCGCTGGAATTCGACGGCACGGCGAACTACGCCCTCGCCAGCGGAGATTTCAACGTCGACGGCGATCTCGTCACGCAGGATCTGAAGGTCGGCATCGCCGAGGCGGACGGCCTGCTGGCCGGGCGCACGGTGCTGGCCGTCACCGCCCGCAGGGCCGGGCAGACCATCGTGGTCGACCGCCTGACCGCCGACGGCCCCGCCATCGAGCTTGCCGCGCAGGGGCAATACGCGGAAAACGCCACGCAGGGGACCTTCGACCTCAGCCTTCCGGAGCTGTCGCGCATCCGGCCCGGCCTGCCGGGCGGTGCGTCGCTGAACGGCACCCTTTCCGAAACCGCAGAGGCCTGGCTGCTCGACTTCACCGCCGCGGGACCGGGGTCGGCGCAGGCCTCGGGCCGCGTCAGCGCGGAAAAGGCCGGCACGGGCGTCGGCATGGTCCGCTTCAACGGCACGGCGGGCGCGCAATCCCTGTCGGCCTTCGCGCCGCTGGTGGGCCGCCCGCTGAAAGGCGCCGTGACCTTCGACGGCGTCGCCGCCTACAACGTGCCGGACGGCGCCTTCGACGTGACCGGACAGGTCGACACGCTGAACCTCGGGGTCGGCATCGACATCGCCGACCGCCTGCTCGCCGGGACCGGCAGCGTACAGCTTGCCGCGAACCGCGATGCCGCAGGCACAATCACGGTCGAACGGCTGAACGCGCAGACGCCGGAAGTGACCGCCGATCTCAGCGGCAGCATCACCGGCACGGACAGCGCGCTGCGCTACAACGTGGCGCTGCGCAATCTCGGGATCATCGTCGAACAGCTTCCCGGCCGCGCCACCGCCGAGGGCACGCTCTCGGCCGCCGGCTCCGGCCCCTGGCAGGTGCGGACCGCGATCACCGCGCCGGGCAACACTCAGGCGCAGATCTCGGGCAGCGTGGCGCGCGATTTCGCCACGGCGGACCTGTCGATCGAAGGCTCCGCGCCGCTGTCGCTTGCCAACCGGATCACCGCGCCCAACCTGCTCTCCGGGCCGGTCCAGCTGAACCTGCGGCTCAACGGGCCGCTGAGCCCCTCCTCGCTGAGCGGGACGGTCACGGTGCGCAACGGCGACGTGGTGTTGCCTGGACCGGCGCTGACTCTGACCGGGCTCGAGATCGACGCCACCCTCTCCGGCGGACGGGTCGACCTGGTTGTCGGCGGCGACATCTCGACCGGCGGGCGGCTGCGGGCCAACGGCACCATCGGCCTTGCCGCGCCCTACAATGCCGACCTGCTGGTCAAGGCGCGCGAGGTCGTGGTCCAGGACCGCCGCCTCTACCAGGCCGAGCTCGAAGCCGACATCACCGTGCAGGGCCCCCTGCTCACCGGGCCGCGCATCGCCGGCACGGTCGACGTGCTGAACGCCGAGGTGCGCGTGCCGGAAACCGGCCTCGGGCCGGGAAGCCGCAGCTTCGTGCTGACCCATATCGCCGAACCGCGCCCGGTCCACATCACCCGCGAACGCGCGGGGCTGGTGGCCGCCGCGCAGAAACAGGGGGGCAGCGCCTATGTGCTGCCGCTGGACGTGACGATCAACGCCCCGGCCCGGATCTTCGTGCGCGGGCGCGGTCTGGACGCGGAACTGGGCGGGCAACTGCGCGTGACGGGGTCGACCGCGAACATGATCCCCGAGGGGCGCTTCGACCTGATCCGCGGGCGGCTCGACATTCTCGGCCAGCGCCTGACCCTGAGCGAGGCCTACCTCCAGCTCACCGGCAGCTTCGATCCGATCCTGCGCGTCGTCGCCACCACCGAGCGCGACGGCACCACCATCACCGTCACCATCGAAGGCGACGCGATGGAGCCCGAGGTCAGCTTCACCTCCAGCCCCTCGCGGCCGGAGGAAGAGGTTCTGGCCTTGCTGATCTTCGGACGCGACGCCGGACAGCTCTCCGCCTTCCAGGCCCTGCGGCTGGCGGCGGCGGTCAACACGCTGTCGGGGCGCGGCGGTTCGGGGATCGTGGACAACCTGCGCAAGGGCTTCGGGCTCGACGATCTCGACGTGACCACGGATGCCGAGGGCAATGCCGGGCTGAAGTTCGGCAAGTACATCAACGAGAACCTCTATACCGATGTCGCCGTCGGCTCGGACGGCGAAACCGAGGTCGAGCTGAACTTCAAGGTCTCGCCCAGCGTCACGGCGCGGGGCAGCGTGAAATCCGACGGCAACACCTCGCTCGGGATCTTCTTCGAACGCGACTACTGAGGCGCGCGCAGCGCCTCAGAGCCCCATCGCGGCGGACATTTCGGCGGGCGAGACCGCGCCGGGGGCAAGCCCCTCGCGCAGCATGCGCCGCGCCAGCTCGACGCAGTAGCGATTGAGCGGCGCCTCCACCCCGGCAAGCCGGGCCTGCAGCAGGATCTCTCCGTTGAGGTAGTCGGTCTCGATCGACCCGGCACCGCGCAGCAGGCTTTGCGCCGTGGAGCTGCCGGCGCGGGCGGCCCCTGCCACCGGATGCGAGGTCATGTATTCGGCGCGGCGCGGGTCGGACAGATCGACGGTTGCCCGGGGGATGCCTGCGGCGCGCAGCACCGCCTCACCCTCCTGCCTGACCGCGTCGACGATGGCGGTGGCATCCGCCTGCCCCAGCGCGGTGCGAACGATATTGCCGAGGTTCATCAGAAGCTTGCCGAACTTGCTTGCCATCACGTCGTCCAGCACGAAGCTTTGCATGTTGGCCGCGGTCAGCAGATCGACCAGGGCGCGGTCCTGCGCGTCGCTGCCGCCGGGATAGCGCCCGACGTCGAAGATCCCGTAGCAGGGCGCGCCATAGCTGACCACTTCGCCCGGCGTGGTGAAATCGGCGGGCATCATGACGGTCGCCGCATGCACGTTGCCGAAGCGGCGCAGCGCAAGGCGTTCGTTCTCGACACCGTTCTGGAGACAGAAGACCGGCTGGTCCGTCACCCCGGCGGCGACAAGCTGATCCAGCGCCGCCTCTGTGTGCTGGGTCTTCATGCAGAGCAGGATCGCGTCGTCCGGGCGCAAAGCGATGGCATCGGGCGAGTCGACGCAGTCGAACCGCGCGACCTGCACGCCGCCGGGGCTGCGGAAGGTCAGGCCGTCGGCGCGGATCGCGTCGAGCATGGCGCCGCGGGCGATGCCCACTACCTCCTGTCCGTTCAGCGCCAGCGCGGCGGCGACCGTGCCGCCGATGGCGCCGATCCCGTGAACGATGACCCGCATCATTCGGCCGCGAGCGGCAGCGGCAGGCCGCCGATCCGCGCAAGCAGAGAGACGATCTCGTCCACGCCCTTGCCGTGGCGGATCTGGGCAAAGACGAAGGGGCGCCCGGCGCGCATCCGCGTGGCGTCGCGTTCCATGACCTCGAGCGAGGCGCCGACATGGGGCGCGAGGTCGGTCTTGTTGATGACGAGGATGTCGGAGCGGGTGATGGCGGGGCCGCCCTTGCGCGGGATCTCCTCCCCCGCCGCGGTGTCGATCACGTAGATGGTCACATCCGCCAGTTCCGGCGAAAAGGTCGCCGAGAGGTTGTCGCCGCCGCTTTCGATCAGCACGAGGTCGAGATCGGGAAAGGCGGCGGTCAGCTCGGCGATGGCGGCGAGGTTGATCGAGGCATCCTCGCGGATCGCGGTGTGCGGACAGCCGCCGGTCTCGACGCCCTTGATCCGCTCAAGCGGCAGGACCTGGCGGCGCATCAGCTCTTCGGCATCCTCGCGGGTGTAGATGTCGTTTGTGACGACCGCCATGGACAGCCGGTCACGCAGCGCCGCGCAGAGGGCGGCGGTCAGCGTGGTCTTGCCCGCGCCCACGGGGCCGCCGATGCCGACGCGAAGGGGTCCGTTCGGGGATGCCATGGTAAATCTCCGTTACGATCTGAAGAGCCTGGAATAGAGCATGTCATGGCGCTGACTTGCAATGTCGATGGCGGGGGCAAAGCCGCCGATATCGTCCTCGCCCGCGTGTTCCGCCCGTTCGGCAAGCGCCGCGCAGAGCGGGGCGAGCGCGCGCGCCACCCGCTGCCCGTCGGTCTGGCCCAGCGGGATCAGCCGCACCCCGGCCCCGGCAAGGTTCGAGGCAAAGGCCATGAGGAACAGCCGCAGGGCGTCGCGCAACGGCAGGTCCAGCGCCGCGACGGTTGCGCCGACCGCCACGGGATAGGGCGCGGCGTCGATCCGGATGCCCCAGACCTCGGACACGGTGGCGGCAAAGGCGGTGCCCTGCGCCACGGTCTCCAGCCGCCGTTCCGCAGACGGGGTCAGCGCGGCGGCAAGCCCGGCCAGCGATGCCGCGTCCCCGCCCCGTGCGGTCAGCGCCAGCAGCACCGCGTCGGACCAGCCCGCGCCATGTTCGAGCGCATCCGCCAGCCAGGCGCGCAGCCCGTCGGCATCCGCCACCCGACCGGCCTGCACCTCGGTCTCGAGGCCGTGGGAATAGGCAAAGGCCCCGACCGGAAAGGCCGGGGAAAAGAGCTGGTGCAGGGTCAGCAGGGCGTCGTCAGAGGTCGTCATGCTCGTGCCCGGCGTGGTCATGGGCGGGCGCGCCGTCCTCCGCATCGTGGCTGCGGGCATGGGTGTGAACATGGCCGTGGCCATGCGCCTCTGCCGGTGTGTGGACATGGGAATGGTCGTGCCCGTGGGTGCGGCCGTGGCCATAGGCGCCGCCTTCGGGGGTGAAGGGCTCCTCGACCTCGGACACCTCGGCGCCGATATGGCCGAGCATGTCGCGGATCACGTGATCGCGCAGGATCAGCAGGCGCTGCGCTTCGATCTGGCAGGGCGTGTGGCGGTTGCCGATGTGCCAGGCCAGGCGCGGCAGATCGGCCCCGGTCACGGCAAGCAGCGGCTCGGGCGCGGCCAGCACCTCGACCCGGGTGCCGTCGGTCAGCACGAAGGCGTCGCCGTGGTCCAGGCTTTCGGTGTGGGCGAGATCGACCAGGAAGGCGCCCCCCGCGTCGGTGGTCAGAACCTTGCGCCGCAGGAAGCGGTCCTCGTAGGAGAGGGTCACGGCGGCGGAGGCGGGTCCGTCCCACCGGCCCTTGCGGGCGATCTCGTGGGCCTGGGGTAGCTGTGTCATGCGGGACTCCGTGGTTTCCCGCAGATCACGCCATGGGCGCGAAAAGATCAAGGCCGCGCCCCGGAGCATTCGGGATCGCGGCCTCGGAAAGTGGTGTCCGTCCTGTTTTCGCGCGCCTCGTGGCACGCGACGGAGGGATCAGAGGTAGTAGACGTCGTGAAACACGTGGCGCACGATGTCTTCGCGACGGATGCCGCGGGCGGCCAGCTGTTCGTCAGTCATGCGCTGCAGGGCTTCGACGCGACGCAGGCGCGGGTTGGCTTCGCCGACGGCCACGAGTGCGTTGCCGATACCCGACAGGATGCGGGACAGAAGCGGCTGGTGCTCGTGGTGGGCGGTTGCGGTCATGAATGCCATTGGTTCGTTCCTTGTCTGGAGCTTTCAGTATCTCCCATGGCCTCAAAGGTAAGTCAGGCTGTCCGAACCTTCAAATGCTGCATGTGCAAACTCGGGTTTCTGCAGGTGCATAGGTCGCGGGCGGAAATCGGGGGCGATCCCCGAGGCGGCGCGGCGCGGGGGACGCCGAATAGCGTCGAAAATAGTTCAATGGGCAACTATCCGGCCCTTCGGGCCGCGAAATGCGCGTTTTGCGGGCGGACGGAAAACCGCCGCCCACGGGGCGGGCGGCGGCTATGCGCTTGGTGCAACACGGTGAAAAACCGCCCCGCGCGGCCAAAGCCCACCCGGACGCCCGCGCGGGCGAGTCGCCGGGGCGCCGGTCAGTAGAGGAAGTAGCGCTGCGCCATCGGCAGCACCCTGGCGGGTTCGCAGGTCAGCAATTCGCCGTCGGCGCGGACCTCGTAGGTTTCCGGGTTCACCTCGACCTTCGGCGTCGCGAAGTTGTGGATCAGATCCTTCTTGCCGATGTTGCGGGTGTTCTTCACGGCGACGGTCTGCTTGGCCAGCCCGTACTTGCCGCGCACCCCTTCCGCCTGCGCCGCCTCGGAGACGAAGATCACCGCCGAATGCTCGACCGAGCGGCCGTAGGCCCCCCACATCGGCCGGGTGTAGACCGGCTGCGGCGTCGGGATCGAGGCGTTGGGGTCGCCCATCTGGGCGCAGACGATGGTGCCGGCCATCAGCACCATCTCGGGTTTCACGCCGAAGAAGGCGGGGTTCCAGAGCACGAGGTCCGCGCGTTTGCCGACCTCGATGGAGCCGATCTCGTGCGCGATGCCGTGGGCGATGGCGGGGTTGATCGTGTACTTGGCGATGTAGCGGCGGACCCGGAAGTTGTCGTTGTCGCCGGTTTCCTCGGAGAGCTTGCCGCGCTGCTTCTTCATCTTGTCGGCGGTCTGCCAGGTGCGGATGATGACCTCGCCCACCCGGCCCATGGCCTGGCTGTCCGAGGCGATGATCGAAAAGGCGCCCATGTCGTGAAGGATGTCCTCGGCGGCGATGGTCTCCTTGCGGATGCGGCTTTCGGCAAAGGCCACGTCCTCGGGGATCGACTTGTCGAGGTGGTGGCAGACCATGAGCATGTCGAGATGCTCTTCCAGCGTGTTCATCGTGTAGGGGCGCGTCGGGTTGGTCGAGGACGGCAGCACGAAGGCCTCGCCGCAGATCTTGATGATGTCGGGGGCGTGGCCGCCGCCCGCGCCCTCGGTGTGGAAGGCGTGGATGGTGCGCCCCTTCATCGCCGCGACGGTGTTCTCGACAAAGCCGCTCTCGTTCAGGGTGTCGGTGTGGATCATCACCTGGACGTCCATCGCATCGGCCACCGAAAGGCAGCAGTCGATCGAGGCCGGGGTGGTGCCCCAGTCTTCATGCAGCTTCAGCGAGCAGGCCCCGGCCTTGACCTGTTCCTCGAGCGCGGCGGGGAGCGAGGCGTTGCCCTTGCCCGCGAAGGCCAGGTTCATGGGAAAGGCATCCGCCGCCTGCATCATCCGCGCCATGTGCCAGGGGCCGGGTGTCACGGTGGTCGCCAGCGTGCCATGCGCCGGACCGGTGCCGCCGCCGAGCATCGTGGTCAGGCCGGAATGCAGCGCGTCCTCGATCTGCTGCGGGCAGATGTAGTGGATATGGCTGTCGAAGCCGCCGGCGGTCAGGATCTTGCCCTCGCCCGCGATGACCTCGGTTCCCGGACCGACGATGATGTCGACGCCGGGCTGGGTGTCGGGGTTGCCCGCCTTGCCGATCCTGGCGATGCGCCCGTCGCGCAGCGCCACGTCGGCCTTGTAGATGCCCGAATGGTCGACGATCAGCGCATTGGTGATGACCGTGTCCACGGCCCCTTCGGCGCGGGTGGCCTGGGATTGGCCCATGCCGTCACGGATGACCTTGCCGCCGCCGAACTTCACCTCCTCGCCGTAGGTGGTGAGGTCGCGCTCGACCTCGATGAACAGCTCGGTATCGGCAAGGCGGACCTTG
Organism: Salipiger sp.; assembly: GCF_048261495.1. Taxonomy (GTDB): domain Bacteria; phylum Pseudomonadota; class Alphaproteobacteria; order Rhodobacterales; family Rhodobacteraceae; genus Salipiger. The sequence continues at coordinate 378,453 of NZ_JBLXFX010000004.1, forward strand.
TCTCCGGTGGTGGGGCCGAACATCGCGGCGTAGTCGGCGCGGGAAATCTTGGCAGGCATGTCTGTCCCTCTCGGTGTGTCTGTGCCGGGGCGCGGGGCCGCTCGGTCGGGTCATCGGGTCTGCGGCGCGGGGGTCAGTCGACCCGGAGGCCGCGGTGTCTGTGCCAGTCGTCGAGCGACTGGTCGGGATAGCCGTCGAATTGCCGGTCGCCGGGACCGTCGGGCACCGGCACCCAGCCGGGCTTGTCGGCAAGCATCAGGTGGACGTGGTCCGGCGCCTCGGGCAGATCGCTGTCGACGGCGCTGGCGAAGGGATGCAGCAGCTCGGGCCAGCGCGGATCGTAGAGCCAGAGCGCGGTGGCGCAGCGCGCACAGAAATGCCGCTCGCCCGAGGATGTCTCGCAACCGTCGCCCCGCGCGATCTCCGCCTGGTAGACCTCCACGTGATCCCAGCCGTCGACATGCAGCGTATCGGCCAGCGCGCCGAGGTTGATCGCATAGCCCCCGCCCCCGGCCGTCTTGCGGCAGATGCTGCAATAGCAGCGCTGGTAGGGCACCGGCGTATGGCTTTGCACGGTGAAATGCACGGCGCCGCAGCGGCAGGAACCTTCGAGTGTCAGCGGCATGGGGTGCTTCCGATAACTTCCCTTGGGTAAAGCGGATTTTCGGTTAGAATGGGGTCGGTACGGTGCGAGTTCATTTTCGACGAATTTTCCATTCCATACGGGGAAACATCATGCATTTCAGACTGATGGCCTGTGCAGGCGCACTCGGCCTCCTTGCCGCCGGAAGCGCCGGCGCCGCGGGCGATGTGGCGCGCGGCGAATATCTCGTCCGGGGACCTGCGGGCTGCGGCAACTGCCACACGCCGCTGGGGCCCGACGGCCCCGTCGCCGGCATGGAACTTGCCGGTCGGCTGGTCGACGACAACGAGGCCTTTACCGCATACGCCCCCAACATCACCCCGGCCGGGCACATCGGAAGCTGGAGCGACGAGGAGCTTGCCCGCGCGATCCGCGAGGGCATCCGTCCGGACGGATCGCTGATCGGGCCGCCGATGCCCCTGCCGATGTATCGCGGTCTCGGGGACGAGGACCTCGCCTCCATCGTCGCCTTCCTGCGCACCCTCGCGCCGGTCGAGAACGAGGTCCCGGCCTCGGAATACCGCATCCCTCTGCCCCCGGCCTACGGACCGCCGGTCGACAGCGTCACCGCCCCGCCCGCCGGGGTCAGCGTCGAATACGGCGAATACCTCGCCAAGGCCGTGTCGCATTGCATGGAGTGCCATTCGCCCATGGGCCCGCAGGGGCCGATGACCGACCCGGAGCATCTGGGACAGGGAGGGTTCGAATTTCACGGCCCCTGGGGCACCTCGGTCGCGGCGAACCTGACGAACGGCGAGGACGGGCTGGCGGGCTACTCGGACGACGAGTTGAAGGCGATGATCGTCAGGGGCGTGCGCCCCGACGGGTCCGCCATGCTGCCGCCGATGCCCTACGGCTACCTTGCGGGGATGACCTCCGACGACCTCGACGCCATCGTGCTCTACCTGCGCAGCCTGCCGCCGCTGCCCGACGCATAGGGGCGCAACCGTCCGGGGGGCGGGTGTCATGCCGGCCCCCCGTCGAAATCGAGACGCATGTGGACGACGCGCCGATCGTCGGCCTTGAACAGCGCCGGGTCGGAATAGTCGCGGAATCCCATGGCACGGTAGAGCGGCAGCGCCTCCTCGTGCCGGTAGAGCGCGTCCAGCAGCACGGTGCGGTAGCCGAGGGCGCGGGCCTCGGCGATGACCGCCGCGCAGAGCGCGCGGCCAAGCCCGGTGCCGCGCGCGGCGGGGCGGACATACATCCGGTTCATCTCGCAGGCGCCGTCCCCGGCCGGACGGATCATCACCATGCCCGCCGGGGCACCCTCGTGCAGCCCGAGAAAGCATTCACCGTGGGGCGGCAGGAAATAGCGGTCGAAATCGGCCAGTTGCCCGGCGATGTCCTGCTGCAGGATATAGTCGTCGATCTCGGCCAGCATGTCGGGATAGCGCACGCGCATGAAATCGAAGAACTCCGCGACCATCTCGCGGATCGCGTCGCGCTCGGGCCCGGAGCGGGTGCGGACGATCGCGGGGGCGGCGCTCATGCTGCGCCCTGCCCGACGTCGAAGGCGGCATCGACCGGCACCTGCAGCGCGGTCGCGATGGCATTGGTCATGCCCGCCATGCCGATCACCGCAAGCAATTCGTCATGCATGGCATCGGTCATCCCCTTGGCGCGCGCCGCGGCGGTGTGGGAATGGCAGCAGTATTCGCAGGCGTTCGCGGTGGACACGGCGATATAGATCAGCTCCTTGGTGAGCGGGTCGAGCGCGCCGGGCCCCATCAGAACCTTCAGCCGCTCCCAGGTGAGTTTCAGCGTCACCGGGTCATGCGCCAGCGCGCGCCAGAAATTGTTGACGCGGTCGGTGCCGCGCGTGGCGCGGATGTCGTCGAACACCTCGCGCGCCGCGGGGTCGAGGTCCTCGTCCGTGAGCAGTTCTCTGGTGGCCATGATCCCCTCCCGGGCTTCAGACCGGCGGCCCGCCCTCGCCCGCCGGTTCGGTGATGACGCGCGGGCGCGCGACCGGGCGGCACAGCGTCGCGGCGCGCCCGGATTTCCCGCCCTGCACGACCGTCGGGCGGCGCAGCGCCGCCCAGTGCCGGATCGCCGCCGCGGACATCATCGGCGCGGCCAGCGCGCAGGGCGGCGCGTCGGGCGCCCCGCCATCCGCTGCCGGGAAGCCCCAGAACCGCAGCGGCCGTTCCATCCCGGCCTCGGCGAAGATGCGCAGCACGCGCATCTGCATGCCCCAGAGCCCGGCCGACACGCGCACCGCCGAGACGGTGAAATCCAGCGGAGTCATCGGTCGCATTCTCTTGCTCCTCCTGCGGTCGCGGCGCGGCCTAGTCTTCCGACTCGATCCCCATGGTCAGTTTCGGCCCGCGGCGTTCGAGCCGGTGGCGGTTGCTGCGAGCGGTGCGTTCCAGCGGTTCGGCAAAGGCGGTGACCACCTCGTCCATCGGCTTGCCCGCGCCCGCCGCCTCGGTGGCGTTGACGAAGCCCTCGATGAAGGCCGGACCCTTTTCCGCCGACATGCGCATCATTTCGGAGGGCGGCATCGACCACAGCCCGGCCATGCCCAGCATCCGGTACATCACCACGCTGTTCGCCTCCGCCGCCAGCGTTCCGAGCTGGATGGCGCTGGCGTTCCAGCCGGTCATGGCGCTGAACAACGTGCCGTTCGATCTTTCGGGTATTCCCATTCGGTCCTGCTTTCCAATGTTCTACAATGCGCCCATGATCTTCTGATTGAATCCATAGATCCGGCGGGCACCGGACATCGGGATGAGATTGACCTCGCGGCGCTGGCCGGGTTCGAAGCGAACCGCCGTCCCCGCCGCGATGTCGAGACGCAGACCGCGCGCCGCGTCGCGGTCGAAGTCGAGCGCGCCGTTGGTTTCCGCGAAATGGTAGTGCGAGCCGACCTGTACCGGGCGGTCGCCGGTGTTGGCCACCATGAGGGTGATCGCCTCTCGGCCCTCGTTGAGGGTCAGTTCGCCCTCGACGGTGACGACCTCGCCGGGGATCACTTCCCCGCCCCCGCCCGCGCCCGTACCAGCGCCATCCGCGCGGCCAGCGCCACGACGCCCAGCGCGGCGGCGATCACCAGCCAGGAGGCGCCGTCATGCGGGTGCAGATGCGCCCCGGAATGGGCCAGCGCGGGGGTTGCCGCCAGCGCGGCCAGGGTGAGGGAGAGGATTTTCACGGCGTTCGGCTCCTGTCGGTTCAACGGATGGGATTGTGCACGGTGACCAGCTTGGTGCCGTCGGGAAAGGTCGCCTCGACCTGCACTTCGTGGATCATTTCGGGAACGCCCTCCATGCATTGCTCGGCCGAGATCACCTCGGCCCCGGCGACCATCATCTCGGCCACCGAGCGCCCGTCGCGGGCACCCTCGACCACCGCGTCGGTGATCAGCGCGATGGCCTCCGGATAGTTCAGCTTCACCCCGCGCGACAGGCGCTTGCGGGCCACTTCGGCGGCCATCGCAATGAGGAGTTTGTCCTTTTCACGGGGAGTCAGTTGCATGTGTCAGATCATCCAGGGTCGTGGCAGTTCGGCACCGCTGAGGTGTCTCAGGACCGGGCCAAGGTGGCGTTTCAGATCGAAGGCGTCAACGGAAAGAATGCGCAGGGTCAGCAGATCCGCCCCGAGCGCGGAAACCCCCGCATGTCCGGGCAGCATCGCCCGCAGGCTGTCGGTTTGCAAGGCCGCGCCGGGGGCGGCGTAGATCACCGTCGCGACCGCCCCCGCCCCGTCGGCGACGCCGGGACGGGCCAGGATCGCGGCGGCATCGCCGTGCAGGCGCAGCCGGTCGGCCCAGGCCAGCGCGCCGCCGATCCGCAGGTCGATCCGGTCGTGCAGGCGCAGGTCCGTCACCCGTTCGCCCATGGCGGTGCGGCCGAAGACCAGCGCCTCGCAGGCAAGCAGGCGCGCGTCGGCGGCCATGTCGATGCTCAGCCCCCGGTCGAGCGCGGAGCCGTCGAACAGCATGGTTTCCTGCGGCAGCCAGTCGAGCCGCGCGCCGGGCCCGAGGGTCAGCCGCGTGCGCACCCGCCCCGGCTCGCTGCCGGGCAGCGCGCGGTAGATGCGTTCGGCCGCCTGCGTGGTCATGGCGAGCTTTGCCCCCGGCTCCGCCCCGGCGTCGAGCGCAAAGCTGTCGCCGCCGGTGATGCCGCCCGCGCTGTTGAGCAGCACCGCCTGGAGCGCGTCGGTCGCGCGGGGGAACAGCAGTTTGGAACTGCCCGACATGGCAAGGTCGCCGATGGCATTGCGCCCGCGCCGCACCCGGGCGGTGACACGCGCCATGCCGCGCGCGCGCTGCGGCGCGGGGCGGTCCGGGGCGGTCATGCGGATGTGGTCGTAGGGAATGGCACCGGACTCCGTCTAGCGGAGCAAGGCTTGGCCACCGGCCCGAAGGGCGCAAGACCGTGCGCGGTGCCTGCCGCCCCGCCCCGGCCCGGCGCGCAATCGGGCGGCGTTATCGGGCGGATTGCCGGAAAAACAGGCAGAATGAAATCAGGCATCGCCGGGCGTCGTTTCGCCCGCGCCGTCGCGCCGGACGGCATGATCGCAGCGATCCGGCTTGACGTCGATGAGCGGCGTACCGTCCACGCAGTCGAGGCCGCGCACCACGAGGGTCGCCCCCTCGCGCCGCACCAGCGTGACCGAAGACACCCCGATCGGGTTCGGCCGCACCGGCGAACGCAACGAGAAGGTGCCGCGCGCGGCGCCGTCGCGCCGCGGACTCTGGGTCAGCAGGTCGCGCCGGGACTCGTGCAGCCAGTAGAGCACTTCGAGGGTGCTGAACCGCTCGATCCCCTCCAGCGCCGGGGCATAGACCGGGTCGAGCTCCAGACGGCATTCGGGGCCCTCGGGATCGCCGCGCCGCGGGCAGTCGTAACGGGTGGCAAAGGGCGTCCGGATGCGCCCGACAAAGCGCAGGCCCGCATCCTCGGCCGGCGGCAGATCCGCGCGCAGCTCGCCGGGGCGGATGTCCTGACCCTTGCCGTTCATGCCCGCGCCCCCCCGCATCTCGGCTCAGCCCATCGCCGCGTCGTAGGCGGCCACCACGTCGCGCGCCCGCGCGGCGAGGTCGGCCATGCTGCGCCCCGGCGTGTAGAGCCAGGTGCCGATGCCGAAGCCGCTGACCCCGGCCCTTGCCCAGTCGGCCATGTTCTCGGCCCCGACCCCGCCCACGGCATAGGTCCGGGTGCCTTCGGGCAGCACCGCGCGGATCGCCGACAGACCCGAGGGTCCGATCAGCGAGGCCGGGAACAGCTTGATCCCGTCCGCGCCGTTGCGCAGTGCCGAAAAGCATTCGGTCGGGGTCATGACGCCGGGAAAGCTCAGCATCCCGGCCTTCTTGGTGGCGACGATCACCCGGGGGTTGGTGTCGGGAGAGACGACCATCCGCGCGCCGATGCGCTGAAGCCGCAGAACCTCTTCCGGGGCCAGCACGGTGCCGGCGCCGATCAGCGCCTCTTCGCCGAAGGCCGCGACCATGGCGCGGATGCTGTCATAGGGATCGGGCGAATTCAGCGGCACCTCGATCTTGGTGATGCCCGCCGCGATCAGCGCCTCGGTCACGGCCGTGGCCTCTTCGGTCTCGATCCCCCGGAGGATGGCAATGATCTCGCGGCTCATGGTGTCTCCATCGCGTTGCGGGCGGCCTTCAGCCCTTCCAGTGTCATGCGTTCGGTGTCCGCCGTCACGGCGGGCACGCCCTGCGCTTCGAGCGCGCTGCGGTAGTGCCGGGCCAGCCCGGAGGAACCGAGGATCGCCACGCTCTGCCCCAGCCAGTAGGGCCGCGCGGCGGCCAGTTCCAGACCGATCAGCAGGCCCGACAGCCGGGACGAGGCGGTCGCGCCGTCCAGCCCGTGCAGCAGCGACTCGGCGCGGATCGTGAAGAGGTCCGCCGCGACGGCGGCGGGACGGCCCATGGCCTGATCCACCCCGGTGTCGAAGGCCTCGGGGTCCCAGCCCTCGCCCATGGAGTGACGCAGCACCGACTGACGCGACAGCAGCGCGAAGAGCTCGCCCGTCATGAAACTGCGGAAACTCACGATTTCGCCCGCGCTCACATGCACCCATTTGCAGTGGGTGCCGGGGAGGCAGAGAATGCCGTCGAACCCGGGGTTGAGCGACAGGAACCCGGCGACCTGCGTCTCTTCCCCGCGCATCACGTCGGCGGGCCGGTCCTGGGCCACGCCCGGCAGGATGCGCACGTCCAGCAGCGGATTCCTGGTCGGCACCTTCACCGCTTGCGGCAGACCCGGCGGGGTGCAGGGCACCTTGGCATAGGCGGCCTCGTGCCAGCCCTGCCGCGCCCCGGCCATGCCGCAGACGATCACCACCAGCGGCAGCACCGGCGGCGGCAGCAGCCGCAGCAGCGCCGGTTCGAACCCGTCGCGGTCGAGCCCGCCCATGCCGTCGGTCGACTCCGCGCGCTCCAGCACCGTGCCGTCGCGCGCCATCTGCCATACCCTCAGGTGCGAGGTTCCCCAGTCGACGGCGATCCAGTCCGGTTGCGTCATGCAGTCTTCTCCCAATCCGCCCGAGCGGTCGCGCAAGTGGTAGAGCGCCTGCCGACCACGTTCAAGCCCGAGCCTCTTGGCGGATCGCGCGACGCGTGGTCTACTCAGCCCCGGGAGGAGTCGGGGGTGTCGGTGGCACGCCCCACTTGTCCTGTCACGACGGAGAAGGCCCCGAACCGGATCATAACCGGACACCGGGCCTGTCACGAAACTGTTGCCCTGCTGCGGCATGGGGTGGGCCGACGCCCGTCCGATCCGCGACGGGCGGGAGCTTTCGCAAGACATGCGGGGGGCAGTACGCGCCCCGCCGACAAGGAGGACTAATTCAATGATCACGCGTATTTCCGCGCTGGCGCTCGGAACGGCCCTGATCGGCCATTCCGCCGCCGCCCAGACCCAGATCGACTTCTGGCACGCCTTCACCGGCCGCCTGGGCGAACTGGTGGACGAACAGGTCGAGACCTTCAATGCCGCGCAGGGCGACTACACCGTCGTCGCGAGCCACAAGGGCAATTATTCCGAGACCCTGAATGCCGGCATCGCCGCCTTCCGCGCCGGCGAACAGCCCGACATCCTCATGGTCTTCGAGGTCGGCACCGCCACGATGATGGCCGCCGCAGGCGCGGTGAAGCCGGTCTACGAGGTCATGGCCGACGCGGGCGCCGATTTCGACGCCGGGGCCTATATCGGCGCGGTCAAGGGCTACTACACCGACACCGAGGGCAACATGCTGTCGCTGCCCTTCAACTCCTCGACCCCGGTCCTCTGGGTCAACAAGGACGCCCTCTCCGCCGCCGGGATCGACCCGGAGATCGACCTCTCGACCTGGGAGCAGGTGGGCGAGGTGCTGGAGACGCTCAAGGCCTCGGGCAACGATTGCCCGATGACCACCGCCTGGCAGAGCTGGATCCAGCTCGAAAACCTGTCGGCCTATCACGACCTGCCCTTCGCCTCGATGGAGAACGGCTTTGCAGGGCTCGACACCGAGCTGGAATTCAACGGCCCGCTCCAGGTCAAGCACATCCAGACGCTCGGCGACTGGGCGCGGGACGGCAAGTTCGTCTATGCCGGCCGGCGCAACGAGGGCGGCGCGAATTTCCGCGCCGGCGAATGCGCGCTCTTCACCGAAAGTTCGGCCGGGTATGCGGGCATCAAGTCCGAAGCGCAGTTCGACTTCTCCGTCCGTCCCCTGCCCTACTGGTCGGACGCCGCGGGCGCGCCGCAGAACACCATCATCGGCGGCGCCTCGCTCTGGGTCATGGAGGGCCAGACCGACGAGGAATACAAGGGCGTCGCCGAATTCCTGAACTTCCTCTCCTCCCCCGAGATCCAGGCCAAGTGGCACCAGGACACCGGCTACCTGCCGATCACCGAAGCCGCCGCCGATCTCACCCGCGAGCAGGGCTTCTACGAAGCGAACCCCGGCACCGACATCGCGGTGAAACAGATGACGGCCAAGGAACCGACCGCCAATTCCAAGGGCGTGCGCCTCGGGAACTTCGATCAGATCCGCACGATCATCGACGAAGAGCTCGAGGCCGTGTGGTCCGGTGACAAGTCGGCGCAGGATGCGCTCGACAGCGCGGTCGAGCGCGGCAACCAGCTTCTGCGCCGCTTCGAACAGGCCAACGGCTGATCCCCGACCCGATGCCCCGGCCCCGCGCCGGGGCCGACACACCGCGCTCCCGCTCCGACGGGGGCGCGCGTTCCGACCTCCGCCGCAACGAAAGACCCCGCCCATGGAAAAACGCGTCATCTTCAAGGGCCTCTGGCTGCCCCTGCTGCTGATCGCGCCGCAGATGATCGTGACGGCGGTGTTCTTCTTCTACCCGGCGGGCCAGGCCGTCTGGCAATCGTTGTTCATTCCCGACCCGTTCGGCCTGTCGATGCAATACGTCGGCCTCGGGAATTTCGAATACCTGCTGGGCGATCCCTATTACCGCGCCTCCTTCGTGACGACGGCGATCTTCTCGACGCTGGTCACGCTGGTGTCGATGGCGCTGGCGCTCTACCTCGCGGTGCTGGCGGACCGGCTCATCAAGGGCTCGGGCACCTACCGCACCCTGCTGATCTGGCCCTATGCCGTGGCCCCCGCCGTCGCCGGGGTGCTCTGGATGTTCATGTTCAACACCCGCGTCGGCGTGGTGACCTGGTATCTCGGCCTGCTCGGCTACGACTGGAACCACGTCCTCAACGCGACCGAGGCGATGGGCCTCGTGGTCATCGCCTCCGCCTGGGGGCGGATCAGCTACAACTTCCTGTTCTTCCTGGCGGGGCTGCAATCCATCCCGCGCAGCGTGATCGAGGCCGCGGCCATCGACGGCGCCGGATTCTGGACCCGCTTCCGCACCATCGTCTTTCCGCTGCTGTCGCCCACCACCTTCTTTCTCATGGTGGTCAACATCGTCTACGCCTTCTTCGAGACCTTCGGCGTGATCCACACCATCACCTCGGGCGGCCCGCAGCAGGCCACCACGATCCTCGTCTACAAGGTTTATGCCGACGGCTTCGTCGGGCAGGATCTCGGCTCTTCCGCGGCGCAGTCGGTGATCCTGCTCGGCGTGGTCGGCCTGCTCACAGTGCTGCAGTTCCGCTACGTCGAACGGAGGGTGCACTATTGAGCGACCGTCATACCGGAATGGTGGAACGACGCGGCGCGGGGCTCTGGCTGACCCATGCGGGGCTGATCGTCGGCGTGCTCTTCGTCTTCTTCCCGATCTGGCTGGCCTTCGTCGCCTCCACCGTCAGCCAGCCCGAGATCGTGCGCCCGCCGATGCCGCTGCTCCCCGGTGACCAGTTCTTCGAAAACTATCGCAAGGCGCTGGTGTCCGGCGTCAATGCGCCGGTGGCGCGGATGCTGTTCAACTCCGCCGTCATGGCCATCGGAATCGCGGTCGGCAAGATCGTCATCTCGCTGCTCTCGGCCTTTGCCATCGTCTATTTCCGCTTCCCGGCCCGCAAGCTGTTCTTCTGGCTGATCTTCCTCACGCTGATGCTGCCGGTCGAGGTGCGCATCGTGCCCACCTACGAGGTGGCCGCCCGTTTCGACATGCTGAATTCCTATCAGGGTCTGATCCTGCCGCTGATCGCCTCGGCGACGGCCACCTTCCTGTTCCGGCAGTTCTTCCTGACCGTGCCGGACGAACTGGCCGAAGCCGCCCGCGTCGACGGCGCGCGGCCGATGCGGTTCTTCGTCGACATCCTGCTGCCGATGAGCCGCACCAACATCGCCGCGCTCTTCGTCATCCTCTTCATCTACGGCTGGAACCAGTACCTCTGGCCGCTCCTCATCACCACCGACCCGCAGATGAACACCATCGTGATGGGCATCAAGCAGATGTTCCCCTCCGGCGACGACATCGCAGACTGGCCGGTCATCATGGCGACCTCGATCCTTGCCATGATCCCGCCGGTGATCGTCGTCATCTCGATGCAGAAGCTGTTCATCCGCGGCCTTGTCGACAGCGAGAAATGAATGGCCACGCTTTCCCTTGAGACGATCCGCAAGAGCTTCGGCGACACGCAGGTGATCCACGGCGTCGACATCGACGTCGCCGACGGCGAGTTCATCGTGATCGTCGGGCCGTCGGGCTGCGGCAAGTCCACGCTGCTGCGCATGGTGGCCGGGCTCGAAGGCGTTTCGGACGGCGAGATCCGCATCGACGGCCTTCGCGTGAACGAGGCCGAGCCGATGGACCGCGACATCGCGATGGTGTTCCAGAACTACGCGCTCTACCCGCATATGTCGGTGGCCGAGAACATGGGCTACGGGCTGAAGATCGCGAAGACCCCGCGCGCCGAGATCGACGCCCGCGTGGGCGAGGCCGCGCGGTTGCTCCAGCTCGAACCCTACCTCGCACGGCGCCCGCGCGAATTGTCGGGCGGGCAGCGGCAGCGCGTGGCGATGGGACGCGCCATCGTACGGCGCCCCAAGGTGTTCCTGTTCGACGAGCCGCTGTCGAACCTCGACGCCAAGCTGCGGGTGCAGATGCGACTGGAGATCAAGCAGATGCAGCGCGCGCTCGGGGTGACCGCGCTGTACGTGACCCACGATCAGGTCGAGGCGATGACCCTCGCCGACCGGATGATCGTGATGAACGCCGGGCGCGCCGACCAGATCGGCAGGCCGCTCGACGTCTATGCCGATCCGCAGACCGCCTTCGTCGCCGGGTTCATCGGCTCTCCGCCGACGAATTTCCTGCCCGCCGCGCGTTTCGGCGGCCCCGAGGGCGCGCAGATGGGCATCCGCCCCGAACACCTGACGCTGTGCGAGCCGGGCGCCGGACGGGTCGCGGGCAGGACCCTGTCGGTGGAGCCGCTCGGGGCGGAAACGCTGATACACCTGCGGCTGGAGGATGGCGGCGACGTGACCGTCCGCCAGGACGGCGCGGCGCCCGTGCCCGCCGAGGGCGCCGCGGCGGGGCTCGACTGGGACTGGGCGCAGGCCATGCATTTCGACGCCGACGGGCAGCGCCTGCGCCGCTGAGGCCGGCGGTCAGACGGCGGCAGGGCCCCAGGCCTCCCAAACGTCCCAGAGCAGGCGCAGCGAGACGGCCAGAAGCGCGATGTTGATGAGCGCGAAAAAGATCTTTTCCGGCAGCCAGCGGATCACGCGGTAGCCCGACCAGGCACCGAACAGGGCCAGCGGCGCAAGCACGGCGATCTGTTCGAGGCTTTCGAGCGTGACCTGCCCGGCAAGGATGTAGGGCGGCAGTTTCATCCAGTTGATGCAGGCGAACAGGATCGTCGCGGTGCCGGCAAAGACCATCTTGGGCATCTTCTGCGGCAGGGTATAGGCCTGGAACGGCGGCCCGCCCGCGTGCGAGATGTAGCTGGTGAACCCGGCCAGCGCGCCCCAGAACAGCCCGCGCGGCACATCCGCCGGGCGCGCCCGGTCATCCTTTTTCAGCCGCTTGCGCCAGGCGCTGGCGAGGTAGCCGAGCCCGATCAGCGCCACCAGCAGCTCGGTCGCGGCGGTGGGAATGCGCGACACGAACAGGAAGGCCAGCAGGATGCCGATGGCCGAGGCCGGTATCAGGATCTTGAGATTGCGCGCGGAATAGGAGCCGCGGAACAGCCAGATCGCGTAGAGATCGGCGAGGATGTACATCGGCAGCAGCAGACCGGCGGCCTTGGCGGGCGGGATGAAGATCGACAGGATCGGAACGCCGAGCATCGCCACCATCGGCAACCCGCCCTTGGACATGCCGATGAAATAGACGGCCAAGGATGCCGTGACCCAATACGCGACGGAGTGTTCCATGCCTGCCCTGCCCTTTGCCCCCTAGATGCACCCCGAGGGCGGAAAGGGAAAGGGCAAATGGCTCAGGCGGCGCGCGCCTCGTTCGCCTTGAGAAGCGGCACGGTCAGTTCCGCATCGTCCTGCAGCGGGCGGAGCGGCTTGATGCCCTCGCGGCGCAGATCGTCGTGATAGGCCTTCACCGCCTCGAACGAACTCATGCGGTCGCGGATCACCCGGCGCATGGCACGCAGCAGGTGCACGGGGTCGTCGCAATCGAAGCTTTCCCGGCTGAACCCGCCGAGGCGCGCGCCGTAGCGTTCCGCCTGGACGAGACGTTCGAGGCAGTCGCGCGTCGTCCCGCGGCCGCATCCGGTCAGCCCGACCACCAGCCGCTCCGGGTCCCAGCCGGACAGTTCCTCCATCGCGGCGGGGCCGAGATAGCCCACCTGCACGAAGACCGGCCGTTCCTTGCGCGCGATGCCGGCCATAGCGCGGGTCAGCATGTCGTTGCGGAAGGCGGCGTAATCCTCGTGTTCGACATCCATGCCGATCTGCGGATCGGCGATCTGCAGGAAATGCCGCAACCCGACCTTCACCGCGAGGTCGCGGAAGTCGTTGTAGGCGCGCAGCATGGCGTGGTCGTGCCCCACCTCGTTGCAGAAGGTCATGATGTAGAGGCCGAGGCTGGCAACCGGCTTGACCGCGTCGAGCCGCGACGACCGGAACGGCAGCGCGGGTTCCATTGGGTATTCCCCGCCCCGCACGCGCCAGCTGTCGGTGGGATCGTTGAGCCGCACGGCCGGTGTCGCGCTGGCGCGGGAATAGACGCCCTCCTCCGCCAGCACCTCGGCGGTGGAGAGCGAGGTGAGCACGATGTCGGCAAGATCGCTTTCGATGACCCGGCGCACATCCTCGCGATAGGCGCGCAGCGGGCGCAGCCGGCCGGTGCCGTCGCGCCCGGTCGCGGAACAGCCGCGGGTCAGATCCGCATCCTTCGCGAAGGTCAGGATGAAATCCCGCGGCTCGTAATTGCCCGAACACGTCTTTGCCAGCTTCTGGTCGATCCGTCTCATGCCTGCGCCTTTCCAAGCTCCTCGCGACGGGAAGTGCCGGGACCCTTCCCCGGAGCCCCCCAAGCCGAAGCGCCCCCGATCGGCGGCATCTTACGCGGCAATTGGTTTTGCATTCGTCAACGCGCGCGCAGTTTTCCGGGCGCGCGCGGGATCAGACGGCGAGCACGTCCACCTGGTGCGTGGTCTCGTGCGATCCGGCCGAGCGCAGCGATCCCTTGGAGGGCGCGACGTCGGAATAATCCCGGCCGATGGCGACGGTGACGTGATCGACCCCGGCGCGCATGTCGTTGGTGGGGTCGATCTCGATCCAGCCGGTTTCCGCCCCGCACCAGGCCCGCACCCAGGCGTGCATCGCATCCGCCCCCTCGAGGCGCGGCTTGCCCTCGGGCGGGATGGTGCGCAGGAACCCCGAGACATAGCCCGCCGGAATGCCCAGCGCGCGCAGGGCGGTGATCGTCACGTGGCTGATGTCCTGGCAGACGCCGCGCCGCTCGCGGAAGGCTTCGATCGGGGTGGTCGTGACCTCGGTCGCCTCCGGATCGAAGGTGAATTCCTCGTGCAGGCGATGCGAAACGGCGGTGATCGCGGCCAGCGCCGACATGCCCTCGTCCACGGTGGCGCGGGCAAAGGCGGCGATCTCGGGTTCGTGGCGCAGCCGCGGCGAGGCGCCGAGGAAATGATGCGGGCTTTCCGGGGCGATGCTGGCGATGGCCGCCACCTCCTGCCGGATCGTCGTCCAGGGCGGCGACAGGTCGAGCCCGCCGGAGGCCGGCCAGCGCCGCACCCGCCCGGAGAAGGAAAAGGTGATCTCGCTCAGACGGATGTCGTGGGACATTTCGGTGGTGGCATTGCCGAAGAAGTCCAGATCGTCGAGCCGGTAGCCCGGCGCCGGGTCCGAGGTCACGACGCCGTAGAGCAGGTTCTGGTCGGAGAGCGAGCGCGGCAGCATCCGCAGCAGCGTCCGGCTGGCCGCGGCCGGGCTGTCGTAGAGGTAGGTGATCTTCAGGCTGATGTCATAGACCGTCGGCATGGGCTCAGCTCAGGTATCTGGAGGAAAGGGCTTCGGAAATGCCCGCGATCTCGCGGCGGATGCTGCGCAGGCGCTTGGTCGTGATATGCACGGGTTCGGCGATGGACAGCGCGGTCTGCAGCCGCAGGATGCGCTTGGCCACGTCGCTCATCTGCGGGGCGTTCATCTCGCGCGAGAGGCGTTCCTCCTCTTCGCGCAGCACGTCGAGCTGGAACCGGATCGACCGCGGGTTGTCCCGGTCGAGCGCCAGCAGGTCGATCAGCGTGTCGCGGCTGCTCTCGACGGAATAGCGGCGGCGGTGGGTCATCACGCTGTCCCCGACCTCGACCGCGACATCGAAGCCGCCGGAGGGCGCGGCGGGGTCCGCAAAGACCGACAGCACGGCGGCGATCTGTTCGGCCCGCTCCAGCGCCCGCCCGAGGGTGAGAAAGCGCCAGCCGTCGAAGCGGAACATGTTGTCATGCACGAGGCCGGAGAAGCCGGCGAGCTTGCGCAGCAGGACGCTCATGGCGCGGGCGGCATCATCGCCGTGACGCAGTCGGGGGGCCATCTCGCGCCCGGTGCGGGCAAGGTCGGTCAGCGCGTTCCAGCCATCGGTCGAAAACCGGTCCCGCACCTTGGAGGCGCAGCCGCGCGAGGCGTCGAAGAGGCCGAGCAGCGTGGCCGGGAAAGCCTCGTCCGGATCAAAGCCGAAGCTGTCGAGAAAGCCTTCCAGCGTCACCACCAGTGGCACCGTGTCACGGCCGTATTCCTCGAGCCGGAGGTGATAGGCGCGCAGCTCGCGCACCCCGGTTTCGGCGCGCTCCACGTAGCGGCCGAGCCAGTAGAGGTTGTCGGCGGCGCGGGCGGGCAGATGGCCGGGGGTACGGCGCAGGTAGGGACCCCGATCCTGCGCGGTCAGCGTGTCGTGCAGCACCGGGCGGCCGCCCACGATCCAGACGTCGGCGACCGAGCCGCCCGACTGCATCGCCAGCGCCGTGGGATCGTCGGTGCGCCCGATGCGGGCATAGCCGCCGGGCATCACCGTCCAGCCCTGCGGCGTGCGGGCGGCAAAGACCCGCACCACCATCGGGCGCGGCACGAGCTGGCCATCGATCATCGCCGGGGTGGTGGACAGGGTCACCGCCTCCTGCCCGACCAGCGCGTTGCCCTCCTGTTCGAGCCAGTCGGCGATGGGGATATGCGCCTCGCCCCGGAACTTGCCGCCGAGCGCGGTGGTCGCGTCGATGTCGAAGGGCAGCTTGGTCGACAGCGCCGGTCCGATCATCATGCGCGAGAGGTTGTTCAGCACGTAGTCGCGTTCGTTCCGCTGGCCGCACCACCAGGTCGCGATGTTGGGCAGCTTCAGCGGCGCGCCCATCAGCGCCTCGGAGATCCGCGGCAGGAAGGCCATGAGCGCGCGCGCCTCGAGCACCCCGGAGCCGAGGCAGTTGACCATGGTCATCGCCTGCCCGCGCAGCGCCGCCACCATCCCCGGCGTGCCGAGGGCCGAGGTCTCGTCCAGTTCCAGCGGATCGGCAAAGCGCGAATCCAGCCGCCGCCACAGGACCGACACCGGCTCGGGCCCGTTGATCGTGGACACGGTGAGCTTGCCGTTGACCTCCTTCAGGTCCTCGCATTCCAGCAGCATGAAGCCGAGGTAGCGGGCGATGTAGGCGTGTTCGTAATAGGTGTCGGTATGCTGGCCGGGCGTCAGGATCGCGACGCGGCCTCCGTCCTCCTCGCGCAGCCCGTTCACCGCGTCGCGGAACCCGCGAAAGAACCCGGCGAGGCGCTCGATATTGGCATTGGGAAAGAGGTCGTGGAACACCCGCCCCGTCGCCATGCGGTTTTCCAGCGCAAAGCCCGCACCGGAGGGCGCCTGCGTCCGGTCGCCCAGCACGAACCAGCTTCCATCGGGAGAGCGGCCGATCTCGAAGGCGATGAAATGCAGGAAATGTTCGGACTTCGGGCGGATGCCGACGATGGGGCGCAGCCATTCGGGGTTCTGCGCCACCAGGTCGGCCGGCAGGTAGCCGTCGCGCACCAGCGTGCCGGGACCGTAGAGATCGGCCATCACCCGCTCCAGCAGCTCCGCGCGCTGCGCGATGCCTTCGGCGAGGGTCTGCCATTCGCCGGAATCGATCATCACCGGGATATGGCTGAACGGCCAGCTGCGTTCGGTCGAATCCGGGCCGGTGTACTGGCGGTAATAGACCCCGGTGTCGCGCAGGTACTGGTCGCCGCGCGCAAAGCTGCGGGCGCGCGCCTCGGGGCTCAGCCCGGCGAGGTGGCGGATCAGCGGCGCCCAGACCGGGCGCAGGCTGCCGTCCAGCCGCAGCAGTTCGTCCGCCACCCCGTGAGGCGGTTCATATCCTGCAAGAAGGCGCCGGATCTTGTCCGGCGCCTTGATGTCCGAGCTGTCGTCCACGTTTTCAGATCCCCGGAACGCGCCGCAGATCGAGGGTCATCGGAAACTCCGGATGGGGGTACTCGGTCTCGGGCCAGTAGCTGCCCGCAGTATGGCCCAGCTTTTCGAACCGCGCCAGACGTCGCGCGTCCGCTTCGTTGGTGTTGACCGGGAAGGTGTCGTAATTGCGCCCGCCCGGGTGGGCGACGTGATAGGTGCACCCGCCCAGCGCCCGCCCCGACCAGGTGTCGAAGATGTCGAAGGTGAGCGGCGCATTGACCGGCAGCGTCGGATGCAGCGCCTCGGCCGGTTGCCAGGCCTTGAAGCGCACCCCGCCGACCTTCACGCCGCTTTCCTTGGTCTGAGCCAGCGGCACCGGCCGCTTGTTGCAGCAGACGATGTAGCGGTCGGGATCGGTGGCCGAAAGCTGAACCTGCATCCGCTCGACCGAGCTGTCGGTATAGCGCACCGTGCCGCCGATCGCCCCGCGTTCGCCCAGCACGTGCCAGGGTTCCAGCGCCTGACGCACCTCGAGGTGCACGCCCTCGTATTCGACCTCTCCCGCGAAGGGGAAGCGGAATTCCTTCTGCGCCTCGTACCAGTCGGGCCGCATCCGGAACCCGTGGTCGCCGAGATCGCGCAGCACGTCGAGGAAATCCTCCCAGACGAAATAGGGCAGCATGAAGCGGTCATGCAACGTGGTGCCCCAGCGCACCGGCTTGCCCTGCAGCGGCTCCTTCCAGAACCGCGCCAGAAGCGCGCGGATCAGCACCTGCTGGGCCAGGCTCATCTTGGCATCCGGCGGCATCTCGAAGCCGCGGAATTCCACGAGACCCAGCCGGCCCGTGGGACCGTCGGGCGAGAACAGCTTGTCGATGCAGATCTCGGCCCGGTGGGTGTTGCCGGTGACGTCGATCAGGATGTTGCGCAGAAGCCGGTCGACCAGCCAGGGCTGCGGCGGCTCGCCGTCCTCGGGCCCGGGGAAATGCGACAGGGCGATTTCCAGCTCGAACAGGCTGTCGTGGCGCGCCTCGTCGATGCGCGGCGCCTGCGAGGTCGGGCCGATGAACAGGCCCGAGAACAGGTAGGACATCGACGGATGCCGCTGCCAGTGCAGGATCAGCGATTTCAGCAGGTCGGGACGGCGCAGGAACGGGGAATCCCCCGGCGTCAGGCCGCCGACCACCACGTGATTGCCGCCCCCGGTGCCGGTGTGCTTGCCGTCGATCATGAACTTGTCGGCGCCGAGGCGGCACTGGCGGGCCTCTTCGTAGACCGCGTTGGTGATCGCGACGCAATCGTCCCAGCTGTGGGCGGGGTGGATGTTGACCTCGATCACGCCGGGATCGGGCGCGACGCGGATCACGTTGAGACGCGGATCGTCGGGGGGCGTGTAGCCTTCGATATGGATCGGCAGACCCAGCTCTTCGGCGGTCAGCTCGGCGGTGGCGAGCAATTCGAGGTAATCCTCCAGCGCCTCGACCGGGGGCATGAACAGGCAGAGCCGCCCGTCGCGGGGCTCGATGGCGATGGCGGTGCGCACCTGCCCGCCTTCCGGGTCGACGCCCTGCTCCATGATCTTCTGGCGTTCCCCGGCATCCCGTGCCCCCGAGACCGGCTGTTCGCGGCCCTTGGTGACCTCGGGCAGCGTGTCGGCCTCTTCCTTTGCGATGCGTTCGAGCTCGCTCATCAGTTCGGCGCGCTGCGCCTCCTTCCGGGCGTGGAAATCCGGCAGCGCGTCACGCGGCACGGTGGGATCGGTCGGATAGACATACGGATAGGAGGACGGCGGCACGTAGGGCAGCGCCCCGAGCGGCAGGCGGAAGCCCAGCGGGCTATCGCCGGGCACGAGAAAGATCTGCCCGCGCCGGGTCTTCCAGTGCTCGGACCGCCAGCGGGTCGACGGCCTGGCCTTGGACTGCCAGCGCTGGATCGGCAGGATGTAGCCCGCCGCATTCTCGAGCCCGCGCGAGAAGACGCGCGCGATGCGGGCGCGGGTTTCGGGATCCTTGAGCTTGCTGTCCTCGGGGGTCACGTTCGCGGGAAGGTCCGCCTCCTTCATGATCCATTCCACCGGATCCTCGTAGGTCGGGCGCACGTAGTCCGGTTCGATCCCGAGGTTCTCGGCAAAGCCCGTCAGGAACTTGTCGGCATCCTCGGCCGTGGCCTTGACGGCGGATTTCTCCTTGGCGACCAGGTCCGCGTTCTTCCAGACCGGCTTGCCGTCCCGCCGCCAGTAGAGCGAGAAGGTCCAGCGCGGCAGGGTTTCGCCGGGATACCACTTGCCCTGCCCGTAATGCAGGAACCCGCCCGGCGCGAAGCGGTCGCGCAGCTTGCGGATCAGTTGGTCCGCCAGCGCCCGCTTCTGCGGGCCGACGGCGGCGGTGTTCCACTCGGCGCTTTCGAAATCGTCGATGGAGACGAAGGTCGGTTCGCCCCCCATCGTCAGGCGCATGTCCTGTTCGTCCATCACAGTGTCGACCTGCTTGCCGAGCACGTTCAGCTCGTTCCAGGCCTCTTCCGAGAACGGCTTGGTGATGCGCGGATGTTCGGCGACCCGCGTCACCTGCATGTCGAAGTCGAAATCCACCTGCGGCGTGCCCGCGGCCGAGAATCCGCCCGCGATGGGCGCGGCGTTGCGGTAATGCGGGGTGGCGGCCAGCGGGATGTGCGATTCCCCGGTCAGCAGGCCGGAGGTCGGATCAAGCCCGATCCAGCCCGCGCCGGGAAGGAAGACCTCGCACCAGGCGTGCAGGTCGGTGAAATCGTGATCCGTCCCCGCGGGTCCGTCGAGCGACACGAGGTCCGGCTTGAGCTGGATCAGATAACCCGAGCAGAAGCGCGCGGCAAACCCGAGGTTGCGCAGGATCTGCACCAGCAGCCAGGAGGTGTCGCGGCACGACCCCTTGGCGAGGCCCAGCGTTTCCTCGGGCGTCTGCACGCCCGGCTCCAGCCGCACGATGTAGCCGATGGCCTGCTGCAGCTTGGCGTTGATGTCGACGAGGAAGTTGACGGTGTTGGTTTCGGCCCGCGGGATCGTGTCGAGATAGGCCTGCAGCAGCGGCCCGACCGGTTCGGGCTTGCGGTAGATCGACAGGTCCTCGGCAAATTCCGACGGGTATTCGAAGGGCCAGTCCTGCGCATCCTCGTCCACGAAGAAGTCGAAGGGATTGTAGACGGTCATGTCGGCGACCAGATCCACCTCGATCCGGAATTCGGTCACCGGCTCGGGAAACACGAAGCGCGCCAGCCAGTTGCCGTAGGGGTCCTGCTGGTGGCTGACGAAATGCCCGGCGGGCGAGACCTTGAGCGAATGCGAGATCACCCGGGTCCGGCTGTGCGGTGCCGGTCGCAGGCGGATGATCTGGGGGCCCAGCGACACGGGGCGGTCGTACTTGTAATGGGTGAGGTGATGGATGCTTGCCGTGATGGCCATGAAGGTCTGTTCCGCGCATAGGATTTCCGCGATCAACAGACCCTCTATGCCCCGGCTTGTAAAGTGCGCGGGATCGGATGGACCCCGCCCCTGCCCTGATCCGAGGCGCTTTGACCGGAAACCGCGCAGTTTCGGAATCCCGCGTCCGGATGTCGGACGAATCGTCCGGGGAATCGCCGTCAGGGGCGCCCCGGGAGGGCGCTTGGGTCTTCCAACGCGCTGCATTTCCTGAGATACATGCCTGCGGGGAAAAGGGATCGAGGTTACACGGATGACGGAAGCGGAGGACACGACGCCGGACACGACGGAAGAAACCGGACTGTTCATCGTCGGCATCGCGGCATCGGCGGGCGGACTCGAGGCGACATCCTTGCTCGCCCAGAACCTGCCGACCAACCAGAATTGCGTCTATGTTCTGGCGCAGCACATGTCTCCCAGCCACAAGAGCATGCTGGTGCAGCTCTTGTCGCGGGAAACCAGCCTCGCCGTCGAGGAGCTGGAAGAGCGCACGACGCCGGTGCCCAACACGATCTACGTGCCGCCCTCCGGCGCCGACGTGGTCTATGAAAAGGGCGAACTGATTCCCGAGACCCCGCAGGGCCACGCGGCCACGCCCAAGCCCTCGGCGGACCGGCTGTTCAAGTCCATCGCCAACGAGGTCGGCGAGATGTCGATCGGCATCGTCCTGTCGGGCACCGGCAGCGACGGCAGCTACGGCATCCAGGCGATCCGAGAGGCCGGCGGCATCACCATCGCGCAGGAACCCTCCTCGTCGAAATTCGACGGCATGCCGATGTCGGCGATCCGCACCGGCTGCGTGGACCTCACGCTCACCCCGCAGCAGATCGGCCAGCACCTGACCGAGATCCTGCAGCGGCCGCGCGACCTCGGGGCGCTCAAGAAGGCGCATGAGAGCGCGCGCAACAATTCCGACCTGTTCCAGATCCTGCTCGCCCGCACGCTGGTCGATTTCCGCCAGTACAAGGAAAGCACGATCAACCGCCGCATCCACCGCCGGATGATCGCGCGCGGCATCGACGGGATCAGCGACTATGTCGACCTCTGCCGCAAGTCGACCGAGGAGGTCGACGCGCTCTACCGCGATCTGCTGATCTCGGTCACCAGCTTCTTCCGCGATCCCCAGCAGTTCGAGGCCCTGGCCGAGACCCTGCGCGAGCGTTTCAAGGAACACGAACCCTCGTCCCTGCGGGTCTGGGTGCCGGGCTGTGCCACCGGCGAAGAGGCCTATTCCATCGCCATCATCATCGCCGAGGCCCTCGGCGGGATCGAGAAGGTAGACAAGAACCGGCTCCAGATCTTTGCCACCGACATCGACGACCGCGCGCTCGAGATCGGGCGCAAGGGGATCTATCCCTCCGCCGCGATCAACGACATCCCCCGGCCCTTCCTGCAAAGCTACTTCGACCTGATGGGCGACCACATGGTCGTGAAGCCGCGGCTCAAGAACCTCGTGATGTTCACCCATCACAACGTGTTCCAGGACGCGCCTTTCATCTCGCTCGATCTCGTCAGCATTCGCAACGTGCTGATCTATTTCAATTCCAAGCTTCAGGAACGGGTGCTGTCGCGCATCCAGTACGCGCTGAATCCCGAAGGCCTGCTGTTCCTCGGCACCTCGGAATCCACCGGCGCGCTCGAGGATTACTTCGTCCCGGTGTCGCAGCGCTACAAGATCCACCGCAAGCGCGTCACCAGCAGTTCGGCCATGCCCTCGCCCGGCGTCGACGCCATGCCCGCGCGCAGCGCGCGCCAGCGCGGCAGTTCGCAATCGCACGCCAACCAGGCCCAGCTCAGCGAAAGCCAGGCCCAGTTCGACGCGCTGGCCAAGGCCGTCGTCACCAACGGCTTTCTCACCAATGCCGACACCGGCATCCTCAAGATCTACGGCGACCTCGCGCATTTCATCGAGATCCGCGAGCCCTTCCACGGTGGCATGACCATCAAGGTGCTGAAGAAATCGCTGTCCTACGCCACCAACAGCCTGATCCGCTACGTGCTGAAGCACGGCGAGCGGCGCGCCGGCCAGTGGCAGGATCTGAACGGGCCGGGCTTCAACTCGGTCCGGCTGGTCGCCTACCCGATCATGGAGAACCGCGATTCTCCGCCCCTGGTGCTGATCGCCTTTGAGACGGAGCTGCGCACCCAGCCCGACACCAGCAACATCGAACGGTCCGACTATCTCGAATATCTCGAGACCGAGCTGTCGCGGACCAAGGACACGCTCAACGTCACCATCGAGGAACTGCAGACCTCGAACGAGGAACTGCAGTCGCTCAACGAGGAATTGCAGTCCTCCAACGAGGAACTGCAATCCACCAACGAGGAGATGGAGACCTCGAACGAGGAACTCCAGTCCACCAACGAAGAGCTCATCACCGTCAACGAGGAGCTGATCGTCAACTCCTCGGAACTGGAACGCACCACGGCCGAGCTGAACGGGCTGGTGCAGGGCCTGCCGACGGAAATGCTGATGCTGGATCAGGGACTTCTGATCCGTCACGCCTCCAAGCGGGCGCTCAGGACCTTCGATCTCACCAAGAACGGGCAATCCTTCGGCCATATCTCGCAATGCCGCATCCCGTCGGGCTGGCCGTCTCTGCTGGAGATCTGTTCGCAGGTCCTGCTCGAACGCAAGCCCGTGCAGCACCAGTTCGAGATGAAGGACCGGCAGTACAACCTCAACGTCTCGCCGCTGCTGGCCGACAACGAGGACCTGATCGGGCTCATCCTGGTGGTCAGCTCCGCGGACATGCGCGCCGATTACGTGCTCAACCGGACCCTGCGCCGATTCGAGGATATCGGCACCTGGGAGGTGAACCTGATCTCGGACGAACTCCGCTGGTCGGAAGAAGTTTACGCAATTCATGGTCTCGACCCCGACCACGTGCGCCGGAGTCTTAACGATAGTATTGCGTTTTTTCACGCCGACGATCGCGAGATGGTGCGCGAGAAGTTCCAGGCGGCAACCCGCGAGGGCGGCAGCCTGTCCTTCTTCGCCCGGCTGAAACGCGCCGACGACCGCGTCGTGGTGGTCGAATGCGCCGGGTCCGCGGTTTCGGATGCCGGCGGAAATGTCGTCGCGCTGGTGGGCGTGCTGCGTGATCACACCCGCATGCGCAACGAGGATCTGCTCGTCCGTCACTACGACGAGATCACCTCGGAGCACGGCATCGCCTTCTACTCCTACGACATCGAAAACGATCTGCCGTACTGGAGCCCGCAACTCTTTGAAATTCTTGGAGCGGATCCCAACCGCCCGCCCTCTCTCTCGATCCAGGAGGACGGCTTCGAGGACGGCAGCCGGAACACCTTCGGCGAGGCGATGGAAACCGCGATCAAGACCAACGAACCGTTCAACTTCGTCGAGACCATCACCCGGCCCGACGGCACCCGGCTCAAATGCCGCTGCACCGGACGGACATACAAGGACCGGCGGGGCAAGGCGACCCATGTCTACGGCTCGTTCGAAGTGCTGGAACGGGAGGGTGTTGCAAGAAACGCGTCCGCAACCTCTGCCTGACCTTGGTTAACGTCCCGGACTTAAACATCCATTAACCTAATTCGTAGAGTTTTAGTATCCGGTCAGAGCAGCATCTTTGGGGACTTTGGACGTGCAACTGGAACATGCGGCGCATCACCCGGACGGGTTTCTCGTGGAAATCGGTCTGTGCCGGGACGAGCTGTCAGGCGAATGGTTCGCCGAGAAACTTGCGTTTCATCTGGGGGAGGTGCGCAATCGCATGACCTTCGCCAGACCGCTCCCGCTCGAGCGGGCCTTCACCGATCAGTTCCTCGACGGACTGCGGCGCTATCTGCCCAGTTCCCTCGAACAATCCGTGCACGTTGATGCGCGGGGCATGATCGAACTGCCGCACCTCGTTCTGGGCGGCATCCGCATCGTCACCCATGCGGTGATGCTGGGACTTCAGAAGGTGACGGTGCGCTTCAAGCGGGCCTTCGGCATGCTGCAGGCCTTTCTGCTGCCGGAACACCGCACCGCCTCGGCCACCGAAACCGCGCTGCACCACACCGCCGTGGACGCCCTGCTGACGGTGCTGCAGCCCTGCCTCGACCTGGTCGAAGTCGAACAGTCGCTGATCACCGACGAGACCAATTCCGAGATCGTCGCGCGCCGGCTGAAATCCCTGTCGGAAAAGAAGTCGGAGCTGTCCTTCTTCGCCTACATGCTGCAGCGGTTCCTCACCCGCCCCATCCCGCCCGAGCGGCTGGAGCAACTGAGCGGTCCCTCGGCGGCCAATCGCGACAGGGCCACCAGCGCGTGGCAATCGCTCGAGGAACACCGCCAGGCCTGACCCCGCTCCCGGCGCCCCCCTGCCGCCGGGCAATTCCGGAATGAAGGTCAGCTAACGGCAGCATGAAGCAGAATTTCGCTTTGCTTCGCGCTCAAAGCCGTTACACCTCCGCCGAAAGACGGAGGAGACCCAAATGACCGGAATGATCTTTGCCGACAGCCTGTCCCGGCTTGGCACCGAAAGCGCCTTCATGGTGCTGGCGCGCGCCCAGAAACTCGCGGCACAGGGCAAGGACATCATCAACCTCGGCATCGGCCAGCCGGATTTCCGCACGCCGGACCATATCGTCGAAGCGGGCATCAAGGCCCTGCGCGACGGTCATCACGGCTATACCCCGGCCAACGGCATTCCCGCCCTGCGCGAGGCGGTCGCCGCCGATCTGAACGCCCGCCACGGTGTCGAGGTCAATCCCGACAACGTGGTCGTGGTTCCCGGCGGCAAGCCGACGATGTTCTTTGCCGTGATGATGTTCGGCCAGCCGGGCGTGGAGATCATGTATCCCAACCCCGGCTTTCCGATCTACGAATCGGTCATCCGGTATTCCGGCGCCACCCCGGTGCCGATCTCGCTCGAGGAGAAGAACGGCTTTGCCTTCTCGGCCGAGGACGTGCTGTCGAAGATCACCGATCGTACGCGACTCATCATCATCAACTCGCCCGCGAACCCCACCGGCGGCGTCACCCCCAAGGAAGAGATCGACAAGCTCGTCGCCGGGCTGCTGGATCACCCGCATGTGGCGCTCATGTCCGACGAGATCTACTCGCAGATGCTCTACGGGGGCCGCGAGCATGTCTCTCTGCTTCAGTATCCCGAAATCCGCGACCGTCTCATCATGCTCGACGGCTGGTCCAAGACCTATGCCATGACCGGCTGGCGGCTGGGCTACGCGGTCTGGCCGGACGCGGCGGTGGACCATGTCACCCGGCTCTGCATCAACGACCATTCCTGCGTGAACGCACCGACGCAATATGCGGGCCTTGCCGCGCTGACCGGCCCGCAGGACGCGGTGCGCGACATGGTCGCCCAGTTCGACGCCCGGCGCGAGGTCATCGTGCGCGAGCTGAACACCCTGCCCGGCATCAGCTGCACCGACTGCGGCGGCGCCTTCTATGCCTTCCCCAACATCACCGGCACCGGGCTGACGGCAAAGCAGGCGCAGGACCGCTTCCTCGACGAGGCCGGGGTGGCCACCGTTGCGGGCACCTCCTTCGGCGCCCGGGGCGAAGGCTACCTGCGCTTTTCCTATGCCAACAGCACCGAGAACATCCTCGAAGCCATGGCGCGCATCCGCAAGCTGCTGTGATGCGAAAAGGGCCGCCCCGGTCGGGGGCGGCCCTTGTCCTTTCCGCAGGTCCGTACCGGATCAGCTGAACACGAAATCCGAGAAATCGGTCAGGATCACGCCCACGAACAGGATCGAATCCGACTGTCCGTTGACTTCGACCAGCGTGTTGCCGCCCGAGGTGCTCATGGTCAGATCGCCCTGGACATAGCCGACCATGCTGACGTCATCGGTCCCGTGGGCGAAGCCCTGGATGGTGTCGTCGCCGAACACCCCCTGGAACTCGAAGGTGTCGGCATTGCTGCCGCCGAACAGCCGGTCATCGCCCTGCTGCCCGATCAGCGTGTCGTTGCCGTTGTTGCCGTACAGCGTGTCGTTGCCCTCGGCACCGATGATGATGTCGTCGCCGTCCTCGCCGTAGATAAGATCCGCGTCGCCGCCGCCGTCGATGGTGTCGCCGCCGGTCCCGCCCATGATCGTGTCGAGGCCGCCGTTGCCTTCGAGCAGGTCGCCGAAGTCGTTGCCCTCGATGTAGTCGTTGCCGTTGCCGCCGCGGATCGTGTCCACGCCGCTCTGGCCGATCAGCGAGTCGTTGTCGTCCCCGCCGAGGATGCTGTCCGAGCCGCCGCCGCCGTCGATGGTGTCGTCGGCCTTGTTGCCGATGAGGGTATCGTTGCCGGTGTTGCCCGAGATCAGGTCGCGCCCGTCCCCACCGGTGATGCTGTCGGTGCCGGTGCCGCCTTCGAGCGTGTCGTTGCCGAGGTTGCCGATGATGGTGTCGTTGCCGTCACCGCCGAGGATGCTGTCGGTATGACCGCCCCCGATCAGGCTGTCGTTGCCGCTGCCGCCGATGATCGTGTCCGGACCGTCCTCGCCGCGGATGGTGTCGTGCTGGTTGCCGCCGTAGATCAGGTCTCCGAAGGTGCCGCCCGAGATATCGTCGTCGCCGTCGTTGCCGCGCAGCGTGTCCGCTCCGGGTCCGCCGCTGATGGTATCGTGACCACCGCCGCCGTTCACCGTGTCGTTGCCGGAACCGCCGGTCAGGCTGTCGCGCCCGGTATCGCCGTTGAGCAGGTCGTTGCCGGCGCCGCCGTCGAGCGTGTCGTCCCCGCTGCCGCCGGTCAGGCCGTTGCCGACATCGTTGCCGATGATGATGTCATTGCCGCTGCCACCGATGGCATTCTCGATCACCGTGGTGTTCACGATGGTGAAGCCGCCCTGGATGCCGTCGACCGCCGAGATGAACCCGCCGCCGTTGAAGTCGCCCTGAAGCGTGGCCGAGCGCAGGTCGATGGTCGAATTGGCGGCGCCGGGGTTGACGATGGTATCGATACCGGAAACGTCGGAGATCGCCTCCCAGAAGGTGCCGGTGCCGTTGGTGGTCGGCAGGTTGAAGATCGTGTTGCCGGCGTTCTGCGTCGGATTGAAACCGTAGCGGTCCTGCAGGATCGCGAGGTCGAGCGCCATCGGGCCGCCCTGGCTGCCGAACAGCGTGCCGCTGCGCGCGGTGCCCACCGGCCCGGACACGAAACCGGCGCTGTAGCTCATCGTGGTGAACACACCCTGGTTGAGCAGGTGCGGTCCCAGCGACGCGGAGGAGGTCACGCCCGGCATGACCGTGGACGTACCGCCCGTGTCATGCGGGTGGGCAAGGCCGAAGCCGTGGCCGAGTTCGTGGATCAGCACCATGAAGCCGAAGCCGCCGCGTTCCAGGTCTCCGCCCGGCGCGCTGCCGATGTTGTTGCCGTTGAAGGCGCCGACGCCCTCGTTCGTCTCACCCGGAGGGTTGAAATAGCCGTAGAGGTTGCTCGGCATTTCGTTGGTGTCGAGGATGAAGATGAAATCCGCGCTGGCCGAGCTGAAGACCTCGGTGAAGGTCAGGCCGGTGTAGCTGGCGAAGACATCCAGGGCGAGTGCGAACTGCCCCATCTGGTAGGCGTTGAACCCTTCGGAGGTGATGCCGTCCGCGGTGAACCCGTTGGGCGCGAAATAGTAGGACACGCTCGTATCGGCAAGCGCGGAGCCCCAGTCGATGCTGTCCAGCGGGTCATAGGACCCGTCGGAGGTGGTGATCGTGTAGGTGCCGGTATTGTTGTCGCCGAATTCCCGGGCCGAGATGTAATAGGTACCGGCGGTCGTCGCGGTGAAATTGATCTGGCTGTTGAGCGTGCCGTTGGAATCGTCGTTCTGCGCAAGAAGCGTGCCGGAGCTGTCATAAAGCCGCAGGTAGGGGTCGCTGATCGTGCCGCCGCCGACGGAGCTGCCGTTCATGTTGATCTGGACCATCTCCCCGGCCGCGAGGGTCAACGCGATCCAGTCGTCGTCCGCGACGGGATTGAGCTCTCCGGTAAAGCTGTCGCCCACGTTGATCGAATAGGTCGTGGAGGTGTTGTTTGCGGCATCGGTGGTTTCGTTGACCGTCGCGAGCGGGGTCACGGTGCTGCCGTCGCCACCCGGTTTGGGCGCCTCGATGGGCGAAGTGGATTTCGGCAGGGACGTCGTGGTCACGCCGGAATCGGTCGGCTCCACGCAGAAGGAGGCCGCACCGATGGAAAAACTTCTGGTCGAGATGGTCATGTCAATAACTCCTGAAATGGGGTCCGTCAGAACGGCAAAAGCACCGGGAATCCCGTTGGGAAGTTAACATGGTTGACCTACGGTTAACAATTTCCGTTTTGAGACAGAAACGCGGATTCTTTCGGCTGAGGGGCGCAGCTTCGCCCCCGGGCGGCACCGCCCGGGGAGGGTCCTGTCCGGCGGTCCGCTCAGTCCTCCATCGCCTTGACGGAGGCATCCGCAACCCCGGAAATCCAGTAGCCCGACGCCTGCATCCAGACCTTGGGCACGCCGCGTTCCAACAGCGCCTCGCGCAGGGCGCGGGCGACGGCCGCCTCGGCCGCGATCCAGACGAGGCAGCGCGGCGGCACGTTCAGATCCGCGAGCGCCTCCAGCAGCGGCGCCGCCGCATCCGCCTGCGACAGCGGCCGGTGGATCCAGCGGGCGGTGTGTGCGGCGGCGGTCTCGAAGCTCTGCTCGTCCTGCGCGCCCGGCACGGCGACGAGGCTCGTCACCCGCGTCCCGGCGGGCAGTTCCTCGATCCGGCGGCCGATGGCGGGCAGCGCCGTCTCGTCCCCGATCAGCAGCCAGTCCGGGATATCGCCCTCGACCACCCTGGAGCCGCGCGGCCCGGCGATGGAAACGGTGTCGCCGGCGCTCAGGCCCCGCGCCCAGTCCGCCGCGGGTCCGCCGACATGGTCGACGAGGTCGATCACCAGCTCGCGCCGCGCGGTGTCGAAGCGGCGCGGGGTGTAGTCGCGGCGCTGTTCCTCGCCGTCGGCACCGGGCAGGATCAGTTTGAGGTGGTCGTCGGCCCCCGCGCTGGCGAAATCGGCCAGATCCTCGCCGCCGAGGGTGACGCGAATCATCACCGGGGTGAACCGCTCGACCGCGGTCACGCTCAGCGTGCGGCGGCGCAGTTCGTGGCGCACCCGGCGGGTGCGGGGGATGTCTCCGGTATCGGTAAATGTGGTGGTCTCGGCCATGGGTCGTCCTTTCGCAGCCATGAACGGCATGTTTGCTTGCGACCGGACGCGGCCCCCGGGGGGCCGTGCTTTTGGCTGGCGTTACCGCGTGTTCCCATCCCTACCGAAGATGCGGGCGGCCGCAACCCGGGATCAAGGCCGCCGCCCTGCAAGAGCCTGTGCGCAGGCGCAGGGACGCCGCGCCGGCTTCCCCGCCCTGCCCCGTTTCTCGCTCAGTCGCGCAGAACCGCCATGCTGTCGCTGTCCCAGCCGATCCACACCGGCTCGGCCCCGACGGACTGGCCGGTGGCGGAATCCACGTAGGCCTTGAGCGTGGCACCGGGCACCTCGTCGAGGCAGAGATCCAGCGCCATGCGGCTGCCGAGGAAGGTCTTGCCCGTGACGCGGCCGCGGATCGCGTTGGCGGTCTCGGGCCGGGCGCTGTGAAAGCCCAGCTTTTCCAGCCGCACCGAGGCGGTGATCGGCGTGCCCGCCTGCGGCACCCCGCCGGGCGCGTGGCCCTTCAGCGTCTGGCCGAACCAGTCCATCACCACTGCGCCGCCCTCGGTGCCCTTCATCTCGCCGGTCAGCAGGTTGGTCTCGCCGATGAACTCGGCGACGAAGCGGCTGGCGGGGTGGAAATACAGCTCTTCCGGGGTGCCGTCCTGCTCGATCCGGCCCTTGTTCATCACGACGATGCGGTCGGACATGGTCAGCGCCTCTTCCTGGTCGTGGGTGACGAAGAAGAAGGTCTTGCTGGTGCGCCGCTGGATCGACTTCAGCTCCTGCTGCACCTGCCCGCGCAGCTTGGCATCGAGCGCGCCGAGCGGTTCGTCGAGCAGCAGAAGCGCCGGATCGGGGGCCAGCGCGCGGGCCAGCGCCACGCGCTGCCGCTGGCCGCCCGAAAGCTGCGCCGGGTAGCGGTCGCCGTAGGCGTCGAGTTCGAGAAAGGCCATGATCTCGTCCTGGCGCTTGCGGATCCCGGCCTTGCTCATGCCCTTCAGTTCCAGCCCGAACGAGATGTTCTGCCGCACCGTCATGTGCGGGAACAGCGCGTAGTCCTGGAAGACCATGTTCACCGGGCGCTTTTCCGGCGGCAGCGCGGTCACGTCGGTGCCTTCGAGGATCACGCGCCCCGTGGTGGGCTGTTCGAAGCCGCCGAGGATGCGCAGCGTCGTGGACTTGCCGCAGCCGGACGGGCCGAGGAAGGTCACGAATTCGCCCTCCGCGATGTCGAGGTTCAGGCTCTCCAGCGCCACGGCATCGCCGAAACGCTTGGTCACGCCGTCGATGCGGACAAGGGGATGGGTGGTCATGGCTCAGGTGTCCTTGTTCATGCGGCGGGTGAAACGCTCGGCCCAGACGCCGATGACGGCGGTCAGCAGCAGCGCCACCGTGGCGATGGCATTGATTTCGGGCGACATGCCCGATTTCAGCTTGGCGAAGATCAGCACGGGCAGCGTGGGGTCGTATCCCCCGAGGAAGAACGAGCGCACGAAATCGTCGAAGCTGAGAAGAAGGCAGAAGATGCTCGCGCCCATGATGGCCGGGACCAGGTAGGGCAGCGTGATGCGCAGGAAGGCGATGATCGGATCGGCGCCGAGGTCGCGCGCCGCCTCGATCTGGCTTTTCGGCAGGGTCGAGAGCCGCGCCATGACCACCAGCACCACGAAGGGCACGTTGTGCACCGCGTGGGCCCAGATGATCGCGCCCATGCCCGGCTCGATCCCGAGGTAGCGCGCATAGATGCGGAAGGCGATGGCCGAGATGATGCCCGGCACCAGCGCCGGCAGCACGGTCAGCCCGAAGATCGCCATGCGGCCCCAGAACCTGCGCCCTTCCAGCAGGACGGCGATCCACGTCCCCACCGCGACCGAGATCAGCGTCGAGAGCACCGCGATGGCGACCGAGTAGCCGAAGGTCGACAGCACCTCGGCATCCGCGAAGACGCCGGTGTACCAGTCGAGCGTCCAGGACCGGATCGGGAAGCCGATGAATTTGCTGTCCTTGAAGCCCATCAGCACCATCAGGATCAGCGGCACGAAGACATAGAGCACGAAGGCCCAGTAGGTGCAGGACAGCAGGATGCGGTTGGAGCGGTTCATTTCGTGTCTCCCTTGCGCAGCGCGTTCATCAGGGGCTGGAAGGCGGCGGTGATGATCAGCGCGGCGAGGAACATGATGGTGGCAAAGGCCGCACCCGTGGGCCACTGGTCCCCCGCGACGTGGAAGAAACCCGCGATGGTTTCGGCAAAGACCGTGGTCGAGGGCCCGCCGAGCAGCACCGGCGTGGCGTAGAAACCTGTCGAGATCAGGAACACCAGCGTACAGCCCGAGGAGATGCCCTCGATCGTCAGCGGCAGCGTGATCCGGCGGAACCGGGTCCAGGCCCCCGCCCCGAGGTCGGCGGCGGCTTCGTTGAGGCTCTTGGGCAGCTTCTCAAGCGCGGAATAGAGCGGCAGCAGCATGTAGAGCGCGGTCAGGTAGACGATGCCGACGCCCATGGAAAAGCTCGTGTACATGAACGGGATCGGCCGGTCGATCAGCCCCAGCCATTTCAGCGCGAGGTTCACCGCCCCGGTGTTGCCGAGCAGGATCATGATGGCATAGGTGCGCACGATCTCGCCCACCCAGAACGGGATGAGAAGCATCAGCAGCAGCAGCATCCGGTTCTTCGGGCTGACGTGGCGGGCCAGGAAATAGGCCACCGGATAGGTCAGGATCAACGTGCAGAAGGTGAACACCCCGGCAAAGGCCAGGGTCCGGAAGAACGGCTGCCAGAACAGCGGGTCCTGAAAGAACTTCAGGTAGTGGACGATGGTGAAATGCTGCTCGACCCCCGGCGCGACCGGGTAGGCATCGGTCAGCGACACCCGCAGCATCTGCAGCATCGGTCCGAGATGCTGGGTCAGCACCCAGAGCACCGGAAAGGCAACGAGGATCAGGAACTGGCGCCGCGGCGACGCGGTCACGACGCCCATCAGCGCCCGGTACGGCGGCCAGGAGGCCAGCCTGCCCCAGAAGGTGCGGGCGCTTTCGGCGCCCGCGACAGCCCCGCGTTCTTCGGGCGCGGATGCGTCATAGGTCATGGGATATCCTTCCCGGAGGGAGTGGGCCCGCCCGGCGATGCCACCGGGCGGGTTCGGGTGCCGGCGGGGCGGATCAGGCCGCCTTGACGGCCTCGACTGCCGGATCGACGAGCTTGTACTTCATGTCGTTCGCCTCGGCGCGGAAGAACTGGAGGTTGGCCAGTTGCTCTTCCGGGAAGGAGGTCGCCTTGCGCTCCGCCTCGGTCAGGAACTCCGACGCGCCCTTGTAGGTCGAGATGAAGCCCGAAGCCTTGGTCATCTGCGCGCCGATCTCGGGCGAGGCGAGGATGGCGTTCAGGAAGGTGTAGGCGTTGTCGAGGTTCGGCGCGTTGTTGGCGATGTTGTAGGTGTAGACAAAGCCGTACGACCCTTCCTTGGGGATCGCCATGCCGAGCGGGAAGCCGTCGTTGATCAGCGCCGCCGCCGGGCCGTTCCAGGATTGCGCCAGCGCGATGTCCTGGTTGACGAACATCTGCTGAAGCTCGGCGCCGCCGTCGTAGTACTTGCGCACCAGCGGCTTCTTCTCGATCAGGAACTGCTTGGCCTCCTCGACGATGGCGGCGGCCTTTTCGGGATCGTCCAGATAGGCGACCATGTTGCCGTCATAGCCCATCTTGAGCATGATGAGCGACATCATGTCCTGGATCACGTAGGCGGTCTGGCCCTTGTACTTGTCGTCGAACAGGGTGTTCCAGGTCTGCGCCTCTTCCTCGCTCACGAGCTCGGTGTTGTAGGACAGCACTTCCATCCCCGACAGGATCGGCGCGCCCCACTTCTCGCCCTTGATCGTGGCCCAGTCGCTTTCCGAGAAGGTCGGGTTGATCTTGCCCCAGTTGCTCAGCCGGTCGGTGTCGAGCGGCGCGAGCAGGTCGCTGTCGATGAACTGCAGAAAGCGGTGACCGGCGACGGTCATGATGTCCACGGTGGGGTTCGGCGCTTCGGCGGCGAGCAGGTTGAACTGCTTGCCCTGGTCGTCGACCAGGCGGACGTTGACCTTGATGCCGGTCTCGGATTCGAACTGCTCCTTGAAGGCGGCGGGCACGAAGTCGTTGTAGGTCCAGATATTGACCTCGCCCCCGGCCGCATGGGCGCGGCGCAGGTAGGCGGGGCTGGCAAGGGCCGCGCCGGTCAGGGCGGCGGTGCCGAGGAAACGGCGGCGGTTGAAAGTTGTCATCATGTCTCTCCTGTTGGGTCGCTCAGTTTTTGTCCGTAGCGTTATGGGTCAGGACACCGTTTCCGGTGCCGTCTGCAACAGCCCGGTACGGGCGGCCTGCCGCAGGTCGTCTAGGCTGAAGCGGTCAAGCTCCAGCGCGTTCAGAAGCTCGTTTCCGGTGGTGAAATCGCGGTCGTACATGGCGGAGAATATCTTGATCCCCGCCTCGTGCAGTTCCGCCGGATGGCCCGCAAGGCGCCCCAGTATGGCAACCGGAACAAGGCCGTAGGGCACATCTTCGGTGACGTAGCGGCTGTCGGCTGTGGCCGGGCCGGTGCCGCCGTTGCCCTGCGCGTGCATCTGCTGGTTCATCTCCGAAATCGACGAGATCGGCACATGGAAGGACAGCGAGAAGTGCTCGAAGATGGTCTTGGTCTTCAGCCCCAGCGCCTCGGCGATCCTCAGCCGTTCGGCATCCAGCGCCTCGAGCAGCGCGCCCACCTTCGGCGTCACGTTCTGGCCCTGCGACCAGGTCTCGCCGCGCTCCATCCGGGTGATGTTGCCGAGCGCGATGCCGAGGTGGTTCTGCGGGTTGAGGTTGGACAGCGTGATCGCCAGCAAGCCGTCGCGCTGCACGAAGACGTCCCCGAACAGGCAGGTGCTGACCGCAAGGGCGCAATCCGAACAGGTTTCGGGGATGGTGCAGAGGTCGACCTTCTTGCGCACGGTGTTGACCTTGACGGTCGCCCCCTCTCCGCGCCGCCCGGTGACGGCGGTGGTGCCCCAGGCGGTGACCGGCACGCGCACCTCGCGCGCCTCGAGCGCCTGCCGCAGGTAGAGCGCGCCGAACGAGGCATGGGACGAGACGATGATCTTGTGCCCCTCGCGGATGTGCGGGATCAGCGCGTCGAACACCGCCTTGTGGCCGTAGCCCGGCACCGCGATCACCAGCACGTCGTTGTCCCGCGCAAGCTCCGCCGCGGAGGAGGCCACCCGCGGCGCGAAGCTGGCCTCGATGGCCCCGGTCGCGACCAGCGGCGCGCCCTTCAGCGCCTCGGTCGAGGCGCCCGAGGGCGACCACAGCATCGGGTCGTGCCCCCGCGTGTGCAGCAGCGCCGCGGTGCCGAAGGCGATGGAGCCCGCCCCCGCGATGCCGACCCTTGCGCCCTCGCTCATGCGGTTTCCTCCTGACGGACGGGATCGCCCAGCACATGCATCAGCCGGTTGGCCCAGCCGAACAGCGCGGCGGACAGGATCAGGTCGAGGATCTCCTCCTCGTTCAGCCCCGCCGCGCGCAGCGCCGCCATGTCTTCGGGCGCGGCCTGAGACGGCGCTTCGGACAGCTTGCGCGAAAAGTCGAAAATCGCGCGATTGCGGGGGCTTAGATCAGCTTTCTCACCTTTTGCGAAAAGTTCGTCGGTGACGGAATCGTCCTTTTCGATCTTGGCGTGACGGTCGGCATGCACGGCGGCACAATAGACGCAGCGGTTGACCATGCTCGCGGCGATGGCGCCGAGTTCGCGCTCGGCCCGCGACATGCCGCCGGGGTCGTACATGATCGCGTTGAACAGCGGCGAGCGGACCTTGAGGCTTTCCACGTCATGCGCCAGCGTCAGCACGTAGTCCGACACCTTGGTGTTGGACGGCGTGACCTGCAGCGCCTCGAGCTGTTCGGGCGTTGCGGTCGCCAGGTCGACGGGCACCACCCGGGGCTGCCAGTGCGGGACATTGCGGGTGAACTTGTGAATGACGCGGCTCATGCGGTCTCTCCCTTCATCAGGCGCAGGCCCGCGATCACGCGGATCTGGTAGGCCATGAAGGCGTTGAGTTCGCAGAGTTTCACGATATCGGCGTCGGAGATGCCCTCGGCCTGCAGCGCCGAGATATCCTCGGCCGCCACATCGCGGGTCCTGGCGGCGACCTTGTCCATGAACGCCAGCATCACGGCCTCGCGCCCCGCGCCCGGCTCTGCCGGATCGGCCAGCGCGGCCTTGTCCCCGGCGCCGTCGAGATAGCGCAGCGCCAGCGCCTCGTCGCCGTTCAGGCGGGCGATGCGCGCGGCCAGGGCGGCGCGCAGGTCGTGGGCGAGGCCGCCGGTGTAGAGCGGGCGCAGCACGGCGGCTTCGACCGCCTGCCCCATGTCGAGAATGTTGGCGCGGGTTTCGGCCGCCGTGCCGGCGGGGCTGCCGGGCGTGATGCCCGCGGCGTCCAGCGTGGTGGTCTCGAAAATGCTCATACGGTCTGTCCTTCCTTCGCCTTCAGCTCCGAAGGCGTCCATTCATGGCCCTGCAGTTCGGGCGTGGCGTAATCCTGCATCGCCTGCCAGTGCAGGTCGACATCCTCGGCATAGAGCCTCGCCGCGACCGAGCGCGCGAGCCAGGCCGCGCCTTCGGAAATGCCGGGAATATCCCCGCTGACCTTGCCGAGGCTGGCCGAGGCGCCGTAGTTGAAGCAGTAGACGCTGGACAGCCACGGCACCTGCCCCGGCACCTTCTCGCGGAAGGTGAAATCGGGGTTGAGGTAGGGAAACTGTGCCAGGTCGCGCGACTGCTCGTCCTCCGGCGGCGTGTACACATCCTTCCACAGCTGGATCTGGCCCGCAACCGCACCGAATTCGGTGCGCGCCATGGGGTCGATGACGAAGCCGGTGCCGAGGATCACGAAATCCGTCTCGTAGCTGGTGCCGTCGGCAAAGAAGATCTCGACCCCCGCGCCGCGTTTCTCGATCCGCGTCGTGGCCTTGCCGAAATGGAAATGGGCATTCGCGTGCCGGCTGACCCGCCTGGTCGAGCCGTGCGGCGGCGGCGTCTGGGTGGCAAAGCTGTACTGCATGAACCGCCAGCGCCATTCGTCCGGCAGATCGGCATAGCCCGCGGTAAAGCCGAAGCTGCCGATTCCCATCATCTTGTTGATCGTCGGCATCTGCTTGCGGCGCACGAGGTGGCGGACCTCGGCGGCACCGTGTTCCAGCGCCTCGGCGGCATTGTCCACGGCCGAGGCGCCGACCCCGATCACCGCCACGCGCTTGCCGCGCAGGCGTTCGAAGTCGATGTCGTCGGCGCTGTGTGCCCAGAGCTCGCCGCGCGGCAGGTCCTTGACGAAACCGGGAATGTTCGGCCCGCCGGTGCCGTCGCGTCCGGTGGCGAAGATCAGCTTGCGGCAGAGGATGCTGTCCTCTTCCGCGCCGGAGAGGTGCAGGCGCAGCAGGTCGCCCTCGGGTTCGACCCTGTCGACCGAGACGCCGTTTTCTATCGGAATATCAAGCGCCTGCCGGTACCACTTCAGGTATTGCATCCACTGCGGCCGGGGGATCTTGTCCAGCTTGTCCCAGGCTTCGGTGCCGAACTGCGCGCGGAACCAGGCCTGGAAGGTAAGCGCGCCGTGACCAAAGGCCGGGCCCGTCAGCACCTTGGGCGAGCGCAGCGTCTCCATCCGCGCGTAGGTCAGCCAGGGGCCCTCCAGCCCCTCGGGCGACCGGTCGAGCACGCGGACATCGTGCATCCCCCCCGTCCT
Source organism: Salipiger sp. (assembly GCF_048261495.1). GTDB lineage: Bacteria > Pseudomonadota > Alphaproteobacteria > Rhodobacterales > Rhodobacteraceae > Salipiger. Next base: position 415,642 of record NZ_JBLXFX010000004.1, read on the forward strand.
CAGCGCCAGCCAGGCGACCATCCCGCACATGCCGCCGCCGATGATGACCACATCGGTGATGCCGGCGCGGGCGGGCACCCAGTCCTTGCCGGGATAGCACAGGAACTCCAGGTCTTCGTGCAGGCGGGCTTCGAGGGCGGCAAGGCCCCGGCCGTCGATGGGAGAGGTGTCGATCGTTTGCATACGAATATCCTAGAGCAAGTCCGTGGTGCGGTTCAGCATCAAGCTGGACGAGACATCCAGAAAGGATGCAGTTCGTCTATGTGATAGGCGTGAACGTGGCGGTGGGCCGGTCCCTCTGCGGGCAGATCGCGCAGATGGGGGTGATCGTCGGGCAGTTCGGGGTGGCTGTGGACCCGTTCCAGCGGATCGGCCGAGGGCCAGACCCGTGTCGCGACGACGGCGACGGCGACGCTGGCGGCGGACAGGGCCAGCAGCGCGGATTCCAGCGACAGCACGCTGCCGAGCCAGCCCGCGAGCGGATAGGCCACGAGCCAGCCGGCATGGCTGAGCGAGAATTGCGCGGCAAAGACCGCCGGGCGGTCCTTGCGTGCGGCCGAGCGGGTGATGACCAGGCCGCCGGGTGTCAGGACCAACGACGAGGCCAGCCCGAAGCCCGCCCAGACCGGCCAGAACAGGGCCTGCACCGGCGGCACCAGGGCAAAGCCCGCCCCCAGGAGGCCGAAGGCCAGCGCCCCGGCAATCATCACTCCGCGCTCGCCCAGGCGCGGGATCAGGCGCGGCACGATCACCGCCCCGCAGGCGGCGCCGAGCCCGTAGAAGGCCATCAGGATCGGGTAGCCGTGTTCCGCATCGCCCAGATGCCGGCCCGCGTAGACCACGGTATTGACCAGCACCCAGGCCATCGCCAGCGAGAGCGCGAAGTTCAGCAGGAACAGGCCCCGCAGGCGCGGGGTTCGGCGGTAGATCTGCATGCCCCGCATCGCGCGTTTCAGGAACGGCCCCTTGCGGTCGAGGAATTCGGCGACCGGAAAGCGCGTCGCCATCAGCGCCGCGACCGATCCGAGAAAGGCCAGCGCGGCGAACAGGAAGAGCTGTTCCGGCGCCACCACCCGCAGGACCACCGCGGCGAGGACCGGGCTGAGGACCGATTCCAGCGTGTAGGCGATGCGCGACCAGGCCAGCGCGCGGGTATAGTCCGCCTCGTCCGGCAGCACGTCCGGGATGACCGACTGGAACAGCGGCGTGAATCCCGCCGCGAGGACGAAGAACACGAAGGCCAGCGCCGCGATCTGCCAGGTCGCCGCGACAAAGACCATCGGCAGCAGCAGCAGCATCCGCCCCAGGTCCAGCGCCACCATCGCCCGCTTGCGCGACACCGTCGACAGCAGCGTTTCGGCAAGGGGCGCGAGGCCCACGTAGGCCACCATCTTGAGCGCCAGCAACAGCCCGAGGATGCGCCCGCCCGCCGCGTCTCCGCCGAGGTCGTAGGCAGCGAGCGACAGGGCGACGGTCAGCAACCCGACCCCGACCAGCGAACAGACCTGCGCGATGAACAAGGTGCGGAAGGACGGGTTGGCAAGCGGGCCGGTCACGATGCGAGACTCTCCTCGACGGGGTGGCGCGGTGAGAACCGGGCGGTGGACGGGTCTGCCTGATAATCGGGCAGATAGTCCGAGGCAACCATGGCCAGGCTGTTCACGGCGGTGATGATGCGCTCCACCTTATCATCTGACATCAGCGCCGAAAGGTTCAGTCGCACCCAGCCGGGTTTTTCCATCTCGGCACCGCTGTCCAGCGCGGCGAACATGGCGTCGGACTCGGCCTTGCCGAGGTTCAGAAGGCGGTGCGCATAGGAGCCCGCACAGGCGCAGCCGCCGCGCGCCTGAATGCCGTGAAGGTCGCTCAGAAGCCGGGTGAAGAACTGATGATGCACGAGATTTCCGGAAGCATCGCGGATGCGGAAGGAAAAGATCGGCAGCGATGCCGCCCCGAGATTGCCGAGGATCTCGATCCGCGGGTTCTGCCGCCAGACCGCCAGCGCCCGGTCGCGCAGCGCCTGCTGGCGGCTGCTCAGCCAGTCCTGGTCGAGCGCCTCCTTAACCAGCATGGCAAGCGCGGCGCGGATGTCGCCGACCACATTGGGCGTACCGCCCTCTTCCCGGTCGGCGAGATGGCTGGAATAGGCATGGCCCCAGGGCGACACGAAACTGACCGTGCCGCCGCCGGGAAGGGTCGGCGTGCTGCGAAGCGCGACGGCATCCCGCACCACCAGCACCCCCGAAGCCCCCGGCCCGCCGGGGAACTTGTGCGGCGAGAACACGATCGCATCCTTCGCCGCATCCGTGCCCGACCGCATGTCCATCGCGACATAGGGCGCGCCGCAGCCGTAATCCCAGATCGCCATCGCCCCGTGGCGCTTGAGCAGGCGCGTGACCGCGTCCGCATCGGTCAGGATGCCGGTGACGTTGGAGGCCGCCGAGAAGGTGCCGACGATCAGCTCCGCCCCCCGCGCCGCCTCCAGCGCCCGTTCCAGCGCGGCCATGTCGGGGCCGCCCGCGTCGGCTTCGGGGATCTCGACGACCTCCGCCCCGCTCTCGCGCCAGGGCAGCAGGTTCGAGTGGTGCTCGTAGGGACCGACCAGCACCACCGCCCGCGCGCCGCGCGCCAGGGTGCCCGCGATGTCGACCAGCCCGAGCACCCGGTTGATCCCCGCGGTCGAGCCGGAGCCGGCGAAGATCACCGTCGTCCCCTCGCCCGCGCCGGTGAGCCGCGCGATCTCGGCCCGTGCCGCCTCGCGCAGCCGGGTCGAGAAGGCCCCGCAGTAGGAGGCCTGCGTGTGGCTGTTGGCGTAATAGGGCAGCACCTCGTCGCGGATGAAATCCTCGACCTGCGCCAGCGCCCGTCCGGAGGCGACATAATCGGCATAGATCAACGGCTTGGCCCCGTAGGGCCCGTGCACCTGCGCCCTCTCGCCGATCAGCCCGTCCCGGATCCAGGACCGCAGGTCCGGCCGCGCCAGGGATTCGCGAAAATGATCGAGGGGGGACATGGCAACTCCGCACAAAGTGTCTTCGGGCAGAGTCTGACACGACGAACGGAAAAAACTTCACAAAAATTTAGATGGTACATGGCATTTTTCAATCATATGATAGACAAATGGCCGATAAAATAGATCATATCGACTGCCGCATCCTCGAAGAGCTTCAGCGCGACGCGACCCAGTCCCAGCGCGCCCTGAGCGACAAGGTCGGCCTGTCCCAGAACGCCTGCTGGCGCAGGCTCAAGGCGCTGGATGCCTCCGGCGTGATCCGCAGCCGGACGGTCGTGCTCGACCGCAAGCGGCTGGGCGTTGGCCTCGTGGTCTTCGTGATGGTCAAGACGCGCTACCACTCCGCCGCCTGGCTCAAGCAGTTCCGCACCCATGTGGCCTCGATCCCCGACGTGATCGAATTCTTCCGCATCGGCGGCGAATACGACTACATGCTCAAGATCGTGACCCGCGACATGGCCAGCTACGACGAGGTCTACAAGCGCCTGATCGAGGAGGTGGAGCTGGAAACCGTCACCTCCTTCTTCGCGATGGAAGCCATCGTGGAACAGCGCCCCATTCCCCTGACCTGAGCCACGGACGGGCGGCCTATTCCGCCGGTTCGATCAGCTCCGGCCCGTCGTCGGCGATCGCGAATTTCTCCACCGGGTGATGGCGCAGCCGCGCGCCCGCGCCGAGGTCCGGATCGTCCGAGCCCGACAGCCAGGCGTCCTGCTCCTCGGGGTCGAGGATGACGGGCATGCGCGTGTGCAGCGGCTGCATGTCCGCGTTCGCCGCACGGGTGAGGATGGTGCAGGTCAGAAGCTCCTGCCAGCGCGAGGCGAGACCGGCCAGGAACAGCGTCTCGGCATTGCCGGCCGAGGTGATGAAATGCGGCCGCTTGGCCCCCTTCTCCCCGGTCCATTCGTAGAAGCCCCCGACCGGGATCAGGCAGCGTCCCCGCCGCCAGACCGCCCGGAACGACGGCTTGTCCTTCGCATCCTCGAACCGGGCGTTGAAGGTCGTGGCCTTCCAGTCCCCGAGATCGCCGCGATGCCAGGACGGCACCAGCCACCACCGCGCGACCATCGGAACGAGATCCGGCGTCAGGATCACCGCATCCTGCGTCGGCTTGACATTGTACCGCCGCGTCCACCCCGCAAAGGGGTCGATCTTGAGCCACGAGGTATCGAGCCCGATGCTTCTGAGGTTGGGATCCACGAATCGACCGCACATCCCCCGATCTCACGCCGCCGAAACGCCCCGCGCAAGCCCCCCCGACCGTCCCGCGACAGCCCCCGCAACCGCCGGCGACGGATCGAGGCACGGACCATCCAGTTCGGGATAAAGTTGGTGCCCCCACACGGACTCGAACCGCGGACCTACTGATTACAAATCAGTTGCTCTACCAGCTGAGCTATAGGGGCACCGTGGGGGGAGAGATATGACAGCCCGCGCCTCCGATGCAAGAGGCAACTAGCGGTTTGCGCGCGCCAGCATGCCGACGGCGACGAGGCCGACGGCGATGACAAGGATGGCCGCGGGGGCGGCGCCTCCGAGGTTTTCCAACGAGGCCTGGTCGTGGACGCGCGTGGCCAGGGTCTCGTAGTTGAAGGGGCGCAGCAGCAGGGTCGCGGGGAGTTCCTTGACGCAATCGACGAAGACCAGCAGCAGCGCCGAGGCGACGGAGGCGCGCATCAGGGGGTAGTAGATCTCGGCCAGGGTGCGCCCGCGGGTGCGCCCGAGCGAGCGCGCCGCATGCGCGAGGTTCGGCGACACCCGCCCCATGGCCGCATCCGCCGCCCCCTGCGCGATGGCGAAGAAGCGCACGAAATAGGCCAGGACAAGCGCAAAGGCCGATCCGGTCAGCACCAGGCCGATGTCACGGCCGGTGACGGTTTCGACCGTGTCCGCCAGCGCGTGATCGAGTGCCGCGAGCGGGATCAGGATGCCGACCCCCAGAACCGCGCCCGGCGCGGCGTAGCCGATGGTGGTGGCGGGCAGCAGAAGCCTCGGGAGCGCCCGCCCGGAGAGGCGCACGCCGTAGACCAGAAACACGCCGCCGAGCACCGTCACCACCGAGGCGATGCCGCCCACGGAAACCGTGTGCCAGACCGCCTTCCAGAGCGCCCCGTCGCTCCAGAAGCGGGCATTGTCGAGCGCGTGGCTGAGGATCACCGCGGCGGGCAGGACGAACCCCATGGCGAAGGGCAGGATGCAGGCCAGTGTCGCCAGCCAGGCCGCGCCGCCGTGCAGCGTCCTGCGTTCCACCGGGCGGTGCCGCGTCGAGAGGTTGAAGAACCGCATGCGGCGGCGGGAGGTCTTCTCGAACAGCACCAGCAGGATCACCAGGGCCAGCACGGTCGAGGCGATCTGCGCCGCGCCGCCGGCGTTGTTGCTTTGCAGCCAGACCGAGAAGATGCCGGTGGTGAGGGTCTGCACGGCGAAATAATCGACCGTGCCGAAATCGTTGACGCTTTCCATCATGGCGATGGCCATGCCCGCGGCGATGGCGGGACGGGCCAGCGGCAGGCCGACGCGCCAGAACCGCCCGAAGGCCCCGGCGCCGAGCGATCGGGCCACCTCCTCTGAGGCGCCGGACTGTTCGCGGAAGGCATTTCGCGCCAGCAGGTAGACATAGGGATAGAGCGCCGCCGACAGCACGATCACCGCCGCGCCGAGCGAGCGGATCTCGGGGAACCAGTAGTCGCGCGCCGAGCGCCAGCCGAAAAGGTGGCGCAGGCCGGTCTGCACGGGCCCGGCGTATTCGAGGAAATCGACCAGCGCGTAGGCCCCGACATAGGCGGGGATCGCCAGCGGCAGCAGCAGCAGCCATTCGAGCCAGCGCCGCCCCGGAAAGGTGTAGCGCGAGATCAGCCAGGCGGCCCCCGCCCCCGCGCTTCCGGCCAGCGCCCCGACCCCGGCCATCAGCATCAGCGTGGTGCCGAAGTAGCGCGGCAGGGTGGTCGCCAACAGGTGCGGCCAGATGTTCTCGGACGGAAACAGCGCGATCCAGATCACCGCGACGATCGGCGCGAGCACCAGGATCGCGATCACCGCCGCCCCGAGCGACCAGGGCTCGGGCATCGCCCGGCGTCTGCCGGACCGGGCGGTGTGCTCTGCCGGACTCATCGCGGATCCTCTCGGGCGAATGCAGTTTCGTTTGCAACGAAAGCGCTTATAGTGCGTCCTTGCAGCAAATGGCAGGACAGGCGATGCAGGTCATTCTTCACATCGGCGTGCATTGTACGGACGAGGACCGGCTTCTCAAGGGGCTGCTGCGCAATTCCGATGATTTTCGTAAGGATGGTGTCGCGATACCCGGCCCGGGGCGCTACAGGGCGCTGCTTCTGGACATGCTGCATTCGCTCGGCGAGGGCGAACCGAGCGCCGAGGCGCGCGAGATCCTGCTCGACGCGATCCTCGACGACGACCCGGAGAATGTCGACCGTCTGGTGCTGTGCCACGAGACCCTGCTTTCGGTGCCCAAGCAGGCGCTGGGCGGCGGCAAGCTCTACCGCCGCACGGAGCGCAGGCTGGCCGCGATGCAGAAGCTGTTCCGGGGCGACGAGTTCGAGGTCTTCATCGGGCTTCGCGATTTCGCGACCTGGCTGCCCGCGATCTACGAGGCCACGCCGGCGGCGAGCTTCGACGAGTTCCTGTCGGGGGTCGATCCGCTTCACCTGCGCTGGTCCGACCTGATCCGCCGCATCCGCGCCGACTGCCCCGAGATGCCGCTCACCGTGTGGTGCAACGAGGATACGCCGCTGATCTGGGGGCAGGTGATCCGCGAGATGGCGGGGATCGAAATGAACCGCAAGATCATCGGTGCCTTCGATCTGTTTTCGGAGATCATCGAGCCGGAGGGCATGAAACGGTTCCGCGCCTTCCTGAAGGAGAACCCCGGCATCAACGAGATCCAGAAGCGCCGGGTGATGGCGGCCTTCCTGGAGAAATACGCGCGGGACGAGGCGATCGAGGAAGAACTCGACCTGCCCGGCTGGGACGATGTCTATGTCGAGATGCTGACCGAGCTCTACGAAGAGGACATCTTCGAGATCGGCCGCATCCCCGGAGTCACCGTCATCGCCCCGTGACGCCGCCGGGGGCCGCGATCCTTCGCCGAAGGATCACGCCTCCGCCGGGCGGCGCGGCCTATTCCATGCCGAGCGCGGCCTTGTACATCTCCAGCACCGCCTCTTCCTCGGCGATGTCGTCCTTGTCGCGCTTGCGCAGCGCGATGACCTTGCGCAGGACCTTCACGTCGTAGCCGCGGCCCTTGGCCTCGGCCATGACTTCCTTCTGCTGGTCCGCGACTTCCTTCTTCTCGATTTCGAGCCGTTCGAAACGCTCGATGAACGAGCGGAGTTCGCCCGCCGCGACGCCGTAGCTGCTGCCTTCGTCCTGCATGTCCTGTCTCTCCTGCCGGTGTGCGGCCTGACTAGCGCCGCATCGCGCCTCCATCAAGGGGTTGCCGCAGGCGACGGGATGGATTACCGCCAAGCCGCCGACGACGGCACCACAAGTACGGGGGATTTGGCATGGACTGGCTCATCTGGTTGGGCGCGGCGATTTCGTTCGCGGGGCTTGCGGGCCTGGTCTGGTGCATCGTCCGGGTCTGGAAGGCACGCCGCGCCGCCCTCTCCGACGAGGCGCTGCGCGAGGTCGTGCGCAGGGTGGTGCCGCTGAACATGGGCTCGCTGTTCTGCTCGGTGATCGGGCTGATGATGGTGATCATGGGGATCTTCCTCGGCTGACGCCCCGGCCCGCTATCCGACCACCCTGCCCCCCGGCCCGGCCCCGCTTCAGACGTTCAGGCTGTCGAAGGTCCGCCCGTTCTTGATGAGGTCCGCAAAGACCGGCTCGGGCGTCCAGAACGCCCGGTCGGGGTGATCGAACCGCTGCAGCGCGCGCTGCACCGCCAGCAGTCCGGGCACCGAGGCAAGGTGCATCGGCCCGCCCCGCCAGCGCGGCATGTCGAGCGCGAGCACCGCCGCAATGTCGATGTCCGACGGCCGGCTCGCCATGCCCGAAGCCAGCATCCGCGCGCCCTCGTTCGCCATCGCGCCGAGCACCAGGAGGCGGATCGCGTCGAGCGGCATCGGCGGCGCGGGCCTGCGCAGACCGTCCAGCACCGCCAGCACCGCCGGTTCCTCGCGCGGGGCCTGCCCGTCGCCCGGCCAGAGGTAGAAGCCGCGCCCGGCCGCCCGGCCGCTGCGCCCCGCATCCGCGAGGACCACCGACCAGTTGCGCGCGCCCTCGGCGCGGGACTGACCCGCCGTCTCGTTGAAACCCGCCATGTCGCGCGCCTGGAACGGCGGCCGGGACCAGCCCCAGTCGCGGAAGGCCTGGTCGATGCGGTAGGGAGTCTGGCCGGCGTCGACCAGCGCGTCGGCGGCGCGCTGACAGGCCGCCATGAGGTGACCGGCAAGGCTGTCGCCCTCCGAGCGGACCTTGATCGCGATCTTTCCCAGCGCACGGGCCAGCGACAGCGCCGTCGCGTGTTGCGCCGCCGTGCTCTGCGGGCCGGCGATGACCTCGACCAGCCGCGTGCCGTAGACCGGCGGCGCAAAGCGCAGGCCGAGTTCCTGCACCCTGCCGGAAAAGACCACGGCGCGCACCACGCCCTCGGGGGCCGGTACATCGCCCTGCCCGCGCGCGGCGTGCAGGATCATGTCGGCGCCCTCGGTCATGCGCGCGCTGTCCCCGACCTTGAGCAACGCCATGCGCTCCTCGGCCTGCGCTTCCGGCAGGCCCTTGGCGACCCCTTCGCGGAAGACGTCGCGCACGTGCATCACGCCGGCGCGGATGGCATCGGGATCGCGCGTGCCCCAGTTGACACCCAGCCCCGCATTCAGCGCGGTGATGACCAGCTGCGCCGCCAGCGGCCCCCCGCCCAGCACCGCGATCCGGTCCAGCGCCGGAATCGCCGTGCCCTTGGGAAAGCCGAAGCGGTGCGCACGGCGTTCGGCAAAGAAGGCACCGCGCAGCGCGCGGGACTGGTCGGATTTCAGACAGGTGGCAAAGGCGTCCTCCTCGAAGGCGAGGCCCGCCTCGAAGGGCAGAAGCCAGGCCGCCTCGACCGCGGCGACGATCTCCCTCGGCGCGATTTCGGGGCGTTGCGCGACCATCGCCCGCCGCTCGGCGACGGCCTTCTGATAGGTGGCGGCATCGGCAAAGCCCTTGCGGATGTCCGAGCTGCGGCGCGGCCCCTTGCCCTCGTCCAGCAGGGTGCGGCAGTAGGTTTCGGTCGCGGCGCGCAGATCGCCGTCCGCCAGCGCATCGACCAGCGCCCGCCCCGGCGCCACGTCGACCGGCATCATCGCCCCCGACAGCATCAGGTCCAGTGCGGGCCCGGCGCCGAGCATGCGCGGCACCCGCTGCGTTCCGCCCGCGCCGGGGATCAGTCCCAGCCGGACCTCCGGCAGGCCGACCCGGGTCGAGGCAAGCGCGATGCGGTAATGCGCCGCCAGCGCCAGTTCCAGCCCGCCGCCCAGCACCGTGCCGTGCAGCGAGGCGACGACCGGTTTCGGGAATCCCTCGACCCGCGCGCAAAGCTCGGGAATCCACGGCGCTTCGAGCGGGGCGTCGAACTCCGCGATATCGGCACCGGCGGGAAAGGTATGGCCCCGCCCCTGCAGCACGACGATCCTGACCCCGGGATCCGCCTCGGCGCGGTCGAGCGCGTCGATCAGGGCGACCCGCGTGCTCCGGGACAGGGCGTTGACCGGGGGGTTCGCCACCGACAGCCACGCGATGCCGTCCTGCACCACATGCTCCACCTGTTCCGCCACCACTGCCGGATCGCTCATGCGCCTGCCCCCGTTTCCGGCCCCCTCGGGGCTGGTTGATCCCGGTTCTGCGCGGTTTTCCGCGCGTTTACGCGGCATTAGACGGCAAACTCCCGGTCAAGGCAAGAATCGAACGTCCGGGCGGTCAGACCGGCATGTTGTCGAAGCGGTCCTCGATGCCGTCGTCGCATTCCGGGCGCACATGGGCGCGCGCCTCGCGGGGGACATCCTGCCCCCGCGCCTCGAGGTCGAAGACCAGCTTTTCAAGCTTGATCAGCAGGGCCTCGCGTTCCGCGATCTCGGCCTGCGCGATCGACCTGACAAGATCTTCCAGACGTGTCGCGAGTTCTTCGGTCATCGGTCTTTCCTCCTCCGGATGGCACGCCGCGGCGGTTGCGCCGGGGTGCCGGGGGCCTCATGCGCACGGGGCAACCCTGCCCCGCACCCTGGCCGCATCCTGCCCGATCCGACGCGGCGTCACATTGACCGAGGTCAATGCCGTTCCCCCCTTGCCATCATATTCAACTTTACTTATATGATTGATCGACACGAAGGAGAGGCCCATCATGATCCCGAAGGTACACGCATTCTTCGACGACGCCACCAACACGATTTCCTATGTGGTCCGTGATCCCGCCGGCAGCGCCTGCGCGGTGATCGACAGCGTTCTGGACTTCGACTACGCGTCGGGGCGGACCGACACCCGGTCCGCCGATGCCGTCATCGCCTTCGTGCGGGACAACGGGCTCAAGGTCGAATGGCTGCTGGAAACCCATGTCCACGCCGACCACCTGTCCGCCGCGCCCTATCTCCAGCGCGAGATCGGCGGAAGGATCGGCATCGGGGACCGCATCACCGTGGTGCAGGACACCTTCGGCAAGGTCTTCAACGAGGGGACGGAGTTCCGGCGCGACGGGTCGCAGTTCGACCGGCTCTTCGTCGAGGGCGACAGCCTGCACATCGGCCAGCTGCGCGGCGACGTGCTGCACACGCCGGGCCACACCCCCGCCTGCCTGACCTATGTCATCGGGGATGCGGCCTTTGTCGGGGACACGTTGTTCATGCCGGATTTCGGCACGGCGCGCTGCGATTTTCCCGGAGGCTCGTCCGGGACCATGTTCGCCTCGATCCAGAAGATCCTCGCCCTGCCCGACGCCACCCGCATCTTCGTCGGCCACGACTACAAGGCGCCGGGGCGCGACGAATATGCCTGGGAGACAACGGTGGGCGAGCAGAAGGCGCGCAACATCCATGTCGGCGGCGGCACCTCCGCCGAGGACTTCGTGAAGATGCGCGACGCCCGCGATGCGACCCTCGGCATGCCGAAGCTCATCATCCCGTCGCTGCAGGTAAACATGCGCGCCGGGCAGATGCCGCCCGAGGACGAGAACGGCGATGTCTTTCTCAAGGTGCCCGTCAACAAGCTCTGATCCCCGCGCGGATCCCTCTTCCACAAGGACGCAACATGCACATCGACTGGATCCTCGGGCTGATCGGCGGCCTGCTGATCGGCACCGCCGGGGCCGTCTTCCTGCTGTTCAACGGCAGGATCATGGGGGCCTCGGGCCTCATCGGCGGGCTGGTGGACGGCTCGGCCCGCGCCGACCGCCTGCAGAACGCGGTGTTCCTGGCCGGGGTGGCGCTCATGCCGCTGCTGCTCCTGCCGCTCTACGGCGAGGCCGACACGCACATCACCGGATCGATTCCCGTGCTCGTCGCGGCCGGGCTGCTGGTCGGGATCGGCACGCGGATCGCCAATGGCTGCACCTCGGGTCACGGGGTCTGCGGCATCTCGCGGCTGTCGCTGCGGGGGATCGTCGCCACGCTGGTCTACATCGTCGCGGGCGGCGTCAGCGTCGTGATCTTCCGCCACCTTCTGGGAGCGATCTGACATGATCCGACTTCTGTTCGCCCTTCTCTCCGGGAGCCTGTTCGGGGCCGGACTGCTCGTCTCGGGCATGACCGACACCACCAAGGTGCAGGGCTGGCTCGACATCTTCGGCGACTGGGACCCGACGCTGGCCTTCGTGATGGGCGGCGCGATGATCCCGATGGCGCTGGCATGGCGGATCGCCGCGCGCCGCCGCAGCGCGCTGACCGGCGCGCCGTTTCCGCCGGCGCCCTCGACCCGGATCGACCGCAAGCTGATCCTCGGCTCGGTCGCCTTCGGCGCGGGCTGGGGGCTGGCCGGGCTCTGCCCCGGACCGTCGATCGCGGCGCTCGGCTTTGCCGGGCCCCCGCTCTACGTCTTCGTCGCGGCGATGCTGGCGGGCATGGCGATCGCACCATATCTGCGCACACATCTCGACAAGGCTCTTCCGGCAGAATAGAGATTGCGGCCATGGAACTCAAAGAGATCGCCCCCGGATATTTCGTATCCCCGCAAATCGCGGTCGAAGACGTGCCGCAGATCGTTGCGGCCGGCATCACCCGCGTGATCTGCAACCGCCCCGATGAAGAGGTCATGGCCGATCATCAGGCGCAAACAATCGGCGCGGCGGTGCAGGCTGCCGGGCTGGACTTCGCCACCATCCCCGTGACGACCGACGGCATGTCCATGGACGACGTCGCGCAACATGCCGAACTGATCGCCGGGGCCTCCGGTGCGGTGCTGGCCTATTGCCGGTCCGGAACGCGCAGCACGATCATGTGGGCGCTGGGTCAGGCGGGAACGCTTCCGACCGAGGAAATCCTGTTTGCGGCCGCGCGCCAGGGCTACCAGCTCGACGGGCTGCGCCCGACCCTGGACGCCATCGCGCTGCGCCAGGGCTGAGCGTCCGCGCTCAGCTTTCGGGGAGATCGAGAGGGGCCGCCGCGAAGTCGAAATCGAGCGGTACGGCCTCCTCCCCCTCGTCCGGGCCATCGCCGAGGGCGGCATCCAGATCGAAATCGCCGGAGTCGAAGGCCATGGACGGCAGGTCCGGAAGCTCCTCCGTCATGGCGTCGGCGGGAAGCGCCACCTCCTCCGCATCCTCGATCTGCGCCAGTTCCGCGGCAAAATCCGGCTCCGCCTTCGGCGTGTCGCGCGATTTCTTCGGCAGCTCCTCCTGATCCGAGTCGTCGTCGGCGGCGGCACCGGCACCCTCCGGCCAGGTGATGCGGACCGCGCGCATGCCGTTCATCTGCCCCAGCCGCCCGCCCGCGATGGCCACGCCGTAGCTCGCCTGCAGCGTAACCCCATCCATCGCCTCGGGCTTCAGCGGCAGCAGATCGCCCGGCTTCAGCGCCTGCGCCGCCTTCAGCGGCAGGCTGATGCGGCCCAGCACCGCGTCCATCCGCACCGGAAGAAGCTTCATCTTGCGTTCGTGCGGGCCGGGTTCGTCGGCGGGCGCGGCGCTGTCGACGCCGGCATGTTTCACGGCGCCGGGACGTTCCGGCATGATCAGCAGCAGATCCCCGCGCCGCCGGCCGAGCGCAAGGTCGATCGAGACGCGGAACATCCGGTAGGACGCCGCGTCGAGCAGCAGCGCGGCGGTGCGCGCATCCTCGACCATCGCGCCATAGCGGAACCCGTCGAGTTGCGGCAGCAGCGGATGCTCTTCGAGATAGCGCGTCAGCCGGGTCATGGTGCCGTCGATCAGCGGCCCCATCATCGCCGCGTCGGTCTGGGTCAGGGGGCGATCCTCGACCGGCATCTGGGTGACCTGGAGGATGGTCTGGATCTCGATCAGGCCGGTCATCACCTCCCGGTCGACGGCGGCAAGGCCGATCGCCCCGTCGGGACCGTCCAGCAGCAGGAGCAGCACGTCGGGCGCCAGCGATTCGATCACCCCGTCCTGATCCAGCATTTCCTGGCTGACGCCATGCGTGACCAGCGCAAGATCCCACAGGACATCCGCCGTGCGCGACAGCGCCCGGCGCAGGGCCTTGGCAGGCGACATGGCGCGCGCCTCGAAAGCGCGGCGCGCGGCTGTCGCCTTCTGGCCCAGCACATCCTGTCTTGCGGCTTCTCCCATGATATTCTGGCCTGTTCTCCGGCTGATCTCCCCGGAGTTATGGCGTGATTTGGTTACCAAGCACTTTAGATTGCCGGGAATCCGGGGCTGCGCGGCTCATTGTGCCGCAAGCGCGAGATCGGCCGGAAGCACCACCCGAAAGGCCGCGCCGCCCTGCCCCGGAAGATAGGTGATCTCGCCTCCGAGGCGGGCCATGATCTGGCGGCAGATCGCGAGGCCGAGCCCGGCGCCGCCCGCCTTCTGATCGCTGACACGGGCGAATTTCTCGAAGATCATGTCCTGCGCGTCACGGCTGATCCCGGTGCCGTTGTCGACGAAATCCACCACGATGCGGGCGCCGGTCTGGATGCGGATATCCAGCTTCGGCACCGGAGAATCGCAATATTTCCGGGCATTTGCGATCAGGTTGATGAAGACCTGCGCGAGCCGGTCGAGATCGGTGTGCAGCATCACCTGTTCGGCCGCCGGATCGCGCCGGATGCGCAGGCGCACCCCCTCGTCGTCGGCCGCCGCCGCCGCGATGGCGCGGTCCAGCACCCCGGCAAGCGTGCCCTGGCGCAGGTTCAGGCTCACCTGCCCGTTCTCCAGCACCGACAGGTCCAGCAGGTCGTCCAGCAGCCGGGTGAGGCGAATCGCCTCGTCGTGGATGATCGAGGCGTACTTGCTCTTGTCCGCGGGGCTCAGCCCGTCGGTGTCGCGCAGGATCTCGGAAAAGGCCCGGATCGAGGTCATGGGCGTGCGCAGCTCGTGGCTGATCTGGCTGAGGAAGGCATCCTTCTGCACCGAGAGGCGCGTGAGCTTGGCATTCGCCTCGCGCAGCTGCGCCGCCGTACGCGCCAGTTCCCGCGACTGGGTTTCGAGCCGGGCGGAATATTCCATCATCTGCGCGGTCTCGTCGGCCACGGCCATGAGATCCTGGACCGACACCGACATGCCGCCGACGATCTGCCCCACCATTGCATGCGCCGTCGCCGCCCCGACGGAGCCCGACAGCTCCCGCTCCAGCGTCTCGAGGAACTCGGGCGAGGGTTCGGGCAGCATGCCCCGCAGACCCTGGCGCTGCGCCTCGCGGTTGAACAGCGCCTGCGCCTCGCGCGGGCCGAGGATGCGCTGCGCCATGATCATCAGGTCCTCGGTCTGGGCGACGCCCCCGGCCCAACTGCGCGGCCCGGTGGAATGATCGAAGACATTGACGAACTGCGCGCCCTGCAACCGCTCCAGCGGCGAGGGGAAACTGGCGAGCGAGGCTAGCACGAAGCCCGAGGTGTTGAGCGTCATCGACCAGAACAGCGCGTGCAGCAGCGGGTCCATGCCCGAGATCCCGAACAGCGCCTGCGGCCGCAGGAAGGACAGTCCGAACGCCCCGTGGGTCATCCAGGCATCGGGCAGGAAGATGCCTTCGCCGAAGCTGGGCAGGAACAGCGTGTAGCCCCAGCAGCCGAACCCCAGCGTGAGCCCGGTCAGCGCCCCCACCCGCGTCGCGCCGCGCCAGAAGATCCCGCCGAGCATCGCGGGCAGCACCTGCGCCACCCCGGCAAAGCTCACCAGCCCGATGGTGGCGAGCGCCGCGCCGCCCCCCGAGACGCGGTAGTACATGAAGCCGAGCATCACCACGCCGATGATCGACAGCCGCCGCGACAGCAGCACCACGTTGCGCACGTCCCCCGAAACCTTGGCCCCGGTTTCGGCCACCTTCAGCCAGATCGGCATGACCACGTGGTTCGAGACCATCGTCGACAGCGCGATCGCCGCGACGATCACCATGGAGGTGGCCGAGCTGAAGCCGCCGAGGAAGGACAGCACCGCCAACCCGTCGTGACCGAGGCTCAGCGGCAGGGTCAGCACGAAGAGATCCGGGTTCGATCCGGGCGGCAGCAGGTCGAGGCCGACCACCGCGATCGGCACGACGAAGAGGCTCATCAGCCCGAGGTAGAGCGGAAAGGCCCAGCTTGCCGTGCGCAGGTGCATCTCGTTGTCGTTCTCGACCACCAGCACCTGGAAGATGCGCGGCAGGCACAGGAAGGCCGCCGCCGACAGCAGCATCAGCCCGGCCCAGCGGCCGCCGTCGATATGCCAGCGGCCGAGCGGCGAGGCGTCGATCCGCGACAGCACGTCGCCGATGCCGTCCGCCGCGCCCCAGACCACGAAGACCCCGACCGCCAGCAGCGCGGCGAGCTTCACGATGGCCTCGACCGCGATGGCCATGACCACGCCGTTGTGCCGTTCGTTCGCATCGAGGTTGCGGGTGCCGAAGATCACCGTGAACAGCGCCAGCCCCGCCGCGACCCAGAGCGCGGTATGGCCCTTTTCCTCGCCCGCGGCGAGATCCCCGGCCGAGAAGACCTCGAAGCTGAGAGTGACCGATTGCAACTGAAGCGCGATGTAGGGCGTGGTGCCGACGACGGCGAGGATGGTGACCCCGATGCCGAGCAGGTTGGACTTTCCGTAGCGTGACGAGATCAGGTCCGCGACCGAGGTGATGCGCTGCGTCCGCCCGATGCGGACCAGCTTGCGCAGCACCCACCACCAGCCGACCAGCACCAGCGACGGGCCGAGGTAGATGGTGAGGTATTCGAACCCCGACCGCACCGCCGATCCCACCGCGCCGTAAAAGGTCCAGGCGGTGCAGTAGATCGACAGCGACAGGGTATAGACCGTGGCCGAGCGCAGCCAGCGCACCTGCCCGCGCTTGGCCACGCGCTCGGCGGCGAAGGCCACGCCGAACAGGAACAGCGCATAGGCGATGCCGATCAGGATCAGCGTGTTGAGCATGCTCATGGCGCGGAGATCCTGCCCGGCGGCGCCTCCTGCGACGGCCCGCTCGCGGTCGCCGGGTCCGGTTCGGGCGCCGCATTCGGCGTCGGGGCGGCGCCCGGATCGGAATCGCTGCCGCGCAGGGCGGTGGCGATCAGCGCCGCGCCGATCACCAGCAGCGCCCAGACCCCGAAGAGATAGATGATGGCCGAAGAGGACCGCACCACGCCGAAACCCGTCTCTTCCCACAGCAGCGGAATGAGCCAGAGCACCAGCCCGAAGAACGGCAGCACCCGCGCCGCATCCATCATCCGCCGCCGCCGGTAGCCCTGCCGTTCCAGAAAGACCGGCGGCTTGGGGCGGGGCAGATCGCGCTCGCTCATGGCACCCCGTTCACGAGGCTGCGCACCATGCGGACCATCTCGGCATTGGAGAACGGCTTGGACATGAAGGCGCTCACCCCGGCCCGTTCGGCCATCTCGCGGTCGCGCGTCTGGCCGCGCGCGGTCAGCATGAGCACCGGAAGCTGCGCGGTCGCCGCCTCCTCGCGCAGGTCGCGCAGGATGTCGTAGCCGCTCTTGCCCGGCAGCATGACGTCGAGGATCAGCAGGTCGGGCGTGTTCGCCCGGAGCCGGTCGTTCGCGGTCGTGCCATCGGAGTGCGTCTCCACATGCAGCCCCTCGCGGGACAGGATGAAGCTGATCGCCTCGATGATGTTCGGCTCGTCCTCGATCAGCAGGACATGTTTCGACATGCGCTCCCTTCCCCCGGTCGAGGACCCCCCTTCGATCCCCACCGCGGTGTTCCTCCCCCGTGACGCATTCGTTATCGCCAATGTTTTCGCGGGTGTCAAAACTCCTCTTGACCCGCGCCGCCCATCAGGGACGGTTCGCGCCGCGCCGGGCATCCGGCGCGCGGGCAGATGCGGCAGGTGACGCCGACCTCCTCCACCGTGTCCTCGGGCCCGTGGCGGACGGGCGCGATCATCATGTGCGCCTCGTAGACCGGTTCGCGGTTGGCTTCCGGCAGGGTCGCGGGATGGGCGACGGCAAAGGCGCGCACCGTGCCGGTCTGCCGCCCGGCCGAGCGCAGCAGCCGCACCAGGACCGTCATCGGGCGGCTCAGGGCCGGGAACAGCGGCCAGAGCGGACAATCCGCCCCGAAGCGCGGGATCGGGAAATCCGGCAGCGGCTTGCGGAAGGTCAGCGCACCGGAGGCGTCGCAGATGGCAAGCCCCACCGCCCCGCAGGGCGCGTCCGGCGGCAGCGTCGCGAGGCGGCGCATGGCGCAGGCCGGATCGGTGCCGAAGGCGCGCGACAGTTTCAGCGGATCGGCCCCGGTCCGGTCCAGCGCCCCGAGCACCGCGTCGAGCGGCATCCGCGCCGCATCCTCGGCATAGCGCCCGAGCACCCGCGCCAGAAGCGCCCGCGCCATAGGGGTGAGATCGCCGCCCAGAACCGGCAGCACGGCGGCGACGCTCTCGCCCGCGTCCAGTGCCGCGATATGGTAGGCCTGCGCCTCGAGAACCGCGTCGACCTCTTCCTGCGGCGTGCCGCGCCCCGCCGCGGCCTGCCCCTCGGCTTCGAGATAGGCGGCAAGGCTGCGGCTGCTGTCGGCCAGCCGGGCGCTGTCCTCGTGGATGTTGCGATGGAACCGGCGCTGCCAGTCGGGATCGACCCCGCCCGGCTCGACCAGGATCGAGGCGGCGGAGCGGATCGCGGTCACGGTCGACAGGATCTCGTGCAGGGAATCCGCCAGGTGGGGATCGTGGGCCAGCCGGTCCGTCAGGGTCTCGACCGTGCGTTCCAGCGTGTCGATGCGGGCGCGGTTCTCGGCCAGCAGGCGCGCCCACCCGGGAAAGCGGCCGGCGAATTCGTCGACGCGGTCGAGCTCGGCGCTGCTGTCGCGCGCCCGCCCCGCCGCCTCGCGCAGGGAGGCGATGAGCGCGGCCTCCGCCCCCTCGGTCAGGATCGAGGGTTCGACCGCGAGCACACCGGCGATCCGCAGCAGCAGCTTGCCGCCGATTCTGCGGCGGTTGTGTTCGATGAGATTGAGATAGGAGGCAGAGATATCCGCCTCGCGGGCCAGATCGGCCTGCTTCATTCCCAGGATGATCCGCCGTTCGCGGATGCGGGAGCCGGTGAGCGTGTCGCGCGCCATCCGCCTTTTCCAGTCCTTTCAACGCCTTTCTGCGGCGCAATATCAATTAATTTACAGTTAACCATGTCACACTGTGCATTCCTTGACAAAAAAATTGTTTCTCCGGCGGCAGTTGTTGCGTGATTTTCTTTCACCCGCAAAGATCGGCTTTGCATGGGAAACCATGCCTGCGCCTGGCGGGAAGAGGGGCCCGCCGCGCGCAAATCGCAACATGGGAGGAACTAGATGTCCAAGAGCAATCTGACTCGACGCGGCATGCTCAAGACCGGCGCCATCGCCGGCGCGGGTGTGGCGCTGCCGACGATCTTCACCGCAGGCTCGGCCCGCGCGTTCACCAACGAACCGACAGGCGGCTCGGTGACGCTGGGCTTCAACGTGCCGCAGACCGGTCCCTATGCCGACGAGGGCGCCGACGAGCTGCGCGCCTACGAACTGGCGGTCGAGCATCTGAACGGCGGCGGCGACGGCGGCATGCTGAACACCTTCTCGTCCAAGGTTCTCGACGGGACGGGCATCATGGGCAAGAAGGTGGAATACGTCACCGGCGACACCCAGACCAAATCCGACGCCGCCCGCGCCTCCGCGCAGTCGATGATCCAGAAGGACGGCGCGATCATGATCACCGGGGGGTCGTCCTCGGGCGTGGCCGTTGCGGTGCAGGGCCTCTGCCAGGAGGCCGGCGTGATCTTCATGGCGGGTCTCACCCACTCCAACGACACCACCGGCAAGGACAAGAAGGCCAACGGTTTCCGTCACTTCTTCGACGCCTACATGTCCGCCGCCGCGATGGCGCCGGTGCTGGCCAAGCAGTACGGCACCGACCGCAAGGCCTACCACCTGACCGCCGACTACACCTGGGGCTGGACGCAGCAGGAATCCATCGCCGCCGCCACCGAGGCACTGGGCTGGGAGACCGTCGAGAACGTGCTCACCCCGCTGGCACAGACCGATTTCTCGTCCTACATCGCGCCGGTCCTGAACTCGGGCGCCGACGTGCTGATCCTGAACCACTACGGCGGAAACATGGTCAACTCGCTGACCAACGCCGTGCAGTTCGGCCTGCGCGAAAAGCAGGTGAACGGCAAGCAGTTCGAGATCGTGGTGCCGCTGTTCTCGCGCCTGATGGCGCGCGGCGCCGGTGAGGCGATCAAGGGCATCCTCGGGTCGACCAACTGGCACTGGTCGCTGCAGGACGAGGGCACCAAGACCTTCGTGAAATCCTTCGGAACCAAGTACGGCTTCCCGCCGAGCCAGGCCGCGCACACCTGCTACGTGCAGACCCTGCTCTATGCGGACGCGGTCCAGCGCGCGGGCTCCTTCGATCCCTGCGCCGTGGTCGAGGCGCTGGAAGGCGGCGACAGCTCGTTGCCGGGCATCTCCTCGCCCTCCAACAAGGGCTTCCTGTTCGACGGGCTGGGCAACGGCCAGACGCTCTACCGTTCGGCCGACCACCAGTGCTTCAAGGACGTGCTCGTCGTGCGCGGGAAGGAAAACCCGACCTCCGAGTTCGACCTTCTCGAAGTGGTCGAAGTCACGCCGGTCTCCCAGGTCTGGTACGAGCCCGATCACCCGATGTTCGCGGGTGGCTCGCTCGGCAGCTGCAACCCGGGCGCCTGATCCGACTCCACCGCTGACCCGGCCGCGCGCAAGCCGCGGCCGGGACCCTCGCGTCCCGGCCCCGTGCCGGGACCTCTTCCTGTTCTTTCGACCGCGAAGGCTGGGACAATGGACGCAATCATCCTGCAAATCCTGAACGGGCTCGACAAGGGCTCGGCCTATGCGCTGATCGCGCTGGGACTCACGCTGATCTTCGGCACGCTCGGCGTCGTCAACTTCGCCCACGGCGCGCTGTTCATGATCGGCTCGTTCTGCGCCGTCACCCTGAGCCGGGTGCTGCAAGCCTCCCACCAGGTGATCGACGAGAGCCGCACCGACTTTCTCGGCAACCCGCTCAAGGTCGACGTGCCCTATGTCATGGACTGGTTCGGCGAAGCCACCGGCAGCGCCATCATCGACTGGGCGGTGCCGCTGGCCATCCTGTTCTCGATCCCGGTGATGATCGCGCTCGGCGTCATCATGGAACGCGGTCTCATCAAGCATTTCTACAAGCGCCCCCACGCGGATCAGATCCTCGTGACCTTCGGCCTCGCCATCGTCATGCAGGAGATCATCAAGCAGATCTTCGGCGCCAACCCGATCCCCACCCCGGCGCCCGACGCCTTTCGCGGCTCCTTCGATTTCGGCACCATGCTGGGCTTCGATCCCAACGTGATCATCTACCCCTACTGGCGCCTCGTCTATTTCACCTTCTCGGCACTCATCATCGGCGCGGTCTTCGCCTTCCTGCAGTTCACCACCTTCGGCATGGTGGTGCGCGCGGGCATGGCGGACCGCGAGACCGTGGGGCTGCTCGGCATCAATATCGACCGGAAGTTCACCATCATGTTCGGCCTCGCGGCCGCGGTGGCCGGGCTTGCGGGCGTGATGTACGCCCCGATCAACTCGCCTAACTACCACATGGGTATGGATTTCCTGGTTCTCAGTTTCGTGGTGGTTGTCGTCGGCGGCATGGGCTCCCTTCCGGGTGCCGTTGCCGCCGGCTTCCTTCTCGGAGTGCTCGAAAGCTTTGCCTCGATGAACCAGGTCAAGGCGATCCTTCCCGGTATCGACCAGATCATCATCTATCTCGTCGCCATCATCATTCTGCTGACCCGTCCGCGCGGCCTCATGGGCCGCAAGGGCGTGATGGAGGACTAAGTCAATGTTCGGTCTCGGCAAGAAAGACTTCACCCTGTTCCTGATCGTCGTGGCGCTGGCCCTGTTCGCGCCCTTCATCCTGAACCCCTTCCCCACCGACAGCACGCTGGCGCAGTTCAACGCCGGATATCCCGACCTCATGCAGAGGTTCGTGATCTTCGGGATCTTCGCCATCGGCTTCAACATCCTGTTCGGCCTGACGGGCTACCTGTCCTTCGGCCATGCCGCCTTTCTCGGCGTGGGTTCCTATGCGGCGGTGTGGATGTTCAAGCTGCTCAGCATGAACGTCATCCCCGCGATCCTGCTGGCGATCGTCGTGTCCGGCCTGTTCGCGGTGCTGATCGGCTACATCTCGCTGCGCCGCTCGGGGATCTACTTCTCGATCCTCACGCTGGCCTTCGCGCAGATGTCCTACAACCTCGCCTATTCGGTGCTGACACCGATCACCAACGGCGAGACCGGGCTGCAGATCTCTCTCGACGATCCGCGCGTGCTGGGCGTCTCGGTGACGCCGGACGGCGGCATCCCGGTCACCAGCCTCTTCGGCTTCGAGATGCGCAGCTTCACCACGCTCGACATGGGCGCCTGGAGCTTCAACTTCTCCGTCGGCTACTACGTCTGCGCGATCATCATGATCCTCGCCTTCTACCTGGCGATCCGCATCTTCCGCTCGCCCTTCGGGATGATGCTGCGGGCGATCAAGTCGAACCAGAACCGGCTCTACTACACCGGCCTCAACGCCAAGCCCTACACGCTGGCCGCCTTCGTGATTTCCGGCATGTATGCGGGGCTCGCCGGCGGGTTGCTGGCCTGCATGGACCCGCTTGCCGGGGCCGAGCGGATGCAGTGGACCGCCTCGGGCGAAGTGGTGCTGATGACCATTCTCGGCGGAGCGGGCACGCTGATCGGCCCGGTGCTGGGCGCGGGCTTCATCAAGTATTTCGAGAACATCTTCTCCAAGATCAACGATCAGGTGCTGCACGGCTGGTTCGCCTGGCTGCCCGACGGGCTGGAGGATGTGGTCGTCACCCTCGTCCATCCCTTCGTGGGCAAGGGCTGGCACCTGACGCTGGGCCTGATGTTCATGCTGATCGTGATCTTCCTGCCGGGAGGCCTCGTCGAGGGCGGCCAGCGCATCGGTCGCGCCCTGCGCGGTCGCAAGACCCGCGACAGCAAGTCCGCCGTCACCGATCCGGCCGAATAAGGAGCGCACCATGGGCATTCTCGAAGTCAAGGACGTGAACAAGCGCTTCGGCGGTCTCAAGGCCCTGTCCGAGGTCAACCTCTCGGTCCGGGAAAACACCGTCCACGCGATCATCGGGCCGAACGGCGCGGGCAAGTCGACCCTGCTGAACTGCCTCGTCGGCAAGCTGATCCCCGACACCGGCTCGGTCATGTTCGACGGGCAGTCGGTGCTGGGGCGCAAACCCTACGAAATCAACCAGATGGGCATTTCCCGCGTATTCCAGACGCCCGAGATCTTCGGCGATCTGACGGTGATGGAGAACATGCTGATCCCGCTCTTTGCGCGGCGCGACGGCATCTTCCGCCTGCATGCGGTGAAATCCGTGCAGTCCGAGTCCGACCTGATCACTCGGGCCGAGGCGATGCTGGCCGAGGTCCGGATGCTGGACAAGCGCAACATGCACGCCGCCTCCATGTCGCGCGGCGACAAGCGGAGGCTCGAGATGGCCATGTGCCTCGTGCAGGAGCCGCGCCTGTTGCTGCTGGACGAACCGACCGCCGGCATGGCGCGCGCCGACACCAACAACACCATCGACCTGCTGAAGCAGATCCGGGACACGCGTGACATCACCATGGCGATCATCGAGCACGACATGCACGTGGTGTTCTCGCTCGCCGACCGGATCACCGTGCTGGCGCAGGGCACGCCGCTGGTCGAGGACGTGCCCGAGAACATCAAGGGCCATCCCAAGGTGCAGGAAGCCTACCTTGGCGAACACGCGTGACGGCGGAGGGCAGGAATGGGGGCCGGGATGTTTCTTCTGATCTTCGTCATCTACACCGCCGACGACTCGCTGGGCCAGGTCGTGACGGAAGTCTTCGAGACCCGGCAACAGTGCGAAGCGGCAGAGGACGCCATTCGCATCCGGACCCGGAACCGGGCCGACAGGATCGAAGCCGACTGCGTCCCCATATGACCGCCCCGCGCGGGCGGCCATCGAAGTGCAAAATCACGGAGCTGAAAAGATGAACGTCAGACCGGACTTTTCCAAGAACGCCAACATGGCCGAAACCGCGCCGGCCTTCCTCTCCGTCTGGGACATGCATTCCTATTACGGCGAGAGCTACATCGTTCAGGGCATCAATTTCAACGTCCACGAGGGCGAGATCCTCGCCCTGCTCGGGCGCAACGGGGCGGGCAAGACGACGACGCTGCGCTCGATCGCGCGCATGGGCTCGCCGCAGGTGCAGAAGGGCGAGATCTGGCTCGATCACCAGCCGCTGCACAAGATGACCTCCTACGAGGCGGCGGGCGCGGGCCTCGGCCTCGTGCCCGAGGATCGCTGCATCATTCCCGGCCTCACGGTCGAGGAGAACCTGCAGCTTGCCCAGATCGCGCCGCCGGTGGGCTGGTCGATCGAGCGGATCTACGAACTCTTCCCGCGACTCGGAGAACGCCGCAGGCAGGAGGGCGTCACCCTCTCCGGCGGCGAGCAGCAGATGTTGTCCATCGCCCGGGCGCTCGCGCGCGATATCAAGGTGTTGCTGCTGGACGAACCCTACGAAGGTCTTGCCCCTGTGATCGTCGACGAGATCGAAAAGACCCTGCGCCACGTGAAGGAGCAGGGCATGACCACGATCATCGTCGAACAGAACGCCGTGCGGGCGCTGCAACTGGCCGACCGGGCGATCATCCTGGACACCGGATCCATCGTCTTCGACGGAACCGCCGCGGAAGTGCTTGAAAATGAAAGCCTGCGGGCAGAATATCTTGCCATCTGAACGCGCTCCGGCCCCTCCTGCGACCAAAGCAGCCTTGTCATCGGGGGCCGGGCGCGTTTCCCTGCCCCCGAAACAGGAGGAGCAATCCCATGACGAACAAATCCTACCCGCCGTCGCCGTCGTTCACGTCTGGTGCGCATGTCGATGCGGCGCGGTATGACGAGATGTATGCGCGGTCGCTGAGCGATCCGGACGGGTTCTGGGCGGAGCAGGCGGAGCGGCTGGAGTGGATCTCGGC